>CALBSC010000022.1 GCA_937927685.1 uncultured Burkholderiales bacterium | reverse complement strand
GATGTGGTCCAGTCGGCCAACCGGCTGGAGTTTCGTTGGCTGCCCAATCCTGAGCCGGAGGTGGTGGCCTATGAGCTGCGAGAAGGCACGGCCTGGGACACCTCAATCTTCATTGCAGAGGTCAAGTCCAGCAGCTTCACATTGCCTTCGGGCTTTGACGGTGAGCGTAATTTCTGGATCAAGGCAATCGCCTCGCCGGG
Source organism: uncultured Burkholderiales bacterium (assembly GCA_937927685.1). Lineage (GTDB taxonomy): Bacteria > Pseudomonadota > Gammaproteobacteria > Burkholderiales > Burkholderiaceae_C > Limnohabitans. Next base: position 7,006 of record CALBSC010000022.1, on the reverse strand, counting down.
CATCTATTCGGACGAGGCCACCTTCGTCTCGACGGTGGTGGCTCAGCCCCAGAACGCCAACCTGCTGGTCACCATCGATGCACAGGCCACCCGGTTTCCAGGGGTTAAGCATTTCGCATCGGTCGAGTCGGTCAACAGCCTGGATGTGCTGCGCATGGACAGTGGCGTAGCGCAGTCCGAATACTTGTTCGAGGTGAATCTGCCCACCAGCTACCGGGCACAAAACACCCTGCTGGCCAGCATCGGGGCCACGCTGGACGATCGAGAAACCTGGTCGACAGCGAACTATGTCTGGAGCAGCAATGCCGCCAACCGGCAATGGACTTATGACGGTGCGCTCAAAAGCATCGAAGCGAGGTTTCAGATGGCGCGCGAAGATGCATTGCAGGCCGGAGAGCTGTACGGCTGGCGCCTCAATGGTGCGCTGGCAGGGTACGGCAGCCCCGCCAGTGGGGAGGCCGTGGGCGTGAGCTATGGCGACGGGCGGTACGGCAGTGGGGTACTCATCAAGGACACGACTCGGGTTTCCTGGGGCGTGAGCATCCCGGGGGTGTTCCATGTGAGCTTTTGGTTCATCCCGAACCAAATCACCACCTCGGTCATCTGGACAGCATCTGGTGCAGGGGTGAGCCTGCTTGTGGGCTTCGATGCGGCGGCAGGCAGCTTCTTTCTGGAAGACCACCTGTTCAACCGAATCGTCGTGCCATACCCCGTTAGCGTCAGCGACCGAATTTGCGTTGGTGTGTGTCAGACGGCCACTGAACGCAGGCTCTTTGTCGGAAAGATGGGCGGCGATGTGCAAAGCGCAAACAGCCCTTTACAACCCACTGCCGGATACACGGTCCTCAGGCTGTATTGAACGTAAACCCAGAACCCTCATCACCACCACGCCGGGCGTTGCATTGATAGGTGCAGCGCCCGTTTTGTTTAAAGAAACGGAAAACTCCATGATTGAAGAAGGCATGAGCATCAAAGGCTCAATCACGCTGCTGCTGGCCAAGCCCACGGGCGAAGTCGAGGTGGTGCACAAAGACAACATCATCGTCAATGGCGGCTTTGACTTCGTGGCCGATGCCATTGGCAATTCGGCCAGCCGCCCCGGTGTCATGGGCTGGATTGCGGTGGGCACTGGCTCCACGGCCGCTGCTGCCACTCAGACTGCCCTGGTCACCGAAATCAAGCGCAATGCGGCCACGTATGCCCACACGGCTGGCACCAAGGTGTTCACTTTCACAGCCAGTTATCCAGCGGGTGATGCCACTGGTGCGCTCACCGAGGCAGGCGTGTTCAATGCAGCCTCGGCTGGCGCCATGTTCGATCGGGTTGTTTTCCCGGTGGTGAACAAAGGCGTGGACGACAGCCTGACGGCTGTTTTCACCTTCACCATGAGTTGATCGGTCACCTGATATGGCCGAGACCGTCAACGTCTCCAGCTCGCCGGGGGCCAACTACACCTGGACTTCCGGCAAGTTTGCCTGGAGCAGCGCTACGGCAGGCAAGAACTGGACAACGGCCTACCCGGCGGTCTACGCCCTGAGCGTGGCCACTGACCTGAGTTTTGCCGAGTTGGTTCAGAAATTGGGCATCAAGAGCAATTCCGAGAGCCTGACCTTCTCTGATAAATCCAGCCGGGCTTTGGCACTCAACAAGTACGAGAACCTGAACTTTGTGGAGACCTACACCGACCTGATTGCCTTTGTGCTGCGTTTCGTTGAGTCCCTGACGTTCACGGAAAAATACGCACGCTCGGGCACCAAAGCCGTCTTCGAGGCGTTTCAGGTGGGAGAGGGACTGGCGCGGCAGTTGGTCTTGCGCAAATACGAGACGCTGGCGCTGGCTGAGACCTATACGGACCTCATCGCTTTCATCCTCAGGGTTTCCGAGAGCCTGAGCTTTACCGAGAAGCCTTCCAAAGGGCTGACCAAACCTCAGGCTGAAAACTTCAGGCTGAGCGATGCACTGGTCAAGTCGCAGGTTAAGCAAATCTCCGAGGCCTTCAGTCTGGCCGAGGCGCTGGGCCGAACGGTCGCGTACCGTCGTGCCATCAACGAAGGCTTTGCCATTGGCGAGGCGATCAGGCGCGCACAGACTTTGAAGCTCAGCGAGGCCTTTAGTCTGGCCGAGCAGTACCGGCGCCGGGCCAATGGGGTGATCAGCGACATGATCGTTGCCAACACCGAGATCACCGAGCAGGACTTCATGGACATTCTGGAGTCTGGTCATCCCCCCGGGTACACCAATTTCCGGGACTTCATCCAGGGCGACTACACCTACCAGCGTGCGCTTTTCAGGGCGATCCTGACTTCCAGCAACGCAGACCGAGGCTACATCGATGGCCTGCGGGTAACTGTGGACGTGCCCGATGTGTTCGATCGAGGCACGGCGCAGGTGGTCACCGCGTCCAGTGGCGTAGCGGTCGTTTTTGTGCGGACTTTCCGGGTCTCGCCGGAGGTCACGCTGACCTTCAAGGGCGGTACCACCGTGGCCATTCCTCGAATCCTTGGATCGGTCACCACCGCAGGCTTCACCGCTGTTTTGGAAAACACCTCTGGCGCCCGCGTAACGGGAGCCATCTCTTGGATTGCACAGGGATATTGAAAGGTTACTGAATGCAAAACTACACCGAAATCCCATCCAGCACGACGCTCTCGGACTCGCTGTCTCAGATTCTGAACAACGACAAGACGGCGCTGTCGCTCTCCAGTGGTACGGCGTTCCCGACGGTGAATCTGCAGCAGGGTATGCCGTGTTTCAGGACCGATGAGCAAAAGCTCTACATCCTCACAGTGGTCAGTCCTGTCACGTGGAAGATGGTCATTGACCTGTCGGCCACGTTGGGCAAGGTGGCCAATGCTGATCTGCTGGACGGTATTGACTCCACCGGATTTGCACTGAGTGGTCACAACCACGATGCCGCATATGCGGCGCTGGGTCACAACCACAACACGGCATACCTGGGCATCACGGCGAAGGCCGCCGACGCCGACAAGCTCGACGGCTATGACTCCACAGTCTTTGTGCGTTCAGTCAACGGCAACACCCCAGATGCCACTGGCAATGCCACCGTACCGATCGATTTGTCCAGTCGATTGGCCAAAGCCGGTGACACGATGACAGGTCATCTGTACATGGGTACTGGCGCAGTGATTTACTCGTCGCAGTCTGGTGCGGCGGACAACGCTCGCAACACTGGCTATCGCATGAACGATGGACAGGACATTGGCGAGATGGGGCGCAGCAACCAGTACTACGACGACTTGGCGGGCAACTGCAATGGCATCTTGCCGACCGGCAACTGCGCAGGCAATACGTACTGGAAACCCTCCAATACCAGCTGGTGGACCTGGGGGCTGGGATTTAACTACTGCGCCAACTCGGCCCAATACGACGGTGCGGGGGGAACGACCTACGCCTACAACGCCGTGCCCAGCACGGGCTACAACTACGACGGCTATTACCTGGCCCAAGACGAGATTGGTGGTGGCGAGTACCACCGCTGGTACCGAGCCTGCAATTGCAACTGCAACTGTGGCAGCTACACCAACTGCAACTGCGGCAACACCGCCTTCAATTGCCGAACAAACTGCAATTGCAACTGTGCCTGCTGCGGTTGCTGCTGAAAGATCACTATGAAAGTCTTTCTTGTGCGCGCGGGCAAGCTCTCGACTGCGCTGGATTACGCCATTCATCTCAAAGTGGACCAGACGGCTGAGCAGGTGCTCATGCGCTTTGGCTTGCGACACCGTCCGGATAGTGATCAGCCTTCTGACTTCTCTGTGGAGGGGGTGACTTACCAGGTGGTTGCCGAGCAGTTGTTTGCCTATCGTGAGCTGAGAAACAACCGTGGGTGGTCCGACCGACAGTCCTTCATGACCGGTTACCGCTGGGCAGAAAAACGGCTCATCGACCCGTTGCCCTTGTATGTCTACACCCTGTCTACGCGTTTCACAGCGCCAGAAGCCTCGGGGCATGTCTGGAACGGGAACTTCCTGACCGGATTTAACGTGCCCTTTGCGGACAGCAGCTTTGATGAATGCTTCGTGACGGTGAACCTTCATCCCACGCTTGGAGGATGTCTGGTTGAAGGTGTGGCTTCCATGGATGTGGAGCACACCGATTACCAGTCATCTGCTCAGGTAAGGGAAATGGAGTTCCCAGACTTGCGGGTGATTGCCCCCGCAAATGTCATAGCGGGAGACCCGGCCGAATTCACTGTGCAGATGCTCGACGGCTTGGGCAATTCCAGCAACCGTGATGCAGAGATTCACTTTGAGTCGGTCAATGGTTATCTGCCCGTCAGCCGACGCCGAACGCAGGGCGGGATGACCACAGCCACCGTCATGACCTTGGGGCTTCAAGCTGGCGACACCGTCCGATTGAAAGCGGGCTTCAAGTTCTACCCCGGCTGCGCCGATGCTCAGGTGGTCCTTTCATGATTCGCGAACTGTTTTCTGCTCGGGTCTACCAACGACAACTGAGTTTCGAGGATGCCCTGCGTGATCAGATGCTCAAAGGGGCAATGGATTTTCATCAGCGGCTCAATCGGGATGGGCAGCCTTGGGCGCGCAAAAGCCGTCAGTCCCTGATCGATCATGAAAGCTGCTGTGACGTCTTCAGACCCTTGGTCAATCAGGTTCGTGAAGCCATTGGGCATGCCTACCAGTGTGAGCCCGTGTGGCAAACCGCCCGGGAGGTCATCACGCAGCCTGGCCAGTTCATCCCGCTGCATGCCGAAGACACCGATCTTTCGGCCGTGTATTGGATTGACGGCAATGCTCAGCCAGATCCTTCTCGCCAGGACTACTCCGGCGCTTTTGTGCTGGTCAATCCCAGTGGTGCTTACGGCAGCCGCAAATTGCCGTGGGAGGGTTGGCGTTCGGAAATCATCCATCCGTACCCTGGCCTGCTGGTGATTTTTCCGAGCTATCTGGCACACCATTCCCACCCCTACAACGGTACCCGGCCGAGTGTGGAAGTCCATTTTGAGTTCCGGGTTCAGGCATTGGAGGGACAAGCCCATGCAAATCGTTGACGGTTTGATTGAGCCCGAGCTGACCGCTGAATGCCGCCAGTGGCTGTTGAGCCAGAACCTGGTGTTTGGCTGGAAAGCGCATGCCAAGGCCCCTGGGGTGTTTTGGCACCGAAATTTTGTGCTGCCAGGAAAGCACAACCACCACTATGACGCAGGTGCATGGCAGCCAGAACATACTTTTGATGCGTTTGTGGCCCAGGGTGGACCACTGGCCCGAGTGGCCCTGCAGGTCAAAGAGCAGTTCTTTCCCAACGCAGAGATCACGCGCCTGTGGGTCAATGTGCAAGCGTTCGGAGATGAGGCTTCGCTCCACAGGGACTTCCCAACTGAGTTTCAGGACACGGCAAGATCCTTGATCTGGTACCCGGTAGCCGAGTGGAGTGCGGATTGGGGAGGGGATTTGGTGGTGTTGGACGATCTGGGTGAAATCCAGGCGGCAGCCATGGTCAAACCCAATCGGATGGTGCAAATCAATGGCTGCATGCGCCATGCTGCCCGTCCGATCTCCCGCTATTGCAACGCCTTGCGCATCGCGGTGGCGTTTGGTTCGGAGGTGGCGCCATGATCGAATACCTCTGGCCAACGCCAGTGCTCAAGGACACAGCGCCTTGGATTCAGTCTGAAATGGAAGAACTTCGGCGCTACACGGTCGAAAGATTTCATGACCATCAGACCCATCCACCCGTGCACGGCTTGCCTGATGTGGATGTCAGGCTGAGGGTCCAGCTCAATCTGTTTCATGCCCATCATGAGGCGCATGCACCTACAGTCTGGCATCCATGGAAGCTCTGGGTGGAGAGTACCTACCGCAACTACCTGCTCGAAGCACATGGTGTGCGCAATGCCCGGGATCTAAAAATCGAGGCTCGATGCATCCCTGTGCATTACCAGCCTGGCATGCGGGCTCAGCCGCACTACCACCACACATGTGACCATGTCCTGTGTCTTTATCTGGACTGCGGGCAAGGACGAAGTCCACCGGAACAACGCAGCTGGACCGTCGGTGACGGTGAACTTATCTTGCAGGACCCCCGCCCGATGGCGGGGTTTCCATTTTGGGAGAAGGTTCGCTACATAGAAACCTTTCCTGGTCTTGTGGTCCTGCATCCATCGCGCATCTGGCATGAAACCAACCCCTTCAATGCCCAGGGTGAGCGAACCCTTCTGGTAGTGACCCTTCGGGTCGCCTCTCATAACTACAGCGATCTGTACACCGAGCTCAAAGGAGAAGCATCTTGTCTTTGAATTTACAAACCCGCCCAGGTTATGAGGTGGATGTGGTCCGGGTGGACAACAGCAACCTGCGCATGACTGTTTTGGTCACAAATCCCGACGGCAAGTCTTCTGGCCGTCATGTCTTCAACATCCAAATGATGCCGGGTTCTGATCCGGCACAGGTTTGCCGAGAGGCATATCCCATCGCATTCGAGGAATCATTTTCATGAAATTCACACTCACCCTCAATGGCAAGAATGGGTTTGAGCGACAGGCCGTCTACAACGCTGAGGACTCCAGCCTGGTCTGGAAAGACAGTGGGGAGCCTTTGCCATTGCCACAGGCATTTGCTCGCCAGGAGGGCATGCAGTGGCAGCCTTTCTGGCATTTGCATCACCCCTCCAGTCCGGCCGGCAAATCAAGGGCCATTCGCCACCTCAAACTGCAGCTGGGGCTCAAATGCAATTACGCCTGCCAATACTGCTCACAGGCGCACCAGCCCCATGACCTTGACGGGCACCCTGACGATGTCCAGCCTTTCATGCGGCAACTCGAGGTGTGGTTTGCTGGAGGAGAGGATGGCCGGGGTGCTGGCGTCAAGATCGAGTTTTGGGGTGGAGAACCCTTTGTTTACTGGAAATTGCTCAAGCCCTTGGGGGAGGAAGTCAAACGCCGCTACCCCAATGCCCAGTTGTCGATCGTGACCAACGGATCGCTATTCGATGACGAAAAACTGGCTTGGGTGGAAGCGCTGGATAT
>CALBSC010000021.1 GCA_937927685.1 uncultured Burkholderiales bacterium | reverse complement strand
TCGCGACCTCAACCTTGGCAAGGTTGCGCTCTACCAACTGAGCTATTCCCGCGTGAGAAAAGCATTGTAACGCAATTTCAGACGATTTTCAAAACCCCTCAAAAAAGTGGTCTCCACAGGCCGACTCGTATACAACCCGGGTTGCCCTTTGAAAAATAATCAGGGCTCACCACCACCGAGGTTCCTTTGAAAAAGATACTGTTGCTGGGCTCCGGCGAGCTTGGAAAAGAATTCGTGATCAGCTGCAAGCGGCTGGGTTGTTATGTTGTGGCCTGTGATCACTATGCCGCAGCGCCTGCGATGCAGGTGGCCGATGAGTCGCGCGTCTTCAACATGCTGGACGCCAAGCCCCTGCGCGAGACCATCGACGCCGTGAAGCCGGACCTCATCGTGCCCGAGATCGAGGCCATCCGAACCGAGGTGCTGCTCGAGGTGGAGCAAGCCGGCTACCGCGTCATTCCCAGCGCCCGCGCCGCCAACCTCACCATGAACCGTGACCGCATCCGCGATGTGGCCGTGGGTCTGGGGGTGCGGACCGCACGGTTCAGTTACGCCGAATCGGCCGCTGAACTCCTGGCACGATCCCAGGACATTGGTTTCCCGGTGGTGATCAAGCCGGTGATGAGCTCCTCCGGCAAAGGGCAAAGCGTGGCGCGCACCGCCGCTGACATCGACGCCAGTTGGCAATACGCCTGCCAGGGCATGCGCGGGGATCGGCAAAAGGTCATCGTGGAAGAGTTCATCGATTTCCAGTATGAAATCACGCTCCTCACGATTCGCCAGCAGAATGGCGAGACCTTGTTCTGCGACCCCATCGGCCATGTGCAAGAACGCGGCGACTATCAGTACAGTTGGCAACCCCAAGCCATGACAGCCGAGCACCTCAGTGCCGCCCAGGAGATGGCGCGCAAGGTCACCACCGACCTGGGTGGGGCCGGTATTTTTGGCGTCGAGTTTTTTGTCACACGGGACGAAGTGATCTTCAGCGAGCTGAGCCCTCGCCCGCACGACACCGGCATGGTGACGCTGATCAGTCAGAACCTGAGCGAGTTTGATCTGCATGCCCGTGCGATCCTGGGATTGCCGATTCCGCTCATTCACAGCGTAGAAGGAGCCAGTGCCGTGGTGCTGGCTGACAAGGAAGGAACGCACCCCCGATTTGAGGGCGTTGAGGCGGCGTTGTCAGAACCTGGCGTGGATGTGCGGCTGTTTGGCAAGCCCACCACCCGCCCCTATCGACGCATGGCCGTGGCCCTGGCGCACGGGCCCTATGCACTGGCGCGAGCGCGGGCAGCCGCCGCCAAAATCAGGGTGACCAGCGAGTAGTTGAGGGCAATGACAAAGGCCTCGGATCACCGAGGCCTTTGAACGCCAACGCCCGAGAGGTCGGGTTCAGTGCTTCACCGAAGCCGCTGCCGTCTGTGTGCCATCGGCCGGTGCCGCCACCGCAGGCGGTTCGTCCGGCAAGGGCGTGGGCAACTTCTCCAGCGCAACTTCCAGCACCTTGTCCACCCATTTGACCGGCACAATCTCCAGACCGTTTTTGACGTTCTCGGGAATGTCCTGCAGGTCTTTGACGTTCTCTTCGGGAATCATCACGGTCTTGATACCGCCACGCAAGGCGGCCAGCAGCTTTTCCTTCAGACCACCGATGGCGGTGACTTCGCCACGCAAGGTAATCTCGCCGGTCATGGCCACATCAGCTCGCACCGGAATGCCGGTCAAGGTGGACACAATGGCGGTCACCATCGCCGCACCGGCACTGGGGCCGTCCTTGGGCGTGGCGCCATCGGGCACGTGGATGTGGATGTCCTTTTTCTCGAACACCTCATCGGCAATGCCCAGGCGGCGTGAGCGGCTGCGCACCACGGTGCGGGCGGCCTCCACGGACTCCTTCATCACATCGCCGAGTGAGCCGGTGCGTGTGAAAGTCCCCTTGCCCGGTGTGACGGCGGCCTCGATGGTCAGCAGATCGCCACCCACCTCGGTCCAGGCCAGCCCCACCACCTGTCCCACCTGGTTCTGCTGCTCGGCACGCCCGTAGGTGTATTTGCGAACACCCAGGAAATCGTGCAGGTTGTCGGCGGTGACGCGCACCTGCGGATGCATCTGCTTGAGCAGCAACGCCTTGACGACCTTGCGGCAGACCTTGGAGAGTTCGCGCTCGAGCGAGCGCACCCCGGCTTCACGCGTGTAGTAGCGCACCATGTCGCGAATGGCGCCCTCTTCCACCAGCAGTTCCTCTTCCTTGACGCCATTGTTCTTCATCTGCTTGGGCAGCAGATAACGCATGGCGATGTGGGTTTTCTCGTCCTCGGTGTAACCCGACAGGCGAATCACTTCCATGCGGTCGAGCAACGCGGGCGGGATGTTCATCGAGTTGGAAGTCGCGACAAACATCACATCGCTCAGGTCGAAATCCACCTCGACATAGTGGTCGTTGAACGTGTGGTTCTGTTCAGGGTCGAGCACCTCCAGCAAGGCGCTGGACGGGTCGCCGCGGAAATCACTGCCCAGCTTGTCGATCTCATCCAGCAGGAACAGCGGGTTACGCGTGTTCACCTTGGTGAGGTTCTGCAGCACCTTGCCAGGCAAGGCGCCGATGTAGGTGCGACGGTGGCCGCGAATTTCAGCCTCGTCACGCATGCCACCCAGCGCCATGCGCACATACTTGCGCCCCGTGGCCTTGGCGATGGACTGCCCCAGCGAGGTCTTGCCCACACCCGGGGGGCCCACCAGACACAGGATGGGCGCCTTCACCTTGTCGACACGTTGCTGCACCGCCAAATACTCGAGAATACGGTCCTTGACCTTCTCCAGTCCGTAGTGGTCTTCGTTCAACACGTCCTCGGCATTGCCCAGGTCATGCTTGATCTTGGTGCGCTTGCTCCAGGGCAGGCCCACCAGCACGTCGATGTAGTTGCGCACCACCGTGGCCTCGGCCGACATGGGTGACATGAGCTTGAGTTTCTTGAGTTCGCCCTCGGCCTTCTTGCGCGCATCGGCCGGCATCTTGGCCAGCTTGATCTTTTTCTCGATCTCTTCGATGTCCGCACCCTCTTCACCCTCGCCCAGTTCCTTCTGGATGGCCTTGACCTGTTCGTTGAGGTAGAAGTCGCGCTGGTTCTTTTCCATCTGGCGCTTGACACGCCCGCGGATGCGCTTGTCGACATTGAGAATGTCCACCTCGCGTTCGATCTGTTCGAACAGGTTTTCCAGGCGCGGTTTGACCTCGATCAGGTCGAGCACAACTTGCTTGTTCTCGAGTTTGATCGGCAAATGGGCGGCGATGGTGTCGGCCAGACGGCCGGCGTCATCGATGCTGGAGATCGAGGTGAGGATCTCGGGCGGGATTTTCTTGTTGAGTTTGACGTACTGGTCAAACTGCTGCATCACCGCGCGGCGCAAGGCCTCGATCTCGGTGTCGCTGGCCGGGTCAACGACCGGCGACATGGGGGTGATGGTGGCGTTGAAGTGGTCTTCACCATCCACGATCTTGTTGACGTGTGCACGTTGCTGGCCTTCGACCAACACCTTCACCGTGCCGTCGGGCAATTTCAGCATTTGCAGGATGGTGGCCATGCACCCCACATCAAACATGTCGGTGACAGCGGGCTCATCCTTGGCGGCCGCTTTTTGTGCCACCAGCATGATGCGCCGCTCGGCCGCCATGGAGGCTTCCAGGGCCTTGATGCTCTTGGGACGACCCACAAAGAGCGGAATGACCATGTGGGGGAAGACCACCACATCGCGCAGTGGCAGCAAAGGCAGATCGATGGGATCTGAGGGCAGCGGGGATTGTCCAGACATGGTCAACCTTCCTTCAAAACGGGGCCATGAAGATCGTGGCCCCTGGGAACATCAGGCTTTCTTGGCCGCCTCGCGGTAAACCAACAAAGGGGGTTTGCTTTCGTCAATGGTCGATTCGTCAACCACCACCCGCTCGACATTGGTGTCGCTGGGCAGATCAAACATGGTGTCGATCAGGGACAGTTCAAGGATAGACCGCAAGCCCCGGGCCCCGGTCTTGCGGGCCAGTGCTTTGCGTGCGATGGCCCGCAAAGCAGCCGGACGAATCTCCAGATCCACGCCTTCCATGGCGAGCAATTTGGAAAACTGCTTGACCACGGCATTGCGCGGCTCGGTGAGGATTTGCACCAGCGCATCCTCGCTGAGTTCGGCCAGGGTGGCCACCACCGGGAGTCGGCCCACGAGTTCGGGGATCAGGCCGAACTTGATCAGGTCTTCCGGTTCCACCTCGCCAAACACCTCGGTCAGGCTGCGCTGCTGCTTGCTGCGCACCGACGCCCCAAAGCCGATACCCGAGGATTCGGTGCGCGCCTCGATGACCTTCTCCAGGCCGGCGAACGCGCCACCGCAGATGAACAGGATGTTGGTGGTATCCACCTGCAGGAAATCCTGGTTGGGGTGCTTGCGTCCGCCTTGCGGGGGAATGCTGGCCATCGTGCCTTCGATCAGCTTCAGCAGTGCTTGCTGTACGCCCTCCCCCGACACATCACGCGTGATGGAGGGGTTGTCCGACTTGCGGGAGATCTTGTCGATTTCGTCGATGTAGACGATGCCCCGCTGGGCACGCTCCACATCGTAATCGCAACTTTGCAGGAGCTTTTGAATGATGTTCTCGACGTCCTCGCCCACATAACCGGCTTCGGTGAGCGTGGTGGCATCCGCCATCACAAAGGGCACGTCGAGCATGCGTGCGAGCGACTGGGCCAGCAGGGTCTTGCCGGAGCCCGTGGGACCGATCAGAAGAATATTGCTTTTGGAGAGTTCGACATCATCGCGCTTGGATTTTTCCTGATACCGCAAACGCTTGTAATGGTTGTACACCGCCACGGACAGCGTTCGCTTGGCCACTTCCTGGCCGATCACGTAGCCATCGAGGTTGTTCTTGATGTCCAGGGGGGTGGGCAAATCACCCCGACCGTCCTGCGTGATTTCGGTGTTGGGGAGTTCGTCGCGAATGATTTCGTTGCACAGGTCGATGCATTCATCGCAAATGAACACCGACGGCCCTGCGATGAGTTTTTTGACTTCATGCTGACTCTTGCCGCAGAACGAGCAGTACAGGGTTTTTTCGCTGGAAGAGCCTTTTTTGTCGGCCATGAAAAGCGTGCCTCTATGTAGTTGTGTCAATGATACCCAAAAGCAGACGGCGCCCCGCTGGGGGCGCCGTCGACAGGGGAGGCATCATCGGGGGTCAGGGACGCTTGGCGATGACTTGATCGACCAGACCATAGTCTTTCGACTCGTCTGCCGACAGGTAGTAGTCGCGCTCGGTGTCACGCTCGATCTTTTCCAGCGGCTGACCGGTTCGGTCGGCCAGGATGCGGTTGAGTTGCTCGCGGGTCTTGAGGATCTCGCGGGCGTGGATCTCGATCTCCGTGGCCTGGCCTTGCGTGCCGCCGAGCGGCTGGTGGATCATGACCTTGGCATTGGGCAGCGCAAAGCGCTTGCCCTTTTCGCCCGCGGCCAGCAGGAAGGCGCCCATGCTGGCCGCCATGCCGATGCACAGCGTGGACACGTTGGGCTTGATGAAGTTCATGGTGTCGAAAATCGCCATGCCCGCGCTCACCGACCCGCCAGGCGAGTTGATGTAGAGCGAAATGTCCTTGTCGGGGTTTTCGCTCTCGAGGAACAGCAACTGGGCCACCACCAGGTTGGCCGTCTGGTCGTTCACCGGACCCACCAGGAAGATCACGCGCTCTTTGAGCAGACGTGAGTAAATGTCATAGGAGCGCTCGCCGCGCCCCGACTGTTCGATCACCATCGGGATCAACCCGAGGGCTTGGGTTTCCAGTGCACTCATCAGTTCAGTCTCCATGAACGGGTCAGGCTTGACCCATCAACTCATCAAAGGATACGGACTTGTCCTTGACCTTGACTTGCGCGAGGACATGCTGGGTCACATTGTTCTCGACCACCATGGCCTCGACCTCACCCAGGCGGTTCATGTCCTGGTAGTACCAGCGCACCACGTCCTCGGGCTTCTCGTAGCTGGAGGCCAGGTCTTCGATGTGGGCCTTGATCTGCTCGGCCGTGGCCGACAGGTTGTGCGTGCGCACCAGTTCGGACACCACCAGGCCCATGCGGACGCGCTTTTCAGCCTGGGGACGGAAGATTTCTTCGGGAATCGGCGCCTTGTCGGCGTCCTTGATGCCACGCTGTTTGAGGTCGTTGCGGGCGCCTTCGATCATGCGACCGAGTTCGGCCTGCACGATGGACTGGGGCAACTCGAGCTCGGCCTGGGCCACCAGGGCGTCCAGGGCCGCCTGCTTGTTGCGCCCCAGCAGACGGAACTTGACTTCGCGCTCGAGGTTTTTGCGGATGTCGGCACGCAGACCGGCTACCGTGCCGTCGGCCACGCCGAGTGACTTGGCCAGCTCGTCCGTGACTTCGGGCTCATGGGCGGCTTCGAGCTTCTTCAAGGTGACCATGAAGTCGGCCGTTTTGCCGGCCACATCCTTGCCGTGGTAGTCGGCGGGGAAATCCAGGGGGAAGGTACGGCTGTCGCCCACCTTCATGCCGCGCACGGCGTCTTCAAACTCTTTCAGCATCTGGCCTTCGCCGACGATGAACTGGAAGTCGTCGGCCTTGCCACCTTCAAAGGGCTCGCCATCGATCTTGCCGATGAAGTCCACCGACACGCGGTCGCCGTCGGCGGCTTGCGATTCCATCGAGCGCTGGGCGAACGTGCGACGCTGCTTGCGCAGGATGCCGATGGTCTTGTCGATGGCGGCGTCGGTCACGTCGGCGGTGACGCGCTCGATCTCAACCGTCGACAGGTCGGCGATCTTGATTTCCGGATACACCTCGAAGATGGCTTCGAATGCCATCTGCCCCTCAGGCGCGCCGTCGGTCTCGCTGATGCGGGGCTGACCGGCCACGCGCAGCTGGGCTTCGGTCGCAGCCAGGTTGAAGGCCTCGCCCACCTTGTCGTTCATAACTTCGTAGTGAACCGAGTAGCCGTAGCGCTGGGCCACGATGTTCATGGGCACCTTGCCGGGGCGAAAGCCGTCGACCTTGACCTGGCGCGCCAGACGCTTCAAGCGGTTGTTGACTTCATCGCGGATCGTCTCGACCGGCAGGTTGAGGGTGATCTTGCGCTCGAGCTTCTCTAGGGTTTCAATGTGGACTGCCATGGGTTTCTCCTGAATCCTGGTAAGTTGGCTTCGGCCGGGTGGGGCCAAAACCGCAATGTGGCTGGTGCGCGGGGGGGGACTCGAACCCCCACACCATTGCTGGCGTCAGGACCTAAACCTGGTGCGTCTACCAATTTCGCCACCCGCGCGGTTCCAAAAACAAGTGTGGGTGGCCTGCCAGACAGACCACCCACTGTTTGTTCGGTCAATGGGGCATTTTAACCTGTCGGAAAAGGCCCCCGCAGGGAGGGCCTCCTGCGAAGCCCGGTGGGTCATGCCCCCTGCGCAGCGGGCTCCCGACGAACCCGGAACCAGGCCGCATACATGGCCGGCAGGGCCAGCAGGGTCAGCACCGTGGCCAGGATCAACCCGCCCATGATGGCCACCGCCATCGGCCCCCAGAACACGCTGCGCGACAGCGGAATCATGGCCAGCACCGCCGCCGCCGCCGTCAGCACGATGGGGCGAAGGCGCCGCACGGCAGACTCGACGATGGCGTCCCAGGCGGGCACGCCCTGAGCACGGTCCTGCTCGATCTGGTCAATCAGGATCACCGAGTTGCGCTGGATCATGCCCATCAGGGCAATCACGCCCAGGAGCGCCACAAAGCCGAACGGGCGGTCCAGCACCAGCAAGGCACCCGCCACCCCGGCAATGCCCATGGGGCCCGTGAGGAACACCAGCATGGCCCGGCTGAAACTTTGCAACTGCAACATCAGCAGCGTGAAGGTGATGAACAGCATGAGCGGCACCCCCGCCGCGATGGAAGCCGACCCCTTGGAGCTTTCCTCGACCGCCCCGGCGATGTCGATGCGGTAGCTGACCCACCCACGCTCACGCCAGCTCGCCTGTAACTGGCTGAGCGCTGGCCAGATCTGGTTCGTGACCGTGGCACCTTGCAACCCGTCCACAATGTCGGCCTGCACGGTGATGGCGTAGTCGCGGTTCTCGCGCCACATCACGCCAGGCTCCCAGGACAGCACGGGCTTGGCGATCTGGCTCAGGGGAATGCTGCGGCCCGAGGCTGTCGGCACGTTCACACCGGCCAGGTCGGCCAGCGCCTGGCGCTCGTTAGCGGGCTGGCGCAACACGATATCGATCAACCGGTCTCCCTCGCGGAACTGGCCCACGGTGGTTCCACTCCAGAACGTGCGGGTGGCCTGCGCCAGCGACTGGCTGCTGACACCCAGGGCACGCGCCTTGTCCTGGTCGATGTCGAGCCGCAGGGTCTTGATTGATTCGTTCCAGTTGTCGTTCACGCCACGCGTGTTGGGGTTGTCGCGCATCAACTGCCTGACCTCGTCGGCACGCTCGCGCAACACCTGCGGGTTGGGGCCCGACACACGGAACTGCACCGGGTACGGCACGGGTGGCCCGTTGGGCAACAGCTTGACCCGCGCCCGCACCTCGGGGAAGGCCTGGGACAGATAAGCGGGTAACTCACGGCGCAAGGTTTCCCGGGTGGCCAAATCCTGCGGGACCACGATCAATTGCGACACGTTGGTTTGGGGGAAGACCTGATCCAGCGGCAAGTAAAAACGCGGCACACCCGACCCGATCCAGGTGCTCACCGTCATCACGCCGGGCTGCTTCATGATCGACGTCTCGACCCGGTGTGTCACCTCGGCATTGGCCGCAAAGGCGGTGCCTTCGGGCGTCCACATTTCAATCAGGATTTCCGGGCGGCTCGAGTCGGGGAAGAATTGCTGCTGCACCTTGCCCATGCCCAGCACACCCAGCACCAGCGTGGCAATCGTCAGACCGATGGTGATCCAGCGGTGGTGCACACACCAGTTCACCGCGAGACGGAATCGCCGGTAGAAGGGGCCATCGAACAGTTCATCGACCGCGCCACCCTCGACGCCATGCGGTTTGACTGTGAGCAAGCGCGTGCCCAGGTAGGGCACAAAGTACACCGACACCCACCAACTCAACAACAAGGCCATCACGGTGACGGCAAAGATGGCAAAGGTGTACTCACCCGTCATGGAGCGTGCCGTGCCGATCGGCAGGAATCCCGCCGCGGTGATGAGCGTGCCGGTCAGCATGGGCATGGCCGTGATTTCGTAGGCAAAGGTGGCCGCGCGCATCTTGTCGTAGCCCTCTTCCATCTTGCGAACCATCATTTCCACAGCAATGATGGCGTCATCCACCAGCAAGCCCAGGGCGATGATGAGTGAGCCCAACGATATCTTGTGCAGTCCGATCCCGAAGAACTGCATGAACAAAAATGTCATGCCCAGCACCAGGGGGATGGTGATGCCCACCACCAGTCCAGGTCGCAGGTCGATGTGAAAGCCCAAGCGCCCACCCTTGTGCAGGCCCAGCGACAGAACGCTCACGGCCAGCACGATCACCACGGCCTCGATCAACACGCGCACGAATTCATTCACCGATCGTGCGACCGCTCTCGGCTGGTCCTGGATTTGCTCGAGCTTCACGCCCGCTGACAGCGTGGTCTCGATGCGCGCAGATGCATCCGACAGCGCATGCCCCAGGGCGATGATGTCGCCCCCCTTGGCCATGGACACCCCCAGCACGATCACCGGTTCTCCCTGGTGATGCACCTGCACACTGGGAGGATCGATGGTGCCACGACGGATCGTGGCGATGTCCCCCAGGCGCAGTTGCTGCCCCGAGGCCGCACGGATGGGCATCAGACGCACATCGTCGACCGCACGGAACTGCCCGGCAATGCGAATCTGCACCACCTCCAGCTCGGTGTTGAGCGTGCCGGCGCCCTCCACCGCGTTTTGCTGGCTCAGTTGCGACAACACGCCGTTCAAATCAAGCCCGAGTTGTGACAGGCGGCGGTGTGACACCTCGACAAAAATTTTCTCGTCTTGCACACCAAAGAGTTCGACCTTGGCCACATCACGCACACGCAGCAACTGCTGACGCACCGAATCGGCAAACGCCTTGGTCTCGGCCGCGTTGAACCCGTCGGCGCGCAAGGCGTACATCACGCCAAACACGTCGCCAAATTCATCGTTGAAAAATGGGCCTTGCACACCTGCGGGCAAGGTAGACCGCATGTCACCGATCTTTTTGCGGACGGCGTACCAGACATCGGGCACTTCCCAGGCACGGGAAGTGTCTTTCACCTGGAAAATGATTTGCGATTCACCCGGTTTGGAATAGCTGCGGATCTTGTCAGCGTAAGGCACTTCCTGCAGGGTGCGCTCCAGCTTGTCGGTGACTTGCTCGGCCACTTGTTGCGCGGTCGCGCCTGGCCAATAGGTTCGCACGACCATGGCGCGGAAGGTGAATGGCGGGTCTTCGTCCTGCCCGAGTTGAAAGTAGGCATTGAAACCCAGCACCAGCAACACCACCAACAGGTAGCGGGTGAGTGCGGGGTGCTTCAACGCCCACAGCGAGAGGTTGAAGCCCTTGGCGTTCGTGGTCATCTCGGCTCCTGGCTCAGCGGGTGGCGTCGACGACGGGCTTGAAGACCGTGACCTTCTGCCCCGGCGTCAACACATGCACCCCCGTCACCACCACCTGTTGTCCGGTCTGCAAGCCGGCGGCAATCACCACATCGCTGCCCACCACCGGGCCAAGCTGAACGGGCTGGAGACTCACGGTCATGGCGTTGGGGTCGAGGACCCACACCGACGAGCCCGTCCCTTCCTGACGCAGGGCGCTGGTGGGCAAGCGAATGGCTTGCACCGCTGCGGCCGAACGGGCCAACCGCACGGTGGCGGTGGACCCCAAGGCGGGCTGCGCCGAGGATGGCAGGGCGAGCTTGACGGTGTAGGTGCGGGTCATCGGGTCGGCGCTGGCCGCCACTTCCCGCACTTGAGCGGGCCAATCGGGCCCCTCTCCCCAGGCCTTGGCCTGCAACACCTGTCCTGTTTTGACACGTGACAGCTGGTCTTCGGGCAAGGCAAACACAACATCCCGCGGACCGTCCTGCGCCAGACGAATCACGGGCGTGCCTGCGGCCACCACCTGCCCCACCTCGGCCTCGATCGCCGTGACCACGCCGGCCTGATCGGCCAGCAAGCGGGTGTATTCCGTCTGATGTCCCTGCACATTCCATTGCGCGCGCGCCTGGTCAGCCAGGGCTTGCGCGGCTTTCAGGGTGGTCTCACGCCGTTCGAGCTCGGCATCGCTGATGAAAGATTGATCGCGCAGGGCCTTGTAGCGGCGGAAATCCGCGGTGGCCAATTCCAGCTGGGTCTGGGCCGATTGCCACTGCGCCTTGGCCGCTTCCTGTGACAGGCGGTAATCCTGGGCATCGATCTCGGCCAGCACCTGGCCCGCTTGCACCCGTTGCCCCACCTCGACACGGCGGCTCACGATCTTGCCTGCCACCCGAAAACCCAGGCGCGACTCGATGCGCGCCCGTATCTCGGCCGCGAACGTGGCGCTCGGGTCCAGGGTGTCGGCTCCCGCGGTCAGCACCTTGACGGCTCGCACAGGTTCGGCCACCGGCGCCGGCCGAGAACAGGCGCTGAGCAACAGCACGGTTCCCGTCAACAGCAGACCGGCCCACGACCGCGGGCGGGAGGAAAAATCGAAACGCATCATGAGTCCACCAGGCAGAGGCTCCGGTTGGTGACGCAAGGTTGATGACTGCCGCGCCATGCGGGAGGCGCGTCACACAAATAATGACCGGATGGTCATTAATATAGCAGAATGGTGTGTCACATCCTGAGCGCCCGCCACACCATGCGCGGGGTATCCCAGGTCTGAATCACCGGTCGGACGTGCCGCGTATCCTGGCGCTCGGATTTATCCAGGATGCGCAAGCCCCCTTGCACCACGAGTCTGAGTTCCCACCCCAGGCGACCGGGGAGCCGGCGTGCCAGAGGCGCCCCTTGCTGCATCAGTTGTCTGGCATAGGCCAGTTCCTGCGGCAGGGTCGAGCCCGCTGGCAGATACAGGCGCCCACGTGGCACATCCACGCTCAGGTCCTGCCAGAAGTTGATCAGTTGCAAGGCCGAGCAAATGGCATCACTCATGGCGAGTGACTCGGCGTCCTGCACCCGCGACAGGTGCAGGATCAGCCGGCCAATCGGGTTGGCCGAACGGCGGCAGTAGTCGAGCAACTCGGTGCGATCGAGATACCCACGCTGGTCCCGCGTGTAGATGACATCCTGCTCAAAGGCGTCGAGCAGGTCTTCCAGCAAAGCCCGAGGAAACGCCCAGGTCTGGTGCTCACGGGCCAGTGCGGTAAACACAGCTGGCCACTGCGGGCTGCTGTGTTGAGGGTTGCGCCAACAGGCGTCCAAGTCCTGCCGGAACAGCCGCAACGCCTCGAGCCGTTCTGCGGCCGTCGCGTTGCCCTCGTCGGCGATGTCATCGGCGGTACGCGCAAACCCATACAGGGCCAGGATGGGCGCTCGCAACGCCGGCGGGCACAACCAGGAAGCAACCGGGAAATTTTCGTAATGGTCCACCCGCTGATCCTAGCGCCTTGTCGCCCCCTGCTGAACCCGACGGGGATGTCACAATGCCGCCATGACGCCGCAAGACTACGTCCAGCAAAAAGCTGTTGCCTCAGGCAGCAGTTTTTATTACGCCTTTTTGTTTTTGCCACCCCATCGGCGCGCGGCCATCACGGCGTTTTATGTGTTTTGCCGTGAAGTGGATGATGTGGTCGATGAAGTGAACGACCCCGGTGTGGCCGCGACCAAACTGGCCTGGTGGCATCGGGAAGTGGATCAGGCCTACCAGGGTAACCCGCAGCACCCGGTCATGCAGGCCCTCATGCCCCTGACGTCCGAATTTGGCATCGAGGCGCGCCATCTGCACGCCATCATCGAGGGCTGTGAGATGGACTTGCGACAAACGCGTTACCTCGATTTTGCCGGGCTACGTGGCTATTGCCATCTGGTCGCAGGCATCGTGGGTGAAGTGTCGGCCCGCATATTTGGCCAGACGCTCACCGAGACCACCCACTACGCACACACCCTGGGCCTGGCCTTTCAGCTGACCAACATCATTCGCGACGTGGGCGAGGACGCCTTGCGCGGACGCATTTATCTGCCGGTGGATGAACTGCAGCGCTTTGACGTGAAAGCCCATGAAATTCTGCAACGTGTGGATTCGCCCCGGTTCCAGGCCCTGATGGCCTTCCAGTGCGAGCGTGCGGTGGCGCTGTACGACGAAGCCTTGCAGCAATTGCCGGGGGCAGACCGCCGCGCGCAAAAGCCCGGACTGATGATGGCCAGCATTTACCGCACCTTGCTGCATGAAATCCGTGCGGCACACTTTCCGGTGTTGAAGGAACGCGTGTCACTCACCCCGCTGCGCAAATTGTGGCTGGCGTGGAAGGTGCAAGCGCTCGGGCGGCTGTGAAGCCATGCACCTGACCATTGTCGGCGGGGGCTGGGCCGGACTCTCGGCGGCCGTGCATGCCGTGCAACGCGGCTGGACCGCGACCCTGTGGGAGGCATCCCGCCAACTCGGTGGACGCGCCCGCCCCCTCGAGCAGGCGGCCCTGCAACTGGACAACGGACAGCACATCCTGATCGGGGCCTACACCGAGACCCTGGCACTGATGCGGACCCTGGGCGTGAGACCAGACGCCGTGCTGCACCGACAACCCTTGACGCTGTTGCGCCCCGACGGCAGCGGACTGGTCCTGCCCGATTTACCGCCCCCCTGGAACCTGCTGGTTGGCGTGTGGCGGGCGCGGGGATGGAATTGGCTGGACCGCTGGTCGCTGGTGCGGGCGGCTGTGCAGTGGCAGCGCCAGAACTTCCGTTGTCCGGACCACGTCACGGTGGCCGACCTCTGCACGCCCGTGACGGATCGCGTGAAGCAGCAACTCATCGAGCCCTTGTGTGTGTCCGCGCTCAACACCTCCTCGCAGGCGGCCAGTGGCGCTGTCTTCTTGCGCGTGCTGCACGACGCGCTGTGGTCAGTGCGTGGCGGAAGCGACTTGCTGCTGCCCACGGCGGACCTGGGCGCTTTGCTGCCCGATGCGGCGGCGACCTGGCTGGCGCAACACGGCGTGGATATCCGGCTGGGGAGTCGCTGGCAGCCCTCCTCGGCCCAGGCCGATGCCCTCGTGCTGGCCTGTCCGGCCTGGGAGGCGGCACGCTTGACCGCCGACCATCACCCATCCTGGTCGGCGCAGGCCAACGCCTTGCAACATGCCGCCATCACCACCGTCTATGTCCAGCACCCGGACCCTGATTTCAGCGGACTGCCCCAACCCATGATGGCGCTGCCCAGCGACGCCCAACGCCCGGCGCAGTTTGTGTTTGACCGCGGTCAGCTGCTGGGCCGCTCGCAATGGGGCTTGCTTGCTGGCGTGGTGAGTGACAGTTCGGGCACGCGCGAAGCATTGGAGCAGCAGGTGCTGGTCCAACTTCAAGGTCAACTGCAAGCGCATCTTCAATCGCACCGGCGAGTGCCACTGCAAGGACAACGGCTTGAACAAGCAGAAGAACCCCGACTTGCCCGCCTGCCCAGCGATTCAGCGCACAAGCCCCCGCGCACAGCGCAAGACTGTGCCCTGCGTGTCGTGCAAACCGTGGTGGAAAAACGCGCCACCTTTGTGTGCACCCCAGGTTTGCAACGGCCGCCCGTGGCCATTGGTCCCGGCTGGTGGGCCTGTGGCGATTACGTGGCAGGCCCCTACCCGGCCACCCTGGAAGGCGCTGTGCGTTCAGGCCGCGAGGTGATTGACCAGATCGCGCAGACTCGTGAAGGTGAGGGGCGGCGCTGACCCTTCCGGCCACGCCTGCGCATGGCGGTTGAGCCAGGCGCACTGCATCCCGGCCGCGCGAGCGCCCAGGACATCCAGGTGGGCGTCGTCCCCGATATGCAGCACCTCAGGCGCGGTGACGCCCGCCAGAGAAGCGGCCTCGTGAAAAATGCGGGGATCAGGCTTGGACACCCCGAATGCCTGGGCACTCACGGCGGCATGAAAGTGCTGGCCCAGGCCCACGCGATGCACATCGGCATTGCCATTGGACAAGGCCACCACGGGATAGCGGGCGGCCAGGAACGACAGGGCCTCCAGGGCGTCCTCATACAGATCCACTTGCTGCCGCGCCTCGAAGAACAGTTCGAACGCTGGCACCGCCAGGTCGGCGTTCTCCCCGGACTCCACCAGGGCACGGCGGATGGTTTCTTGCCGTAGCGCACTCAAATCGTGCAGCCGGTCGGGCCACTCCAGCTGGAGTTGCTGGCGGATACGGGCCAGGCCACCTTGCTGGTAGCAGAGCACCGCCGTGACCGGCGCGTGCTCGCGCAAATACTGTTGTAACGCGGCCTCAGCCCGGACCATGGTCGGGGCGATGGGCCACAGCGTGTCGTCGAGGTCCAGGGTTATGGCCCGGATGGTGGCAGGATGGATCATGAGTCGGCGAGAATACAGCATGTCTTCCCGTTTTGCTCCCGAGCCGCCTTTTCGCCATGGCCAGGCACCCCGCACGGCGGTCCTGCTGGTCAACCTGGGCACCCCCGACGCTCCCACGCCCAGTGCCCTGCGGCGCTATCTGGCGCAGTTTCTGGGAGATTCGCGGGTGGTGGAAATCCCCCGCTGGATCTGGATGATCATCCTGCACGGCATCATCCTACGGGTACGCCCGGCGAAATCCGCCCACAAGTACGCCAGCATCTGGACCCCTGAAGGGTCTCCGCTCAAGGTCTGGACTGAACGGCAGGCCCAGGCCTTGCAGCAGGCCATGGACCGCGAACAACTGCCCGTGCTGGTGCGCTACGCCATGACCTATGGCTCGCCCTCCATTGCCTCGCAACTCGACGCCCTGAAGGCCGAGGGGGCCACGCGCATCCTCATCCTGCCCGCCTACCCGCAATACTCCGGCACCACCACGGCACCGGTGATCGATGCGGTGTCGCGCTGGTCACAACAGTGCCGCGCCATCCCCGAGTTCCGCTTCGTCAACCGGTACCATGACGATCCCGGGTACATCGAGGCCCTGGCACAGCGCATTGAAGCGCATTGGCAAACCGAGGGACGCGGCGAGCAACTCGTGATGAGTTTCCATGGCGTGCCCGAGCGCACCTTGCTGCTGGGCGACATGTACCACTGCGAGTGCTACAAAACAGCCCGCTTGCTGGCCGAGCGGCTGGGCTTGTCTCCCGCGCAATTTAAAGTCACCTTCCAGTCGCGCTTTGGCAAGGCCAAATGGCTGGAGCCGTATACCGAACCGACGGTGCGTGAACTGGCGCGCGCAGGCGTCAAGCGTGTGGACGTGGTGTGTCCGGGCTTTACCAGCGACTGCCTGGAAACGCTGGAAGAAATTGCCATGGAGGTACGCGAAGCGTTCCTCACCGAGGGGGGCGAGCGGTTTGACTACATCCCTTGTCTGAACGCGGAGCCACGCTGGATCGAGGCGCTGACCTCGATTGCGAAGCAGCATCTCTCTGGTTGGCCGTTGACCTTGCCCAGTGCGGCCGAGCGGGACGTCTCACGCACGGCTGCGTTGCGACTCGGG
Organism: uncultured Burkholderiales bacterium; assembly: GCA_937927685.1. Lineage (GTDB taxonomy): Bacteria > Pseudomonadota > Gammaproteobacteria > Burkholderiales > Burkholderiaceae_C > Limnohabitans. The sequence goes on along the minus strand of CALBSC010000021.1, from coordinate 25,509 downwards.
GCGCCCGACTGAGGCGCGGTGCAGAGCGGCCTGGGCCCGCAACCTCCCCGCCACCCCCGTGGGGAAGTAGTAGACCGAGAGCACAAACAGCACCCCCAGCCAGAGCAGCCAACGATCGGGGGATAACAACGCCGATACCCAGGGCAAGCTGGCCGTGGCATCACTGGCTAACCGCAACACGTCCTGCAGATAACTCTGCGCCACCAGGAATACCGCTGCACCGATGACGGACCCGTACACGGTCCCCATGCCGCCCATGACCACCATCAACAGCACGTCCATCATGATCTCGAAAGACAGCGAGGTCTCAGGGCCGCTGTAACGCAACCACAGGGCCAGCATCACACCCGCCAACGTGGCAAACAGCGCTGACAGCACACTGGCCCAGATGCGGTAGGTCACCACGCGATACCCCAGGGCCTCGGCTCGAAATTCATTGTCTCGAATGGCTTGCAGCACGCGTCCAAAGGGCGAATTCACCAACCGCAACAAAGCCAGGACCAGCACCACAGCCAGCAGACACAGCAGGTAATAGCAGGTCAAACGACCATCGATGGCAACCCCCAGCACCGGATCCTCCAGCCATTCAAAACTGGGCGACAACCACAAAGGCACCTTGAAGCTCAGACCGTCTTCGCCGCCGGTCCACTCAGCCCATTGGGACACCAGCGTTTGAAAAGCAGACGCCACCGCCAGCGTGATCATGGCAAAAAAGATGGCACGAACACGCAACGAAAACAATCCAATCAACCAGGCCAGTGCGCCACTCACCAGCAAGGCCCCCGTCACGCCTATCAGCAATCCCGTGAGGCTGGAACCCATATGAGACATGGCGATCGCCACGCCATAGACGCCGATGCCAAAGAACATCGTGTGCGCAAAGCTCACAATGCCGGTATAGCCCAGTAATACATCGAAACTGGTTGCCAGCACAATGAACACCAGAATCTTGGCCGCCACGTTTAAGGCCTTGACCCCAGTGAACACAAACGGCGCGAACACCAGGGCAGCCACGAGCAACACCAATAGCACGGCCAGCCAGCGACTGCGCGGCAAATCGTGTGAGAGCCAGCGGGACAAGCGACCCCTTGGCACCCCCGTGGTTACCTCTGTGAGGGCCCTCAGGTCTTCACTCATCGTTGCACCACCGGGTACACCCCTTGCGGACGCCACATGAGGACCATCATCATGAGCGCGATATTGGAAAACAAGGCCAATTTGGGCATTAAAAATCCAGTGTAGTTGGCCATCAGGCCCACCAGCATGGCGCCAATGAGCGCACCCAAGGTCGAGCCCAGTCCACCCATGATGATGACGATGAAGATCAGCACGTTGACCTGAGACCCCAGTTGAGGCGTCACGTTTTGCTGATACAACCCCCAGAGCACCCCCCCCAGGCCTGCGAGCGCACTTCCAGCCACGAACACGCCCACAAACAAGCGGCGAATCGGGTACCCCAGTGCCTCCACCATTTCCCGGTCCTGCACCCCAGCGCGAATCAGCAACCCCACCTTGGTACGGGCCATCACATAACTCAGCAGTGCAAACACCAGCGTTCCAACCAATACACACAGCACCCGGTATTTCTCCACCGCCGCATCGCCCCATAGCCAGGCTCCGCGCAAGGCGGTCGGCAGTGGCAAGGGAATTTGTTGCGGTCCCCAGATCACCTTGATCAACTCCTCCGCGATGATCATCCCCCCCATGGTGATCAGGATCTGCTTGAGGTGCTGACCGTACACCGGTCGCACAATGACCCGCTCGAACGCCCAACCCACCGCACTCGCCAACACCATGGCGGCAGATACAGCCACCCACACTGCCAGCAAATTTGGGCCTAAGTCCGGCACGTCGGTCCAGGCGTTCATCCCCGCCAACACCGAGGTGGCCACAAAGGCCCCGAGTGAAATGAACACCCCGTGGCCAAAGTTCAAAATATCCATCAGGCCGAACACCAGAGTCAGACCGGAGGCAATCACGAAAATGATCATGCCCATGGCCAGACCGGCCACGGTCAAGGTCGCCCACGACGACACGGTGGAGCCCTGCCCCCACATGAGGAGCCACCCCAACAAACACAGGGCGGGCACCAGCAACAAGGGCTTGTGATCGTGGCTCATAGCGCCAACCCCAACATACGCTGCTGCAGGGCCTCATCAGCCATCAAGGCCGACAGGGGGCCCGCATGCACCATCCGACCATCGTCCATCACCGCCACCTGGTCACCCAACGCTTGGGCCACCTGCAGGTTCTGCTCCACCACCAACAGCGTGACCCCTTCATGTTTGAGATCGAGAAACACCTGGACCATGTTGTCCACGATGGCGGGGGCCAGTCCCTTGCTCGGCTCATCCACGATCAGCAAGCGGCGTGGCTCGATGATGGCTCGCGCAATCGCCAGCATCTGCTTTTGCCCCCCTGACAGCTTGCCGGCAGGATGTCGCCAGAAAGTCTTGAGCGCGGGGAACCCATCGATAATGCGTTGCAACCGGGTGGCATCGAATTGATTCGCGCGTTGCACGTGTCGCGCTGCCAGCAACAGGTTCTCCTCCACCGTCAGGTCAGAAAAGATCCCCATGTTTTCAGGCACATAGGCCACGCCAAGCTCAGCCATCTGCGGCGTCGGACAATGGGTAATATCTGTCCCACCCCAGGTGATGCGCCCGCTCGAGGCCCGCCACAAGCCCATGATGGTTCGCAGCGTGGTGGTTTTGCCCACGCCGTTGCGACCCAGGAGCACGGTCACCTCGCCCTTGCACACCTGAAGGTCTACCCCGTGGAGGATGTGATAAGCACCAATGTGGGTGTGTACGCCCTCGAGTTGCAACAAGACATCGCTCACGACTGGACTCCGTCGGAAGGTGTCGGGTGCTCCGGGGGGCTGGATGGCACTGAACGTGTTGCCGACAGGCTGTGCGAGGCTGCCGCTGAGCGTCCCAGGTAGGCCTCGCGCACCACATCGGACGCCATGACCTCAGCCGGCGCGCCGTCGGCAACCAATTGACCGTTGTGCAACACGATGATGCGATCGGCGAGTTCACGCACCACGTCCATTTTGTGCTCGACCAGTAACAGGGTGTGGCGACCGTCTGCCTTGAGTTGGCGAATGAGATCCAGAATCACCGGCGCCTCATCCGCACTCATGCCGGCAGTGGGCTCGTCGAACAGATACACCAGCGGGTCGAGCGCCATCAGGAGTGCCACCTCGAGTTTGCGTTGATCGCCGTGGGGCAGACTCGAGACCACCTGCGCGGCCTGTGCCTGCATCGCCACGCCATTCAAAATCGCTTGGGCGCGTTCAATCAGCACGGCGTGATCACTCCAGACACTCCACCCATTGAGGCCGCGCCGGTGCGTCCCGGCGCAGCGGGCTTGCACGGCAAGCCGCACGTTTTCCAGCACCGTCAGGGTGGGGAACAGTTGGGTCAGCTGAAACGCCCGCCCGACCCCGGCTTGCGTGCGAGCCGAAGGACTGAGATGCGAGATGTCCCGGCCATTGAGCCACACTTGACCACGTGTGGCTTTCAGCTGCCCGGACACCAGATTGAAGTAGGTGGTCTTGCCCGCACCATTGGGCCCCACAATGGCCGTGAGTGTGCCCGGTTGAAACACGCAACTCACCCCGTTGACTGCCACATGGCCGCCAAACTGGATGGTCAGATCACGAGTTTCGAGCATGTCTTCAGGCGTACCTGCCTCAGCGCCTTCATCGCTTCAGGATGGAGGACAGTCAAAAATATCGCCCCGCTTCAACGCTGGTTACGGATGGGCACTTGCATCTCATTCGCTTTGATTTCGCGGACCAACTCGGGGACGCCCCAAGGGAAGGCCGGGTCCACCTTGATGCGGAAGTGGTACATGCTCTGCATGGCCTGGTGATCCTGCGCGCGGAACACCATCGTACCCTTGGGCGTCTCAAAGCTCATGCCCTCCATGGTCTTGATGAGCGTGTTGGCACGGGCATCGCCTTGGCTGAGTTTGAGTGCCGTCACCACAGCCATTGCCGCCGAGAATCCCCCGGCAGTGAAAAAATCGGGGGGCGACTTGAACTGGCTGTAGTGACGCGCCACCATGACTTCGTTCACCGGATTTTTGGGGATGCCGAAGTAGTAATAGGTGGCGCCTTCCATGCCGGGAAACTGCTTGTAGTTGGCCATGGCGGGCAGGATGTTGCCCCCGGTGGCAATCTCGATACCGTAGCGTTTGAGATCCAGATCGGCAATCTTGAAGGGGTTGCCTGCACCGGCCCAGATGATGAAGATCACCTTGCGGCCAGGCAGGTCCTTCAAGCGGTCGATCAGTCGCTGCGCGCCGGCAGTGAAGTCGGTGGTGTTGGTGGGCAGGTATTCCTCGTGCACCAGCTTGGCCGTTTTGATGGACTCCTTGAAGGCCTTCACGCCATCACGGCCAAACGCATAGTCCTGGGCCAAGGTGGCGATCTGAACGCCGGGCTTGTCCAGGGCCACCGCGTTGGAAATGGCGTCCTGGCTGCTATTGCGGCCAGTTCGGAAAATGTATTTGTTCCATTTGTCACCGGTGATGGAGTCCGCCACAGCGGGTTCCACCAGCAGAATTTTTTTGTACTCCTCCGCCACCGGCAACATGGCAAGCGCCACGCCCGAGGAGGTCGGCCCCACCGCCAGATCGGCCTTGTCGTCAGCATAGGCTGCAGCCAGCAAGGATTTGCCCAAATCCGGTTTCCCCTGGTCGTCCTTTTCGATGACCACGAGCTTCTTGCCGGCCACCGTCATGGTGCCACCGGTGGCATAGTCCAGGCCCATGGTAAAACCCACCGCCGTCTGCTTGCCGTAGGCTTCCAGCGGTCCAGTCTTGCTGTAGACGTGAGCGATGCGAATCTCGTCTGCAGCCCACCCCAATGCGGGCAAGGCCAAGGTCAGGGCGGCGAGTTTCCAGGCGAGTCGACGTGAGGTCATGGTGAGAGGTCTCCGATGGGAATTTGATGGTGCATTTGATTGCGCGTTCGAGCGCGCATGCGAGCGACTTCGCCGTCATCTTACACCTCGGCTTTGATCGCTCGCGCCCGGTTCAAGCGCACCATCAACCGCGCAGTGACGAGGGTGGTCAGACCGATTCAGACAGACGGACTGCCCTTGCCCGTCTGTGCGCTCAGGCCTAAGCACCTCAAGCGGTCTGCGCCGCCCCCGCGACAATCCCCCGGTCATGCAAGCGCCCGAAGGCTGCGCTGCTCAATCCCAGAATATTCATCAGCACTTCCTCGGTGTGCTGGCCCAACACCGGCGCGGGTCGTGCGGGTTCACGCTCGAGGGCTGAAAAATACAGTTCCAGCGAGGGGGACGAGATCGGCCCCACGCCCGGTTGCTGCACCGTGCTGAACATCGGATTGCCCGGCAGGGTGTGCTCGATCATCTGCTCAATGCTTTGATACCGTCCCCAGCACACACCGAACTGCTCGAACACCTGGGTGACCTGCGCGAAGGTGCGCGCGCCCACCCAGGCTTGCACGGCCTGGGCAATGGCTTCGCGGGCCTTGAAACGGTCCCCCTCCAGGCGCAGGTTCAGGCCCTGCGCCTGTTCAATGCGTTGTACCTCCTCCTGCATGCCGATGGCCTCCACCAGGGATTGCCATTGCTTGCCCGTCAAACCCACCACCATCAACCGGACCCCATCGGCAGAGGTCACGTCACGGCCAAAAGCCCCAAACAGGTAGTTGCCATAGCGTTTGCGCGGCTGCCCCAGTTGCGACTCGGCGATGAAACCCAGATGCGCCATGGTGGCCAGCGCCATGTCCTCCAAAGCCAGTTTCACATGCTGGCCTTTGCCGGTGCGCAGGCGATGACGCTCGGCGGCGAGCAAACCCAGCGCGGCCATCTTGCCCGTCACCAGATCCCAGGCCGGCAGCACATGGTTGACCACCGCATCGCTGTCTTCAGGGCCGGTGAGCAGTGGAAAACCGACCCGGGTGTTGACGGTGTAATCCACCGCCGAGCCACCCTGTCGGTCACCCTGCAAGGTCAGCTGAATGAGATCCGGGCGTCGTTCGCACAAGGCGTCGTAGGACAGCCATCCGCGCGGCGGGAAATTGGTCAGCAGCATGCCGGCTTCCGGGCCCGGTGCCGTGATGAGCGCCATGGCCAGCTCGCGCCCTTCGGGGGTGGAGAGGTTCACCACCACCGAGCGTTTGCATTTGTTGAGGCCGCACCAGAACAGGCTGGTGTTGTCCTCGGTCACTGGCCAGCGGCGGTAATCGAGCCCGCCCCCCACCGTGTCCAGACGAATCACATCGGCCCCCATCTGGGCCAGGGTCATGCCGCCCAGCGGCGCGGCCACAAAAGCCGCGGCTTCGATCACGCGCATGCCGCCCAGCAATGCTGCCGTAGTGGTCATGCGGGCTCCCGTTGGGAAGCTGAGATCGCAGCGCCCGCAGCCTGACCGCCACCGGATGCAAGCGTTGAACGCAAGGCCTGCTCCAGCAGTCCGCGCGCAATCACCTTCAGCGCCAGGATTTCCTCCGCCCCCTCAAAGATGGAGAGCACGCGGGCGTCCACAAAGTAGCGGCTGACAGGGGTTTCTTCCGCGTACCCCATGCCGCCATGCAACTGCAAGGCCTCGCGCGTGACCAGTTCGGCCGAGCGGCATGCGAGCAATTTCACCAGGCTCGAGGCCAGACTGCCGCCCGTCTCCAGGGTGCGGGCCGTCTGGTAGGTCAGCAAACGGCAGCCCACATAACGCGCGGCCATTCGCGCCAGCTTGGCCTGTGTGAGCGGGTAGTGGGTGAGCGGCTGGCCAAACACCTGGCGGTCCTGGGTGTATCGCTGTGCGTCCAACAGGGCTGCGCGCATCACGCCGCATGCGCGGGCCGCTGTCTGCATGCGCCCGCCCACCATGCCCGTCATGTTGAAGTAAAAGCCTTTGCCCAGTCCCGAGGCTTCCCCAATCACATGCGAGTCGGGCACCCACCAGTTTTCAAACGACAGGTCATAGGAGTGCATGCCCCGGTACCCCAGGGTGGGAATGGAGCGACCGCTCAGCACGCCGCCCTCGGTCTGCTGGAAGCGGAAGGCGTGGTCCTCGGTGGAGGGTTTTTCCACCAGCAACAGGCTCAGGCCCTTGTGGCCCAACGAGCGGTCCGGGTCGGTCCGCGCCACCACCATCAGCACGCCGGCCTTGCCGGCAAAGGTGCACCAGGTCTTGGCACCGTTCAAACGCCATCCGCCCTCGACACGATCGGCGCGCAAGGTGAGGCTGGCCACATCCGAACCGTGGTCCGGCTCGGTCATGGCGATGGCACACAGGGGCTGGCCCTGCGCGAGGCGGGGCAACCAATGCGCCTTCTGCGCCTCGGTGCCGCCGGCCAGCAGGGCGCGGCACAGAATTTCAGGGCGCGTGATCAGGCTGCCCGCCGCCCCCAGCGAGGCTTGCGATAAGGCCTCGGTCACGGCCACCATGATCAGGTTGTCGTCCTCACCGCCCGTGCCGCTGCCACCATAGGCCTCGGGGACGGACAGTCCGAACACGCCCATCTCGCGCAGCGGCTGCAGCAAGGTTTCGGGGATGGTCAGGTCTTCGCGGTGGATGTGCTCGGCCATGGGCGCCACCACCTCCTGCCCGAAGCGCTGGAAGGTCTCCTGCACCAGGCGGATGGACGCATCGAGGTGCACCTCACCCAGTTCCGCCTGGGTGGCTTGCAGGCGTTGGCCGGTTCGGGCCAGCGCAGCCTCGCTGCCCGCTGCACGCCGCAAATCGGCCCAGGCGGTGCTGGCCTGCAGGCGCTGCAACGAGGCGGTGTCCAGCGACAACTCCAGGCACAACATGTCCAGACGGGGCAACACCGCCGTGATGACCTCCACCGCGAACACCCGTGCCAGTTCGGCGTCCAGGCTGTCGGGCATGGTCGCCACGTGCGCCAGGGCTGTCTCGGCAGCCAGCAGTTCGGCGCTGGTCCAGGCCATGTCATACGAGAGAAGCTGGTGCTGGTCCAGGCGTTCGGCGTCAAGTCCGCGGGAGGCTTGGCAAGCCCGTGCCAGCGCTTCAATGCCCTGCTGGTGGGCCTGTTGACACTGCCGCACCAGGTCTTGTGCCAGTTGAATGAAATGGGAAGAAGTGGTCATGCGTGGATTGTCCGCGATCGCCACGCCCGTGCCTGCCGCCGACCTGACTCAGACCGGCCCCAGACAAGTGCCCAGCCAGGTGGCCAGGGGATCGGGGCTGCGGTGAGCGCTGCGCCAGCGCTGCACCCAGCCCTGGCTGTGGCCCTGCAAGGGCACGCGCATGACGTGCTCGGGGCGCAGACGCTCACCATAGCGGCCCATGGAATAGGCAGGCACCACCCGGTCTGTCTCCCCTTGAAGATGACGCTCCTGAAACCGCCCCGCAGACACCGGCACATCGGCCGGATTCCATGACCCGGTCAGCGGCGACAACCCCTGCCCCTCGGCCCAGGCCTGGAGGTCCAGCGGGGAGGCGATGGTCACCACGCAGCGCACATCCGGGCGCTGCGCCGCCACCAGGACCGCCAGGGTGCCGCCGCCGGAATGGCCCACGAGCACCAGTTCGCGGGCTCCGCTGTCACGCCGCAAGCGGTCCAGTGCTTGCGACGTCAGCGAGATCACGGCGTCGCCCCAGCGACCGGACGTCCACCATCGCACAGGGCAATGGGGCTGCTCAGTCGCCGGCAGGAACTGGCAGGGCCGGGCCAGATACGCCACCGAGGTGTGGGGATCCTCCAGCGCCATCGGCAGGGCCACCGAGGTGCGAGGCGTGGGGTCCGCTGGCGGCACCCGTTGTGCCCACCAGGCGGCGCCGTCCCCCTCCAGATAAACATGGAGCACCGCCGGGGAAGCGCTGTCCTGCGTCGCCTCAGGTCGCTTCAGCCAGGCTTTGATCTGGGGCGCCGACTCGACCGGGACAAACCCCTGTTCGGCCAGGGCAATCAGCCCGCGCTCCACGCCAAACGACGCCGGAAGCGCACACCCTGCCAAGGCGATGATGGCGCCACCGGCCCAGAGCCACCCGGCGCGGCGGATCCCCATGCGCGGCCCCACCGGTTTAACGGATCATCGGTATGCGCGGCGCGGTGAGTTGCTGCAGCAAGGCATCAAAGCCACCGCTGGTGAGGAACGCCGGACGGTCGCGCAGCAGTTGCAGGCGGGACTCACCCGGTTGCAACACGGCCGGTGTGAAGCCGCTCAGCTCCTTGCCAACCAGCATGGTCTCACCCGTCTCGAGGCTCATCTCGGTCTCGCCCGAGTGCACGTAGTTGTAGATGCCAGCACGGTCCTTGGCGCCGTCGGGGACGATGGCCACCTCGATGTCGGTGCCGCGTATGCCGATGGTGGCGGCACCCGCATCGTATTTGACGTTTTGCGGATTGGCCTTGGCGATCTGGCCGCTGACGGCGCGCAAGGTCCCCGACACCAGACTGGTGTTGACCGTGTCGGTGCCCTTTTTCTCGAAACGGAATTGGCTGATTTTCACCTTGCTGTCGGAGCGCACGATCATCGTCGAGTTGTCCTTGAAGCGCACCAGCACCTCGGCACCCGCTGCAGTGGTGATCAGGTCCCCCGTGCTCACCGGCTCATTGGCCTTGGCGTCGCGGGTGGAGTTGTCAGCCGAGGTCACCGTGGCCTTGCCGGACACGCGCGCCAGGCTGCCGGCTTCCTGGGCCTGCGCCCCCGGGCTGAAGACCCAGGCCCCTGCGGCCAGCGTCCAGCCGAGCCAGCTGGCGACCAGGCGTCGATTCAAACTCTTCATGGTGATGATCCTCGTGATTATTTGCTGTCGAACTTCTTCACGCCGTCCCAGTCGGCGCCGGGCGGATTCAACCGGTAATCGGCCACGCGCTCGAGGTAGATGCCCCAAAGCTTCTCATCGGGCCTGGCCTGTTGCAGCGTTGTCAGCCAGGCTTGCGCCTCGTCCCAACGCTGCGAGCGATAGGCTGCCAACGCCTGGTGCCACTGATCGAGCTCCTGCTGCAACTGGGCATCGGCTTCAGAGACAAGCGCCAGCGGCTGGTAGATGCGAATGGGGATGTCCTTGCCCTTGACCCGCACGGAATCGATCTCGCGGTACACGATGCCCGAGGACATCTGCATCGTCTCCTCGGAAACCAGAATGCCCACGCCGTACTGTCGGGTGATACCTTCCAGGCGCGAGCCCAGGTTCACCGTGTCGCCCATCACGGTGTAGGCCTTGCGCACCTTGGAACCCATGTCGCCCACGGTCATGTCACCGCTGCTCAGCCCGATACCAATCGAGATCGTCGGCCAGCCCTTGCGGGCAAACTCCTCACGCAACACCTGCACGCCACGCTGCATGCGCAGGGCAGCCACCACGCCGCGGGTGGCATGGTTGTCGTCCGGGATGGGTGCCCCCCAGAAGGCCATGATGGCGTCGCCGATGTACTTGTCCAGCGTCCCGCCCTCCTCGCGAATCACCTCACTCATGGAGGTGAGGTACTCGTTGATGAAGGCGGCCAGGTCCTGCGGGCTCAGGCGTTCAGAGATGGAGGTGAAGCCCACCACGTCCGAGAACAGCACGGTCAGGGTTTCCTTCTTGCCTGCCATGCTGTATTTCTCGGGATCCTCGGCCATCTTGTCCACCAGTTCCGGCGGCACGTACTGGCCAAACAGCTCGGTGAACTGGCGCTTGGAGCGCGCTTCCACCAGGTAGCCATAAGCCATGTTCACCACGTACAGCGTCAGGATCAGCACCAGCAGGCTGGCCATGGGCAGAACCAGCCCGGCCTGCCAGGCCAGGTGATTGGTGTAGCCGAGCGCCCCCACCGAGATGGCCACCAGCAGCAAGCTCCAGCTGGGTGACAGGTTAGCCATCAGCAAGGCCAGCACCACGCCGAGCACCAGCACCGCCATCCATTCGAGCCCACGCACATACCCCGGTATGGCCTTGAGGGTGCCCTCCTCGGGGCTGATCATGCCGGCGATCAGGTTGGCGTGCACCTCGACGCCGGGATAAATGGCGCTGACCGGGGTTGCCCGCAGATCGGCCAACCCCAGCGCCGTGGTTCCCAGCAAGGCAATCTTGTTCTGCAAGGCCTCCACCGGCAATTGGCCGGTGTAGACATCGGCCAGCGAGATGTAGCGGAAACTGCCCGGAGGACCCCGGTAGGGAATCAGCACCTGGGTGCGGTCATCCACCGGGATTTGCAACGGCCCCACCCCGATGGCCTCCAACGGCAGCTTGCCCGCCAGGGCGGGCAGGTCGGCGGCGTCGGGCAGCAACTGCACGCCGGGCAACATGTCGGGCATGCGCCCCAGCCGGGTGTGCTCCGGGTGCTCGATGCCGATCAGCAGCCGCACCATGGCCAGGGAGAGCGACTCGTAGTGCTGGCCCTTGTACTCCAGGTACATGGGCACGCGACGGATCACGCCATCCGGATCAATGGTGGGATTGAAATGCCCCGACATGGAAGCACTGGCCATCAGGCTGGCCAGGTTGGCCCCGAACCCCGTGCGCTTGGGAAAACTCGTGTCGTAGTGTTCGAAGGCGCCGGGAGGCATGCTGGGGTCGGGCAGCACGCCGGACTCCAGGGCATCGGCCGCCGAATTGAAATAAAAGCCCATGACCACCGGCCGGTCCTTGAGGGCCTGGGCAAACTGGGCCTCGTGATCCAGCCGGGGGCGCAGCCGCTCCAGCGCCTGGCGGTACGGAGCCACATCCTTCAGGTCCCCCTGAGCCAACTGCTGCAGCACGTCCAGACCGGAACCGCGATCTTTTTCGGCCCACACCGAGTCGAACCCCACCAGCTTGATCTGATAACGATCAAACAGGGTGTTGACGATGGTCGCCATCTTGTCCTGTCCCCAGGGCCAACGGCCCAATTCGGGCAAGGCCAGGCTTTTTTCGTCGATATCGAGGATGACGATGTTGGGGTCCACGCCACCGGGCAAGGTCAGGTTGAGGTGGGCGTCATAGAGGATGTTCTCGAGCCGGTCCATCAACGGGATCGGCAGACGGCCGGACACTTGGGCCAACAAGACGGCGGTGACCAGCCACCCGGCCAGCAGGCGGGGCAGCGATTTGCGCACACGCGGGAGCCAGCGTTTGAACCAGTCAGTCATCGGACACTTTCAACGGCGGTGTGGGGCCGCGCAGCCAGTTCATGGTGGAGCGCGTCGATTTCGGATTGCCGGGCTTGCTGGATTCCCATCCAGCGGCTCGCGGGGCTGGAGAACAGAGCACCCAACTCCAGGAACCGCAAACGCCCCTGCCGGGTCATCAGCACCGGCGCCATGGACGGATTGGACCGCTCCCACTCCCTGGACAGGCTGTGCGTGAGATCCATCGCAGTCACCGCTAGGGTGCTGGCCAGGATGTCGGCCTCTTGCACCAGCACCGCCAGGCAATCGATGTCCTCCACCACAAATGATCGGTCCAACACCTGGGCGTGCGCCTGGCGCACGCACAGGGGATCGGTCTTCAGGATCAGGTGCTGCACCACCCGCTGATCCTGCTCGGGCATGCCATGCTGCTGCATCAGGGGTTGCAGCGCTTGCACCGAACGGGACTCCAGTTGCGCCGGATACTGGTTCACGCTGCCGTCATGCTGCAAATCGTGCGCCAGCATGGCCAGCAAGGCCAGCCACTCATGGCGATGGCCCTTGGCGGTTGGCGAGCCTTGCACCGTTCGCTGCGCCCTGAGCAGGAAGGTCATACACACGAGCGTGTCGGCCATATGCAAACGGTTGTGATAGTAGGGCTCAAGCCCCTGCCGATGCAGTCGCGAACCCTCGAGCTCCAGCCAATGCGCCACGGCCTGTGCACATCGGGCCACCGCCAGTTGACGTGGGTCGCGGGGCTGCACCGGATACCCCAACTGCTGCACGCACCGCTCGAACACAAGCCCCAGCCCCGGCCAGCCTTCGGGCCAATACGTCCGCAGGTTGAGCAAGCTCACCTCCAGGGCACCCAGCATGGCCGCGCCCGGGGGGTTGTCATCGGAAATCAGGCGCGAGTCCATCAGCCACGCTTTCGCAACGCGTTGTGCATGCTTTGCTGCAACAGCAAAGCCTCAAACACGGCGGTCATGACGGGCGACTGGGCCGTCAGCAACTCCTTGAGGCTGTCGGCAGTGATCTGCAAGCACATCACCTCATCCTGAGCCTGTGCCGAAGCGCCCCGAATACCGCCTGGCAACATGGCCTGTTCGCCGAACGACTGCCCGGCACCCAGGCTGGCAAAAGCCACCCCGGACTTGGCATCCAGCATCTGCACCGTGCCGGACTGGATCACATACAACTTGTCGGCGGGGTCCCCCGCATTGAACAAGCGCTCGCCGGGCTGAAAACGAACCTCCTGGAAATCGCTCATTTCAAGGCCTCCGGCGTGTTTTTCAGGGCCAGGGTACGCATCACCGCGGAGCGCAAAATGCCTCGCAACCCCGCGGGCATCTTGGGCAGCAGCAGGTCCACCTTGTGCATCGCCACCAGCCTGGCTTGCACAGCCCCCACGGCCACCACGGTCATGCTGTAGGGCAATCCGGCCAGGCCTTCAGCCAGGCCAATCACACTGCCCGGCCCAAGCCGGTAAATATCGTCCCCGTCGATGGCCAGCATGTGCCCGGACACGATGAAGTAGGCTGCGTGCACCTCGGCGCCCTTGGTCACCAGTTTTTGGCGGGCGCTGAATGAGGCCGTGCTCAGCTGGGAAGACCCCCACAAGGTGAAGTACAGGCGCTCCTCGCTGCTCAATTGGCCCGAACTGTAGAGCTCGAGACTTTTCGGGGAGTAAGGATCCACCACACCCAGCGCATGCAGGTGCTCGATATCCACGGTGAAACTGGCAGTCGCTTGCTTGGCTTCCATAACGTTGTCGACAGTTGAAACTCAGTAACGATACCCGATGTAGGCGCGCAGTTGCTGACGGTCACGCTCGTGCTGAAGCACGAGCGAACCGAACACCGGGCCCGAGGCCACATTCAGGCCGAGCTGCACCTGTCCCACAGTGCTGTACTCGACGGGCGAGGTGCCGTCGCCCTTCAGGGACAGGTTGTTGTAGAGCTGGTAGTAAGCCACAAAGGGTGAATACAGCTCGCCGGGCATCATCAACTGCGCGCCCACGCGGGTCTGCCGCAAGAAGGTTTCCGAGTTGCCCGAGGAGGCATAAACCGCGTCCTTGGTCAAACTGTAACCGGCCTTGAGCATGAGGAAGAACCGGCCCAGGTCATGAATGTCCGTCAAGCCCACCGAGGCCAGGCGGCGGTGATCCACTGGGTTGCTGCTGGTGGTGCTGACATAGTCCATGCTGGAGCGACCCGCTCCCCAACTCAGGTCCAGGGCGCGTGTCGGGGTGAACTGGTAGATGGCGTAAGGCGCCAGTGTGAAGCCGCTGCCCGTGAGCGAACCCGAGGTCGCCGGTGAGGCAGCCGAGTTGTGTGTGGTGGCCGAGAGATGGTCGACGGACAAACTCAGGCCACCCATCCACGGTCCGTCGCCCCGGTATTCCAGCCCCCCGATGCCCAAGGTCACGGCACCATTGGACGTGATGGGCTCGATGTTGTTGCGAAAGGTGCTGCGCACCGGCGTGGCCCACAGACTCCACGGACTGTCCTCCGCGGCCGCAGCCAGCCCCTTGAGGCCCACCCCGGTGTCGGAAGCCTCGCCCAGGCGCCAGCGGAACACGCCCATGCCCCCCATCATGGCAGACAGGTAGGAGGCAGACAGCGCATTGACCGTGGTGGTCGACACCACTTGCGACACAGCGGACAGGTTCGATTTCTGATTGTTGATCTGGGCCTCAGCCAGGGGCACCTGCAGCGCAACACCCAGGAGGCAGAGTCGTATCAGTTGTTTCATAGGAAGCCTTCAATGCAGGTTCAGAAAATTCAGGGGGCAAACAAAAAGCGCTGCGCGCGCGACATCCCGTCCACGGGTGTGGCTTCCAGCAGCGTGTGCAGGGTCAGGAGGTTTTCGGCCTGGCCCACGGCCAGCGAAGCGTATTCACTCCGGACCTGAAACACGATCTGGATGGCGTTGGCCACATCCACCGACGCGCGCACCCCGCCCTGGAAACTGCGCGTGTTGGCCTCAACGCTCAGTTGTGCCGCCTCGATGGCCTCCTGCTGCGCCTTGAGCAACTCAAACCCGGAATTCAGTTGTGACCACATGCGCTCCACCTCAACGCGCACCTTCTCCTCGGCCTCGCGACGGGCTTCCAGCGCCTTCTGGTAGTTTTCCTGCGCCGTCTGGTAACCCACCATCGTGGAGGCCTGCAAGGGCATGTTCAGCACCAGCCCGGTGGAGGTATTGGTGAGGTTGTTCGAGGTGCTGTTGATGTAAGCGGCAGACAGGGTCGGGAGCATGGCACCACGGGCACGCTCCATGTCCAGTTGCGCGACGCGCTCGCTCATGCGCGCCGACTGCACCCCCGGGTTGCCCTCGAGTGCGCTGTCAATACACACCTGCAGCGCAGGCACCGTGAACACCGGTTGTGTCGGCGCCAGTTCAAACGTGCTGGCACTGGGGCGCTCCCCCACAATCGCCGCGTACTGTCGCAACGCCGAATCGATCTGGGTGCCCAGCAGCAGATGCTGTGCCCTGGCTTGCGCGATCTTCACCTCGAGGTCGCGCAGATCCGTCACGGTCCCTTGCCCCAAGGCATACAGCCGGCGCGCCCGATCCGCTTGCTGCGTCAAGGCATCGAGCTTGGACTGGTTGAGCCGATGGTTTTCTTGCGCGAGCACCACAGCGGTGGCCGCCTTGAACAGGCGCGAGGCCAGGTCGTTTTGCTGGGCCATCAGGGTGGACTGCGCCGCCGCGACGCGTGGATCCTGCATCCGCCAGGTGGCCCATTTTTCGGCACTGAGCAAGGGCTGGGTGATCGTCATGGTGCGACGACCCGAGACGTCGTTTTGCAAGCGCTGCGTGTTGTAGTTGGCTTCCGGGTAAAAGGCCACACGCGACTGCTCGGCCAGACTCATGTTGACACCCTTGTCGGCCACCGCACCGCGATAGCGGGGATCAAATTGCATCGCCTTGTGAAAATCGGTGACCAAATCAATGGACCAGGCAGGTTGCACCAGGAGCATCAGCACCCCGGCCAGCCAACCGCCACCGTTACGAACCATGGACAAATTCATGAAGCGTCTCAACCTTTAAAAGCCACCGCCATTTTGTCGGTCAACGGTTTGAGCCAATAACTCATGAAGGACCGCTCACCCGACTTCACCACCACATCCACCGGCATGCCGGGCTGGATTTTCAACGAACCCAGCATCTGCAGGCCGGCCGGGGTCACTTCCACCTGAGACAGGTAGTACTCGGGCTCGTTCGGGTTGGTCACGGGCTCCTTGTCGGCCCCCACCACCCTCACCACACCGGGCACCACCGGTGTGGTGGACTGGTTGAAGCTCACGAACCGCAAATCCGCCGGCATGCCCGGCGTGACCTTGTCAATGATGAGTGCCGGGATCTTGGCCTGGATGATCAGGTGTTCCTCTTCGGGCACGATCTCCATCAGCGTCTGCCCCGGCGAAATCACCCCGCCCACACTGAACACCTTCAAGCCGACGATGCTGCCCGACACCATCGCACGCACCTCGGTCAGCTCGCGGTCGAATTTGGCGGCGTCCAGACGCCCGAGCAGGGCATCGCGGTTCTTTTGTGCCTCCTGCAACTGCTGGTGAATGTCCTTGAGCAAGGCACTGTGCAACTGCGCTTTCTGCAACTGGGCCCGCGCCAGTTCGGCCTGGGTGCTGGCGATGCTGGAGTCCAGTTCGCTTTTCTGCCGCTCGGCCTGGTTGGCCTGGTTCTGGGGCACGAAGCCTCCCCGGGCCAACTCGATCGTGTTCACCATTTCCTGCTGCAAACTCTTGAGCTGGATGGCGCGCGACTCCAGCACCCGTCGCAAGCCCCGGATCTGCTCATCCAGCCCGGCCGTCTGCGCCTCGTACTCGGCTCGGCGGGACTGCAGCAGCTTGGTTTGCAACTGCTTGGCCTCCTTCACTGCCGCCTGACCCGCCTTGAAGCGCCGGCCCAGTTCATCGCTCCACACGATGGGTCCGAACTGGTTTTGCTCGGCGCGCAAACGCGATTCCGTGGCCAGCAAGTTGATGTATTGCAACTCGACCCCGGCCAGTTCGGCATCCGACTTCAAGGGGTTGATGCGCAACAGCAGATCCCCCTCCTTCACCCGCATGCCTTCACGCACCCGGATCGACTGCACCACCCCACCCGACGGGTGCTGCACCGCCTTGCGGTTGCCCAGCACACTCACCGAGCCCTGCACGGAAACGCCCGCATCAATCGGCGCCCAGAAGGCCCACAGCAAGAACAGCAGGAAAGCGCCCAGGAACCAGACGGCGGCCACCCGTCGCAGCGGCGATTCGTGCACCCGCACGGGCTCGATGTCCCGTGGGGTCAGGCGACTCAGGTCGTAGGGGTTCCAGCCCTCGAACCAGCGCGACGTCTGCTCGGACTGGCTCATGATCGCGCCTCCCCTTCCGTGCCCGTCGGGGCCTCCGCGACGGCGCGGTCCTCGGTCGACACCACCTGCAGTTTTCGCAGGGCCTGCATGATTTCCTGGGCATCGCCGAACGCCACTTGCCGGCCTTCGCGCAACAACAACATCCGGTCCACCATGCCGATCAGCCTGGGCCGGTGAGTGGTCAGGATCACCGTCGATCCAGCCGCCTTGAGCGCCTGGACCGCCTCCATCAAGGCCTGCTCGCCCTGTTCATCCAGGTTGGAGTTGGGCTCGTCCATCACCACATAGCGCGGCATGCCGTACAAGGCCCGGGCAATGGCCAGACGTTGGCGTTGTCCCCCTGAGGGGGTGAACCCGGTATCACCCATCGGCGTGTCGTAGCCCTTGGGGAATTTCAGAATCGTCTCATGCATCTGGATGACCTGCGTCGCAGCCACCACCTGTTCGGCATTCACCTCACCCAGACGTGCGATGTTGTCGGCCACGGTACCTTCGTGAAAGTCGATCTCCTGCGGCACATAGCCGATGAGCGGGCCGACCTCGTCATGGCTCCAGTCGCTCAACTCGACACCGTCCAGTCGCACCGACCCCTGGGAGGGTCGCCACACGCCCAGCAGCAATTTGACGAGCGAGGTCTTGCCTGCAGCGCTGGGGCCCACAATGGCCAGCACCTGACCGGGCTCCAGGGCAAACTGGATGTCTGTCAGCACCGGCTTGTCGCTGCCAGGAGGCAGTGCGCTGGCGGCGGTCACGGTCAGACGGCCGGTGGGCGGCGGCAAGGCCATGCGAGGCGCCTGATGCCGGGCATCGTGGCTCATCAACTCGGTGAGCCGGTCGTACGCCTGGCGTGCGGCCACGATGTCCTTCCAACTGGCAATGAGTTTTTGTACGGGCGCCACCGCCTTGCCAATCAGCATCGAGGCCACGATCACCATGCCGCCGGTGATCAGGTTTTCCATCGCCAGGTACACCGCCAGGCCCAACTGCAGCGATGGCAAGGCTTTTTGCAAGAACCCGGAGACGCCCCCCAACAGGCCTGAAGCCTCGGATGCGTTGACCTGATGCGTCAGGAACTGTCGATGTTGGGCGTACCAGCGGTTGCGCACGGCGCGCATCATGCCCAGGGCCAGCGCTGTGTCGGCCTGCTTCAGGCCGTTGGCCGCTACCCGGGACGCTTCGGCATTGGCATTGTTGGCCTGCTTCAGCAGCGGCGAGGTCCAGCGCAGGGTGATGACCGAGAGCACCACCATGAGCAAGGCGGCCGCAGCGGCAAACAGCGCCAGGTAAGGATGAAACAGGGCCGCGATCAGGATGAAGACCACGCCAAACGGCGCATCCATCAGCGCCAGCACGGGCGCACCCGTCATGAACTGACGCAGGGCCACGAGGTCGCCCAGCACCTGATGGACATTCACGTTGCGCCGATCCACAAAACGACGAAATGATGCGTCGAACACGTCGGCGGCCAACTCCCAGTCAATCCGCAGCGACAGTCGCACCATCAGGCGCGCCCGTATCCATTCCAGGGCCGACCAGAACACGTAAAACCCCAGCACCACCAGCGTGAGCGACACCAGGGTGACCCCACTGCGCGAGGACAAGACCCGGTCATAGGCGCTCATCATGTACAGCATGGGGGTCAGTCCCAGCAGGTCAATCAGGAACGTCAGGCCAAACGCCACGCCCAGCGCGCGCCGGCACTGCGCCAGCACATCCTGCAAGGGTCGCCCCTGGTCATCCGTCGCGGAAGCCGCAGGGGGGGAAGCAGACATCGTCATCCAGGCTCTTTCTCGGGTCAGGCCAGCGGCTTGTTCAAGGGGTCAAAGTCGATCATTTGGGTCAGGTCCTGCGGATCCGGCCCGAGCAGTTGCACCTCGACCGCACCACTGAGTGCCGACACCAGCGCCACGGATTGCGCCGCGGACACACCGGATGCAGAAGACTGCTGTGCAGCCTCCACACCGTCCAGTTGATCCACTCCCAGGGCGGACAGTGACGTCAAGATGGCTTGCACCACCGGGTCGCCTTGCGACTGGCCTGACAACAAATCGTTGAGCACTGCATTGTCCATGACCAGCGTGGCCCCAAGGTCCGAGAACATCGGCTGTTGGGCTGTGGTCCGTTGGCCTTGCAGGGCATCCAGCAGTTGAGCCAGTTCGTTCCGGGTGAAGGACGGTTGCCCCAGGTCCACCGTGGCATGCCCACTCAACTGCACCTGGTCCACGCCCAGTCCGGCCATGTCCTGCAGGCTGAGATGGAGCAAGGGGTCAACGCCCTGCGTTTGCACCGTGACCTGCGCCTGCGCGTCAGCCGTCAGCCAGCCACCCTCCACCAGCACCGCCGCCAGCTCATCACTCACGGTCAAGGACTCGGTCCGGGCCGCTTGTACAGGCCCGAATCCCGCTGCGGACAAAGTCTGCATCAGGTCGTGACCGGTCGACGAACCCGTCTTCAGTTGCTCGGCCGCCGCCACCAGGGCAGAGGCGCCCGAGTAGGTGTCAAAGAAGACATCGGTCAGGCTGTGCACCTGGCCATCGTCGGTGTGGTACGCCGACAGCAGGCCCAGCAGGTTGCCGTGGTCCAGGGAAGAGCCGACACGCGGGTTCAGATCGAGTTGAACGATGTGATGATCCGCCAGGGTGCTGAGTTCGCCCGCATCGCTGATACCGTTGCCATTGGCGTCCTGCCACACGCCGAGGGTCGAGAAGTCCGCATCGGCAGCATTGATGACACCGTCTGCATTGCTATCCAGCGCCGCGAGCGCATCAAAGCCGTTGGCAGCCAGCGCCCCTGATGGCAGCGCGGTGCCCATCCCGAACAACTCGGCGCCATTGTCCACCTGGTGGTTGCCGTTGAAATCTCGAATCAGGAAAGCATCCGCAGACGCAATCCAGCCTTTGAGCACTACGGGCGTCGCGGGTGTCAGCTGGAACAGGTGCTGAGCCGCCTGCGCCGTGGTGAGCACGCCATCGTCATTGAGGTCAAGCACCAACGGTGAGACGCTGACAGACAAGGTCGGCAATGAGAAGCCCGAGGCGTCAACCCCCGTCAAATTCTGGATGGCGGCATTGGTGGTAAGCGCACTGGAAGCCCCCGCAGCGTAAGTCAGGCTCAGCGAAGCGTTGGCCGCAACCGTCGAGGACAGGGTCAGCACCACCTGGTAGCCTGCCACGCTGAGCGCTGACACGGTCACCGGGGCATTGTTCACCAATGCCGTGAAAGCCACGGTGGAGGGGGCATGCGCGCTGTCCAGGGTCGTATCGTAGGTCAGCACAATCTGGGTACCCATGGCCAGGGCCGATTGCAATGCAGGACCGCCCTGGGTGGTGGTGGATCCGTTGGCCACGGCAGTTGTAGCCCCGTTCGCCGATCCGCTGGAGGTGCCCGCCATCTGCTGCAACCCGACCAGGGCAGTCAGGTCGCCCGCAGACCGAACCTGCGAATTGAGGCTTGACAGCAACGCCTGGCGCGTCGCATCAATGCCCACCGTCCCCAATACCGCCGAACTGCTCAGGTCAAGCGTGGTGGTGCCGGTGCTTAACTGGTCCACTTTGCCCGCCAGCAGACCGAGCGCCGTGCTGGCACCACTCGAGCCGCCCACCTGTTGCGCTGCGGCGCCCAGGACATTCAGGACTTGCACGGCGGCTTTTTGCACCGTCAGCGCGTTGGCCTTGTCGGTCGTGGTGGCCGTGTTGTTTTGCAAGACAGCAATGGGGTCGAACGTCGCGAGGTCTACCGACCCCACGCCCAGCACCTTGGCCACATCCGTCTTGGCCTGGTCCATCATTGTCTTGAGGTCTGTGGAGGACGGTGCCGCGTTGGCATGCGTGCTCTTGTACGCAGCCACCCGTTGCGCCACCAGCGAGGCCACCACCGTTGTCAGCGGCGTGATCACGCTGGACCCAGCCAGTGCTACCAGCTTGCCGGAGAACGGCAAGTTGGTGGACATGTCCGTCCCACCTGAGGCCACGATGGGCACACCCGCCGTGTTCACGGGCAGCACATAGGCGCCATCGGCACCCGACTGCGTCCAGGCCTCGCCCTCACCCGAGTCCCATTTGCCGTTCTGATTCGCATCTGTCGAATTGAGCACACCATCGCCGTTGGAATCCAGGAACACCTGTGCGCCGGAGATGTAACCATCGATGACCTTGCCGGAGGTGGAGGGAGCCGTGACGGTGATCTTCACCTCGCCCTCGTCCCAGGTGCCGAACTGGTCCTTCACCGTGTAGTGCGTGGAGACCGTCTGTGTTTGTCCCGCCGTCAACGTGCTGTACGCCGCATTGGTCGCATCCAGGGTGAACGTGTGCGAGTCGGCATCAAAGGTCAAACCGGCCACTGCACTGGAGGTCACCACATGACCCTCGGGGCCATAGACCGTCACCTGGCCCTGCGCATTGACCATCTCCAGCCCGGCAGGCACCAGGGTGTACTGACTGCCCGACGGAATCACCAGCGTACCAGCCGTCCCATAGTTCGTGTCCAGGGTGCCGTCCGGCTTGTAATGCTGCAAGGCGGCCAGCTGCATGCCCTGGCTGTCTGTCACCGTGGTCTCGATCAGGACGCCGCCGCCGTTGGCACTGCGAATCTGTGAAGTCGTTGCGTTCGGGAGCGTGACCAAATAGTGACTGTCCAGGGCCCCGCTGGCCGTGTACCGCAGCACCTGCACACCATAACTGCTTGTGCTCATGGCGTTGGTCGTCGTGGTGAACGAATAGGCCTGCAGCATGTAGGCACTGTCATCCCCGTACACACCACGTCGCACCTGGAAACTGCTGTAATCGGTGGCGGTCAGTGATGGCAGAACCACCTTGAAGGTGCTGTCCAGCACGCCTGCTGAGGTGTACCGGTGCAATTCGAGATGACCGCTCGCTGATGTCGAGTCCTGAACCGTCTCCAGCACATACAGCCCGCCTGTGCTGGTGGGCGTGCCGATCACCTGCCCCGGGTTCGCACCAGCCAGCGCCAGCTGGCCGTTCACCCCATAGGTCGTGTCCACAACGCTCGCACCACTGGCGTCCAGCTGGTAGCGGACGACTGCCCCGTTCTTGACCGCATACACCGAGCCGTCATTGGTCACCCCTCGCAGGGATGAAGCGCCGCCCGCATCCGACGGGATCGTCAGCTTGTACCCAGCATCCAGCACTCCAGCCTTGGAGTACCGCTGGATCTCCACCGCCATCGACGTCGTCGATTGCTTCCACACGTACAGACGACCCTGATCATCGCTGTTCATGAACCCGTAGCTCTGACCCGTGGCCGTCTGTACCTGTCCCTGACTCGCATTGAGGTATGCGGTCGTGCTCATCACGCCAGACGGGATTTTGAGACCCAGACTCTGCAGGGTCGGCGCAAAGCCTTCTATCCTTGAACCCAGGCTGTAGGTCAAGGTGGCTCCGGTGTCTGCATCGCTCGCACTCACCACCACACTGGCACTTGCCCCCGTCGTCGCCGCCAGCTTCGCATCCTGTGCCACCGGCCAGTCGTTGGTTCCAATCACCTTGAAGTTCAGGCTCGACGTCGTCGCCGTCCCCGTCGGCCCACTGCCCAGCGTGATCGTCTTGTAATTCAGCGTCGTCGTCGCCTGGGCATCCTTTGCCAGCGAATCATAGGTCGCCAGGGTCGCGTCAAAGACGTAGTTGCCGTCCACATCCAGGCTCCAGCCGTCCTTGACAGCCAGCGAAGCACCCGTGCTCATGCTGTAGATCTTGTCCGGAATGCCTGCGGCCGTGCTCGTGTTCGTGAACACCAGAATCTCGCCCAGCAAACCACCGTATGTGAGCACCGTTGCATTGGCGGGAAGGGAGATTTGACCATTCGTGCCAAACGTCGTATCCGCCACACTTGCCGTCTGCGTTGCGCTGCCGTTCGTCACCACCGTGGGCGAGTACCGCTCAAGCACCCAGCTGCCATCACTCAACTGCCGCTGCACATACTGTTTGCCATCCCCATCCTGTCCCCGAATGTAGCTGGGCTCCACCCCGACAGGCAACTTGATTGCGTACGTCGTATCCAGCACACCCGTGTTCGTGTAGCGCGTGATCACGGTTGTACCCGCCGTGGCGTCCCACACTTTCACATACAGCTTGTCATCCACCCCGGAAGGTCCGCGCTGAATCACCGGCCCTGAGCTGTACGGGAACACGCCATTGAAGCTGCTGGCCGTGTTGAGCCCCGTCAGCACCAGCTTGTAGCCACTTGCCAGGGTGCCAAAGGTCTCATCCAACGAGCCAGTGGTGTTGTAACGGGTAATTTCAATGTTCGAACCCACATTGGTTCGAACATAGAACTTGCCATCCGTCGTCCCCATCAGCACCGAGCTGTTCAGAATATCAAGATTGACCAGGTAACTGGCATCCTTGTTCACCACCGACCCACTCAAAGCGTCTGATTGGATCCCCGAAGAAGCACTGAGGTACCGCTCCAGCGCATGGGGAGACGAACCGCTCATGCTGCCGAAATTCTCGACATAGACCGCACCGGTTGCATCAATGGCGCGGATTTTGTAGGAAGCGGTTCCCCATCCGGCGGTGTAACTCAGGGTCCCGCTGGTGGTGGGCAGGTTCACCTCGTACGTCGTGTCCAGCGCTCCCGTGCTGAGGAAACGATGCACCTGCACATACCCGCTCGACGTCATGTCCCCCACCACCGAGCGATACACCTCGTTCCAGTTCACCACGTACGTGCGACCGCTCGAATCCTTGCCAATCGCGCGAACCCCCTGCGTCATGTTCACATCAACCGCGTCATCCCCTGACGTGTCACGGATGAACACCTGGTCCAACCCGCTGTTGAGCGTGCCTTGGGCGCTGGAGCCCTCATAGATCCGGTCCCCACTCACCGTGATCTGGACCTCGCCCTCGTCCCACGTTCCGTTTTGGTCCGTCACCGTGTAGTGCGTCGACACAGTCTGCGTCTGTCCAGCCGTCAGCGTGCTGTACGCCGCGTTTGCCGCATCCAGCGTGAAGGTGTGTGTGGAGGCATTGAACGACAAACCGGCCACTGCGCCCGATGTCACTGCATGCCCCTCGGGTCCGTACACCGTCACCTGTCCCTGGGCATTCACGACTTCCAGGCCTCCCGTGACAAACGCGTACTGACCCCCAGTTGGAATCACCAGCGTGCCACCTGTACCGTAGTTCGTGTCCAGTGACCCGTCCGTCTTGTAATGCCGCAGTGCCGCGTGCGACATATTGCTGGTGTCCCAGACGTTCGTTTCAACCAGAACGCCACCACCATTGACACCCCTCAGTGCCGAGAGCCCCAACCCCGGGATCGTCAGGCTGTAATGGCTGTCCAGGGCACCGCTGGCGGTGTAGCGCTGCACGTTCAAACTGACCTGTGAGACCAGCGTGTTCGTCAGACTCGTTGACCAGGTTGTCAACTCCTGCACCACATAGACGCTGTCGTCACCAAACACACCTCGGCGTACCTGGATATTGCTGCTACCCGCTGGCGTCATATTGGACAAGACCACCTTGAAGGTGCTGTCGAGCGTTCCGGCGGCAGAGTAGCGATGTATCTCGTCGTAACCCGAACTGCCTGCCTCACGCACGTAGAGTGCACCAGATGTGGTGGGCACGCCCAATACACTGATCCCTGCAGCTGTCGTGCTCAGCACCAGATGACCCGCCGTGCCAAATGTGGTGTCGAGCACGGTGGCATTGCCACTCTGGACATATTTCGACACCCCGGTCGTGACCGAGCCACCACTGCTCACCTCTTTCGCATAGACCGCACCATCACCGGTCACGCCCAGCAGGTTGTACAAACCCACCGTGGCGGGGATGGTCACCTTGTAGCCCGCATCCAGAACCCCTGCACTGGAGTAACGCACCACCTCCATCACACCGGGTGCAGTCGACGACTCTTTCCAGACGTACAGACGACCCTGGCTGTCGCTGTTGAGCGTCCCGTAACCCTGTCCCGCGCTGGTCTGCATCTGGTTGGGCGTAATCCACGCAGTGGTAAAGCCTGATGAAGACTTGAGACCAGCCGTCTGGTGAACGGCCGCCATCGCTTCAATCCTGGAGCCCAGCGTGTACGTGAGCGTCGCACCCGTGTCCACATCGCTCGCACTCACCACCA
>CALBSC010000020.1 GCA_937927685.1 uncultured Burkholderiales bacterium | reverse complement strand
CGCGCATCTTGTCCTTGGCGCTGTTGCCGTAGTCCACGTTGTAGGGTGGATCGGTAAACGCCATGTCGGCCAATTGGCCATCCATCAATCGCTCGACATCCGTCAGCAGGGTCGAGTCACCACAAAGCAAGCGATGGTTGCCGAGAATCCACAGGTCGCCCGGCTTTGAGACAGGTTCCACAGGGGTTTCCGGGACTGCGTCTTCGTCGGTCAGACCATCGCTTTGTTCATCGCCATTGAGAAGCTTGTCGATTTCCTCATCACTGAATCCCATCAGATCCAGGTCGTACTCGGCAGCCTGCAACTCAGCCAACTCCAGCTTCAGGAGTTCTTCGTCCCAGCCTGCGTTCTCGGCAATTCTGTTGTCGGCCAGGATGTAGGCTTTCTTCTGGGTGGGCGTCAGGTGTGCCAGTTCGATGACGGGCACTTCTGTGAGCCCCAACTTGCGGGCAGCCATCAATCGGCCATGCCCAGCAATCACTCCGCGCGCACCATCCGACAGGATGGGGTTGGTGAAACCAAACTCGGCAATGGATGCTGCGATCTGAGCCACCTGGCCATCGCTGTGTGTGCGGGCGTTGCGCGCATAAGGGATGAGCGCATCCACCGCGATCATTCTGATCTCGGGAGTCATAAATTCCTTGGGGGGATTGGGGGAGGTGCAAACCCGGTGCGAACTGCAAACCCGGTTTTTCAATCTGTCGCTATCGAAATCTCGGGCCTTTGCCCCCCGCATAGGGATTTGGCGAGGAAGGACCCAGAAATTTGTGTGGAGGGAGTGGCCTGCACTCCTTTCCACACCATAGCTGAAAATGTACGCTCAATTGGGCTGAAATGCTGCACTGGGTAAATTCGCTCATTGCCTCAGATGCACCCACATTGCCCACCGATTCATTCAAATCACGCCAATTTACGCGCATGAGTTGATTGCATCGTTGAGCTTGTCGGTGACCAGTTGCATGGCCTTCTTCCAACGTCTGGCTGCAGTGTTTCGATCGCAGGCAAAGCGACGACCGATCTGATGCCACTCGTATCGCTTGGCCCGCATCCAGACTAGGTGTCGTTGCTCCTCCTCCAACCACTGAACCCAACGCATCGTCTCGAGCATGCGTTCGACCGCCTCAGGGCCGGGTGGCATGGGGCGATAGACACGCTCAGGGTCCGGGTAGCGATTGGGCACTTGCATGGCAAGGCTCATCCAAGGGCTTGCATATCCCTGGACACGCACGGGAGGAAGTCGGTAGGACGTGTAAGCGGCATCACTAAAACGTGCTGCCACATCATCAACAGTCCAGATGGTGATCGTCTTAGTCATGCTTGCCTCCTGCTCCATAGAGACGCTCGCCAATGCGCTTGATGAACTCACGCTCGAGGAAGTCCAGTCGCTCGTCCTGATCGGAGATGACCAGGATGTGTTGCTCACGCCAGCCTGAACGCTTGACGGCATCTAGGTCAGTCACGACAGGCTGCACCTTTCCAAGAGCGCAGCGATAGGGTTGTGCAGGGACTTTCATCTCACACCTCCTGTGGCATCTGGCGAGCGTGGGTCAGGTAGACCAATGCAATCGCGTCCGCTTCGTTGTCGTCTGCAGGGTTGTGGCCACGTGCTTGTGCGCTCGCGATCATGTCCTCCTTGCCAGCGTTTCCCTTGCCGGTTGCGTGCTTCTTGATCGTTCCGACTGGCACGCCTTCGTAGGGGATTTGATGGTGCTCACACCATGCGGTCAGTTGGCCCATGAAGCCACCGTATGCATGTGCGGCATCAACTCCCGCATGTCTTCGAACTTCCTCGAACACGACCAGGTCAATGCCTGAGGTGCATTGCTTGACGTCTGTGAGCCAGCGTTTGAATTTCAGGAACCGCATGCCACCACCTTCGAAGCGTTGAGGCTTGAAGGATTGGCTGCCGCTTGTGATTTGACCGTCTGCCTGCATCAATGCCCAGCCAGTCGTTGTGCCCAGGTCCAGGGCAAGAATCGTCATGTTCATTTCGTCTCCAGTTTTTTGCTGGGTGACGGGTTTGACACGTTTCACGGTTAACTCTCTATCGTGTGCGTACGCGCACGCGTAAGGGGTTAATCAGTAAGACTGTCAAATCCGTCACCATGGGTTTGTTCAATCGTCTCGGTACGGGTAGCCGCCACCGATATGAGGTTTGGGTCGTAGACTGATGCCCGCGATTGCGCGCGCACCGCCATGCAGTCGGCATTTCTCGAACTTGCGGGTCGACATCAACTCGGAAAACCGTTTGATCGAGCCCACGTACTCGCCAGCACGCTCAGCCCATTCACGCCAATCGGTAAACAGATCTGAGACGCCTTCGCGATGGGTCTTGCTCAAGATGCAGCGCTCTTCGATCCATTGGCCCAAGGCGTCTTCCGCTTCGAAATACTCCTCAGTTGCCGAAACCACGCACTCGGGTGGACGCAAGCCATCGCGTTGCCATGCCAGACACCCTTCGACCGCCCAGGCCAAAATACCGTCACGCTCCGCGTACAGTTTCTCGGTCAGCTTGCCGTCACGCCTCTCAGGCGGGATCGTCACCGTGAAGGGGATAAGGTGCAGACGCCGCTTCATGGCCTCATCCACGTTACGGATCGATGGCTTGTGGTTGCCCGCAATGAGCAGCTTGAACTGCGGGATGTACTCAAAGAAGTCTTGACGCATAAAGCGCGCCGACACCTTGTCACCACCCGTGATGGCCTTGACCTTGGACTCGTTCCAGCGCCTGCCTTGCTCGGTTTCCACTGACGCGACAAAGCGTGCGCCGCGCAGACCAGCCAGGTCGGTTGGGTGGCGGTCACCTCGAGCATCCATGAACGTGTCCATGGGTGCGCTCGTGGCGTAGTCGCCCAAGATGCTGGCCAAGGTGTTCACGAACACCGACTTGCCGTTCGCACCGGTCCCATAGAGGAAGAACAATGCGTGGGCGCTGGTTGCCCCGGTCAGGCAGTAACCCGCCATGCGCTGCAAGTACTCCTGCAAGAGAAGGTCGCCGCCGGTCACATCGTTCAAGAATGCCTTCCACTGCGGACAGTCACCCTTAGGAGTAGCCGTGGCAATCTTGGTCATGCGGTCAGCTCGGTCGTGCGGACGCGTCACGCCCACCTTGAGATTGACCACGCCGCCGGGGGTGTTGAGCAAGAAGAGGTCAGCGTCCCACTCCTCGGTAGTGGAGGCATGGCGGCGATCTGACCTGGCCATGCGATCGACACCGCCTACCGTGCTGCTGGCCAGCAACTTGGCGGCAAGGCGATGCGAGTCCACCTTGAGCGCAGCCTCACGACAAATAGCGCGAATGAGGTGATGTGACATCAAGGTCTCATCGGGTTGCCAACGGCAACCGGTCCACACCAGCCATTTCCCCCAGGCTGCGCAATAGCGCCACTCATCCGCGTATCGGGAGGTGAACGCAAGCGTCAGTGCATCGTCGGTCGCCCACACCGTGGCGTCCTGCGTTGTCATGGCCTTGGTGGACTTCACGCACATGCGCGGCCCAGACGCAATGAACGTGTCAACGTCAAAGCCCTCGATCAACGCATCGGCTGCATCCCAGCCATCGGCCTTGTCATCTGGCGGCAAGAGCACATCGCACGAGAGCGCGCCAGCGTCCAATACCGCCTGCGCCGCTGCCATCGCGTACTCCCAGCCCGGCTTATCCCGATCAGGCCAGACCAGGACGACCTTGCCCGCCAAAGGTGACCAGTCAGTCTTGTCCACCGGTGCGTTGGCTCCGTGCATCGCCGTCGTGGCCGTGATGCCTGCGGCTATCAATGCCTGCGCACACTTTTCGCCTTCGACCAAGATCACTCGCTCAGCAGCAAGCATCCCCGGCTGGTTGTACAGCGGACGAGGATCAGGCGGAGCCATCTTGCGCCGCTTGGCATCCCAGGGACGGAACTCCTTCTTGCCTCCGGGTGGGTCATAGCGGTAGACCACGGCGATCAGGTGGCCTGTGGGATCAAAGTAGTCCCACTTGGCCGTAGCTGGTCCCAGCTCATCTACCGGAGCTTCCTTCTTGGCCTTGCGGGTTTGGGTGGGCGTAGCCTGGCCAACCAGGTCAGCGGCATAGTCAAGTACCCGAGGAAAGTCGGACTGAACGTCTGCGCCGAGGTAGGCCGCGATCAGATCAAAGATGTCGCCGCCGTCACCAGTGGCTCGATCTGTCCAGAGACCTGCCTTTTCCCCGTCAAGGACAACCTCGAGGCTGTCACCAGGACTGCCCAAGACGTCCCCGATCAGAAACTTGCCGCGTCGCTTCTTGCCAGCAGGGAACAATCCCGTCAGAACCGATTCGAGTCGATCAATCAGCGATGCACGCAACTGCTCCCTGGTGGCGTCCGTGTCTTTGTGCGCAGGCGAGTCGTTGTCATTGAAATCAAGCATCCGACTTCTCTCCCCCCACCTGCATCCACTCCATCAGTTCACTCACCTTGAAGCGAACCATCTTTCCGACGCGGTAATGCGGCAGACCCAGACGTTCACGCTCTTTGGGGTGTGTGAAAAGGTACAAAGGCATCTTCAAGCAGTAGGCCGCCTCATGTGCATCGACCAGCTTTTCGCTGAGAATTTGATTAACGTCCGTCATTGATTTGTCTCCAGCACCGGTCCTGCCATGAGCACATCCGGCATTCAAAATGAGTGGGGTCTTGGTAAGCACGCGCGAGCAACTCGCCCGCGTCGGTCGCAGAGATCACCTTGAGCGCACGGTCAGACATGCGCTGCGCCAATGCCGCATCAAAGGGCACCAACTCGGTATAGATCTCCATGCTGTCGGCATTGACTGCCGTGAAAACCGCAGGGTTCTCATGCAGCTCCAGATAGGCCTGGTACAGCACCACCTGTGCGTGATAGATCGGCTTTGAGATCGCCAGCTTGTTTTTCTCGAGGTCACGCCAGGACTTGGAGCCAAGACATTTGTTCTCCCACAAGGCGGGATACTTAAAGCCATCAGGACCACCAACGATCACACCGTCAATGTGGCCAGCCAAGCGACCATCGAGTGCCGCAAATCCGAATTGCTCGCCATTGGGTTTGGTCGTGCGCAGATCAAAGCCTGCTTGCCGCATCCACTGGATCATGCTTTCCTCTGAGAGATGGCCACGCTCAAAGATGCGAAGCAATCGACCAGGATGCTCACGACCAGGATCTACTGGAGCCTTCGCAAACTCGTACTGCAAGGCTCGCTCGCAAGAGACGCCTAAGCGCGATGCACCGAGATAACTTCTCGGACGTTGTTCGGCCTGCCGCTTTTGCAGCGCGGCATCGATGAGCGCACTGACCTGACCCGAGATGCTGGAAGAAGAATTGAAGTCCATCATTTCTTCTCTCCTTCCACCACCCAAGGCAAGTCATCCTCCATGTCGGCGAATGGGTGTGCCAGAGGATCAGGCGTTGCCTTCATCCCACGCACTGGCGGAAACTTCGTCTGTTCGTGATGTGCCAGCATGGCATCGGTCCAGCATGTCACGATGGCATCGATGACGCGCAGGGCTTGCTCTTCGGAATATTCCCCCAGTGGTTTGTCAAAGCCAATTTCGCCTGCTGACTCACCGAATGCCTTGAGGCACTTCTTCATGGAGGCCAGCTCGATATCAGAAGGATCGATCATGGGAACCTCCTTCATATCGACTCGCCCATCGAGTGCGCGCTGCCAGTTCCCGTACATCGCATGGAAGACGTCCTGACATTTTTTCGAGCAGAAAACCCAGTCGATTGGGTAGCGCCGGGGATGGCCCACACCGTGACGGTTGTCGGTGTGGCCGAAACCCCGGGCCTGTCTGTTGCAGACCCAGCATTTCATTAACCCTCCTTACTGAGCCCAGCTCGGTTTGCCCGAGACAGGTGCGCGCCCGGCCTGTGCAGGAGCACTGCTGGCAGGAGGTGCTTGATAGGTCGCAGCAGGACGCTGAGCGGCAGGCGCTGACGCACGCGGGTAGTCCGGCTGGTCAGGCTCCACGGCAATCTTCACCACGTTGCGAAGTTCACCGCGTCCGTCTTTCTCAACATCGATGCGAGCCACGAACTCAATGCCATCGAGCTCGTTGAAGCCTTGAATGCGACGTGCGGCGGATGCTTGGGGAGAGTTGTCCTGGGGCTGGATATTGCGAGCAGAATTCAGGACAGCACGAATGAATGTGCGCCCCATGTTTCCCCAGGCAGGCCCCTTGGTGCTGTGCAAGCCGACGTTTGACCACATCTTGCGACGAGCGTATTCACCGTCCAGGATCACGAACTCGCAGGCGAGGAAAATGCTTCCCGTCTCAAAGCTATGGGTTGCATAACCACCCGTCCAGCCTTGAGCTGCATCGTCATGGCCACCCGGCTTGATCGTCATGCGCACCGGAGCCACCGTGCCCTTGGGGATCAGGTCAAATGATTGTTGTTGTTCGGCATCGTTGAAATCGTTCCAAGCGGACATGGTTTACTCCTTGTTGTTTTGAGGTTGGGTTGCTGCTGCGCACTTCTCGATGAGAGCGAGCAGGTTTGGGGGTTCAAGCATTTCGAGCTGGCCTGAACGGTCTTTGGCTGGAAAGCCATAGGGGTTGAGCGTGTGCGTCACGAAGGCGCGATAGGGCGCGCCGTCTTCGGCCTTGATCTCGGCCAACGTCACAACTTCATCGACGATGCCGGGCAACTCGGCAGCCGTCTTTGAGCCTTCGATTTGCGGGACGAACACCTTGCGGTTGAAGTCATCGAGGCGCTCGTCCAGGATGGCCACGAACACAACGTGCTTGCCGCGAGCGTGTTGCAGATGCATCAGCGCACCGAGCATCTCGCTACCCAAAAGGCCATAGGCACCACGGGTATCGGGTTTGCCTGTTCGATCAGACATCGCCTGCGGCTGAGTCTTGGCCCAGATCAGTGCCAGGCGTGCCAGCACAGTGATGCTGTCAACGAAGTAGCAGTCGTACTTGGTCAGCTGGCTCGGATCACCGTATTGCTCACACACATGCGCGTAGTGCGCCTGCGAGTAGGGAGCTTCCGGGGGCAATGCAGGGTTCGGCCCTGCCAAGAACACAACAAGATCCCGAAACTCCGGCCAGGTGGTTGGACGAACGCAGTCCCCTCGCCAGTCTTTGACGGCCAGGTCACCAGCCTCAAGATCGACGAACAGCGTCTTGTCCTCTGGCAGCGTTTTGAGCTGCGTGGTTTTTCCAATGCCGCTCTTGCCAAGAAGAACCAGCTTGACGCCTTTTTTCTCGCGCAGGCGTTGATCAGCGGTAATGATCGGAAGTGCCATTACGCCACCTCCCGCATCTCTTGGGCAACGGTCGGATTCCAGAGAATCTGGTACCCGCTGTGTCCATTGCGCGAATACGGCATGGCTTCCGCCCAGGCCTCACCAATCTCGGTCAACTCCCACTCATCGCGCTCATTGCGCACTTGCAGACCCAAGTTGGCCAGGCGCAGGTTGGTGGTCTTTGCTGACAGGCCAACCAGCTTGCCAAGTTGAGTGGCATTCAAGGAGCAGATCGGCTCGTTGGCTGCAGGCAGCGCACGGCGCAATGTCTCAATGGCCAGTCCGGTGTTTTCATGGATGCACGTGAGGGTTGCAGCCATGGCAATGCCTGCTTTCACACCCGGAACTTTGGCAACAGCTTCACCAATCAAGAGCAACGATGTGACACGGTCTTGCGTAGGTGCGGGCAATGCAGCGATTGCGGGCACAGCGTAGGAGCCAGTCTTTCGGATAGCAGGCAGGACCTCGTGAGTGACCCAGCGCTTAAAGCGTTTGGCCTCTGCTTTTCGGCTGCCTAGCACCAGAGCGTAGAGACCGGGCTCATTGACCGTGGTCATCTCTTGGACTCCGCCAGGGGTGTGAATTGAGTTCACACCCTTTTCGTCGTCATCGAGTCGCTCGAGTGCCTTGCGATCAAGGCTGATCGTTGACAGCACATCAGCGGCAACAAACCATGGCTCACCTTGTGCATCAGTCACGATGCGCACTTGTCGACCTTCAAAATCAAATGGGGCAAGTTGCTGATTCATGATCAGACCTCCGAGTCAGGGGAAATGTGGAAAGAGGGTTTGCCTGCCTCGACGGTGCGGGCGTCGGCAAACTGCTGCTGCAATGCAGGTGGCCAGTTCGTGTACCGGGACTCGGGCACAGACAACTTGATGTCGAGGTAGCTCTCAACAGTCTCACCAGACGCGACGATTCGCTCGGCGATGGTCTTGAGCTTCTTTTGATCCCACGAGACTTTCTTGGGCAGGTCAAACTTGACGTGCAGCCCTTCGGTCTTGACGTGAGAAGTGCCGAAGTCACGGCCAGAGGCATGCAGGCTGTCGCGGCCCTGCGCACCAAACCGCTGGTCGAGAGCACCATCGAGCTTTGTGCGTGCTGCCTTGAGCCAAGCAATCGCCTGATCCAAGTTGGTGTCAACCTCCACCAATTGCTGCGCAGGCAAATTGGCGAGTTGTGTGACGGACATCTCAGCGATGTCGGCAGGAAAGATGGACAAATCGTTCATGTCATCTCCCCTTCACGCCATGGCCCGCTCAGACGTCGAAACGTGCAGAGCGTTGTGTTCGAAATCGAATACGCCTTCGAGCGGGTAGCTCACGCGTTTAGACAATTTCAGGTACTTGGGGCCACGACCTTCACAGCGCCAGCGTTGAAGCGTTTTGGGGCTGATGCCCCAGCGCTGGGCAAGTTCGTTTTCGTTGAGCACCCGGCGATCTCCGGGTGACAGGGTGTTGATCGCCTCTAGGGTCGATCGGGTGAGTGAGGTTGCCGTTGCTGGCATGAAATACTCCTTTGACGTTGTTGAGGAACAGGTGTCATTGGAGATTTCGGGTGGCGAACATACGAGGGACCGATTGGCGAACCACGCGGAAACTTCTGGTTCGCCAATGCCCCGCCACAAATGAAAACGGCGAGCACTTGGCTCGCCGGTGGTGAATTTGCCTGATGTTCAGGCACTAAATTTTTGTAGTCCAGATGTCCTTTACGGGCACTGTTAGGTGAGTGTCTCAGTCCGACCCAAAGCGGAAATTCAAGTACTTTCCCATGCTAGCGATACGTTGGGATAATCATCGCTGTAGAAGTACGCCAGTTCATGAAGCTCGTAGCCAGCTAGCTCGTGTAAACGTTGCTGCTGCAGCAACCGCAGCTCCGGATCGGCGCAGATGTCGATGAAGTACTGCAGTTGTTGGCGTTTTCTGAAAATCCTCATGTGATCTCTCCAGAAATGAGAAAGCCCGCCGAGGATTGCTCCAGGGCGGGTCGATTGGTGAAATGAAGAGGGGTTAGCTGTTCATATTAGATACGTGGGTTTTCTCGCTTTTGCACTCAAAACGAATACATCATTGACATCCACATTCGGGGATCTGATCCTGCGTTTGCTGCGGAAGTGGGCACTCCACCCTTGGTTCGCCAAGCCAATGCAACATTCACCTTCATGGGGCCCTC
>CALBSC010000019.1 GCA_937927685.1 uncultured Burkholderiales bacterium | reverse complement strand
GGAGAAGCGCAGGAAGCCGTAGGCGCCCAGCTTCAGCATGATGGCCGCCAGCACCGCCGAACCGCCGGTGGGGGCTTCCACGTGCACGTCGGGCAACCAGGTGTGGACGGGCCACATCGGCACCTTGACCGCGAAGGCGGCGAAGAAGGCAAAGAACAACAGCGTCTGGGCCGACATCGGCAAGGGCAGCTGGTGCCAGGTGGCCAGGTCAAAGCTGCCGGCCGACTGGGTGTACAGGTAAATCAGGGCCACCAGCATCAGCAAGGAGCCGAGCAAGGTGTAGAGGAAGAACTTGAAGGCAGCGTAGATCTTGTTCGGACCGCCCCAGATGCCGATGATGAGGTACATCGGGATCAGCGTGGCCTCGAAGAACACGTAGAACAGCATGCCATCGAGCGCGCAGAACACGCCCACCAGCAACCCGCTCAGGATCAGGAAAGCGCCCATGTACTGGTTCACACGCTCGGTGATGACTTCCCAGCCTGCGATCACCACGATCACCGTCATGAAGGCGGTCAGCAACACAAACCAGACCGACAGGCCATCGACCCCCAGGTGGTAGTTGACATTGAAACGCTCGATCCAGCTGGCCTGCTCGACCAGCTGCATGGCCGCAGTGCCCAGTTCAAACTGGGTGTAGATCGGTATCGTCACCGCAAAACTGACCAGGGCGCCAATCAACGCGATCCAGCGCACCGCGCCAGCATGTTCATCGCGTCCAAGGGCCAGCAACACGACACCGAAAACGATCGGTGTCCAGATGGCAAGGCTCAGAAGTCCCATGATGTGTATTTCTCTTTGCTCAGGGTTGGGTCGTGCAAGGCATCCGCAGGCGTCAGGGGTTGAGCCAGACGAACCAGGTCATCAGCATGAACACGCCCAGGATCATCACCAAGGCATAGTGGTAGAGGTAGCCAGACTGCAGGTGGCGCGCCACCGAGGACACCCAGCCCACCAGTTTCCAGGAACCATTGACCACGGCGCCATCAATCAAGGCCTGGTCGCCACCGCGCCACAGGCCGGTGCCCAGGGCACGCGCCCCACGGGCCAGGATGTTCTCGTTGATCCAGTCCAGGTAGTACTTGTTTTCCAGCAGGGTGTAGAGGGGCTGGAACGTCCGCTTGATGGCGGCCGGCACGGCCGGATTGATCATGTACATGTAATAGGACAGCACCACGCCGCTCAAGGCCAGCCAGAACGGCAGCGTGCTGAAGGCATGCGCGGCCATGGCCAGCGGTCCGTGGAAGGCCTCGGCGAGTTCCTTCATGACGTGATGCTTGTCAGCGTTGACGAAGATGG
This sequence comes from uncultured Burkholderiales bacterium, assembly GCA_937927685.1. GTDB lineage: Bacteria > Pseudomonadota > Gammaproteobacteria > Burkholderiales > Burkholderiaceae_C > Limnohabitans. The sequence goes on along the minus strand of CALBSC010000019.1, from coordinate 13,851 downwards.
CGTCCTGGAAGAAGTCGCCGTAGAGCATGGGCTCGATCGTCAGATAACCGATCACGACCGACGGAATGGCCAGCAACAACAAGGGCACCGTCACCACCCAGGGCGACTCGTGCGGTTCGTGGTGGTCATCGTGACCCTGGTGGTCGTCGTGGTGCGCGTCGTGGTGGGCATCCGGGTTCTGGTCATAACGTTCCTGGCCGTGGAACACCAGGAAGTACATGCGGAACGAATAGAAGGCCGTGACAAACACACCAGCCAAAACAGCAAATTGCGCAAAACCGGCGGCGGGCAGATGACTCTCCGCCACGGCCTCGATGATGCTGTCCTTGGAATAGAAGCCGGCGAAAAGCGGCGTACCAATCAGCGCCAACGACCCCAGCAGCGAGGTGATCCAGGTGATGGGCATGTACTTGCGCACGCCGCCCATCCAGCGGATGTCCTGGTTGTGGTGCATGCCCATGATGACCGAGCCGGCGCCGAGGAACAGCAGCGCCTTGAAAAAAGCGTGCGTCATCAGATGGAATACGGCCACCGAATAGGCAGACGCGCCCAGTGCCACCGTCATGTAACCCAGCTGCGACAGCGTGGAGTACGCCACCACCCGCTTGATGTCATTCTGGATGATGCCCAGAAAGCCCATGAAGAGCGCCGTGATGGCACCGATCACCAAAATGAAGTTGAGTGCGGTGTCGCTGAGCTCGAAGAGCGGCGACATGCGCGCCACCATGAAGATACCAGCCGTCACCATGGTGGCGGCGTGGATCAGCGCGGAAATGGGGGTGGGGCCTTCCATCGAGTCGGGCAGCCACACGTGCAGCGGAAACTGGGCCGACTTACCCATGGCACCGATGAACAGGCAAATGCAGATCACGGTCACCAGCATCCAGTCGGTGCCGGGGAAAGTTTGCGAGCCCAACTCCCCGGCCTTGGCAAAGGCCTCGGCGTAGTTGAGCGTGCCCGCATAGGCGGCGATCAGGCCGATGCCCAGGATGAAGCCGAAGTCACCCACCCGGTTGACCAGGAAGGCCTTCATGTTGGCAAACACCGCGCTGGGCTTGTTGAACCAGAAGCCGATCAGCAGGTAGGACACCAGGCCCACCGCTTCCCAGCCGAAAAACAGTTGCAGCATGTTGTTGCTCATCACGAGCATCAGCATGGAGAAGGTGAAGAGCGAGATATAGGCGAAGAAACGGTTGTAACCGTCGTCCTCTTCCATGTACCCGATGGTGTAGAGGTGCACCATCAGTGAGACGAAGGTCACCACGCACATCATCATGGCGGTGAGGCCGTCGATCAGGAAGCCCACTTCCATCTTGAGACCGCCCACCACCATCCAGGTGTAGAGGGTGTCGTTGAACCGTGCGCCGTCGACCGCCACGCTGTAGAGCGTCATGGCAGACAGCACGAAAGCCACCAGCACGCCCAGGATGGTGAGCGAGTGGCTGAGGGTGCGACCGATCCAGTTGCCCCCCAGTCGGGTGCCGAGAATGCCGGCCAGCGCCGAGCCCGCCAGAGGGGCAAGCGGCACAGCCAGCAGGGTGGAAGCTTGTAAGGTTTGACTCATGACTGTGGGAGCTGCGCGATCAGCCTTTGAGTGAATTGAGTTCGTCGACGTTGATGCTCGCGCGGTTGCGGAACAGCAGCACCAGAATGGCCAGGCCAATCGCTGATTCGGCAGCGGCCACGGTCAGAATGAAGAACACGAAGATCTGGCCCTGCATGTCGCCGAGGTAATGCGAAAAGGCCACGAAGTTCATGTTGACCGCCAGCAGCATCAGTTCGATGGCCATCAGCAGCACAATGAGGTTCTTGCGGTTGAGGAAGATGCCGGTGACCGACAGCGCAAACAAAATTGCGCCCAGTGACAGGTAATGGCCCAGGGTCACGCTCATGCTTGCTTCTCCTCGACGGGTGCGGGGGGCGCGGGACGCACCGGTTCCATCTTGATCAGTTCCACCCGGTCCTTGGCGCGCACACGCACCTGCTCGGACGGGTTCTGGTATTTGCTGTCCTTGCGCTCACGCAGGGTCAGGGCAATCGCTGCCACCATGGCCACCAGCAAGATGGCCGCGGCAATTTGCAGCGGGTAGAGGTAGTGGGTGTAGAGGGCGACACCCAGGTCTCGCGTATTGGAAATCTGACCAGGCATGGCGCCTGCAGCGGCCGGGGCCGCCTGTGCCACCACCGGCGCTTCGCTCACGCGAAAGCCGCCCATCAACACAGCAGCCAGTTCGAGGGCCACCACGGCACCGACAGTCGCGGCCAGCGGGAAGTGCCGCCAGAAGCCTTGCCGCAAGGTGTCCAGGTTGATGTCGAGCATCATCACCACAAACAGGAACAGCACCATCACCGCCCCCACATACACAAGCACCAGGGTGATGGACAGGAATTCGGCATGCAACAGCATCCACACGCCCGAGGCCTGGAAGAAAGCCAGCACCAGGAAGAGTGCCGCGTGAACCGGGTTGCGTGCGGTAATGACCCGGAAGGCTGCGAGCAGCAGCACCGCCGAGAAGACGTAAAACAGGGCTGATTTGATATCCATGGTCAGAGGCTCGCTTCAGCGGTATTTGGCATCCGCTGCCTTGTTGGCGGCGATCTCGGGTTCGTAACGGTCGCCCACGGCCAGCAGCATCTCTTTGGTGAAGTAGAGGTCGCCGCGCTTCTCGCCGTGGTATTCGAAGATGTGGGTCTCGACAATCGAGTCAACCGGGCAGCTCTCCTCGCAGAAGCCGCAGAAGATGCACTTGGTGAGGTCGATGTCATAGCGCGTGGTGCGACGGCTGCCGTCGTCACGCACGTCCGATTCGATGGTGATGGCCATCGCGGGGCACACGGCCTCGCACAGCTTGCACGCAATGCAACGCTCTTCGCCATTGGCGTAGCGACGCAGCGCGTGCAGACCGCGGAAACGCGGGCTCTGCGGCGTCTTCTCTTCCGGGAACTGAATCGTGATCTTGCGCGCGAACATGTAACGACCGGTCAGGGCCATGCCCTTGAACAGCTCGGTCAGCATGAAGCTGGAGAGGAAGTCGCGCCAGGAGAAAGGGGCTCGGGTTGCCATCGTGGTCATGTCAGGCTCCGGGTCAAGGCCAAATGTTCCAGGGGGTCTGCATCCACAGGCCCACCACCACCAGCCACACCAGGGTGACCGGAATGAAGATCTTCCAGCCCAGACGCATGATCTGGTCGTAACGGAAGCGCGGGAAGGTCGCACGCACCCACAGGAACATGGTGACGACGACAAAGGTTTTGATGGCCAGCCAGATCCAGCCCGGCACCAGGTTGAAGAGCTCGTTGTTCAGCGGGGGCAACCAGCCGCCCAGGAACAACAGCACGGCCAGCATGGACACCAGGATCATGTTGGCGTATTCGGCCAGGAAGAACATGGCGAAGGACATGCCCGAGTACTCGATCATGTGCCCGGCCACGATTTCTGACTCGCCTTCCACCACGTCGAACGGGTGGCGGTTGGTTTCAGCCAGACCGGAGATGAAATACACCAGGAAGATCGGCAACAGCGGCAACCAGTTCCAGGACAGGAAGCCCAGCCCCTGCTCGGCCATCATGCCCTGCCCCTGCCCCATCACGATGTCGGTCATGTTGAGGCTGCCCGAGACCATCAGCACCACCACCAGACAAAAGCCCATGGCGATTTCGTAACTCACCATCTGGGCCGACGCCCGCATGGCGCCCAGGAAGGCGTACTTGGAGTTGGAGGCCCAGCCGGCGATGATCACGCCATACACCTCGAGCGAGGTGATGGCCATCAGGAACAGCAAACCCGCGTTCACATTGGCCAGCGCCACCTCGGGACCAAACGGCACCACCGCCCAGGCGGCCAGCGCCGGCATGATGGTCATGATCGGACCCAGCAAAAACAAGCCGGTCGAGGCCTTGGACGGGACGATGATTTCCTTGGTCAGCAGTTTGAGCGCATCAGCGATCGGCTGCAGCAAGCCACCGGGGCCGGTGCGGTTGGGACCCACACGCACCTGGGTGAAGCCAATGGCCTTGCGCTCCCACAAGGTGAGGTAGGCCACGCAGCCCATCAAGGGCAGCAGCACCACCACAATCTTGAGCAGCGTCCAGAGCACCGGCCACACCACCGCCGACCACCAGGAGGCGGCCAGCAGATGCAAGCCAGCGTTGTAGAGGGCATCCACCATGATCAGTGACCTCCTGCGGCGTCCGCCGTGGCTTGCAGCGACGGGGCGCGACGCACCAGGCCATCGAGTTGATAGATCGAGGCCGTCACCGGGACCGCCGCAGGAGCCACCTCCACATAGGCCGTCGATGCGTTGGACAGTCGAGTTGTGATGTCGGCCGGCAGCGCCGCAGCACGCACCTCTTCAATGGTCTCGAATCCAAAGCCCGGCACACCCAGCATCGTGCCCAGCACGCGCAACACTTTCCAGCCCGGGCGGGTTTCACCCAGGGGGCGCACCACCCCGTGGAAAGATTGCGCGCGGCCTTCGGTGTTCACGAAGGTGCCGGCGGTTTCGGTGAAGGGGGAAATCGGCAACAGCACATCGCTGATGTCGAGGTTGGTTTTGAAGGGCGACAAGGTGACCACCATGTCGCTCTTGGCCAAGCCTTCGGTCCCGTGGGCGCTGTCAGCGCCCGGTTCCGTGTTGAGCAGCAGCACGGCTTTCAGGCTGCCCGACTGCGACATCTGGGCGGCATTGAGCCCGCCGTCCGACGGCAAAGCCCCCACCAGTTGAGCGCCCACGGTGTTGGCGGCTTCACCCAGGAAACCCACGCTCGCCCCGGTGTGCTGACCGATCCAGTTGGCCAGTGCCAGCAGGCCGGAGGCCTGAGGATGGTGGGCGGCGGCGTTACCCAGCAACACCGCCTTGCGCTCGCCACTCAACAGCGACTGGGCGATGGCCAGTGCCTGCGGTTGCGTGGCGTTGCCCACCACCAGGGGCAACACGCCTTTGGCCTGGGCCACCGCAGCGGCCACATCGGCCAGGGCCTGCACCCAGACCGAGGCAGAGGCCTGGTAGACGGTATGCACCGGCATGGCCCAGTCCACACGTTGGTCGTTGAGCGACAGGATCTGCGCACCGCGGCGAGCCGCCTGACGCAAACGCTGACCCAGCAGGGGTTGATCCTTGCGGGGGTTGCCGCCAATCACCAGGGCACGCTGCAACTCGGCGAGCGATGCGATGGAGGTGCCGAGCCAGCGCACACCCCCCTCGTGGTGGAAGTCGGCCGCGCGCAAACGCGCATCGATGTTGCCACTGCCCAGGCCCCGCATGAGCGACCCAGCCAGGTACAACTCTTCAGCGGTGCTGTGCGGGCTGGCCAGCGTGCCAATGGCCTGTGGGCCATGCTCGGCCTTGACCTGCTTGAGCCCGTTGGCCACGTACTCGAGGGCGGTGGTCCAGTCCACCGTCTTCCACTCGCCGCCCTGCTTGAGCATGGGCTGGGTGAGGCGGTCGTCGCCATTGAGGGCTTCGTAGGAGAAACGGTCGCGGTCGGCAATCCAGCACTCGTTGACCGCTTCGTTCTCGAGCGGCACCACGCGCATCACCTGGTGGTTCTTGACTTGCACAATCAGGTTGGCACCGGTGGCGTCGTGCGGGCTGACCGACTTGCGACGGCTCAGCTCCCAGGTGCGGGCGCTGTAGCGGAACGGCTTGCTGGTGAGCGCACCCACCGGGCACAGGTCGATCATGTTGCCGGAGAGCTCTGAATCCACTGTGGCACCGACGAAGGTTTCGATCTCCGAGTGCTCACCGCGGTGGGACATGCCCAGTTCCATCACGCCGGCAATTTCCTGACCAAAGCGCACGCAACGCGTGCAGTGGATGCAACGGCTCATCTCCTCCATGGAGATCAGCGGGCCCACATCCTTGTGGAACACCACGCGCTTTTCTTCGTCGTAGCGCGAAGCCGAACCGCCGTAGCCAACAGCCAGGTCTTGCAACTGGCATTCACCGCCCTGGTCGCAAATGGGGCAATCCAGCGGGTGGTTGATCAGCAGGAACTCCATGACCGACTTTTGCGCCTTGACGGCCTTGTCGGTGTGGGTGCGCACGATCATGCCCTGGGTGACCGGGGTGGCGCAGGCCGGCATGGGCTTGGGCGCCTTCTCCACATCCACCAGGCACATGCGGCAGTTGGCCGCAATGCTCAGTTTCTTGTGATAGCAGAAATGGGGAATGAAAGTGCCGGCCTTCTCGGCGGCATGCATGACCATGCTGCCTTCCTGGACCTCTACTTTCTTGCCATCGAGCTCGATTTCAACCATGATGCTTTCCGGTCAGACGTACGCCGGGACCATGCAGGTCTTGTGCGTGATGTGGTGTTCAAATTCGTGGCGGAAATGCTTGAGCATGCCGCGCACCGGCATGGCTGCCGCGTCGCCCAGGGCGCAAATGGTGCGCCCCATGATGTTCTCGGCCACGTTGTCCAGCAACTGCATGTCGCTGGGGCGGCCCTGCCCGTTCTCGATGCGGTCGACCATGCGCCACAGCCAGCCCGTGCCCTCACGGCAGGGCGTGCACTGACCGCACGACTCGTGCATGTAGAAGTAGCTCAGGCGCTGCAGGCTCTTGACCATGCAGCGGGTATCGTCCATCACGATCACCGCGCCCGAGCCCAGCATGGAGCCGGCCTTGGCGATGGCGTCGTAGTCCATCGTGATGTCCATCATGATGTTGGCCGGCAGCACCGGGGCCGACGAGCCACCGGGAATCACCGCCTTCAGCTGACGACCGGCGCGCACACCGCCCGCGAGTTCCAGCAGCTGGGCAAACGGCGTGCCCATGGGGACTTCATAGTTGCCCGGACGCTCCACATCGCCGCTCACCGAAAAAATCTTGGTGCCGCCGTTGTTGGGCTTGCCACACTCGAGGTAGGCCTGACCCCCGTTGCGGATGATCCAGGGCACCGCCGCGAAGGTCTCGGTGTTGTTGATGGTCGTGGGCTTGCCGTACAGGCCGAAGCTGGCCGGGAACGGCGGCTTGAAGCGCGGCTGACCCTTCTTGCCTTCCAGCGATTCGAGCAGCGCGGTTTCCTCGCCGCAGATGTAGGCGCCAAAGCCATGGGCCGCATGCAACTGGAAACTGAAGTTGCTGCCCAGAATCTTGTCGCCGAGCAACCCGGCGGCACGCGCCTCTTCCAGGGCGGCTTCGAAGCGCTCGTAGGTCTGGAAAATTTCGCCGTGGATGTAGTTGTAGCCCACGTTGATGCCCATGGCGTAGGCGGCAATCGCCATGCCTTCGATCACGATGTGGGGGTTGTAGTGCAGGATGTCGCGGTCCTTGCAGGTGCCCGGTTCACCCTCGTCCGAGTTGCACACCAGGTGCTTCTGACCCGGGAACTGGCGCGGCATGAAGCTCCACTTCAGGCCGGTGGGAAACCCTGCGCCGCCGCGACCACGCAAACCGGACTCCTTGACGGTGGCAATCACCTGGTCCTGGGTCAGCGCTTCACCGCCATCGACACCCAGCACCTTGCGCAGCGCCTGATAGCCGCCACGCGCGATGTAGTCTTGCAAGCGCCAGTTGTTGCCGTCCAGCCCGGCATAGATCTGCGGGTTGATGTGACGGCCATGGAAGCAGGTCTCCACCCCACGGGACTGGAACTGCGACAGGATTTGTTCAACGTTCATGACTGCCCCTCGGCTTGACGCAAACCCTCGACCAACTGGTCGAGCTTGTCGTCGCTCATGTAACTGCACATGTTGCGGTCATTCACCAGCAGCACCGGCGCATCCGCGCAAGCGCCCATGCACTCACCCGGTTGCAGCGTGAACAGGCCGTCGGCGGTGGTGCCGCCCACCTCCACGCCCAGACGCTGGCATAAACGCTCCAGCGTCTTGCCACCGCCGCGCAGCGTGCACGGCAGGTTGGTGCAGACGTTGATCTTGAAGCGCCCCACCGGCTGCAGGTTGTACATGTTGTAGAAGGTGGAGACCTCGTGCACGGCCATCGGGGCCATGCCCAGGTACTCGGCCACCGCAAGTTCGCCCTCGGCGCTCACATGGCCCTGCTCCTGCTGCAGGATGGACAGGCAGGCCATCACCGCCGATTGCTTTTGGTCGGCGGGGTACTTGGCCACCTCGCGCGCGAAACGCGCACGGGTGGCGTCGGACAGCGCCAAGGGCTGCGGGGCGACGCCGGGTGTGGAATGGGTAGCGTGGGAGCTCATCGATCAATTTCCCCGAACACAATGTCCATGGTGCCGATCACCGCCACGGTGTCGGCAATCATGTGGCCACGGGCCATTTCATCCATGGCAGCCAGGTGGGCAAAGCCCGGCGCGCGGATCTTCAGGCGATACGGCTTGTTGGCGCCATCGCTCACCAGGTAAATGCCGAACTCGCCCTTCGGATGCTCGACAGCCGCATAGGCCTCGCCCTCGGGCACGTGGAAGCCTTCGGTGAAGAGCTTGAAGTGGTGGATCAGCTCTTCCATGCTGGACTTCATCGCCTCGCGGCTCGGCGGTGCCACCTTGTGGTTGTCGGTGATGACCGGGCCCGGGTTGGCACGCAACCATTGCACGCATTGCTGGATGATGCGGTTGGACTGGCGCATCTCCTCGACGCGCACCAGGTAGCGGTCATAGCAGTCACCCGTCTTGCCCACCGGGATGTCAAAGTCCATCCGGTCATAGACCTCGTAGGGCTGGTGCTTGCGCAAGTCCCAGGCAATGCCCGAGCCGCGCAGCATGGCACCGGTGAAGCCCAGGTTCTTGGCGCGCTCGGGGGTGACCACGCCAATGCCCACGGTGCGCTGTTTCCAGATGCGGTTGTCGGTGAGCAGGGTTTCGTACTCGTCCACCAGCTGGGGGAAACGACGGGTGAAGTCGTCGATGAAGTCGAGCAGCGAACCCTGGCGGTTTTCGTTCAGGCGCGCAATGGTCTTGGCGTTCTTGATCTTGCTGACCTGGTACTGCGGCATGGTGTCCGGCAGATCGCGGTACACCCCACCCGGACGGAAGTAGGCCGCGTGCATGCGTGCACCCGACACCGCTTCGTACATGTCGAACAGGTCTTCCCGCTCGCGGAAGCAGTAGATGAGGATGTTCATCGCACCGCAATCAAACCCGTGGCAACCCAGCCACAACAGGTGATTGAGCAAGCGGGTGATCTCGGCAAACATCACGCGGATGTACTGCGCGCGCTCGGGCACTTCCAGGCCCATGAGCTTTTCAATCGCCAGGCAGTAGGCGTGTTCGTTGCTCATCATGGACACGTAGTCGAGACGGTCCATGTAAGGCAGCGACTGGATGAAGGTTTTGCTCTCGGCAAGCTTTTCGGTGGCGCGGTGCAACAGACCGATGTGCGGGTCGGCGCGCTGCACCACCTCGCCGTCGAGTTCGAGCACCAGACGCAGCACGCCGTGCGCGGCCGGGTGCTGCGGGCCCAGGTTCAGGGTGTAGTTCTTGATGTCAGCCATGCTGTGTTCTCAGTGCAAGCCGCCGTAGGACTCTTCACGGATGATGCGCGGGGTGTTCTCGCGCGGTTCGATCGTGACGGGCTGGTAAATGACACGCTTTTGCTCGGCGTCGTAGCGCATCTCGACGTGGCCCTGGGTCGGAAAATCCTTGCGGAAAGGATGGCCGATGAAGCCATAGTCGGTCAGCAGACGACGCAGGTCGTCATGGCCTTCAAAGACGATGCCGTACAGATCAAAGGCTTCGCGCTCGAACCAGTTGGCCGAATTCCACACCGGGGTGACCGCAGCCACTACCGGCAGGTCATCCTGGGGCGCAAACACGCGCAGGCGCAGACGCCAGTTGTGGCGCACCGACAGCAGGTGGGAGACCACGGCAAAACGCGGGCCTTCCGAGAAGGCGTTGGGTGCGCCGTCCTTGTAGGCCGAGTAGTCCATGCCGCACAGGTCCATCAACTGCTCGAAAGCCAGGGACGGGTCGTCGCGCAGCTGGAGGGCCACAGCGGCGTAATCGGCCGCCTTGACGGTGAGGGTCAGCTCGCCCAGGGCGCTGTGCAACTGCTGGATGCGCGCACCCAAGGCGGCCTCGAGAGCAGCCTGCAGGGTATCGAGGGAATGGCTCATGAAATGCCTTCTGGTGGGCTGGTGCGTCAGCGAGCGATGGTGTTTTCGCGACGAATCTTGGATTGCAATTGCAGGATGCCGTACAGGAGGGCCTCAGCGGTGGGCGGACAGCCCGGCACGTACACATCGACCGGCACCACGCGGTCACAACCCCGCACCACCGAGTAGCTGTAGTGGTAGTAGCCACCGCCGTTGGCGCACGACCCCATGGACAGCACCCAGCGCGGCTCCGACATCTGGTCGTAGACCTTGCGCAGCGCCGGGGCCATCTTGTTGCACAGCGTGCCCGCCACGATCATCAGGTCAGACTGACGCGGGCTAGGACGGAACAGCATGCCGAAGCGGTCAATGTCGTAACGGGCAGCGCCCGCGTGCATCATCTCCACCGCACAGCAGGCCAGACCAAACGTCATGGGCCACAGCGAGCCGGTCTTGGCCCAGTTCACCACCGAGTCGTACGACGTGGTGATGAAACCTTCTTTGAAAACGCCTTCAAGTGACATACATCATTCCCAGTCGAGGGCACCCTTTTTCCACTCGTAGATGAAGCCCACGACCAGAATGCCCAGGAAAACCATCATGGCCCAGAAACCGGCAGGGCCAATCTCCTTGAGCGACACCGCCCAGGGAAACAGGAATGCGATTTCCAGATCGAACAGAATGAACAGGATGGCCACCAGGTAGTAGCGCACATCGAACTTCATGCGGGCATCTTCGAAGGCTTCGAAGCCGCACTCATAGGGGGAATTCTTGGCTTCATCGGGACGCTGAGGCCCGAGCAGATAGCCGATGACTTGGGGGGCCACTCCAACACCCAGACCCACCAGGATGAACAAAAGGACGGGAAGATACTGTTCTAGGTTCATCAGAGACTCACGAATTGTCCGGTCTGCTATGTGCAGGAGTCTGCAGCAACTGGTTGACACCAAAGTTACAACAGACCGTGTTTGGTGCCGTCGGCGAGACTCGAACTCGCACAGCTTTCGCCACTACCCCCTCAAGATAGCGTGTCTACCAATTTCACCACGACGGCAAGCGACTGTTGACAAAGGCCCAGAGGATTGCAAGAGCCCTTGTAGACAGCCAAAGAGTTTACCCTGAAAAACCTCGTATCCGGTTGCGAGGATCGACGATTTTGACGAACCTCACGTGTCCCATCACTTGGTGGGAATTTGCGCTGCACCACTGGCGGGCGCAGGGGGCACATCCGAGGCCGGTGCAGGGGCTGCGCCGGGGGTCGGAATGGAGGCATCGGGCGAGGCAGTGCGTTCGAGCACGCTGCCACCTGCCGCGCTCTCCGCAGGACGCTTGTTGCCCGTGTAGGCCAGGCCCAGCGTGCACACAAAAAACACCGCGGCCAGAACCGCTGTGGTGCGCGAGAGGAAGTTGGCCCCGCCACTGGCGCCAAAGAGGCTGCCCGAACTGCCACTGCCAAAGGCCGCGCCCATGTCGGCGCCCTTGCCGTGCTGCACCAGCACCAGGCCGATCATGGCCAATGCGGACAGGACCTGAACGATGAGAAGAATGTTGTTGAGAATGGTCATGGGAACTCCGGTCGCGCTCAATGAGACGCGGCTGCAATGATGGTCAGGAAGTCAGGGGCCTTGAGCGACGCGCCGCCAATCAGGCCGCCGTCGATGTCAGGTTGGGCCAGCAAGTCGGCCGCGTTGGCGGCATTCATGCTGCCGCCGTACAGCAGCTGGATGCGGTCGGCGTGTTCGCTGGCGGCGTTGAGTTGGGCACGCAGCACCGCATGCACCGCCTGGGCTTGATCGGGGGTCGCGGTCTTGCCGGTGCCAATGGCCCACACCGGCTCATAGGCCACAACGATCTCGCTGATGCAATGCCCGTTGAGGTGGATCACGGCAGCGAGTTGGCGCTTGACGACCAGCTCGGTCTGTCCGGCTTCGCGTTGCGCCAGGGTTTCACCCACGCACACAATGGGCGTGATGCCGGCCGACAACGCGCGTTGCGCCTTGACGGCCACTTGCTCATCGGTTTCGCCGTGGTACTGGCGCCGTTCGGAGTGGCCAACGATGGCGTAGCGCACCGCGAAGTCCCGCAGCATGCCCGCAGAAATCTCGCCGGTGAAGGCGCCCTGCTCATGTTCCGACACATCTTGTGCGCCCAGCGCCAGACGCGAGCCCGACACCAACGATTGCACCTGGGCCAGGTAAGCCGCGGGAACACAGACGGCCGCGTCGGCGCCCTGGGCAGGCATGCCCGCGGCGATGGCCTTCACCAGCGCCTCGTTGGCGGCCAAGCCGCCATTCATCTTCCAGTTGCCAGCAATGAGTTTGCGTCGTTGGGTCATGGGCTTACCACGTGAGAACGATCTTGCCGATGTGCTGGTTGGTTTCCATCAGGCGATGGGCCTGTGCGGCGCCATCGGCCGACGAGGCCGCGTAGGTGGCGTAAATCACGGGCTTGATCTGGCCCTGCTCGATGAGCGGCCACACCTGCGCGCGCAACTGGTTGGCAATGGCGGTCTTGAACGCCACCGGGCGCGGACGCAGGGTGGAGCCGGTGATTTGCAGCCGGCGACGCAGCACCAGGCCCGCATTGAAATTCGCTTGGATGCCACCTTGCACCGCGATGATGACCAGGCGTCCCTCTTCGGCCAGGGTTTCCACTTCGCGGGCCACATAGTCGCCCGCCACCATGTCGAGGATCACGTCCACACCACGGCCCTCGGTGATGCGCTGGCACTCGGCCTGAAAGTCGTGGGTCTTGTAGTTGATGGCGTGGTCGGCGCCGAGCTTCAGGCAGGCCTGACACTTCTCGTCGCTGCCGGCCGTGGCAATCACCTTCGCGCCCAAGGCCTTGGCCATCTGGATCGCCGTGACGCCAATGCCGCTGGTGCCGCCCTGGATCAACAAGGTTTCACCGGCCTTCAGGCGCGCGCGGTCAAACACGTTGGACCACACCGTGAAAAACGTTTCGGGCAACGACGCCGCTTCGGTGTCGCTCAGGCCCGCCGGGCTGGGCAGACACTGCCCCACCGGTGCCACGCACCATTGCGCGTACCCACCCCCCGCGATCAGGGCACAGACGCGGTCACCGACCTTCAGGCCTGCAGCGGCCATGGCAGCCGCATCGCCCGATTCGATCACACCCGCCACTTCCAGGCCGGGCAAATCGCTGGCCCCTGGCGGCACCGGGTAGTTGCCTTTGCGCTGCAGCACATCGGGCCGGTTGACGCCGCTGGCGGCAACACGAATGAGCAACTCACCAGCGCCAGGCACGGGCCGGTCGCGTTCGACCACACGCAGCACCTCAGGTGCGCCGTATTCGGAGATTTCAATCGCTTGCATGGAAGACCTCGGAGAACCCGAAGGGGCAAGCCCCTTCGGTGAACACCCAGTGGCTCAGTGAGCCGCCGGGGGATGCTGCTCGTCGCTGTGTTCCGGTTGAGCCGGACGCTCGGTCAGCGCTTTCATGGACAGCTTGACGCGGCCCTTGTCGTCGGTCTCGAGCACCTTCACGCGAACGATCTGGCCTTCGGCCAGCACGTCGGTGACCTTGGCGATGCGCTCGTGGCTGATCTGGCTGATGTGCAGCAGACCGTCCTTGCCGGGCAGCAGGTTGACCAGGGCGCCGAAGTCGAGGATCTTGGTGATCGGGCCTTCGTAGACCTTGCCGATTTCCACTTCCGCGGTGATCTGCTCGATGCGCTCGCGGGCGATGTCGGCCTTGCCGCTGTCGGTGGCGGCGATGGTGATGGTGCCGTCTTCCTCGATGTTGATCTGGCAGCCGGTCTCGTCGGTCAGCGCACGGATGGTGGCGCCGCCCTTGCCGATCACGTCACGGATCTTCT
>CALBSC010000018.1 GCA_937927685.1 uncultured Burkholderiales bacterium | reverse complement strand
CCCCTGGTGGTGAGGTGGGCTCCATTGGCGTGTGGCAGGCGCACTTTGACTATTCGAAAGCGCTGGAAGAGGAGGGCGTCAAAACCACCCTGGTCTCAGCTGGCAAGTTCAAGGTCGAGGGCAACCCCTATGTGCCGCTGGACCCGCAGGCCCAGGCCTTCATGCAGTCTCGTGTGGACGACTACTACAACGCCTTCATCCAGGCTGTGGCTGTTGGCCGGGGCGTGTCGGTCGACGACGTCCGAAACGGCATGGGCGAAGGCCGGGTGCTCGGAGCTGATGCTGCCTTGGCGCAGCGCATGGTCGATGGCATCGCATCCTTCGATGATGTTCTGGCCCGCATGCAGGCCAAGGTCACAGGCAACGCCGTTCGCAGCCAGCCTCAGAAAAGCCAATCCCGCCTGAAACAGGCGCGAGACGCTCTCGCACTGGTTTGATGCTGGTCTGATTTCAACCCTTTTCCTTGCAGCCCTCCGTTGAGGGCTGCGCCCCCCTGCGACCCGTTGGTCGTGATCCCTGTCGCCGCCTTGAGTCATTTCGACCAGGCGGCTTTTTCATTTCTGGAGATAAACCAATGAGCAAGCAATTGCGTGAGCTTCAAGCTCGCAAAGCCACCCTGGTCAAGGACGCACGTGCCCTGACCGACATCGCTGCCGCTGAGCAGCGCGACATGAACGACGAAGAAGTCGCAGCCTTCGAAGCCCTCAAGGCCAAGATCGAAGCAACTTCAGCCGCCATTGACCGTGAAGCTGCCCTGATTGCCGAAGAGGCGCAGATGAACCACCCCTCTCAACTGACCACGGCCTCCGTGATCACGGTGGTGGACAACGCCGCCGCAGACCCCAAGCACGGCTTCAAGAGTGTGGGCGACTTCCTCAAGACCGTGCGCCAGGCGCAAAACCCCGGTGCCTCCATCGATGAGCGCCTGCTGATCGGCTCGGGCCGAAACGCTGTGGCTCCTGCCACCTTCGGCAATGAAGGCTCGGCCCAGGACGGCGGCTTTCTGGTGCCGCCTCAGTTCGCCCAGGAAATCTTCCAGTTGTCTTTGGGCGAGGACTCCCTGCTGCCCATGACCGACAACGTGGAGATCACGGGCAACACCATGGCCTTCCCCAAGGACGAGACCACGCCCTGGGGCACCAACGGCATCCGTGCCTACTGGCAAGGTGAAGCGGCTTCTGCCATCGGTACCAAGCCGGTGTTGGGCCTGTCGACCCTGCGTCTCAAAAAGCTCATGGCCCTGGTGCCGGTGACCGACGAGTTGCTGGACGACACCAATGCCCTGTCGACCTACCTCCCCGACAAGATCGCCACTTCCATTCGCTGGAAGACCAACGAGTCGATCCTGTTTGGCTCGGGCACTGGCCTGCCGGTGGGCTGCATGAGCAACGCCACCACGGTGACCGTGGCCAAAGAGTCTGGTCAGGCCACGCAGACGCTCTTGGCCCAGAACCTGGCCAAGATGATCTCGCGCTTGCCCCCTGGCTCGTTCGGCAAGTCGGTCTGGATCGTCAACAACGACGTGCTCCCGGCGCTTTTTACGCTGACCCTGGGCAATTACCCGATCTATCTACCCACCGGCATGAACCCGGGTGGCATTCAGGTCTCGCCCTACGGCACGCTTCTTGGCCGCCCGGTGATCGTCTCCCAGCACGCCAACACCTTCTCCTCTGCAGGCGATGTGCTCCTGGCGGACCTGTCGTACTACCAGACCATCACCAAGGCGGGTGGCATGCAGACGGCCACTTCCATGCACCTGTACTTCGATGCGGACCTCACGGCTTTCCGCACCACGTTCCGCATGGACGGCCAATCCAAGATCGCCGCGCCGATCACCCCCGCCAAGGGCAACACGACCATGTCGCCCTTTGTCCAACTGGGCGCTCGCTGATCAGGCGCCTGACCATCAAGGAGAAATCACATGTTTCCCAATGCAAAAGGCAGCGAGCTGTTCTCGGTTCTGGCCACCATCGACCCGGCCAGCCAGGCCGTCGGCACCACCTCTACCGGCTGGATCTCGGCCGGTAACCACCACAACCTGCTGGCGCTCATCCAAAGCGGCGCTCTGGGCACCAACGCCACGCTGGATGCCAAGCTCCAGCAAGCCCAGGATGCCTCGGGCACCGGTGCCAAGGACCTGACGGGCAAGGCCATCACGCAGCTCACCCAGGCAGCCAGTGGCTCGGCCAAGCAGGCGCTCATCAACCTGCGCCCGGATGACCTGGATGTGACCAATGGCTTTTCCTATGTTCGCCTGTCGGTGACCGTGGGCGTGGCTGCCAGTCTGACCGCAGCCCAGGTGCTTGGCGTCAATCCCCGGTTTGCGCCGGGCGACGCCAATAACCAGGCCGCTGTGGTCCAGGTGGTCTAAGGCATCGGGGAGAGCAATGCATGCCTATGCAGTTGATCACCCCGCCTGCAGGAGAGCCGGTTTCGCTTGCCGAAGCCAAGCTCCACCTGCGGGTGGATTTCGATGACGACGACAGCCTGATCCAGGTCCTGATCTCGGCCGCCCGACAGGCGGCCGAAACGTTGACCAATCGGCAACTTGTCACGGCGCGCTGGCGGATGGTGCTCGACAGCTTTCCTGGACCGAGCCTCATGGGCGTGCCCGCAGGGCAGGTGTTCACGTTGCCCGGGCACGCTGTGTTGCTGCCCAAATCGCCCGTGCAGTCGGTGGTGGAAATCCGCTATCTGGACATGGCGGGTGCCTGGCAGGTCATGCCAGCAGCGAACTACACCGTTGACAGTGCCTGCGAGCCTGCCCGCATCACCCCCGTGTTCGGGCAGATCTGGCCGATCGCTTTGCCTCAGATCGGGGCTGTGAGCGTGATCTTTGATGCCGGATATGGCGACGCTTCGGCCGTGCCCGAGGGCATCAAGACCTGGATCAAGCTGCGCCTGGGCTCTCTGTACGTTCACCGCGAGGAGGTGGCATCGATGACGCGAGGGCGCATTGACCCCTTGCCCTTCATCGATGGCCTGCTCGATCCCTACAAGGTACCTTTGATATGAGGCCTCTATGAACCCGATCGGAGCCGGAACGCTGGGCCGCCGCATCAAGATTCAGCGCCCCAGTACCGTCAAAGACAGCCTGGGCGCGCCCAGCCGCTCATGGATCGATGTGGCCACGGTGTGGGCAGACATCCAGCCTTTGTCCGGACGAGAGGCTGTGATTGCCAGCCGGATCTCGGCCGAACTCACGCACCAGATCACGGTGCGCTACCAGAGCATTTTTGACAACCCTCAGCTGGTCGCCCAGTACAGGGTGCTCTACAAGTCGCGGATCTTCAACATCCATTCGGCCCTGAACGAGGACGAAAAGCGCGTCCTGGTCATCCTGCTGGCCAGCGAAGGTCTGGACGATGGCTAAGCATGAACGCTTCAAGGTGGAGGGCTTGGCTGAATTGGCCAAAGCCCTGCGCGAGTTGCCTGACCGGGTGGCCAAGAACGGCCTGCGCGTCTCGGTCTATGCCGGAGCCAAGGTCATCCGCGATGAAGCCCGCATGCGTGCCCCCAAAGCGGCCGAGGTCCTGGGACCCAATCAGCCGCCACCGGGCACGCTCAAGCGCTCGGTGATCATGAAACAGATCCCCGAGCTCTCCAGCCTCACGCGCCAGACCTTCTTTGTGACGGTGCGCCACGGCAAGAAGTACCGCAAGCAAGGCAAGAAGGGCAACCTCTCGCAGGATGCCTGGTACTGGCGTTTCGTGGAGTTTGGCACCCGAAAAATGCGCGCACGGCCATTCCTGAGGCCTGCCCTGGAAGCCAAGCGGCGCGAAGCGGTGCAGGCCATGAAGGACCGGTTGAGTGAGCGCATCGAGCTGGAAGCCAAGAACCTTTACAGAGGTCAGCAGAGGAAGTAGCCGTGCAGGATTTCTTTGACGCCATCAAGGATCTGGCCGGGGGTGAGGTCTACGCGCTTGTCGCTGCAGAAAACACCCAGTACCCGGCCATCGTCTACACGCCCATCGTGCAGGAGCACATCTTTGGCATCGATGGACCGCATGGTCTGCAGCGCGTTCGCGTGCAGGTCGACACCTACGCCAGAACGTACCAGGAGGCCTTGCACCTGCAAGACCAGGTCCTGGCTGCGCTTTTGGCTGACAAGAGCGCCGTCGCCGATGTGCGCATGGGGCTCAGTGAATTTGAAGATCAGGCCCGGCTGTACCGGGTGAGCGTGGACTACACCTACCACCGGCCGGTGGGTTCACCGTGAAACAAGGAGCATCTGCATGAGCAGCACCGCAATCACCGCGCAGGGCATCGCCATTGCCCGGTTTGGCACCACCGCGTTTGAAACCATCCCCAACGTGGTCTCGTTTCAGGGACCTGGAGGGCAGGCTGCCGTGATCGACGTGACCAATCTGGCTTCCACCGCCAAGGAAAAGCGCGTGGGCCTGCGCGACGAAGGGCAGTTGTCCCTGACCTTGCACTACAACCCCGACGATCTGGTGCACCAGGGCCTGAGAACCGACCGGGCCAACCGGGTGCGCCGCCAGTTCAAGATCACTTTTACCGACACCAACCCTGCCACCTGGACCTTCTACGGCTATGTCACGCACTTCAGCGTGCAAGGCGGTGTGGATGCGGTCGTGCAGGCCTCCGTGACCATCGAAATCGATGGCGACATCACCGAAGCTTAAAGAGAGACACACCCATGTTGACCCGTGAACAAATCCTGCAGAGCGACGATCTGCCCCGTGAAACTGTCCAAGTCCCGGAGTGGGGCGGTGAGGTGCAGGTGCGCACCATGACCGGTACCGACCGTGATGCCTTTGAGGCCAGCTTGATTGGCAAGGATGGCCGCCTTGAGAACGTGCGTGCCCGCCTCGTCTCGCTCACCTTGTGCGACGAGACGGGGAGCCGTCTTTTCAGCGATGGTGACATCACGGCGCTCGGTGGCAAGAGCGCCAAGGCACTCGACCGTGTGTTTGCCGTGTCCCAGCGTCTGAACGGCATTGGCGCTGATCAGGTGGACGCCGCAAAAAACGCCTGATCGCCCATCCTTCGCGGCGCTTTGTGTTCCGGCTGGCGCTGGCTTTGGGACAGCCGGTGCGCGAGATGCTCGCATCGATGGGCTCGGACGAGCTGACCGAGTGGATGGCGTACTACCAGCTCGAGCCCTTCGGGGACTACCGGGCCGACTACAGGTCCGGTGTGGTGGCCTCCACTTTTGCCAATGCCCACCGGGCCAAGGATGCGGGGCCGTTTCGGCCAGAGGACTTCATGCCCTTCCTTGAAAAACCGCAACCCACCCAACCTC
Organism: uncultured Burkholderiales bacterium; assembly: GCA_937927685.1. Classification (GTDB taxonomy): domain Bacteria; phylum Pseudomonadota; class Gammaproteobacteria; order Burkholderiales; family Burkholderiaceae_C; genus Limnohabitans. The sequence goes on along the minus strand of CALBSC010000018.1, from coordinate 15,801 downwards.
AAGACGAAACACAACTCAATGTGGCCCGGTTCAAGGCCATGTTCGCGCACAAGGTAGGCAAGCAACATGGCTGATATCGGCTCCCTCGTGGTCAAACTCGCAGCGGAAACGGCCGATTTCCGCGAAGACCTGGGCAAGAGTGCATTGCTTTTGGAGCGCCACGCCGAATCCATGCGTGGCTCCCTCGAAAAAGTGGCCGAAGTTGCCAAGACCACTTTTGCCATCGCCATCGGCGTGGAGTCAGTAGGGGCGCTCAAGGAGTTGGTGGCCCACACGCTGGAAACGGTAGCCGCCCTGCAGGATCTGGCCGAGCAGACCGGGGCAAGTGCCACGGCCCTGTCTGGCTTTGCGCCCGTAGCCACCATTTCTGGCGTGGCGATGGAGCAGATTGGCGTAGGCCTGACCAAGCTCTCCAAGGGGCTGGCCGGGGTGGACGATGAGACCAAAGGGGCTTCGCAGGCCCTGCAGTTTCTGGGCATCAAGGCCAAGGATGCGGGGGGTAACCTGCGCGATCCGGCTGAAGTCATGAACGACATTGCCCTGAAACTGTCCAATTTCGAGGACGGGGCAGGCAAGACGGCCATTGCGCTTGAGCTGTTCGGCAAGTCTGGGGCGGGGCTGCTGCCCTTCCTCAAGGACCTGGCTGCCAACCAGGACCTGAACATCCGGCTCACTGAAGCAGAGATCGAATCTGCCGAGAAAGCCTCGAAGGCACTGGGCCGCATGCGGGCCGAGCACAACTTCGTCGCCCAGACCATTGTCACGGCCGCGCTTCCTGCCCTTGAAGAGCTGGTGGGTGAGCTCAAGGCGGTGATGCTGGGCACGCACAACACGGCTGAGGCCATGGTCAAGCTGCGAGACGATGGCACGCTCAAGACCTGGGCGCAGGACACAGCGTATGGCATTGCCATCGTGATCGATGCGCTGCGCGGTGTGATCCAGATGACCAAGGCGGTCATGGGCAGCTTCGAGGCAGTTTGGGCGGATATTGAGCTGCTTGGCACGTTCCTCGCCGGTGGCAAGGGACTGAACCCGTTTTCTGAGGAGAACCAGGCCACCCTCAAGACCGCATTGGAAAAGCGTAATGCGATCGTCGAAAAGGCCAACCAGACCTATGTCGACCTCTGGAAGATGCCACTCTTAGCCGATGCGGTCAAAGAACGGTTCAATGCCATCAACCGGGGTGAGACGGAGGCTGCAGCCGAAGCCAAAAAGCCCAAGCTGAACTACAACTCGGCCACTGGTGCGCTCACCGCAGCGGCCATGGCCAAGATTGAGAGCGACATCAAGCAGCTGCAGGGGTTGACCGATGTGGAAACGGGCCTTCTGAAGGACCGGCAAAAGATCATCGACCTCTACGAGGGGCAGGGTTACATCAGCTACAAGGAGGCCAGTGAGGCCCGGCTGAACGCCCAGCAGGAATTCACAGATCGCCTGGGCGAGTTGTATGCGCAGGAAGAGTCCATCTTGAAGCGTGGCCTGGCCACCGTGGCCAAGACAGCCCAGGACAAACTCAAGCTGCAAGACAAGCTCTCGGAAATCACCCTCCGCCGAGAAAAGCTCGAGCGTGAAGCCCAGCAGTCCAACCTCGAGCGTGAAATCAAGCTTCCGGGTGAAACACTCAAAGACCTGCAAGAGCAGGTGGCCAGGAGCCAGGGGCAGCTTAGATCGACCGAAGAGCAAATCAAGGTCCTTCGTGAGACCGGATCGATCAGCGAGATTGATGCGCTGAAACGTCTGTCCGCTGCCAGGCGCTCCAGCGCCGATGAGCTGGCGGATTTCGCTGCCAAGGCCAGAGAGCTGGTGGAGGCCACGCCTGGCAACGATAAGTTGGCCGAATCGTTTCGGCGCATTGAAGAGGCGGCCCGTCAGGCTGCCGATGGGGCGACTTTGCTGGGGCAACGGGCCCTTGAGTTGTCAGACCCCGGCGCGGGATTCTCCAAGGCGTTGCGCACCTTGGGTGAAGAAACCGAGCAGGTGGGCAAGCAGATGGAGGCAGTGACTACCAAGGCTTTCAATGGGATGACGGATGCGCTCACCAACTTTGTGATGACGGGCAAGCTCGACTTCAGGTCGCTGGCCACTTCCATCATTTCGGACCTGATCCGCATCCAGATCCAGCGTGCCATCACGCTGCCCATGGCCAAGGCGCTGGGCAGCATGTTCGGGTTTGCCGATGGCGGAATCATGACCTCATCGGGCCCCTTGCCGCTGCGAGCGTACGCCACTGGCGGGGTGGCCACCACGCCTCAGTTGGCGGTCTTTGGCGAGGGTTCCATGGCCGAGGCCTATGTGCCGCTCCCCGATGGTCGCTCGATTCCCGTCACGATGAACCAGCCCTCGTCCGGGGGCGGTGATGTGTTCAACATATCGGTCAACGTAGCCGAGGGTGGGGTGACCAGCAGCGCAGGGCAGGGCAAAGACCTGGGGAGAGCGATTTCCAGCGCGGTGCGCCAGGAGCTGCTCAATCAGAAGCGAGCCGGTGGTCTGCTGGATCCGCGTCGGCAGTGATGTATTGAAGGATTTTCATGGCGACATTCACATGGATCGCTTCGATTGGCGCTTCGCTCAACCTCAAACCCAATGTCCGAAAGGTCTCCTTCGGCGACGGGTACGAGCAGCGTCTGGCCTTTGGCATCAACACCCAGCCTGAGGTCTGGTCTCTGGAATTCAGGGGCAAATCAACGGCCGAGGCTGCTGCCATCGACAACTTCCTGCGTGCTCGTGGAGCGGTTCAGTCCTTTGACTGGACAACCCCGAGCGGCATTGCGGGCAAGTTCCTTTGCGAAGAGTGGAGCCGCACCGTGGAAGAACCCAATCTGGAAAACATCCGAGCCACGTTCAGGCAGGTGTTTGATCTCTCATGACAGCTCAAGCCATCACCACAGAAATCCAGAAGCTCTCCCCGAGTGCAGTCATCGAGCTCTTCGTGATGGACCTGACCCTCTTCAATGAAGGGGTGGTTCGATTTCATGCCGGCACCAACGAGCTGCGCCGTCAGGTGGTCTGGCAAGGCAATACCTATGAGCCGTTCCCTATCCAGGCTGAAGGCTTTGAGTTCAACGGCAACGGCCAGGTGCCGCGTCCCAAGCTCAAGGTGGCCAACGTCACGGGCAGCATCACTGCCCTGATCCTCTCCTACCAGGACCTGGTGGGGGCTCGGGTAACGAGAAAGCGCACGCTGCTCAAGTACCTTGATGCCGTCAATTTCGGGACCGGTACCAACCCGAACGCTGATCCGACGGCCGAGTTTGCCGACGATGTGTATTTCATTGATCGAAAGTCACGAGAGACCCGGGATGTGGTCGAGTTTGAGTTGGCAGCCTCTTTCGATCTCGAAGGTGTGTCCTTGCCCAGACGGCAGATTGTTCAGAACGTCTGCCCCTGGAGCTACCGGGGCTCGGAGTGCGGCTACACCGGGACGGCCTATTTCAACGCCAACGATGAGACGGTGACTTCACGGTCGCAGGATGTCTGTGGCAAAAGGCTCGTGTCCTGCCAGAAGCGCTTTGGCTCGAATGCCGAGTTGCCCTTTGGCGGGTTCCCAGCGGCGGGGTTGATCCGATGATGGACTCCGTCAACCAATCGCTGGCGCTGGCCCATGCTGCCCGGGAGTTTCCCCGTGAAGCCTGTGGCCTGCTCGTCATTCACAAGGGTCGGGAGACCTATGTCCCATGCCGCAACATTGGCGTGGGTACCGACCAGTTCGTGATCCACCCCGAGGACTATGTCCGGGCCGATCGGCTTGGAGAGATCGTGGGGGTGTTTCATTCCCATCCGAATCTGCCTGCTGAGCCCAGCCAGGCCGACAAAGTGGCCTGCGAAGCTTCCGGCTTGCCCTGGTTCATTCTGTCTTTCCCCTCTGGGCAGTGGCATGAGATACAGCCTTCTGGCTACATCGCTCCTTTGGTCGGTCGGGCATGGGCCCACGGGGTTCTTGATTGCTACTCGGTGATCCGGGACTGGTATCGGGCTGAGCGAGGCATTGACCTGCCGAACTTTGACCGCTTTGACGAGTGGTGGAAGCGCGGCCAGAGCCTGTACCTCGACAACTTCGGCTCGGCAGGCTTTGAGGCGCTGGGAGCCGTTCAATCCCAGGACATGGAAATTGGCGATGTGCTCCTGATGCAGGTGGCATCACCTGTTCCCAACCATGCCGCCATTTACCTGGGCGACGGTCTGATCCTGCATCACCTGCAGGGCAGACTCTCCAGCCGGGACGTGTATGGCGGCTACTGGCAAAAGATCACGACGCACGTCTTGAGACATCGCACAGAAACAAACCAACCTCCATGACCACCATCATCCTTCTCGGCGAGCTGGGTAAGCGCTTCGGGCGCAGGCACAAGATGGCTGTGGCCACTGCTGCGGAAGCGGTGCGTGCCCTGTGCGCGAACTTTCCCACATTCGAGCGAGAGCTCGTGGTTTCAGGTGAGAGAGGTGTTGGCTACCGAGTACTCGCAGGGCGGGACACCTTGAATCTTGAACGGCTGCATGAGCCTACGGGCCAGCAGCACATCACGATTGCACCGGTGATCTCCGGTGCTGGGGGCAATGGTCTGGGCCAGATCCTTTTGGGCGCGGCCCTGATCGCTGTGTCCTGGTGGAACCCGATGGGCTGGGCTGCGGCGGGATCGTTTCTATCGCAGGCCACGCTCTATTCGGTGGGTACTTCCATGATTTTGGGAGGCGTGGCCCAGATGATTGCTCCGACGGCCAAGTCTTCTGACCCTTCCGAGCGACCAGAAAACCAGCCGAGCTATGTTTTCAACGGCGCTGTGAACACCACGGCCCAAGGGCATCCCGTGCCTGTGGGTTACGGGCGGCTGATTGTGGGGTCTGCCGTGATCAGCGCTGGCATTGATGTGGATGAGATCGCTGTATGAGCACCCAGAGCACTTCTCTGATCATTGGCGCAGGTGGTGGCAAAGGTGGGGGCGGCAGTGCTCGCGTGGCCCAGGAAGCGCCCGACAGCCTGCGCTCCAAGGCTTATGCCCGGGTGGTTGACCTCGTCTGCGAGGGCGAGATCGAGGGCTTGGCCGCTGGCCTGCAATCCGTCTACCTGGACGACACGCCTATCCAGAATTCGGATGGCTCGTACAACTTCACCGGCGTGACGCTGGAGGCGCGGACCGGCACCCAGCAGCAAAACTATATCCCCGGCTTTTCTTCTGTGGAAAACGAGGTGTCGGTCGGGGTGGAGTGCAAGTACGGTCAGCCCGTGGTGCGCTCCATCACCGACCCGGACGTGGACGCTGTACGCATCAAGGTCAGCCTCCCGACGCTGACGCTGCAGGATACGACCAATGGTGATCTGAACGGTACTTCTGTCAGCTATGCGATCGATGTGCAGGCCCGGGGAGCCGGGTATGTGCAGATCTTGCAAGACACGGTTTCTGGAAAGACCACATCACGCTATCAGCGAAGCTACTACGTTCCCCTTTCTGGAAATGGCCCCTGGGATGTGCGCCTGCGTCGCATCACGGCAGACTCGACGCAGACCAGCCTGCAAAACAAAACCTTCCTCGAGTCCTACACCGAGGTGATCGAGAGCAAGCTGCGGTATCCGAACAGTGCCTTGATGGCACTTCGAGTCGATGCCTCACAGTTCACCTCGATCCCTAGACGCAGCTATGACTTGAAGCTCCTTCGGGTTCGGATTCCTTCGAACTACTTTCCCGAGACCCGGTCGTACAGCGGGATCTGGGACGGCACCTTCAAAGTGGCCTGGACGGACAACCCCGCCTGGTGCTTTTACGATCTGGTCACCAATACCCGCTACGGTCTTGGCAATTACATCCCTGAGTCGCAGGTCGACAAGTGGGCGCTGTACAGGGTGGCCAAGTACTGTGACGAGTTGGTGCCCAACGGGCTGGGTGGCTATGAGCCACGCTTCACTTGCAACCTTTATCTGCAGACCCGGGAGCAGGCCTACAAGGTGGTGCAGGACATGGCCTCGGTGTTTCGGGGTATGGCCTATTGGTCGGGTGGTGCCATCACGGTCACGCAGGATGCGCCGCAGGATCCTGTTTACCAGTTCACCGCTGCCAATGTCGTTGATGGCGAGTTCGCCTACCAGGGGTCCTCTGCCAAGGCTCGGCACACGGTGGCCCTGGTCAGCTGGGTGGATCCGGATGATTTCTACCGCCAGAAGGTGGAATACGTCGAGGACCTCGCAGGCATCGCTCGTTATGGAGTGGTTCAGGCCGACGTGGTGGCCATGGGGTGCACCTCTCGAGGTCAAGCCAACCGGGTGGGTAAATGGCTGTTGTACTCCGAGCAGTCCGAGTCGGAGATCATCACTTTCCGCACCGGACTTGAGGGTGCGGTGGTCCGGCCTGGCGATGTGGTCAAGGTGGCCGATGCCAGCAGAGGTGGCATGCGACTGGGTGGACGAATTGCAGCGGCCACAACCGTCAGCGTCACGCTCGATCAGGACTTGCCCGCAGGATCCTGGCGGATCTCCGTGGTGCTGCCCACCGGTGTCGTTGAAGAGCGGCAAGTGGGCTCGCTGTCCGGCCGGACTGTGGGGGTGACCAGCGCGTTTTCGATGGCCCCTCAGGTGGGCGCGATCTGGGTGCTGTCTTCCACGCTGGTGGAGGCTCAGCTCTTTCGGGTGGTGCAAGTCGCTGAAAGCGAACCCGGCATCCACGAAATCACGGCGCTGGCGCACAACCCCAGCAAGTACGCAGCCATTGAGCAGGGCCTGGCCTTGCAGCCACGTGCCATCACGGTGCTCTCGACCACGCCAGCAGCCCCGGCGGGGCTGACCGTGACCGAGAGCCTGTATCGGGTCAAGGATCAGGCGCTGGTGCTGATCCAGCTCGGATGGGAGCAGGTCTTTGGAGCACTGGAGTACCAGGCGACCTACCGCGTCAACGGGGGCAACACCGTCACACTGCCCAAAGTTTCCAGCACCTATCTGGAAATACGAAACGCTGAGGCCGGTGACTATGTCTTCACGATCCGAGCTGTGGGGGTGTCGGGCAAGCAGGGCAACTCCACAAGCCTGAGCCAAAGCATTCTGGGCAAGCTCCAGCCGCCTGAGGATGTGCAGGACTTTGTGGTGCTGCGCCGCACGACCGATTTGCTCCTGAGCTGGAGTGCCAACACCGATGCCGACCTCTCGGGGTATGAGGTGAGGGTCGGCACAGGGTGGGATTCGGGTGTGCTGGTGGGGCAGACGGCAGGCACGCAGCTGGTGCATGACCAAAGCGAGTCTGGTCAGTACAACTATCACATCCGTGCCTTTGACACCTCGGGCAAGTACAGCCAGCACGTCACCACCTTCCAGCTCACCTTGCTCGCGCCTTCATCGGTGCGGCAATTCGATGTGGTGCAGTCGGCCAACCGGCTGGAGTTTCGTTGGCTACCCAACCCCGAGCCGGAGGTCGTGGCTTATGAATTGCGGGAAGGGGGTGCCTGGGATACTTCGATCTTCATTGCCGAGGTCAAGTCCAGCAGTTTCACGCTGCCCTCGGGCTTTGATGGGGAGCGCAAGTTCTGGATCAAGGCGATTGCATCGCCCGGCATTTACTCAGAAGAGGCAACCTTTGTCTCCACCGTGGTGGCGCAACCTCAGAACGCGAATCTGCTGGTGACTGTGGATGCGCAGGCGACTCGGTTCCCCGGCGTGAAACATTTCGCCTCGGTCGAATCAGTCAACAGCCTGGATGTGCTGCGCATGGACAGCGGGGTGACCCAGTCCGAGTACCTGTTTGAGGTGAATCTGCCCACCAGCTACCGGGCACAGAACACCTTGCTGGCCAGCATTGGGGCGACGCTGGATGACCGCGAGACCTGGACCTCGGCGAATTACGCCTGGATCAGCTCTGCGGCCAAGCGGCAATGGACCTATGACGGGGCCCTCAAAAGCATCGAAGCGAGGTTTCAGATGGCCCGTGAGGATGCGCTGCAAGCAGGAGAGCTTTACGGCTGGCGACTCAATGGTGTGCTCAGCGGCTACGGAAACCCCGTGGGCGCTGAAGCCATTGGCGTGGGCTACGGCGATGGGCGCTACGGCAGTGGCGTACTGGTCAAGGACACGACCAAGGTGTCCTGGGGGGTGAGTATTCCGGGTGTCTTTCATGTGAGCTTCTGGTTCATCCCGAACCAGATCACCACATCGGTCATTTGGACGGCCACCGGTGCTGGAGTGAGCCTCCTGGTCGGCTATGACTCTGAAGCGGGGACGTTCTTTCTGGAAGACCAACTCTTTAACCGGGTAGTGGTGGCTTACCCCGTGAACGTGGCCGACCGCATCTGCATCGGCGTGTGTCAGACAGCAACAGAACGCAGGCTCTTTGTTGGAAAGATGGGAGGGGAAGTTCAAAGCGCAAGTAAGCCACTGGCACCTACTTCAGGGTATTCAACTCTCAAGCTGTACTGACAGATCAGTTCAGAAAAATCAATCAACCTAAGTACAGGCGTTGCACCCATTGGGGCAACGCCTATTTTTTTGGAGAAATCTCATGATGGATGAAGGCATGCAAATCAAGGGCTCGCTCACACTGGTGCTGGCCAAGCCCAGTGGCGAGGTTGAGGTAGTTCACAAAGACAACATCATCGTCAATGGCGGCTTTGACTTCGTGGCCGATGCGATTGGCAACTCTGGCAGTCGCCCCGGTGTAATGGGCTGGATTGCGGTGGGGACGGGCACGACAGCTGCGGCCTCGACCCAGACTGCCCTGGTCACCGAGATCAAACGCAACGCCTCGACCTACGCCCACACGGCAGGCACCAAGGTGTTCACCTTCACGGCCAGCTATGCGGCGGGCGACGCTACAGGCGCATTGACCGAAGCGGGTGTGTTCAATGCAGCCTCGGCTGGAACCATGTTTGATCGTGTGGTGTTCCCGGTGGTCAACAAGGGGGTGGACGACAGCCTGACCGCTGTTTTCACCTTCACGATGAGCTGATCGGGCGATTGACATGGCCGAGACCGTCAACGTCTCAAGCTCGCCGGGGGCCAACTACACCTGGACCACAGGCAAGTTTGCATGGAGCAGCGCCACAGCCGGTAAGAACTGGACGAGTGCCTATCCGGCGGTCTACAGCCTGAGCGTGGCCACGGATATCGGTTTCACGGAGTTGATCCAGAAGCTGGGGATCAAGCGAAGCTCCGAAACCATTGCCTTTGCTGAGAAGCAAGGCAAAGGGCTGGTACTGAACAAGTTCGAGGTCATGAGTTTCGCGGAGACCTACACGGACCTCATTGCCTTCGTTCTGAGGTTTGTCGAGTCCTTTGCGTTGGCAGAAAAGAACGGGCTTTCCAACACCAAGCGGGTGTTCGAGGTGTTTCAGGTGGCCGAGGGGTTGGCGCGGCAGATTGCGCTGAGAAAGTACGAGACGCTGGCGCTGGCTGAGACCTACACCGACCTCATTGCGTTCATCTTGCGCGTGGGCGAAAGCTTCAGCTTTACCGAGAAACCATCGAAGGCGCTCACCAAGCCACAGGCAGAGAGCTTCAGGTTCACTGAAGCGCTGTCGAGGGCGCAGGTCAAACGGATCTCCGAGGCGTTTGTATTTGCTGAGGTTTTTGGGCGGACCGTTGCCTACCGCAAGGCCATCAGCGAAGGGTTTGCGATTGCTGAGGCGCTGCGCCGTGCGCAGACCTTGAAGCTGGCCGAGGCCTTGAACCTGGCTGAGCAATACCGAAGGCGAGCCAACGGTGTCATCAGCGACATGATCGTCGCCAGCACCGAGATCACAGAGCAGGACTTCATGGACATCCTGGAGTCAGGCCATCCGCCGGGCTACACCAATTTCCGGGACTTCATTCAGGGCGACTACACCTACCAGCGGGCGCTGTTCAGGGCGATTCTGACCTCCAGCAATGCTGATCGGGGCTACATCGATGGCCTGCGCGTCACGGTCGATGTGCCCGATGTCTTTGACCGTGGAACTGCCCAGGTGAGCAATGCGGCCAATGGCGTGACGGTTGTCTTTGCCCGGCAGTTTCGGGTCTCGCCAGAGGTCACGCTCACCTTCAAAGGGGGCACCACTGTGGCCGTCCCCCGAATCTTGGGCGCGGTTTCCACCTCCGGCTTCACAGCAGTTCTAGAAAACACCTCCGGTACCCGGGTCACAGGGGCCATTTCTTGGGTTGCCCAAGGGTATTGATAGGGCAGTAAATGCAAAACTACACCGAAATTCCATCCTCAACGACGCTGTCGGATTCGTTGTCTCAGATCCTGAACAACGACAAGACGGCGCTCTCACTTTCGAGCGGAACGTCTTTCCCGACGGTCAACCTGCAACTGGGCATGCCGTGTTTCAGGACCGACGAGCAAAAGCTCTACATCCTTACCGTGGTCAGTCCCGCTTCGTGGAAGATGGTCATTGACCTCTCGGCCACAGTGGGCAAGGTGGCCAATGCGGACTTGCTCGACGGTATCGACTCGACCGGCTTTGCCTTGTCGGGGCATAACCATGACGCAGCTTATGCCGCGCTTGGCCATAACCACAATGCCGCCTACCTGGGCATCACGGCCAAGGCTGCTGATGCTGACAAGCTCGATGGCTATGACTCGACAGCCTTTGTGCGATCGGTAAATGGCTACGGGCCTGATGCCAATGGCAACTCCAGTGTGCCCATTGATCTTTCGAGCCGTGTGGCCAAGTCCGGCGACACGATGACCGGCACCCTGACTGTTCCCAGACTGCAGATAGCCAGCACGGCGAACTATCTGGACATGGTGGATCAGGACTGGGGCACCCGGTATCTGCACCACAACCAGGGCCTCATGGGATTTTTGAAATCCGATGGCAACTGGGACATGTACATGAACAACAGCGGTCAGATGTGGACAGCCAACTACGGATGGCTGCACGACTACTTCTTCAGCACCATCGCCAACTGTTTCATTGGCAACTGCCCTGGCAACACGGGCAATTGCAGCCCAGTGGGCAACAACGCGACTTCTGTGGTTTCGAACTGCGGTAGCGCATCTTTTGTCCGCGATGAGCTGGTGGACAACGGCAGCCAGATTTCTGTCCGAAGAACCCAATACAACTTCAACTGCAACTGCAATTGCAACTGCGATTGCTACTGCTGATCCGGGGAGACACATGAGCGTTTTGACAAAAATCTTCCCCGCTCCGGTGCTTCGCATCCAGGAGCTGTTGAGCCCCTCCGAGGTTGAGCAAGCTACCGAGCTGGCCATCAAAGCCAACGAGCGCCTCAATGACCATCGGGTCCCGTACTCCCGCACCTACCGTGACAGCCTGGACTTCATGTTCCCAGAGTTCTTCAAGCCCATCTTCCGACGCCTGCGCCGCAGCATTGAAGACGAGTTCAATTGCAGCGTCAGCAACATGGTGGGGCGCGAATCCATATTTCGCTACGGCCAGCACCTGCCTTTCCACACCGAGCCGCACGCTGATATTTCTTGCGTGCTGTGGCTGGACTTCCCCGCAAAGCCCGACCCATCCAAGCGCGATTACTCGGGAATGTTCTGCCTGCACAACCCGCATCTCCTGTTTGGTGGCCGCGCAACAGGGGTGTTTGGAAACATCAACCACATGGAAATGCCATCGCCTGGTGATGCCTTCGTTTTTCCCTCCCACATGCCGCACTTTGTGTTCCCGTACAACGGCGAGCGCCCTGGCGTGGAACTTCACTTTGAAATGCTTGCGGAGGCTGCATGAAGCTCGTTACCTTCAATGCCAGCGTCGATGAAGAAAAGGCGGTGCGTGTAGAGCAAACCGCTGACGGCTACACCGTTTCCTTTGCTGGCGCATCCATCAACATCGGCGTGCAACTTTTCAAGCAGGGCGAGCTGCAGTTCCTGATGTATGGCAAGCAGTACGAGAGCGAGGTCATTGGCATCGTTTCTCAGCGTGAATATGTCGATAGCCGCGATGGTCTGACGATCCTGGCCCAGCACGGCCTGACCGATGGCCTGGGCTGGTTCTACTTCGGCCAAACCGCCCAAGAGGCTTGCCTGTGCATTACCAAGGCCATGACGGCGAAGTGCCCCTTCGACATCGTGCAGCCGGGCAAGCCCCGGGATGTTCTGCCAGGTATCTTCCCCGACAGCGAAAGGCTGGGGGTTCGCAACCTGGCCAAGATCGCGCTGCTGCGCAAGCTCAACCCGCTCGACAGCCTCGCCTCCCTGGAAAAGCAGGTTGACTTGCTCAGTTCCCTGGTCATCCAACTTGCCAACCTGGTGCCAGGCCAGGACGACATTACCCTGGTCAACCACCTCCAGCACATCATCACCGATGCCAGCGCCAACGCGGGCAAGAGCGACGAGCAAACCGTCGCCAGTGTGATGTCTTTCAAGAAGGCGCTGCGCCAGGCGCAGGCCGATTACTTCGCTTCACGCGACGGAGCCACATGAATGACCAAATTTATCGTCACTGCCATTAATCCTGAAAATGGCCAACGCACCCGTTTCCACTACGACAACGCAACCAGCGAATTGACCCGCGAATCTGGTGAGCCTGTGGTTCATGCGGTCGAAGTCGCTGAGCGCGTAGAGGCTCCAGCAGTCTCCAAGCAGGCACCGCTGAACAAAACCAGCCCCCGCATACTCAAAATTAGCCTTGGCCTGTCTTGCAACTACGAGTGCGAATATTGCTCGCAGCGCTTCGTTCCTCGCACAGTCGAAACCAACCCCGGCGATGTGCAGGCCTTCATTGATGGCCTCGACGCCTGGGTGACAAGCCCGCCCGAGAAGGTCGAATTCTGGGGTGGCGAGCCGCTGGTCTACATCAAGACCATGCGCCCCCTGGCCGAGGCCATCAAGGCCAAGTTCCCCAAAGCAGATCTGTCGGTCATCACCAACGGCTCGCTGCTGAGCGATGACATCAACGAATGGCTTGACCGCATGGGTTTCAATGTCGGAATCTCGCACGATGGCCCAGGCCAGCATGTGCGCGGCCCTGATCCTCTACAGGACCCTCAGCAGCGGGCCGCCATCATGGCGCTGTACGCCCGCCTGGCCCCGCAGCGGCGTATCAGCTTCAACGCGATGGTCAATCGCAAAAACGCATCGCGCGCTGCCATTCAGCGCTTTTTCATCGAATTGACCGGCGATCCCAGGGTGCCCATCGGCGAAGGCAGTTTTGTCGACGCCTACGACGAGGGCGGTATTGCTCATTCGCTTCAGCCAGATGAGCTGCACGCTTACCGTAATGTGGCCTTCCACGAAATCCGTACTGCCCAGGCCGCCAACGTCCAGGCCGTGAATACCAAGACGGCCAGTTTCATCAACTCCATCCGAAGCCGCCGCCCGGCATCCAGCCTGGGCCAGAAGTGCGGCATGGATAAGTCCGACAGCATCGCAGTTGACCTGCGCGGAAACGTCCTGACCTGCCAGAACGTGAGTGCAGCCAGCACCGCACCCAATGGCCAGGCCCACCGCATTGGCCGTGTAACTGATTTGGCTGGAGTCAAGCTCGACACGGCCACGCACTGGAGTAAGAGGGCGGACTGCCCGAATTGCCCGATGCTGCAGATTTGCCAAGGCTCCTGCATGTTCCTGGAGGGTCCCCTTTGGGATCGATCCTGCGACAACGCGTTCTCAGATGCTGTGCCCATCTTTGCCGCTGGCATCGAGTTCCTGACCGGACAGGTACCGGTGCACATTGAGGGCATGTTTCGGGAGGACCGCAAAGACATCTTCGGTATCTCTGGTCAAGGGCTCAACAACCAGGGTGCTACCCCGAAGCCAGCAAGAAAACCTTTCCCGATCCCGGTCGTCTCCGTTTAACCACCTCAACTTTTTCTTTCACGGCCGCCATGGATTGCCCTGGCGGCCTTTTCATTTGGAGTAATCAATGCCTGAACCTACAAGCTCTGGAGTCGCTGGAGCGGCTGCCGCCTACAAAGCCATTGGGGGTGCTGCTGGAGCCGCCGCCGGTGGTGCCACCCTGGCTGCGGTTGTCGTGATGCTCATGACACCACCCAGAACCATTCGCGAATGGACGGTTGGATTGATCAGTACTGTGGTTTCAAGCATCTGTGGCGGTGCTGTCACCGTCGAGTACTTCCAGCTGCACCACTGGGCGTTTTCAACGATTGGTCTGTACGCCATGGGCGGTGTGATCTTTGCCTGCGGCTTGCCGGGCTGGGCGATGGTGCGTTGGTTGTTCAATTTCATAGATGAGCGACGTGATGCATCGATTGACCAGGTCGCCAAAGACGTGAAGGAGCTGCTGTGATTCCAACTGAATTCATCATGCGTCTGTCGAAGCCAGCGGCGGAGTCCCAACGCAAGACAGGTGTCCCTGCCAGCATCACGATCGCCCAGGCCGCCCTTGAGTCGGGTTGGGGTGAATCGGGCTTGGCCAGGACAGGCAACAACCTGTTCGGCATCAAAGCCGACAGCCGTTGGCGTGGAGAGACCATCACGCTCAATACCCGCGAGTTCATCCGTAACCAATGGGTGGTGGTTCCCGCAAAGTGGCGAAAGTACGCGAGCTGGCAGGCCAGCATTGATGACCACGCCGCATTTCTCAAGCAGAACCCGCGCTACAAAAACTGTTTTTTGTGCGCAACATCCCCAGCCTTCGCTCGTGCGCTGGCGCAAGCTGGCTACGCCACCGATCCTGACTATGCCAACAAACTGATTGCCCTGATGAACAGGAGCCAACTGCAGTCTCTTGACGGAGCAGAGCCATGAATTGGGGTCTGATTCCATGGCGATGGCTTACCGCAAGCATTTTGGTGTTGAGCATTTTTGCGGCTGGTTTCATGGCAGGGCAGCGCCGCATCGAACGGGCATGGGCCGTTGAACGGTTGCAACAGCAGGCCGTTGCTTTGCAGCAGTCCTTGCATGTGGCTCAAGTCCAGACCCAGCAAGAACGCATCAATCAACAAATATTGACCGACTATGAAACCAAGAAATCCCTTCTCGCCCGCCGTAACCCTGTGCTGCGTGGCAGTGCTCACAGCCTGTGCATCCAGACCTCCGGTGTCACCAGCCCTATGCACACCACTGCCGAGCCTGCCGTCAGCATTGATGCAAGCGCCGCCTACGCTTTACCTGATCCCCCCAGAGATGCGACCACGATCAGCTGTGAGCAACTGGCCCGGGATGCTACCGACACCACCTTGATGGTGATGGCTTGGCAGCGTTGGTATGCCGAACAGGCTCAATTCCAGCTCAAAGCCAATGAGTCGCCGGTCCAGCCGTAATCTGCCCTGAATCCACCCAGACCTCGTCTGCTGCTATCCCGCCCTTCACCGGCGGGGTGATTGCAGGCGGGGTCTTTTGTCGTTTCTGGGGGCGATTTTTCGGGAAACAGATGGCCCATTCGCTTGACTTGTCTGTGCACCAGAGCGTTCATGCTGGCATGACAGACAAGACCAACGATGTATGACCCCCAGGCTTTTGACTACCCAAGAAGCCGCTGACCGACTGGGCCTGACGCCCGGCAGCTTGCAAAAGCTGCGTTGGCAGGACGATGGCCTGCCCATCTTCCAGCAAGGTCTCGATGTCCATTACCGCCTTGAAGACCTGGAGGCTTTTGAGCAGCGGGAATTACGTAACCTCCTCAAGCAAGTGCTGCAGCATGAGCGGCCTCTGCCGCTCATTCGATCCATAGCCAGATCACTCGACCTGGCGGTCAACACCCAAGGCATTGAATCCGATCCCACGGTCTTCAAGCCAGCGGTGCGCGAAGACCTCAAGCCTGCGCCCAAGGTCAAGGCGCCTGTGCCCATGGCTGGATCCAAGCCTGAGTACCAAGCACAAACCAAGCCACCCCAAGACCTCAGCCTGCCGCCGAACCACGCTTGGTACCTGGTCCACACCAAGGGACGGCAAGAAGACACGGCCATCACCAACCTGC
>CALBSC010000017.1 GCA_937927685.1 uncultured Burkholderiales bacterium | reverse complement strand
TGCGGGCAAAGGCGTAGGGCAGGGGGTGGCGCATGATCAGCGGGCCGGTGCGGACGACGCGGTCGGGGCGGAGGTGGACGGCGCAGCGCTGGCTGCCGGCGCGGCTGCGCCAGGCGCTGATGTCGGGCTCGCCGGCGCACGCGATGGCAAAGGGGGCAGGGTCATGGTGTTGGACACAGGCAGCACCGGGGTGGCGGACTGATGCGTGCCTTGTTGCGCCCCCAGCATCTGCTGGTAGCGCTGGGTGGACAGGGCCTCGGTGGCATCGCCGTCACGCAGCACCACCGGACGCAGGAACACCATCAGGTTGGTTTTCTTGCGCTCGCGCGACTCGTTGCGAAACAGCGCTCCCAGCCAGGGGATGTTGCTCAGCCACGGCACGCCTGCGCCGTTGTTGGCGTATTCATCGGCCAGCAATCCGCCCAGCACGACGATGGAGCCATCCTGCACCAGCACATTGGATTCGATCGAGCGCTTGTTGGTGATGAGCCCGGTGGTGGAGCCCACCGAGTTGTTGACCACACTCGACACCTCCTGGTAGATGGTGAGCTTGACATTGCCCGTCTCGCTGATCTGGGGCTTCACCCGCAGGGTCAGGCCCACATCGCGGCGCTCGATGGTCTGGAACGGATTGACCGCACCATTCACCGTGTTGTTGTTGGTGTACTGGCCGGTCACGAAGGGCACGTTCTGGCCCACCACGATCTTGGCTTCCTCGTTGTCCAGCGTGAGCAAGGTGGGCGTCGAGAGGATGTTGCTGTCGGCGTTGGTCTGCAAAAAATTGGCCAGCGAATTGAGCACATACACGCCATTGACCTGGCTGGCCGTGGCCACGTTCAGGCCTGCGCCGGGCACCACGGCCCCGCTGCCGCCCTTGATGGCCAGGTTCAGCAGGTTGTTGCCGTCGCTGCCAAAGTTGGTGCCCAGGATGCCCACGCTGCCGCCCTTTTGGCCCATGACGTTTTGCCACTGGATGCCGAATTGCGCCGCCTTGTTGGCGTCCACTTCAGCAATCAGGCTCTCCACCAGCACCTGGGCGCGGCGGCCATCGAGCTGATCGATCACGGCGCGCAGCTGTCGGTATTGCGGCTCAGGCGCCGTGATGATGAGCGAGTTGGTGGCGGTGTCGGCCTGGATCTGACCGCCGGTGGTGGTGAGGTTGGTGCTGGAGCCGGAACCCAGGCCTGCGCCCATGCCGGCTCCGACGCCGGGGGCAGCGGTCCCTGTCAAACCGGCGGAAGTCGACAGGGGCGCGGTGCCACCCAGGTTGGCGCCGGGCGTCATCGTTCCGGCTTGTCCCTGCATGGCCGCTCGCAAGGTGTTGGCCAGCCGGGTCGCGTCTGCGTTCTTCAGATACACCACGTGCAGGTTGCCGCTGGCGGCGACGGAGCCGGGTTGGTCGAGCTTCTCGATCAGGGTGCGGGCCTGGGCCAGACGCGCCGGATTGGCCGCGCGCAGGATCAGGGAGTTAGTCCGCACTTCCGGAATGATCGTGGTTTTGTATTGGTTGTCAGGGGTGGCCGGTGCCCCGGTGGCGGCGGCCACGGGGAGCGATGCATTGCCCGATTCGATCAGGCGCTGCAGCAGCGGGGCCAGGTCCAGGGCAATCGCGTACTTGAGGCCGATGACCTCGACATCGGTGGCGGTGGGCAAGTCCAGGGTGGAGATGATGCGCCCCAGACGCTGCAGGTTGTCTGCGTAGTCGGTGATGACCAGGGCGTTGGTGCCGGGCGTGACGTTGATGGTGTTGTTGGGGCTGATGAGCGGTCGCAGCACGGCCACCAGGTTGTTGGCGTTTTCATGCTGGAGGCGGAAGATCTGTGTCTGGATTTGTCCGCCGCCGGGGGTGGCTGGCGTGGCCACCACCGGGCCAGCCTGCAACTTGGCGTCCGCCTCCGGCACGATCTTGTGCAGGCCGTTGGCTTCCACCACGCTGAAGGACTGCAGACGCAAGGCGGCCAGGAACTGGTTCCAGGCCACGGTGGGGGGTACGGGCTTGTCGGTGCTCAGGGTCAGCGTGCCTTTGACGCGCGGGTCCACCACCAGTTGTCGGCCGGTCAGGGAGGCCAGGGTGCGCGCCACCGCCTCGATGTCGGCGTTGACGAAATTCAGCGTGACGGGCTCGCCGGGTTTTTGCGCGACCGCCAAGGCGGGCACCAGCCACAGGGCGGCGCACAGGCTGAGCAGGGACAGGTTCAAGCGGGTGCCCGAGCCCGAGGAAACAGAGGTCAGAAATCGATGGCGCATGGTTATCCCATTGTCAGTTGCGCTTTGTTGCCTTGGCGCCGGCCCAGGACATTGAGCAAATTGGAGAAGGCCGCCTCGACGGCCGGGTCTGCGCTGGCTTCACCGTCGAAGCGCCAGCGTTCACCGATCCATTCACCGCGTCCTTGCAGTTGGAGTTGACCGCTCAGGGTGTCGAGTTGCACCTGCATCGGGGTGGTGCCCTGGCTGCCCTGCAGCTGCAGGCGGTAACTGCCCATGGGGCGCACCGTGGACAGGCGCGACGACAGGTTGATGAGGCTCAGGGTGGCTTGCCCCGCCACCTGCAGACGCTGCTCGGCCCAGCGGATGTCCAGGGCGCGGGTTTCCAGTTGCAGTTGCCCTTGCGCCTGCACGGTGTTCCAGGGGGTGCCCAAGCCTGCAAGGGCTGCCGCGGGCCAGGTGGACTGCTGGTCGAGCACGCGCACACGGGTCCCTCCCCAGTCGGCCTGGGCCTGCAGGCTGAGCGGGGTGGGGGTGCAGCACGGGAGCGACAGGGTGATCTCCAGGGACGGGCGCGGCAGCAGGCGGGGGCTCAGGCGCCAGGACAGCCGGTCCGGCAGGGCCACGGCTTGTTGGCTGCCCACGCCAGCGCTCAACACCAACTGGGCCGAGCCCGACCACACGGTGCCCCGCACCGCCTGCAACACCACCCGTTGCTGGCTGAGGTGCTCCACCTGGTGGGTCAGCCACGCGGCCGGCGCGCAGGCCACCCCTGCGGCCAATGCGCCGGCGAGTGTGCCTCCCAGAGCCCAGCGCTGCATCATGTCAGGGGGCTCCTCGCAAGGCGGAGGGCGCCGGCAATTGCACGGTGATCTGGCCATCCCACTGTGCTGAATGGTCCGGACTGGTCGGGCTGATTGCACT
Organism: uncultured Burkholderiales bacterium; assembly: GCA_937927685.1. GTDB lineage: Bacteria > Pseudomonadota > Gammaproteobacteria > Burkholderiales > Burkholderiaceae_C > Limnohabitans. The sequence continues at coordinate 35,274 of CALBSC010000017.1, read as the reverse complement.
TGCCGCACTTGCTGCACTTGTCGCGCTTGCCGTACTTGCCGCATTTGCCGCATTTGCCGCGATGGTGGGGTTGCCAGTGCTGCGCTGCAACTGCATGGCGATGACGGTGGTCCGGGCCGACTGGCGAATGGCACTCAGCCACTGAGCCAGGCTGGTGCCCGACACGTTTTTGAGCACTACCCGTTGTGAATCACCCTGGCCTGACAGTTGGGCACCGGGCAGCAAGTCACGGGTGAGTTGTGCCAGCGATTGCTGGGCCTCCTGGCGCGACAGCGTGGGTTGCGCTTGCAGGCTGCGCACTTGCGCCTGCAGGGTCGCCAACTCGGCTTGTTGACGGTCGAGTTGGGCACGGCGGTCGGGGCTGTGCTGCCACACGCCAAGCGCCGGGGCGAGGCCGACCTGCCACAGCAGCGCCAGCGCCAACACGCTGGCGGCCACGCGCACCCAGGTGCGTTCCCGGTCCGAGAGTTGTGCCCAGCGGGCCTGCCAGTGCGGGAGGTTCAAGCGGCTCATCGCACGCCCTCCCACCGCAAGCGGGTGTCGTCCCCTTGCTGGCTGAGCCGGTACCCTTGGGCTTGCAAGCGTTCACGGGCGGCGGCGTCTGGCTCTGCCACACCGGTGGCCTGCCAGCGCAGCTCGCCGGGGCTGAAGCTCAGCTGCCGGACCGAGGCCTGGGCCGGCAGGGCCTCGGACAAGCGGGCCAGCATCACATCGGCGTCTTGTGGCGACGGGGCGCCCGTGGCCTGACGCAAGGCCTCGACCTCGCGACGCATTTGCAGCGCGGGGTCGATCACCACGCGCACGTGCGGAAAGGTGTCGGTCAGCACGCGTTGCTGGCGTTGCTGTTGGTCCTGCAACAGGGCTTCTTCGCGCCAGGCCCAGGCATTCAGCCCGACGATCTGGGCACCCAGCAGCAGGCCCAGGCCCCAGCGCACGGCACGCCAGTCCGGGGCGTGGCGCAGCGTGTGCCAGGCCTGTTGCAACCAGCGGCCACTGCGCTGGGCGCGCGACTGGCCCCATTCACCTTGCGCCAGGTTCCAGTCGGACCGCACGGCCTGGAGCCAGCGTTGGGTCGCCGGTTGCAAGCCCGCCTCCCGGGTGGACCAGTCGGCGGCTTGTTGGGCGACGCCGGGCTCGCACCAGCAGACGCTGACTTCGGCCAACGCGCCCGACCAGGCAGAACGGGTGGCCTGGGGAATCGGGGTGACTCCCTGGGCGTGTCGCAGCAAACCCAGCGCCTGGCCATCGTGCGGCACCAGGTGGAGCACGGATTCGGGGGCTGATGTGGGCGAATATTCGGGCACCAGGCGCTGCACGCGCAGGCCGGCGGCTTCCAGCGGCGCCAGGGCGTGTTGCAGCCAGTCGCGCGAACACGCGGCCACCAGCGTTGCGCCGCCGCTTCGGGTCGGGGCCTGAGGGGCCACGGCCAGGTGCAGTTGTGCCGGGTCGTCCAGCAGTTGTTCCTCCAGCAGGCCTTGCAGCACAGCACCCAGCCGCGGGGCCGACTGAGGCGGCAGGGTGACCGCATGCCAGGACAGCCGCTGCCAGGGCACCACCGCCACCACCTCGCCCGTGGCCGGGGGGAGCTCCTGCGGGGCGGCCTGACCACTGCGCACAACCGAGACGCCATCCAGGCTGTGCACGAACGACACCCGCCGCGCGTCGGCGCTGGGGTGCAGGGGCAAGGCCAGGATCAGCATGGTGGTGTCATTGTAGGGAGGGGGGCTGAGCTGCCAAGACGCCGCGCTCGCGCCAGAGGATTCGCTGGTTGTCATCACGCTGGATGACCGAGCGCTCTACCAGCGTGGTGCTGCCCAGCCTCACCCGGCCCACCACCTCGAAGAAGTTGCTGGCCAGTTGGTGCGAACTGCCGGCGAGTGCTTTGCCCGAATCGCCCAGCGCCTGGCCCGCCTCTTCCAGCGTTTTCCAGGGCTGAGCGTTGCGTTGCATGACGGCACGCTGGGCGTCGGCCAGACGCAAGCCCGGAACGCTGGCGTGCAGCACCTCGGCCCCCGCGGTGTTGAGGTTGAGGGGGGTGCGGTTGGGCAGCCAGGTGATGAACGGCTCGAGCCGGGCCAGCTGGGCCGGCGTGAGGCCCAGCCAGGTCAGTTGAGACACCCGCTGGGGCATGACCCGCTGGCCGTCGGCGCGGCTGGCCGCCACCAGCTGGCGCACCAACCGGTCCAGGGCCTCGCTGGGGAGCCCGAGCAACTCGAACAGCCGGCCGAACGCGGCCACGTCCAGGACCGAGGCCTGTTCGCCCTGGATCAGGTTGAACACGTTCAGACGGGCTTGCAGGTCGCTGATCTGGCCCGACAGGAACACCCGCTCGGCCATGCCCATGTCTTCGTCGGACACGCCGTCGCTGGAACTGGCCAGAAAGCTGGAGAGGCGGGCCTCTTGCAAGGGCAGGGCCCAGGGCTCGGCCAGGTGGTCAAGACTGCCCGAACGCGCATCCTCGCGCAGCACCAGGCGGGCCCAGTCCAAGGCGCCACCCAGCAACCACAGCGATTGTTGCCGCTGACGCTCGGCCGATTCCACCTGCAGGCTGCGCCACTGCTGCCACAAGGTGGTGGCGGCCAGTGTGGCGATCAGCGCCACGATCAGAAGCGCCGTGATCATGGCCATGCCGCGTGGTCGGGTGGGGGCACTCATCTCACGACCTCAGCGCCGAGAACGCGGGGCGCACCCAGTCCAGGGTGATCGTGCCGCCGGGTGGGGCGCCCTCAGGCAGGGTGAGGATGAGCCGCACCCCATCGGGAATGGCGGCGTCCTGACCGGCGCCGACGGTGCCGCTGCTGGACAAGGGGTTGCTCCAGGCGTCACCCCGAAAATAAAACAGCTGCCACTGCTGGGCCGGGAACAACACGGCGGTGGTGGTGGGGCCAAAACCAGAAACCATGCCAGAGCCCAAGCCTGAGCCAGTTGCGGATGAGGCCGTGGAGCCTAAACCTGTGCCTGACGCCCCGCCCACACCACTCCCGCCCTGCACGGCCGCCGCCCAATAGGCTTGCAAGCGTTGCCGGTCGTTGCTGGCTGGTGCCCGGGTTCGCACCCAGGCTGGGGGCGGGTTCTCGCGCGACAGACCGAGGGCCTCGGCTTCGTCCGGGCTGAGCGTGCGCACGGTCCAGCTCACCACCCACAAACCGGCATCGGCGCCGTTGAGGTCCGGCACACTCGCGCGGCGCAGCACGCGCAGCACCCGGCCATCCCAGCTCAAACCGGGCAGGCCCTGGGCGCCCGTCACACTCAGGGCGGTGTCCAGGTCAGATTGCCACTGCGCCAGGGCGGTGTGCATGACGGCCATCTGGTCCACACGGGTCTGGCTGGCTTCGCGCGCGCGCAAGAGGCCATCGAGGCTGCGCCAACCCAGCCCCGCCATGAGGGCCATCGCCATCAGGGCCACCAGCACCTCGATGAGGGTGAAGCCCTGGCTGCGGTGCGGGGAGGTGCGCGCTGTCATTGGTTGCCCAGCACGGTGGTCACCCGCAGGACGGGGGTGGCTTGCGACCACACCTGTGCATCCACGCGGCGAAACGAGGGGTTGGGCGTGGGGCGCACGCTCAGTTGCACACGCAGCGTCTGCTGCGCCTGCACGCAGGTCACCGAGCTGTCGCCCACGCCAGGCAACTGGCGTGACAAACGCAGCGTGTTCAGGGCGTTGTCGGCGCAGAGTTGTGCCCACAGCGCATCCGATTGGCGCTGGGCCGAGGCGGTCAGCGCTTGCGTGGCTTTGAGGCCGGTCATCAGGGCCAGGGCCACGATGCCCAGGGCCACCAGCACCTCGATCAGGGTGAAACCGCGTGCGGCGGGCGATGAAACGCGCGTCATGGCAGCAGCCTGAAAGGACGAACCCCATCGGTGCCGAGGCGCACCTGCACGGCGGGTTGGCTGGCGTGTTGCAGCACCACGGTTTGTGCGGTCAGCAAAGGCTCAGGGCCCAGTACCAAGGGGCCGCCCAGCACCCGGGTGTCGGGGTCGCGCCAGCGCAGGCCGAGCGCGGGCAGCGCATCAGGCGGCAAGCCCTGCAGCACATGGCCTTCGGGGACAGGCACCCACCGCACCACCAGCCCCCGGGTGCGGGCCTGGGCGCGGGCGGCTTCCAGCCAGGTCACCAGTTGCTGCGCTTCCAGGTCCAGGCGGTGTTGCGGGCTGTCTCGCAAGGCGAGTACGGCACCCGCGCTGGCCAGGGCCATGAGGGTCAGCACCACGAGCAATTCCAGCAGCGTGACACCCAGCGCCCTGCCGTGTCCGGGCCCGCGGCGTGCAGGCGGGTGCGGGCGTGCAGGCGTGTTCAGCCGGGCGTTATTGCCAACTGCCAATGTCCGCATTGCGGCCCTCGCCGCCGCTTTGCCCGTCGGCGCCCAGGGACAGCACGTCCACCTCACCCTTGATGCCGGGGTTGAGGTATTGGTAAGGGCGACCCCAGGGGTCGTTGGGCAGTTTGTCCAGATAAGGCTTCCAGTTGATCGGCGCGGGGGCTGCCGTGGGCCGCACGACCAGGGCTTGCAGGCCCTGCTCGGCGCTGGGGTAGCGCTGGTTGTCCAGCCGGTAGAGCTTGAGCGATTGCATCAGGTTGTTGACGTCGGTGCGCGCGGCGGTCACGCGGGCATCGTCCGCGCGGTCCAGCACGTTGGGCACGATCAGGGCCGCCAGCACGCCAATGATGACCAGCACCACCATCAACTCGATCAGGGTGAAGCCGCGCTGACGGCCCCTCCGGCCATCTGCCGGGCGGCGGGCCTGGACTGTCGCCGGATGGCGCTGGAGCCGGCCGATCAGGTCGCGGCTGCAACGATCGATGAAGGGCGAGAAAACGGACAGGATGGACAGGCGCATGGTCTCAATGATAATCGCCGCATGGCATTGGTTTCGTTCCGCGCAGCGTTGGGTTCGGCCGCACCCCCGGGGGCATCCGGCTGGACGGTGCGGCTGGTCACGCTCGCCGTCTGGGCGGCCCTGGCGGCTTCCGTGACGGCCTGGGTGCTGCAGTGGCCGCAGGCGGGCGAGGCCCGAGAGGGGGCGGTGACCACCGTGGCGGGTGCCGACGGGCAGACCCTGGCGCCGGCTGCAGCCAGCCTGAACCGGGCGCTGGGAGCGGCCGCATCAGCCTCGGACCGCGCCTCGCCCCCCGCCTTGTCGTCGCGCCTCACCCTGGTCGGGGTGGTGCGTGCCGGCTCGCGTGACGGGGCGGCGCTCATTGCGGTCGATGGCAAGGCTGCGCGTGCGGTTCGAGTAGGGGCCGAGGTGGAACCGGGTTTGACTCTGCTGGCCCTCGAGCCGCGCCGCGCCAGTCTGGGGGCGGGCCCGCAGGGGCCTGAGACCGTGGCGCTGGAGTTGCCCAGGCCCAAAGCGCCTTGACCCCGATTCAGCGCTGCAAGAACAACTGGTAGGCGGGGTTGTCGGTTTCATCCACGTGCGGGTAGCCCAGCGTGGACAAAAACTTGCCGAACGCCGCCTGGTCGGACTTGGGCACTTGCAGGCCCACCAGAATGCGTCCGTAGTCCGCGCCCTGGTTGCGGTAGTGAAACAGGCTGATGTTCCAGTTCGGGCGCATCGACGACAAAAACTTCATCAGCGCCCCCGGCCGCTCGGGAAACACAAAGCGCAGCAGGCGTTCGTCCTGCGCGAGCGCCGACGGCCCGCCCACCATGTGGCGCAGGTGCTCCTTGGCCAGTTCGTCGTGGGTGAGGTCCAGCGCCTTGAAGCCATGTTTGGTGAAGTGCGCTGCAATCTTGCCGCTTTCGCCCTTGCCCGAGGTGGTCAGACCCACAAACACGTGGGCGACTTTGGCGTCGCTGATGCGGTAGTTGAACTCGGTGACGTTGCGTGGCGATTTGCTGCCCCCGAATGCCGGCAAGTCGCCAATCAGCTCGCAAAACCGCTTGAAGCTGCCGCGCTCTTCGGGGATGGTGACGGCAAACAAGGCCTCTCGCTCCTCGCCCACCTCGGCGCGTTCGGCCACAAAGCGCAGGCGGTCGAAGTTCATGTTGGCGCCGCACAAAATGGCGGCGTAGGTTTCGCCCCGGGTCTTGTGCTGGGCCACATACTGCTTGATGGCGGCCACGGCCAGCGCGCCGGCCGGCTCCACAATGCTGCGCGTGTCCACAAACACGTCCTTGATGGCGGCGCACACCGCATCGGTGTCCACGGTGACGTAGTCATCCACCAGGTCGCGCGCAATGCGGAAGGTTTCCTGCCCCACCTGCTTGACTGCCGTGCCGTCCGAAAAGAGCCCCACGTCGTGCAAGGCCACCCGCTGGCCCTGTTGCACCGACTGCATCATGGCCGAGGAGTCGTTCATCTGCACGCCGATCACCTTGATCTCGGGGCGCACGGCCTTGATGTAATTCGCCACACCCGAAATCAAGCCACCGCCGCCAATGGCCACAAACACGGCATCCAGCGCGCCCTGATGCTGGCGCAGCAACTCCATCGCGATGGTGCCCTGGCCGGCAATCACCTCCGGGTCGTCAAACGGGTGCACAAAGGTCAGCCCGTGTGCTTTCTCCAGCGTGAGCGCGTGCTGGTAGGCGTCCGAGTAGCTGTCGCCCCACAGCACCACCTCGCCGCCCAGGGCCTTGACCGCCTCGATTTTCACGGCCGGCGTGGTGACGGGCATGACGATCACCGCGCGGCAGCCCAGCTTGTGGGCGCTCAGGGCCACCCCTTGTGCATGGTTGCCCGCCGAGGCGCAAATGACACCTTGCCGCAACTGTTCGGGCGTGAGGTGCGCCATCTTGTTGTAGGCCCCGCGCAGCTTGAAGCTGAACACCGGCTGCTGGTCCTCGCGTTTGAGCAGCACCTTGTTGTGCAAACGGCGGCTCAGGTTGCGAGCCGGCTCCAGCGCGGATTCATGCGCCACATCGTAGACCCGGGCGGTCAGGATCTTCTTGAGATAGTCGGCGGGTTGCAGGGGGCGGCGGGGCATGGCGTTTGTTGCGGTGCAAAAAACGAATTGTCGCCCAAGGGCGCCACGAACCGCCGAACAACCGCGGGCACAAAAAAACCCCGAGTCGTATGACTCGGGGCTGAATCCACCGCGAGGGTGGAGGAGACAACAGGTCGCTTGCGCACATCGGGACCGGGTTTAACCGCCAGCGCCATTGTGCTTCACAAGCTATAGGACAATTCTAAGAAATTTTGTGGCGGCACGGCCTAACGTGCTGGCTTTAACCCCTTCAAAAAGTCGGACGAGATCATGGAATGCACAGTGAGTTGGACAGGCGCGAGCGGCACACGCTCGGGCATGGGTTTTGTGGCGGAGACCGGCAGTGGTCACGTGCTCAACATGGATGGCGCCCCTGACGCCGCCCGCCCCGAGAACGGGGGGCAGAACCTGGCCCCGCGCCCCATGGAAACGGTGCTGGCCGGTACCGGCGGATGCACGGCTTACGACGTGGTGCTGATTCTGAAGCGCGGTCGCCACGATGTGCGCGGCTGCAGCGTCAAGCTCACCAGCGAACGGGCGGACGTGGACCCGAAGGTGTTCACCACCATCCACATGCACTTCACCGTGACCGGGCACAACATCCCCGATCAGGCGGTGGAACGCGCCATTGCGATGAGCCACGAAAAGTATTGCTCGGCCAGCATCATGCTGGGCAAGACAGCGGAGATCACCACGAGTTTTGAGGTGGTGGCTGCCTGAGAGGAGCAGAGGCGATCAACGGCATGAGCCTGAACAGCTCAAACTGAATCGTTCGAACTGAATCGTTCGAACAGAAGTTTTTAAACAGAAGCGATCAAGTTGAACCGCTCAGATTGAACTGTTTATAGGCGGTGGGCGACGGTGGTCATCACCCGGGCTGCCAGGCGCATCAGGCCCTTCACCAGGGCGGGGAGCTCCACGCTGCCCGCCTTTTGCGCGTCCACGGCGTGACGCGCTTCGTCGGCCTTCATCTGCGCCACGATGGCCCGAGAGGCCCGGTCAGACGCCGGCAGGCGGTCCAGATGCGACTGCAGATGGGCTTCCACCTGGCGCTCGGTTTCCACCACAAACCCCAGACTCACCCGGTCGCCACCCAGCTTGCCCGCAGCCAGCCCAATGCCAAACGACCCCGCATACCAGAGTGGCGTGAGCCAACTGCGCCGGTCGCCCAGTTCTTGCAGGCGTTGCTCCGTCCAGGCCAGGTGATCGGTTTCCTCGGCGCTGGCGTGGGTGAAATGCTCACGCAGCGCGGCATTGTCAGTGGCCAGGGCCTGCGCGGTATAGAGCGCCTGGGCGCATACCTCGCCCACGTGGTTCACCCGCATCAGGGCCGCGACCTCGCGGCGCTCGTCCTGCGTCAAAGGGACCGAGCCTGCTTGTTGTGCCGTCGCGGTGGGGGGATAGGGACGACTGGCGTGGTGGTCCGCCCACAGGGTGCGCAGGGCGTTGTCCGCTGTGATGAGCAGTTGGTCCAGAGGGGAGTGCATAAGGGGAATTGGATCACAGGGGACAAAGGCGATGGCTCATCAGGGTCACATGGCGAGTGGCCTGGTGAATTGAGTGGGGGTTTGAACGCTCGACCCCATTGAATGCCTGCAAACCCCGGAAATAAATCATAAGTATTATTTATCCGGAATTGTCGCATTGTTGTTGCACGCATGCAACGTAAAAGCCCCACAGGTGCGAAAAGGTTTTGCCAGCCACGAGGCAGTCTGGTCGAATAGCGACAACTTCCCGAAAACGGAGGTTGGCCCGGGTAGCCGGTGGTGATGCAAATGCAAAACCCACTAGCCGGTGCCCTTGTTTAACCTTGGAGAACTTTCACATGAAAAAGACCCTAGTTGCCCTGGCTACACTGGCTGTTGCCGGTGGTGCTTTTGCACAATCTGGAAACGCACGTGCAATCGACGCTTCTGGCGTGACCCTGTTCGGCGTGGCTGACATCAGCGTAACTCAATTCAATCAAGACGGCGCTGGTTCCGCTACCCGCATGCAGGGGGAAGGCCGAAACGAATCTTCTCGCCTAGGCCTGCGTGGTGTTGAAGACATCGGTGGCGGCTGGGGCGCAGGCTTCTGGTTCGAGGCGGGTGTTTTTTATGAACAAGGCATTGGCCAAACCTCAACAGCCAACAATACGTCCATTGGTCAGAACGGTATCAGTGCTGGCACCAACAACAGCAATGCACTGCCGGACGTGGTTTCTAATGGCGGTTCGCAAGGCCTGACTTTCAACCGCGCATCTGTTCTGTCTCTGCTTCACAAAGACCTCGGCGAACTGCGCCTTGGCCGTGACTACACGCCGACCTTCTGGAACCTGACCTATTTTGATCCGTTTGGTACTGTTGGAGTTGGTGGTCACACCAACGTGGCTCTTGGTATGCTGAACGTCCGCCCGGTTGTGGCCCCCCCGGGGAACCCCAGCCCTCAAGTTCGTACCTCGAACAGCATTGGCTGGTTGAGCCAGGACTTTAGCGGTTTTCGCGCGCAAGTACAGTATGCACTTAGTGAGCAAATCAGCAACTGTACTGACCTGAAGACGGGTGGCAACGTTGACGCTGGTGGAAACCTGTGCCAAGCGCCTGCTGGAGATGGTAAGTACATGGGTACTCGCCTGCAATACAACAGTGGTCCTTTGAGCTTGGCTGCCGCCTACGGTAAGACCACCTACGCTGGAGCGCCCGTTGTCTCTGCTGCCGCTCCTGTTACCAGTACAGCTTCTGCCTATGTGGGTGACTACAAAGCAATGAACTTGGCTGGCGCTTACACCATTGGTGCAACCAAGTTGATGGCTCAATACGGCAAGCAAACAGTTGGTGACTATGCTGTCGGTTATGCAGCAGGCGGCACTAACACTGCCTTGACTGCTGGCAACGGTGCTTGGACCAACGGCGCCGCAGCCGGCGCCTTCACCAACGGTGGTATTCAATCCGTTACACAGCGTACGGTTAGCCACAATTTGCTGGGTCTGACACACGCCATTGGTGCCTTGACACTTAAGGCGTCTTATAGCCAAGCCAAGATGACTGGCGGTCAGGCTTCTAACAGTGGTGCTAACGCTGGTGCTGGCGTCAACAAGGCTATCGCCAATATCGAAGATGGTGCTAAACAGCAAATGACTGCTGTTGGTGCCGTCTATGACTTGAGCAAGCGCACCGCTGTATACGGCACATATTCCACGCTGAAGACCACTGGTCAAAACGCTCGCTCCAGCCTTGGTATCGCATCCTCTGCAAACCTGAATGCTGGCGATAGCGTAACTGCCACGGGCTTGGATGTGGGTGTCCGTCACCGCTTCTAATTCCTATGCTGACATAGCCAGTTAAGGATAAAAAGCCTCAAACCCCGCTTTAGAAATGAGGCGGGGTTTTTTGTTTGGCGCATAGTACATCTAAAGATGCACACTTGCCAACCTTCCATGAACACAGACTCCAAGGTGTAAAAAATGAAATTGAAACTTATCCCGGCATTGGCGCTTGTCTTCACGACAACTGGCGTCTTTGCCCAATCTGAAACGTACCAGTTTGAGGCTGCCTATACCAATATAAGTGCTTCTGATGGTGCTGGTATGACCCAGACGGGCAATCAGTTTGGCGGTACCTACTACCTCAAACCCGTTTCCATCAACACGGGGGCACCTCAGTTTGAAGCAGAGTTTTTACAACGTGCAAGCAATATTGGGGTTGCTTATAGGCAATCGACTTATGAAGACGCAACTTACGCTAGCACATCGCTGGATGTTCCTCAAATCGGGGCTAAGTTGTATCTGAAAGACGTCGTCCTGGGTCTTCAGACTGGCGCGTGGAATAAGGACCTGCCACTGAAGAGTGGTGCTCCTTCCATCAGCGTAAACTCAACCACAACCAATTATGAAATTGGTTACTTTGTATTGCCTAATACTTCGGTGAGTTACATCAACCAAAACTCTAAGGCCTCTTACTCTGCAAATGCCGGAGTTAACGACCTGACCATCACATCCAACGGACTGTTGTCCCGTACGGTGATGCCTGTTTCTGGCGGTCAACATGTCGCGTTCGCGCTGTCCTATAACGAAATCACAAGGAAGCAAGCCACGACCCAAGTCAATACTGAACTTGGCGGCTCTCTGCGTTACTACCCTGAGACCAAGATGTACGTGGAAGTTGGCTACATCCAGAACTCAGGTGACGACAAAAACAACGTGGGCAACAAGTACTCTGTCGGGCTGGGCTATGCAGTAACACCGCGCCTAGGCTTAACGATAGCATCTCAGCGTTTGAGTGTTGCTGATAGTGCGTATGCGGGAAGCACCACGACCACCTTGAGTGCTGGCTACCGCTTCTAATGCGCACGTTGACATCGTGAGCCAAGGATAGAGGCCTCGAACCCCGCTGCAGCATTGTGGCGGGGTTTTTTAATATTTTCACTAAGTGCGCAGTTTGTTGATGGGCTCCTCATGAAATCTTTTCTTCTCAAGCTGGGAGTGATCGCACTCTTGTTTTCCTTGGTCACTGGATGCGGTGGCAGTTCCTCCCCCAGAGCTGAGAATGCCTCTGCTTTTTATGGCATCACGGTGGATGACGTCAACAGCCCAACGAAGTTATACCTGTCCAATTTCGGCAGCAACGTGATTAGTTTTGTTGCCCATACCGGGGGCTCGGCTTCTACCATGGTTAGCGCTTATGCCGGACTCTCTGGCCCCCAAGGGATGGTCCGAGTAGGTTCAAATCTATACGTCGTGGACGCTTTGAACCATGCGATTCGTGAAGTCGCTACTTCCTCTGCGTACACGGTCACGACCTACGCGGGCACAGTTGGTACACCAGGTAACAGCGACACCGATGGCAGCTTCTATCTGCCCCGCAATGCAGTGGCCGATTCAGCTGGCAACCTGTATGTGACCGACTCTGGCAACAACACAGTAAGAAAAATTGCCGCTGGTACCAAAACCGTCACCACCATAGCCTCGGGTTTCAACAATCCCTGGGGAATCACGATTGACAGTGACATCCCGCAAAATCTGTACGTCACAGACATTGGCACTAATTCGGTCAAGAAAGTGACATTGGCGGGCGCTGTGACCACTTTCGCCGGAAACATTGGTGGCAACTATGGTCCGTCGACGAATGCCAATGGCACATCGGCCTATTTCAAATTCCCGCTGGGAATCACCACGGATAACAACTACTTGTACGTGGTGGATTCGGGTAACAATGCCGTTCGAAGCATAAGTTTGACGCCTCCCTATGCTGTTTTGCTCATGGCGGGAAGCAGTGCAGGCACATCAGGTAATACGGTTAACTCTACCGGCACTTCCGCTTTGTTCTCCTCGCCTTACGCCATTACTTATGGAAATGGCGCCTTGTATGTCACGGACCAGAGCGGTACGGTTATTCGTGAAGTCAGCACAACCAGTCCCTTTGGTGTGACAGCATTGACGCTGAACTGATCAGGCCGCTGAGCTTAAATTGCCTCACCCCAACCATGGGGTGAGTTTTTGATCTAACTGGAATAACCTGCGGCTGTAAAAAAGTCCGATCGGTGGTGAACTCGCGTGAAAAGACTATTTTCTGCGTTCTCATCCGCAGCCTCTTCACTAGGGAGCAAGCCGTGGGATTTATATTCCATGTCCCATGTGACGGGATTCCCTAGAGTAAGTGCAATGATGCTTGACTTGCTGATGGCAGTACAAGCGCGGTTGCTGAACCAACTCATTCAAGTGTGCTGGGACCGCAATTGGATTGATGGGTCGTCACTTGCTTGGACGAGAGTTTTAAGTACAACACATGACTTAAACCTTCAGCGCATCAAAAACTGGCATTCAACGTCGTCACCGCCCCCGTACTCAGCACAATCTTCCGCACCTTGGTGTAGTTCTGATCCGACACATAAAGGATGCCATTGGCAGCATCCAATGCCAGTCCCGTCGGGAAGGAAAACTTAGCCGCTGTACCCGTCGCATCGGTGTTGCCGGCAGTGCCTGCCGTTCCCGCAACGGTGGTCACCGCACCCGTGGCAATCACCACCTTGCGAATCAAGTGGTTGCCTGCATCCGCCACATAGACATCGGTTCCATCCGTCACGATACCAGCAGGGCCGTAAAACTTTGCGGCTGTCCCGGTTCCGTTGGCAGAGCCAGAGGTACCAACGGTTCCGGCCAAGGTGGTCACAACACCCGCGGTCGTCACGATGCGAATCGCGTGGTTGGCATCGTCCGACACATACAAGTCACAAGCACCTGCCACGCCGCACGCAGGGTCTACGGCCACGCCATACGGTGTGTTGAACCGGGCAGTGCTGCCCGTGCCGTTGGCCGTGCCCGGTGAGCCCGCGTAGCCCGCGATGGTGGTCACCACACCCGCGGTGGTGACCTGGCGAATCGTGTGGTTGTAGGTGTCCGTCACGTACAGATAGGTGCCATCGTTGGCAATCCCCTTGGGAAAGTAAAAGTAAGCACCGGAACCCGTGCCATCGGTGCTGCCAAGTGAGCCCAGACGGCCCGCCACGTTGGAAATCACACCTGCGGCAGTCAGTTTGCGTATGCCGCTGTTGCCCGTGTCGGTCACATAGTAGTCACCCCCCATCCCCGTGATGCTCACAGGATTGTTGAACCGCCCCGCTGACTGGGTGGTGGTTCCTTCCGCGGTACCGGCCTGGTTCTGGGCGCCAGCCAGCGTTGTCACAACGGGCGATGCCAAAGTCGGATTCAAAGTTTCCACAACCTCTGCACCCGTGTTCGCCACCAACAGGGTTGTACCAGCCGCGTCAAGCGCCAAGCCCGAAATGGAGGTGGAAGAATTGGCAGAAGCGCTGGACGAAGAACCGCCGCAAGCGACCAGGAGCGACGTCAGAACGGCACAGAGCGTGACGGTGGCAAAACAAGATGATGATTTCATGACTAGGATGGCTGAAGAGTTGTCAGAGCTGTGCGGGATGATTTTTGGCGCCGGCCAGAATCGTCACAGTGGGCGACACCACATTGGGGTTCAAAGATTCAAACCCCCTGTGCGCGAGTGTTCGCCGCAAAGATGGATGTCCGAACGAAACAGAATTTCACGGAGGGCCCTCAAGAAGGTGGTCTTACCCCAGGCTGGCCAAAGAGTGGTCAGGCGTGAAACTCATGAGAAAACCCCGCCATCTTTCGATGAGCGGGGTTTAAGGCTTTTATCCAAGGCTGACCAAGTCAGCGCAGGGATTAGAAGCGGTGACGGATACCGATGTCGATACCGGTGGCCGTGGCGGAGTTGCCAGCGGTCAGGGCATCACCAAACACGCCAACCGTGGCGCGCAGTGAACCTGCCGTGGCAGCACCTGCGGTCAGCTTGTTGACAGAGTAGGTACCGAACAGCGCCGTACGCTTGCTCAGGTCATACACTGCGCCCACAGCGGTTTGGGTGGTCTTGGCGCCATCTTCCGAGGCCGTACCAGAGTCATCCTTGCGGGTGGCGGTGTTGTAGCTGCCCTTGAGGGTCAAGGCACCCATGGTGTGAGCAATACCCACCATGGAGTTGGACAGCTGGCGCTTGACAGCGGCACCGTTCACGTCGTTGACCTGGCTACCACCCTGGTAGAAGAACTTGGTGGCGCCCATGGTGTAGGCACCAGCCCAGTTGGTCTGGGTGTAGTTGCCGCGGTAAGCAGCAGCGTTGGCGAAGGGAGCGGCAGCGGTAGAAGCACCAATCGTGGTGGTGGCAGTACCAGCGCTAGGCGTGGTGGTGATCGTGCCAAAAGTCACAGCGGTGGTGGCGGCAGCTTGAGCAGCCGTGTCACCGTAGGTGGTCTGGCTGGAAGACAACGCCAGGCTCAAGGGGCCCGAGTTGTATTGCAGGCGCCAGGCCAGCAGCTTGCCGTCGCCGTTCGCGCCAGCACAGGTGTTAGCCTGGATAGCGGTCTCGGGGGTCACGCAACCGGTGGGCTGCTCAGACAGGGCGGCTTGGACTTGCAGACGGAAACCACTGATGTCGTTGCTCAACCAGCCAATGCTGTTGGAGGTACGAACCATGGGGTAAGCCGCTCCCGGGGGGAAGGCTTGCACGCCCAGGGGGGCCAGAGGGCCGCCAATGACGTTCAGGGCAGAACCCACACCCACGGTACCGAACGGATCGAAGTAGGTGTAGTTCCAGAAAGCGGGGTTGTAGTCACGACCGACGCGGATTTCGCCCAAGTCCTTGCTCAGCAGGGAGATGTTGGAAGCGCGGTTGAAGGTCAGACCTTGACGAGCGTTCAGCGTTGCGGTCGGCACCACGGGGGTCGTGGTTTGGTTGAACGCAATGCGGTCACCGTAGGCGGTGTTGCTGGTCGTGGTGTTGGCACCGGTGCCGTTGTCATAGTTCACGCCGGCTTCAAACCAGAAGGCAGCGCCCATGCCACCACCGATGTCTTCCACGCCACGGAAACCCAGACGTGAAGACTCGTTACGACCACCGCCGTCGATCACCGTCACGGAACCAGCGGTACCGTTGTCGGTTTTGAAGTTGGACACGGTGATGTCGGCCACGCCGAAAATCTCAACGCCAGAGCCGGCGATAGCACGTGCATTACCAGACTGAGCAAATGCACCAGTAGCGGCAGCAAGTGCAGCCAGGGCATCTACATTTCCGCGCGATTAAGCGCTATAAAACTGGTATTGCCCCAATAACTTCTGAAAAAACTATACCCAAAGCAATATTTTGTTGAAGCATTATCAATGAATAAAATAAAACAAATGTTTCAATAAATAGGATGGCTTCATTTATCGAATTCATTGGTCTTACACATGCAAACCTCTCCCACACTCGCCGGCATCACCGTTCGTATGGACAAGTTGCAGGCCCTGGCGCCCAATTTGGTGCCTGTGCTCACCACCAGTCCGGTGGCAGTGACGTTGCGGGAGGAGACGTGCTTTTACTTGATTGGCCCCGCCATGCTGGAGTCCTTGCTGGCAGGCACCACGCCGGTGATTCACGACTTGCTGGAGCCGCCAAAAGGCATGGTGGAACTGGCCAAGCAAGAACCCTTGTTTCATCAAGTCGCCGAAAAGCTGTTGGTGGTTGAAACCCAGCGGGTGACCCGTGGGGATTACAGCGCCGAGTCAATCAATATCCTGCGCAACCGACTGAAATTGCACGTGTTGCCGGCGTTGGGCCATTTGCTCATCAGTCAGGTGCAGGCCGATGAAATTCAGACCCTGATGGACCGTCTGGTGGAAGCCGAGAGCTCGCCCACCACCATCGCGCAGTACCTGGTGATTGTTCGCAAAATTCTCACCATGGCGCTGCATCGAAAGTGGATACGGGAAATCCCACTCATTCCCAAAATCAAGATCAACAACAAGCCACGTGCCGCATTCACACTCACGGAGTACAAAAAACTGCTTCGAACGTCCAAGCGCTTGTTGCGCGAAGGCGCCCTGGCGCCCACCATCAAGCAGCGGGAAAGTGATCGCGATCGCTTCTGGATCACGCCCCGAGACCGGGTGCTCACACCGGACATGTACTGGCTGCTGATCTTCATGGTCAACAGCTTTGTGCGACCGACTGACATCAAGGTACTGCAGCATTCACACGTGGAAACGGTGCGCGGTCAGCACGACTATTTGCGTCTGACGCTGCCCTCAACCAAAAAGCACGACAAGCCCATCGTCACCATGCGGCCGTCCGTGCGCATTTATGCGGCCATGCTGCGACATCAGACAGCACAGGGTGGGGGCAGACCGGATGACTATGTGTTCCTGCCCCATGTGACCAACCGCGATCATGCCCTGGCGGTGTTCAACTTCTGGTTGAAGTGGGTCATGCGTGAGGCCGGCTTGGCCTTGGTGGATACCCATGGACAGCCACGCACGCTCTACAGCCTGCGGCATACCGCCATCACCTTCCGGTTGTTGTATGGCCAGGGGATTGACATGCTGACCCTGGCGCGTAACGCCCGGACCTCGGTGGACATGATTGAAACCTTCTACGCATCCACCCTGTCGGGCGAAATGAATGTGAGCATGTTGCAAAGCCGAAGGGAGGTCAGAAAATAGATACTTCTAGATTTACGAAATATTTACCGTAAAAACGTTGCAAATTTATAACAGTGTATAGACTCACGCGGAAGGTCTAGGCATGGTGTGATGTCTCCTGACCCCCCGCCTGACCTGACCCAGCGGCAATGATTTGCCGGCATGTTTCTTGCAGATCAACATGGAAACACTGCCAAAGGTCCGTCATGTTCCAAAAAACCGTCACCGCTCTCCTCCTCTGCACCGCCCTGTGCGCCCAGGCCCAATCCGCCGGCCAAGGCCTCAAACCGCCGCCGGCCACCCCGGACGCCTACGTGGAGGTCAGCCTCAACAGCCTCAACTACGCCCAGACGGGCTTGCGCCTGAGCCCGACGGCGTTGCGCACCATCGTCGGCAAGAACATGGGCCCCACGTTTTCCTACGAGGGCATGCTGGCGTTTGGGACCAGTCAGGGCACCAACACCATTGGGGGTCTGTCGGCCGCGGCCAAGATTGACCCGCTGTTTGGCGCCTACCTGAAGGCCCGCAAGGAGCTGGCCTCGGGTCTGGAAGTGTTTGGCCGCGTGGGGGCGGCCAGCATGGTGAAAAACCTGGATGGGGCCTACTTTGCCAGCGATACCTCCAGCAAACGCATGGGCGGGATGTCTTACGGCTTGGGCGTGAAGGTGCGCGTCAATCGCAACGCGAGTTTTGTCACAGACTACACCTCCTATTACAACCGCCGCCAGGAAACCATCGACGGGGTGTCGCTGGGTCTGGCCATCGATTACTGACCGCAACCGGCAACACGGGGGTCCTGCAAGGCTTGTCTTCAGCCTGGTGCAGGGCTCACGCGACTTGCGTGTACCGTTGATAGCCCTGCGCCCGCAACGCGCAGGCCGGGCAATGGCCACAGCCATGGCCCCAGGCATGGCGCTGACTTCGCTCGCCCAGGTAGCAGGTGTGGGTGTGCTCGACCACGAGATCCACCAGCGGCTGACCCCCGAGGTCGCGGGCCAGTGACCAGGTCTGCGCCTTGTCCAGCCACATCAGCGGCGTTTCAATCACCAACCGCTCGTCCATGCCCAGGCTCAAGGCCACCTGCAAGGCCTTCAAGGTGTCGTCACGACAATCGGGGTAGCCGGAGTAGTCCGTTTCGCACATGCCGCCCACCAGGAACTTCAGGCCGCGCCGATACGCCAGTGTGGCGGCAAAGGTCAGAAACAGCAGGTTGCGGCCAGGCACAAAGGTGTTGGGCAGGCCACTCTCTGCCAGGGCGATGGCGCGCTCGTTCGTGAGCGCCGAGTCGCTGAGCTGACCCAGTACCTGCAAGTCCAGCACATGGTCCTCACCCAGACGGGTCGACCAGGCCGGAAACTGCTCTCGCAGTTGCTTCAGCACCTGCACGCGGCAGTCCATCTCGATGCGGTGTCGCTGGCCGTAATCAAACCCGAGGGTTTCCACACGGTCGTAGCGCGACAAGGCCCAGGCGAGACAGGTGGTGGAGTCCTGGCCGCCAGAAAACAGGACCAGTGCAGAAGCAGGGTGCAGGGACATGGACGAGAGTGTATCGGGCGCGAGCCTGCTCCACGACCATCGGTTGGACCCGGGTTGACGGGGCGTGTCTACAATTCCGCCATGGACACCAAGTGGCTGGAAGACTTCGTCAGTCTGGTCGAAACCGGCAGCTTCAGCCGATCGGCCCAGCAGCGGCACGTGACGCAGCCGGCGTTCTCACGCCGTATCCAGGCGCTGGAGGCCTGGGCCGGCACGGACCTGGTGGATCGCTCGTCCTACCCGACGCGCCTCACCCCCGCGGGCGACACGTTTTACCCGCAAGCGCTGGAGATGCTCCGCGCCTTGCAAAGTACCCGCACGCTGCTGCGTGCCCATGGGGCGACCGGTCAGGACATGATTGCGTTTGCGGTGCCGCACACCCTGGCGTTCACGTTTTTCCCGACCTGGGTGAGTCGCTTGCACGAGGGCTTTGGGGGCTTCAAGAGCCGACTGATTGCACTCAACGTGCACGATGCGGTGATGCACCTGGTGGAGGGCAGTTGCGATCTGTTGATTGCCTACCACCATGCTTCGCAACCCATCGCCCTGGACACGGACCACTACGACGTGCTGAGCCTGGGGCAGGAAACCTTGGCGCCCTATGTGCAGCCCGATGCCCACGGCGCCCCACGGCATGTGCTGCCAGGGACGCCTGAGCAGCCGCTGCCGTACCTGGGCTATGCCTCGGGCGCGTACCTGGGCCAGTTGGTGGAGCAAATGCTCAAGCAGAGCCCTGAGGCCACGCACCTCAACCGGGTGTACGAAACCGACATGTCCGAAGGGCTCAAGGCCATGGCCTTGCAGGGGCATGGCGTGGCGTTTTTGCCGTACAGCGCGGTGGAGCGTGAACTCGATCAGGGCAAACTGGTCAGTGCCTTGCCGGCCGGTCTGACGCAGTTGCAAGGCACCTTGCAGATCTGGGCCTGTCGGACCCGACCCACGGCGCGTCATCACGTCAAACCGCTGGTGCAATCGCTGTGGGATTACCTGGTGCAGCAGGCCCGGGAGGCGCAGGCCGCGCAAGCGGGGCCATAGGCGCCATGGTATCGGCCAGCGCTTGGGCGACAATCATGGCCATGACCGACACGATCACCCTCACCCGTCCCGATGACTGGCATTTGCATGTGCGCGATGGTGCGCCGCTCAGCACCGTGGTGCCGCACACGGCCTCGCAATTCGGCCGCGCCATCATCATGCCCAACCTCAAACCCCCGGTGACCACCGTGGCGCAGGCGCTGGCGTACCGCGAGCGCATCCTGGCTGCCGTGCCCGCCGGCGTGTCGTTTGAGCCGTTGATGACGCTGTACCTCACGGACAACCTGCCTGCAGAGGAATTGCAGCACGCACGTGAAGCCGGTGTCGTGGCGCTCAAGCTCTACCCGGCCGGTGCCACCACCAACAGCGATGCCGGCGTGACCGATATCCGCAAGACCTACCGCACACTGGAGGCCATGCAACGACACGGCCTGTTGCTGCTGGTGCATGGGGAAGTCACCCACCCCGACATTGACCTCTTTGACCGCGAGGCGGTGTTCATCGACACGCAACTCGAACCGCTGCGTCGCGATTTTCCTGAACTCAAGATCGTGTTTGAACACATCACCACGCGTGAGGCAGCCCAGTATGTGCAGGCGTCAGCCAGCCATCTGGGGGCCACCATCACCGCGCATCACCTGCTGTACAACCGCAATGCCATCTTCACGGGAGGCATTCGTCCGCACTACTACTGCTTGCCGGTGCTGAAGCGTGAGGTGCATCGGCAGGCCTTGGTGCAGGCGGCCACCAGTGACAGCCCGAAATTTTTCCTGGGTACGGACAGTGCGCCACACCCTGCGCAGCTGAAAGAGCACGCCGTGGGATGCGCGGGGTGTTACACCGCACACGCGGCGCTGGAGATGTATGCCGAGGCATTCGACCAGGCAGGGGCCTTGCATCGGCTCGAGGCATTCGCCAGTTTCCATGGCCCCGACTTTTATGGCTTGCCACGCAACACGGGCACCGTCACCCTGCGTCGCGAGACCTGGACGCCCCCCGAGTCCTTCCCCTTTGGCGAGGCCGAACTCAAGCCCTTGCGATCGGGCGAGACGCTGCCCTGGCGTCTGCAGGCCTGAAGGCCGTTGGGTGGCGTGCTGACCCCGTGCGGTGGGTGACGAGACCGGATCTTCAACGTGTCTGCCTATCCTCCCGATTGGTCTCGCCCGTGGTGGCGTGATTGGCAAGCCTGGGCAGAGCCCGCGTGGGGCGAGTGGCATCACCAGATGATGCAGCAAGCCCCGGACTCCGCCTGCCTGCCGGGCGTGCTCAACCGGCTGGGTCAGGCCACCCCCGTGCGGTTTGTGCCGCAAGCGGCGTTGCCGGACGGACAGTCGTACGAGGATTTCATTTTTACGCGCCGGCAGGTGCCCACGCGCGACAACCTGCACGACCTCTTCAATGCGTGTTGCTGGCAACGCTTTCCGCACACCAAGTTGCGGCTCAACGCCTTGCAGGCCGACGTGATTGGCCGCGAGGGGGTGGGTGCCAGCCGTGGCCCCCTGCGGGATGCACTGACCCTGTTTGATGAAAACGCGCTGCTACTGCAAGCGCCACCCGGCTTGTGGGAAGCGTTGCGGCAGCATGACTGGCACACCCTGCTGGTGACGCATCGGCCGGACTGGTGCGCCACGGGACGGATCCGTCCGGTGGTGTTTGGTCACGCACTGCTGGAAAAACTCTGTCAGCCGTACAAGTCGATCACGGCCCATGCGTTCTGGATCGACCCGCAATTGCCGGCCACCGACTCGGCCTGGGACGCCTGGCTGGCCGAGCGCCTGGACGCATCCTTCATGGCCACCAAACCCTTCCAGCCCTTGCCGGTCATGGGCATTCCGCTGTGGTGCGATGACAATGCCGATCCCGCGTTTTACGCGGATGTGAACGTGTTCCGCCCACGGTCCGACCGCGCACGTCACGCAGGGTAAAACCCCACCCTCACCCCCGCGCTGTTCAGGGGTATTCCCCGGCAAACCTTGATTTTCAGGGGCTGATCCCTACCATCCGAGCCATCAGCCATCTTCAACACCCTTCGGTGTCATCCAGAAAGGTTCTTCATGAAACGCATCCTGCTGTTTGTTCTCACCAACCTGGCGGTCATGGTGGTGCTGGGCGTCGTGGCCAGTCTGCTGGGCGTGAACCGTTTTCTCACCGCCAATGGGCTCAACCTGACGTCCTTGCTGGGCTTCTCCCTCATCATGGGCTTTGGGGGCGCCTTCATTTCGCTCCTGATGAGCAAGCCCATGGCCAAGTGGAGCACGGGCGCGCAAGTCATCACCCAACCGCAGTCGGCTGACGAGCAATGGATCGTGGACACGGTGCGCCGCTTGTCCGAGAAGGCCGGCATTGCCATGCCCGAGGTGGCCATCTATGAAGGCGAACCCAACGCCTTTGCCACCGGTGCCTTTCGCAACTCGGCGCTGGTCGCTGTCTCCACTGGCTTGCTGCAAGGCATGACCCGCGAGGAAGTGGAGGCGGTGCTGGGCCATGAGATTGCGCACGTGGCCAACGGCGACATGGTGACCCTGACCCTCATCCAGGGCGTGCTCAACACCTTTGTGGTGTTCCTCAGCCGGGTCATCGGCTATGCCGTGGACAGTGTTCTGCGTCGCAACGATGAAGAGAACACGGGCCCCGGCATGGGCTACTACATCACCAGCCTGGTGCTCGATATCCTGCTCGGCTTTGTGGCCAGCATGATCGTCGCCTGGTTCAGTCGCCAGCGCGAGTTCCGCGCTGACAGTGGCTCGGCGCACTTGCTGGGTTCACGCCAGCCGATGATTCATGCGCTGTCCCGCCTGGGGCAAATGCAGGCGGGCGAACTGCCCAGCAGCGTGGCCGCCATGGGCATCACCGGCAACCTGGGCAAGTGGTTTGCCAGCCATCCTCCGCTGGAGGAGCGGATTGCAGCCTTGCAATCGGCGCAGCAGTGATCGTGGTTCGGGATGTGGGTCAGCCCTGATTGCGTGCGGCCCACATCGTCGCCACCGCTTCTCCCACCTTGATGCCGTCCACCCCGGCCGACAGAATGCCGCCCGCATAACCCGCGCCTTCTCCCGCCGGGTACAGGCCGCGCATGCCGGGGCTCTCCAAACCCTCGTCGCGGTGAATGCGCAGGGGCGATGAGGTGCGTGTTTCCACGCCGGTGAGCACCGCGTCAGGCAGATCAAAGCCACGAATTTTTCGACCAAAAACCGGCAGGGCTTCGCGCACCGCCTCGATGGCGTAGGTGGGCAAGGCGGAGTCGAGGCTCACCGGTTTGACGCCTGGACGGTAGGAGGGTTCCACCTCGCCCAGCGAGCTGGACGCGCGGCGCGAGACGAAGTCGCCCACCCGTTGCGCCGGGGCCTCATAGGTGCTGCCACCGAGCACAAAGGCGTGGGACTCCAGTTGTCGTTGCAGGACGATGCCCGCCAGCGGATGAAACCCGCCGGGTGCATCGGTGTCATGCAGCCGCAGCGCAGTCAGGATCGGTGCCAGGGGCCGCATGGCTGAAGTTGACCCGGTGCTGGGCGTGGGTGGTGCGACTGTCCCCTCTGCCGGCGCGAAGGCGGCCTCCAGGGCGGCCGCATCCTGCGGGTAGTCGCGCGGATCGATCCCCACCACGATGCCGGCGTTGGCATTGCGCTCGTTGCGCGAATACTGGCTCATGCCGTTGGTCACCACACGACCGGGCTCCGACGTGGCCGCCACCACCGTGCCCCCGGGGCACATGCAAAAACTGTAGACGGCGCGTCCATTGGCCGCGTGGTGCACCAGCTTGTAATCGGCCGCGCCCAACAGCGGATGGCCGGCATGCACGCCCCAGCGCGCACGGTCGATCAACCCTTGCGGATGTTCGATGCGAAACCCCACCGAGAAGGGCTTGGACTCCATGGGCACGCGGTGGTGGTGCAGCATGGCAAAGGTGTCGCGCGAGCTGTGCCCCAACGCCATCACCACCTGGCGGGCGGGCAAGGTGGTGCGCGTGCCGTGGGTCTGGTCCAGCACCACCAAGCCGGTCAGGCGTGGCACGCCGTCAGGGCCCACCTCATGCTCGATGTCGATCACGCGCTGGTCAAACCGCACCTCGCCGCCCATCGCCTTGATTTGTTCGCGCAGGTTCTCCACCACCTTCACCAGTTTGAAGGTGCCGATGTGCGGGTGCGCGGCATACAGAATGTCTTCGGGTGCACCGGCCTGCACGAACTCTTCCATCACCTTGCGTCCCAGGTGGCGCGGGTCCTTGATCTGGCTGTAGAGCTTGCCGTCCGAGAACGTGCCGGCGCCACCTTCGCCGAATTGCACATTGCTCTCGGGATGCAACTGGTGTCTGCGCCACAGGTCCCAGGTGTCCTGGGTGCGTTGACGCACGGTGGGCCCACGTTCCAACACGATGGGCTTGAAGCCCATTTGGGCCAGCACCAGGGCGGCAAACAGGCCACAGGGGCCAAAGCCCACCACCACCGGGCGGTCTCCGACCCGGGTGGACGCGTCGCCCAGCGCTCGGATTGAGGCTTGTACCGGCGGGTGCCAGGTCATGTCGGGCGTGGCTTGCACATGGGGGCGCTGGGCGTGGTCTTGCAGCCAGCGCGCTTCCGCTTCTGGCGAGCTAAGCGCCACATCGACGATGTAGACCACACGCAGTTGCGACTTACGCGCATCAAAGCTGCGCTTGAACACCTGCCAGTGCCGAATGTCGGTGGCGGGCACACCCAGGGTGGAGACGATCAGGTCCCACAGCGCCGGTGGCGCGAGGGGGGCGGGAGACGCCGCGTCGGGCGGATCGAAAGAAGCGTCGAGCGGCAGCTTGAGCTCGGAGAGTCGAATCATGGCGAGGGGCCCGTGGTGATCGGGCAGGTCATGGATTGAGACCTGATTATCGCTCCGGGGGATAATCAAGGGGTGAAGCTCGCCAGGCCGTCGCTGGTGCAAGCCGCAAGGCCGGTGCGCAAGCACTGGGTGGAAACACCGCACTGGAGGAACGTCCGGACTGCACAGGACGGCGCAGGAGGTAACGCCTCTCCACCGTGAGGTGAGGATCAGAGCAACAGAGACGAGTCGCACGGGGCAACCCGTGCGGGTGAAACGGGCAATCTCTGCGCGCAGCAATACCAAGTAGGCCCACAAGGTGCCGCAAGGCACTCCCCCATGGTTCCGTGGGGTGTGGGCGGGTAGGTAGCACCGAGCCGGGTGGGCGACCCCCGGCCCAGATGAATGGCGGTCACGCGGGGGCAACCCCGTGCACAGAATCCGGCGTATCGGCGGGCTTCACACTTTTCACAGGATTTCCCTGAGCCGCTCCACGTGGGCGGTCAGGGAGCGCATGGCCACCGGCCACAGACGGGGCGGCACGTCCTCGTAGGCGCGCTCCACCCAGTCCTGCATGCTGCCCTGGGGCAGGGCGCGCATCACCCCCAGAATCTTGGCCTCGCGTTGCAGGCGGTGGCCTTTGAGGCGGCGGATCACATCGGCGGCGTCATAGGCCTGGCCCGCTTCGTTGCCCAACACATAGCCATGCGCGGGCAGGATGAACTCGATGCCATCCCGCGCGCACGCTGCCAGCAGTTTGTCGAGCGAGTCGAGGTAGTCGCTCATGTGGCCATCGGGCGGATCGACCACGGTGGTGCTGCCATTGAGCACATGGTCGCCGCTGAAGAGCAGGCCATCCTCTTCGAGCACCAGGCACAGGTGGTTGGCGGCGTGCCCCGGGGTGTGCAGCACGCGCAGGGTGTGGGTGTGCTCAGGGCCGGACAGCACCAGGGTTTCACCCTCCTGCAGTTCGCGGTCCGGCACGAAATGGCTGGCGGCGCGCGCGGTGGGCGCCGAGCTGAGTCCCAGTACCGGGGGGGTGGCTCCATGGCGTTCGCACAGCGCTTGCAAGGGCTTGGCACCGGGCGAGTGGTCCGGGTGCGAGTGGGTGCAGACGATGAAGCGGATATCGTTGCCTGCTGCGCGCCACAGCCGCTCCAGGTGCTCGGTGTCGTCGGGGCCCGGGTCGATCGCCACGTAACCACTGTCCGGGTCGCCCACCAGGTAGCTGTTGGTGCCCGGGCCGGTCATCACACCGGGGTTGGGGCAGGTCAGGCGTTGCAGGTTGCGCAGCAGCGGCACGGGTTGTTCAGACTGCCAGTCCAGGTGGTGCAGCAGTTGCCCGTCGGGGCAGGTGAGGGCCAGTTCGCCAAAGGGACTCTCGTGCTCCATGTAGCGCTCTTCGCGCCCGGCCAGCCAGCCCGCGCGCGGGCAACTGGTGAACCAGGGTTGCTCGTTGGCACACGCCGTCAGCACCGCTTCCACGGTGGCGAAGGCTTTCAAGCGTTGCAGCGTGCGGATGGTGGGGAAGATGATGAAAAACTGTCCGTTGGCATGCTGCGCCAGCGCGTCGGCGGGGCGCACCCACACGGGTTCGAACTGTTCGGTTTCATCCGCCACCGGCGTTTGACCCTCGGGCATGCGAGCCACCAGAAAAGGCACGTCGAAGCGTCGCGGCAAGTCGCGGTCGGTGATCCAGTGGGCCAGCAGAAACACTTCGTCGGCCGCCAGCGTCAGCTGGTGGGCCTGGCATTGGGAGACAAAGGGGGCCTGTCGGTCAAGTCGTGCAATGTCGCTGGCATCGGCGTGTGCGCCGTCTGCCCGTCGGGCCAGGAGAATGCCCAGTTCCTCGAAGCTTTCTCGGATGGCCGCAATGGCTTGGGTGAGGCGCTCGTCGGTTTGGCTGGGTCGGCGACGCGCCTGTGCGTGGGCCTGTGCATCAGCGGCATCGATGCCGCCTCCGGGAAACACATAGGCACCGGGCGCGAAGCTGGCCGTCATGGAACGGCGCGTCATCAGGACTTCCAGCCCCGCAGGGCTGTCACGCAACAACAGAACCGTGGCGGCAGGGCGGGTGGCAGCAGGGGTGCGGGGGGCGTGCAGGCGTTGTGAAGGACGGACCATGGCGCATTATGACCAAGCGGTTCAGTCTTCGGGCTGGATGCCGGTGGCGATCAGCACGCGGGCCACCATGTTGTAGGCCGAGATGGACATGGTCAACTCGACCAGACCCGTGGTGTCCAGATGCTGCTGCAAGGCAGCAAACAAGGCGTCGTCCACCTGGATCTGCCGCGTGATCTGTGCGGCGTATTGAACGATCAGCCGCTCCACCGTGCCCAGGTCCGGATCCTCCACGGGCTGGCAGGGGTCGGCCGCCATCACACGCTCCAGGGCGTCGAGTTCCTGAGGCCGGCCGCCCGCCGCCAGAAAGTCCGGCCGGTGGTGGTGGTACTCGTAGTGGGCACCAGTCAGCAATGCCACGGTGCAAATGCCCAGCTCCAGCCATTTGCGCTCCACCGACAGCCCGGTGCGCACGCTGCCCATGAAGCTGTTCCAGCCCCGCGCCACCGGCTCGCTCCACAGCAGCACGTGGTCAAGGTTGAGCAAGCGGCCCTTGCGTCGGGCCAGGATGGTGTCCACCAGCTCGGCAGGTTGGGGTTTGAGCTCGGGGGTCCAGGGCGTGATGCGGGGGGAGGGGGATGTCGGTGAGGTCATGGTGGGGTGTCAAAACAGCCAGAGGGCGGTTGTCAAAAATACGGTGAACGCGGTGTGCGCCGGCCGCGGACACGCCGGCTGTGTGGATGAATTACACCGCGACAGGGGGTGGCTGTCCATGGCATGCACGCCCCTGGGCGACAACGCATCCGCGTGGCCCGATAATGACGCCTCATGCATATCCGTTTCACCAAGATGCAGGGTGCCGGCAACGACTTCATCGTGCTGGACGAAACCCGCGGTCGCCTGGGGCTGAGCACGGCCCAGTACCGCTGGTTGGCCGACCGCCATTTCGGCATCGGGGCGGATCAGATTCTCAGCGTGCGCGCCGCACCGCAGCCGGGGGTCGATTTCGAGTACGTCATCCACAACGCCGATGGCGGCGAGGTGGAGCACTGTGGCAACGGCGCGCGCTGCTTTGTGCGCTATGTGCGTGAGCAGGGGCTGACCGACAAAACCTCGGTGCGCGTGCAGGTGCACGGCGGCGTCATCGAGTTGCACGAGCTGAGCGATGGTCAGGTGCGGGTGGACATGGGCGCGCCTGTGTTCGAGGTGTCCCGCGTGCCTTTCGACCCGGCCCACGCCACCCACGTGCCGCAACCGGACGTGGGCTGGGAAACCTGGCGTTTGCCGCTGTCCGATGGCAGCACGCCCGAGGTGGCCGTGGTGTCGATGGGCAATCCGCACGCGGTGATGTGGGTCGAGGATGTCGACACCGCGCCAGTGCTGTCCCAGGGCCCGTTGATCGAGCGCCATGCGGCGTTTCCGCGCCGCGTCAATGTGGGCTTCATGCAGGCCCTGAGCCGCTCGCACGTGCGCTTGCGCGTGTTTGAACGCGGGGCTGGCGAGACGCTCGCCTGCGGCACCGGTGCCTGCGCAGCCGTGGTCGCCGGTATCCGGCTGGGCCGGCTCGACCCCGAGGTGCAGGTGCACACCCACGGGGGCGTACTCACCATTGCCTGGGATGGCGCGGGGTCCCCCACCGCCGCCCTGTCGCATTCTGTTTTCATGCGTGGCCCCGCCACCACTGTTTTCCACGGCGAGATCGATATTCCGACATGAACCCTTCCTCCATGAACCCCATCACCGAAGACGACATCGCCAATTTCCTGGTGCACACCCCGGACTTTTTTGCCCGCCATGCCGAGTTGTTGTCCGTCGTGCGCCTGACCAGCCCGCATGGCCAGCGCGCAGTCAGCCTGCAGGAGCGTCAGGCCGAGATGCTGCGCGAAAAAATCCGTGCGCTGGAGTTGCGCATGATGGACATGATTCGCAATGGCAACGACAACGCCATCCTGGCCGACCGGTTGCATCGCTGGTCGCAAAGCCTGTTGCTGACCCGGGTGAGTCGCGATCTGCCCCACACCGTCGTCGAGCAGCTGCAGGCGCAATTCATGGTGCCGCAGGTGGCCTTACGCGTCTGGGGCGTGGCCGATGAGTTCACCATCGAGCCCTTTGCGCAGGGCTGCAGCGAGGATGTGCGCACCTTTGCCAGTGGCTTGGCGCAACCCTATTGCGGCGTCAACACGGGTTTTGAGGCCGTGCAGTGGCTGCCCGAGCCTGCTGCCGCCCAGTCGGTGGCCATGGTGGCCTTGCGTCCCCACACCGAGCCTCAAACCGCCAGCCTGGGGGGCGCGGCCGAGCGCGAGACCCAACCCCCGGCCATTGGCCTGCTGGTACTGGCCTCGCCCGACCCGCAGCGCTACCACGCTGGCATGGGCACCGAGTTTCTGGAGCGCATGGGCGACATCGCCAGCGCTGCCCTGAGCCGGCTGCGTTGAACGGCCGCGTGACGGCCCGTTGCGCGACCACGCCTGCGCCCACCAAGCCGCCCTGACAGAACCGGCCATGAGCTCAACGCCCGCTCCGCAGGACGAGTCAATCGACAGCCTGCCACCTCCCGTGCGGCGTTATCTCGACCACGTGCAATTTGAAAAGCGCCTGGCGGCGCGCACCCTGGCCCTCTACACCGAAGACCTGCGCAAGCTGTGCGCCTCGGCGCAACAGGCCGGCGTGGACCTCGAGCAGGTGCAGCCGGCCCACCTCCGGCGCTGGATGGCCGCCATGCATGCGTCAGGTCGAAGCGGCCGTGGCATCGCGCTGATTCTGTCGGGGTGGCGCGGTTTTTACACCTGGCTGGCGCGCGAAGGCCGGGTATCGGCCAACCCGGTGCAGGGCATTCGCGCCCCCCGTCAGGCCAAGCCCTTGCCCAAGGCGCTGAGTGTGGAGGAGGCCCTGCAACTGGCCAATCACCAGGAGCCCGACGCCGACCCGTGGGCGGAGGCTCGCGATGCGGCCATGGTGGAATTGCTGTACGGCAGTGGCTTGCGCGTGGGCGAGTTGGTGGGGCTGGACTGTGCCCCGTCGGACCAGGCGCGTGGCTGGCTCGACATGGGCGCCGGCTTGGCCCATGTGCTGGGTAAAGGCAGCAAGCGTCGCAGCGTGCCGCTGGGTGGACCTGCGGTGCAGGCGGTGCAGCGGTGGCTGACGGTGCGCAGCTCGGGTGCGCCATCTGGCATGGCACGCGATGAGGCTGCACTCTTCGTGGGCCCGCGTGGGCGGCGCATCACCGCCCAGGCCGTGTGGCAGCGTTTGCGAAGCCGCAGCCAACGCGCCGGTGTGGCGGTGCCGGTGCATCCGCACATGCTGCGGCACTCGTTTGCCAGCCATGTGCTGCAGTCCAGTGGCGACTTGCGCGCCGTGCAGGAGTTGCTGGGCCACGCCAGCATCAGCACCACCCAGGTCTACACACGACTGGATTTTCAGCACCTGGCCAAGGTGTATGAAGCGGCACACCCTCGTGCGCGCAAGAAGTCCCAGGGGCCCGCCTGAAGGACAATACCCGGCATGAAAACCATCAAACTGCGTCCCGGCAAGGAGCGTTCGGCCCTGCGCCGTCATCCCTGGATTTTTGACAGCGCGGTGGGACGCGGCGGCGCCGACCCGGGTGAGACGGTTCGGGTGGAGTCGGACACCGGCCAGTTTCTGGGCTGGGCTGCTTTCAGCCCCACCTCCAAGATCCGTGCCCGCATCTGGAGTTTTGACGACACCGAGCGCATCGATGCCGGGTTTTTCGAGCGTCGGCTGTCCCAGGCCATCACGGCGCGTAGCCGCTTTGACATTCAGAGCGACGGCATGCGACTGGTTCATGGCGAATCCGACGGCTTGCCCGGACTGATCGTCGACCGCTACGGCGACACGCTGGTGGCGCAATTTCTCTCCAGCGGCACCGAGCGCTGGAAAAGCGCCATCGCGGACGCCTTGCTGTCCCTGACGGGCCTGACCCGCCTCTACGAGCGCTCGGACTCCGGCGTGCGCCAGCTCGAAGGCCTGCCCCCCGCCACCGGCTGGCTGCGTTGCCCGGCGGGCGACGAGGGGCGCACCGAACTGACCTTGCGCGAGCACGACTGGCAACTCACGCTGGACATCGTCGAAGGCCACAAAACCGGCTTTTACCTGGACCAACGCGACAGCCGGCACCTGTTTGCCCAGCACGTGGCCCGTCTGAACCTGGCCCGCGTGCTCAATTGCTATTGCTACACCGGGGGCTTCACCGTGGCAGCGTTGGCCGGCATGCGCCGCAGCGGCCGGCTGGGACAAGGCGGTCACGTGACCTCGATCGACTCCTCGGGACCTGCCATCGCCCGTGCCCGTGGCAACGCGCAGCTCAATGGCTTTGAGGAGGCCCACGCCACGTTTCTCGATGCCGACGTCAACCAGTCCTTGCGCCAGTTCCACCGCGAAGGCCGCACGTTTGACGCCATCGTGCTCGACCCGCCCAAATTTGCCCCCACGGCGGCCCACGCCGATCGCGCCGCACGTGCCTACAAGGACATCAACCGCCTGGCCTTCAAGATCCTGGAGCCGGGCGGTGTGCTGTTCACCTTCAGCTGCTCCGGCGGCATTGGCGCCGAGTTGTTCCACAAGATCGTGGCCTCGGCCGGCACGGACGCCGGGGTGGACGGCTACATTTCGGCCCGCCTGCAGGGCGCACCCGACCACCCCATGACCATCACGTTCCCCGAGGGCGAGTACCTCAAGGGCTTAATTGTGGTCAAAAAGGCGGGTTGATCCGTCCCCCGACCGTGCCCTCACCGGCCCCGGGCGACGGCCCCCCACCGGGCGGTCGGCGATGGCCTGGCGTGTGCGTGACCGCACACACGTCCGTCAAGGAGCCAGGCCTCCCTGTGCGGGCTTGAATTGGCGGCTACACTGCCGGGTTCACCTGTGCTCGCCCCGATGGGCCAACCCGAGACTGTCTCCCCATGCTGATTCCTGCCACCATCCTCACCGGTTTTCTGGGCTCTGGAAAAACCACCCTGCTCAAGCGCGTGCTCACCGAGGCCCACGGTCAGAAGATTGCCGTCATCGAGAACGAGTTTGGCGAGGAAAACATCGACAACGACATCCTGGTCGCTGACACCAACGAGCAGATCATCCAGATGAGCAACGGCTGCGTGTGCTGCACCATCCGTGAGGACCTGCGCACCACCCTGCGTGACCTGGCGGAAAAGCGCCGCAAGGGCGAGCTGGACTTCGAGCGTGTGGTGATCGAAACCACCGGCCTGGCCGACCCCGGTCCGGTGGCGCAGACCTTCTTCATGGACGACGAAATTGCCGAAGGCTTCCTGCTCGACTCCATCCTCACCCTGGTGGACGCCAAGCACTCGGCCCAGCAGCTCAATGACCGCCAGGAGGCGCGCCGCCAGGTGGGGTTTGCCGACCAGATCTTCATCAGCAAGTCCGACCTCGTGTCGCCGCAGGAGCTGGACGCCCTGCAGCACCGTCTCAAGCACATGAACCCCCGCGCGCCGCAAAAGGCGGTGCATTTCGGCGACGTGTCGCTGGCCGAGGTGTTTGACCTGCGCGGTTTCAACCTCAACGCGAAGCTCGACATCGACCCGGACTTCCTGAACGACGGGCACGACCACGAGCACGGCGAGCACTGCGACCACCCGTCGCATCAGCATGGCCACGATCACGGCCATGCCCATGGCGATCATGACCACGACCATGGCGAGCATTGCGACCACCCCTCGCACCACCCCGGCCATCATCACTACCACGATGACGACGTCAAGAGCTTTGTCTTCAAGTCGCCGCGCGCGTTCGATCCGGCCAAGCTCGAGGATTTCCTGGGCGCCATCGTCAACATTTATGGCCCGCGCATGCTGCGCTACAAGGGTGTGCTCAACATGAAGGGCACCGAGCGCAAGGTGATTTTCCAGGGCGTGCACCAGCTCATGGGCAGCGATTTGGGGCCGGCCTGGGGGCCGGATGAGGCCCGGATTAGCAAAATGGTGTTCATTGGCATCGATTTGCCGCGCGATATTTTTGTCCAGGGCCTGGAACAGTCCTTAGTCTGAGTACAATCCGCGCGCCGCTCACGCCGGGGTCTCGACGACCCGGGTCGTCTGGGGTACACATCACACAGAACATGCACGATACCCACAGCGCCCTTGCAACAGCCCATTTGGGCGGGCGCTGTCGGATTGTGAGGAGACGCCCGTGAAAGCCCCTGCCCGATCCAGTTCCGCCAAGGCCAAAGCCCCAGCACGCCCCGCCGCCTCGGCCAAGGGCAAGCCCGTGGCCAAGAAGCCAGTGGTCAAGCCCACAGCCAAACCGGCCGCCAAACCCGTTGCGAAAGTGGCGACCCCCGCGAAGGGCAAGGCGGCCAGCAAGGTCGCGGGCAAACCCGTGAAACCGGTGGCCAAGCCCCAGGCCAAGGTGACTTCCAAGACAGCTGCCAAGCCAGCCGCCCCCGTGAATGCCAAAGTACCGGCCAAAGCGGCCAAAGCACCGGTGAAAGCACCGGTCAAGGTTGCGACCAAGGCGTCTGCAAAAGTGTCCGTCAAGGCCCCCGTGAAATCCACGGCCAAAGCCGTTGTCAAAGCCTCGGCCAAGTCATCGCCCAAGGCTGCGCCCAAAGCAACCCCCAAAGCAACGCCCAAAGCCGCACCGAAAGCGGTGGCCAAAGGCGCAACGAAAGTCGCCCCCAAAGCCCAGCCCAAGACCGCTGCCAAATCCCCGGCCCCCAAGGCCGTGAGTAAGCCAGCAGGCAAACCAACGGCCAAGCCAGTCGCCGCGCCCAAAGCCCCCGTCAAACCGGTGGCCAAGGCGGCTGCCAAAGCCACTGCCTCCCCGGCCAAGGCGGTCCCCGCACCCGGCAAACCTGCGCTCGCGCCGGTGGCCAAAGCGGCCCCTGCCCCGGCCGTGCCAGCCACGCCACCCTCCGTTGCACCAGAAGCCACGCCTCGCAAGTCCTCCCGGGCCGCCAAGGCCGCCGCGATGGTGCCCCCTCCTCCGGCTCCAGTGGTGGCCTCCACGGCGGCGAAAGCCAGCTACGGACCTGCCAAAGCCCCACCTCCCTCTCTCGTGCCTGTGATTCCCAAGAAAGACGCCAAACTCGCCAACAACTGGAAGACCAAGTCCATCGAACAACTGTCCGATGCCGACCTGATCGCCATGCCCGATGCCGAGTACATGAACGACGTGCAGATGGCTTATTTCCGTCGCAAACTCGTGCAACTCAAACAGGACATCCTCGCCAACGCCGGTGAAACCACCGAGCACCTGCGTGAAGACACCGTGATCGTGCCCGATCCGGCCGACCGCGCCACCATCGAGGAAGAGCACGCTCTCGAGCTGCGCACCCGTGACCGTGAACGCAAGTTGCTCAAGAAGATCGAGCAATCCATTCAGCAAATCGACGCCGGAGATTATGGCTATTGCGATGAAACTGGCGAACCGATCGGGGTGGGGCGCCTGCTCGCCCGCCCGACCGCCACCCTGTCGCTCGAAGCCCAGCAGCGTCGCGAGTTGAAGCAAAAAATGTTCGGGGATTGAGCCTTCCTGCTGAATCCCTGCTGCTGACGGGCGTTTCCATGGCGTCCTCCGGCCAAAAGCCTCCTGCGGGAGGCTTTTTTTTTGCCCACGGTGCGGGCTGAGGGGGCCGATGTGCGTCGACAGGGTGGCCAGGCGCTCCGCGCGCTCCCGTGGCCTGTCGCACACAGGACGAACTCCTCAAGTCTCACATTCAGTGGGTTTTCTAAGTACTTAATTTTGAACGAAAAATTCATCCGACTTGTTCGCCGGAGTCGACTCTAAGTCATTGATTTCATTGAAAAAAATCGCATTCCACCTCTTGCGGCGTTGTAATTTCCTGTTACAGTGCAAAAAAGTGCAATTAAGTGGTGAAAAGTGTCAACTCGACTTTTCGCTACCGCGTTGCTGTTGTTTCTTACGAGGTCGAAACGGTCGTGTTTCAAGGTGCATCTTCGCTGAGTCTGGATGGCAAGGGCCGCTTGTCGGTGCCCACACGTCATCGTGACGTGCTGCTGGCCAACGCGCAGGGTCAGTTGACCATCACGCGGCATCCGCACGGGTGTCTCATGATTTTCCCGCGCCCCGAGTGGGAGAAGTTCCGTGAGCGGATTGCCGCCCTGCCCATGAGCGCCCAGTGGTGGAAGCGAATCTTCATGGGCAACGCCATGGACGTGGAGATGGACGGCACGGGTCGTGTGCTCATTTCGCCCGAGTTGCGCAGTGCGGCGGGCATACAGAAGGACACCATGCTGCTGGGCATGGGCAATCACTTCGAGTTGTGGGATCGGGGCAGTTACGACGCGCAAGAGGCGCAAGCCCTGCAAGGCGAGATGCCCGATGTGTTCAAGGACTTCTCCTTCTGAAGGCAGACGGTGGACTCGACATGGACACACATCACAGTTTTGTTGCACGAGGCGGTTCAGGGTCTGCAGGTGCAGCCCCAGGGGACCTATGTGGACGCCACCTTCGGGCGTGGCGGGCACTCGCGGCTCATCCTGTCTCAGCTCGGGCCGCAGGGGCGGCTGATCGTGTTCGACAAGGACCCGGAAGCCATCGCGCAGGCGCAGGCGCTGAAGGATCCCCGCGTCACCATCCGGCACGAAGGCTTTGCAGCGATGGCCAGTTTGCCGCATGGCTCGGTCGCGGGCGTGTTGATGGACCTGGGCGTGAGTTCACCCCAAATCGACAACCCCGCGCGGGGATTTTCATTTCGCGGCGATGGGCCGCTGGACATGCGCATGGATCCCACGCGCGGTCAGAGCGTGCGGGAATGGCTGGAGACAGCTTCACAGCAGGACATTGCGGAGATCATTCGTGACTATGGCGAAGAACGGTTTGCTGTTCCGATTGCAAAGGCGATTGTTGCTCGCCGACAGGAACGGGGCGCTCCTGCAACCACCGCTGAGCTGGCCCAGCTCGTGGCTGGCACGGTCAAAACCCGCGAGCCGGGCCAGGACCCTGCAACGCGCACATTTCAGGCTTT
>CALBSC010000016.1 GCA_937927685.1 uncultured Burkholderiales bacterium | reverse complement strand
ACCCTGCAACGCGCACATTTCAGGCTTTTCGGATTTTCATCAATGCCGAGCTTGAAGAGCTGCAACAAGCGCTAGAGGCCGCCCGCGATGTACTTCAACCGCAAGGACGTCTGGCTGTGATCAGCTTTCACTCGCTCGAGGATCGGCTGGTCAAGCAGTTCATTGCTCGCCACTCACGGGCCGTGTTCGATCGTCGTGCGCCGTTTGCCGCGCCAGCGCCCGTGCAGTTCCGGGATCTGGGTCGTCAGCGACCCAGTGCCGAGGAGGTGGCCGCCAACCCGCGCTCACGCAGCGCCATGCTGCGCGTGGCCGAGCGGCTGGCCGATGCGCCTGCAGGGGGTCTTGCATGACGCGGGTGAACATCCTGTTGTTGCTCGCGGTGCTGGCCAGTGCGTTCTACCTGGTCCGCACGCAATACGAGTCCCGTCGCCTCACCACCGACCTCGACCGCGCCCGGTCAGAGGCGCGCAGGCTGGATGTGGAACTCGATCAGCTCGACGCCGAGCGTCGCGCACAGGCGGCCCCGCTGCGGGTGGAAAAAATTGCGCGCGAACAATTGCACATGCGCACCATCACGCCGGCCATCACCCAGTACCTGGGCCCGGCCAAAGGCGCGGGGAGTGGCACGGGCAGTGGTGCGGCAAGTGCAGCGACGAATGGCACGGCAAGTGCAGCGTCGAATGGGGCGTCAAACGACGCGGCGACTGGCCAGGAGCGCCGCCCATGAGCAGCCGTTCGGTGCAATACACCTCCAGCCCCTTGCTTGCCAGCAAAACGCCGGTGTGGCGCAGCCAGTTCATCGTGGCGTGCATCGCGCTGGGCTTTATCGGTCTGGTGGTGCGTGCCGCCTATGTTCAGGTCATCGACAACGCCTTCTTCAAGCGGCAAGGCGTGGTGCGCTTCGCGCGCACGCAGGAATTGCCGGCCAGCCGCGGCCGTATCGTCGATCGCAATGGCGTGGTGCTGGCTGCCAGCATTCCCGTGCCCAGTATCTGGGCCAGCCCGGAGGACATTGAGCGCGACCCGGTCAAGCTGAAAGAGCTGGCCAGGCTGTTGCAAATGCCGCCGGCCGAGCTGGAGAAGAAATTGCTGGACCCGGACAAGAGCTTTGTCTGGCTCAAGCGCCAGGTGGATGAGTCGGTCGAAAAGCAGATCAAGGCCCTGGGGTTGAAGGGGGTGGATTCCCGCAAGGAGTACAAACGTGCTTACCCCGAGGGCGAGGCGGTGGCGCACATTGTGGGCTTCACCAATGTGGAGAACCTGGGTCAGGAAGGGGTGGAACTGACCTTCGACAAAGACCTGAAGG
This sequence comes from uncultured Burkholderiales bacterium, assembly GCA_937927685.1. Lineage (GTDB taxonomy): Bacteria > Pseudomonadota > Gammaproteobacteria > Burkholderiales > Burkholderiaceae_C > Limnohabitans. Next base: position 7,651 of record CALBSC010000016.1, on the reverse strand, counting down.
GCCGCTCGGGTTCGCGCCGGGTCATCAAAAACCGGCTGGGTCATGTGGTGGAGGATGTCGGCGAAATGGTGCCCCCGGTGGACGGGCGCGACATTGAACTCGCCATTGACAGCAAGGTGCAGTTCTTCGCCTACCAAAAATTGCGCGAGGCGGTGCTGGACAACCGCGCTGCCGCAGGCAGTGTGGTGGTGCTGGATATCGAGTCCGGTGAAGTGCTGGCCCTGGCGAACTACCCCAGCTATGTGCCGGACCGTCGTGCCAACCTCACCGGGGCGCAGTTGCGCAACCGTGCACTCACCGACACCTTCGAGCCCGGCTCCACGATGAAACCGCTGGTGGTGGGCCTGGCACTCGAGAAAGGTCTCGTCAAGCCCGAGTCCATGATCCAGACCGCGCCAGGCAAGCTGGCGCTGGGCGGGCACACCATCAGTGATGCGCACCCCCACGCGCTGCTGAGCGTGAATGAGGTGATCCAGAAATCGAGCAACGTGGGCACGGTGAAAATCGCCATGCAGTTGCCGTCGCAGGACATGTGGGAAATGTTCAGCCAGGTGGGATTTGGCCAGAAGCCGCAGGTCCCGTTCCCGGGGGCGGTGGCCGGGCGTTTGAAGGGCCACAAATCCTGGCGTCCCATCGAGCAGGCCACCATGAGCTACGGCTACGGCTTGTCGGTGAGCCTGTTTCAACTGGCGCAAGCCTACAGCGTGTTTGCGCGGGATGGGCACATGGTGCCGGTGAGTCTGCTCAAAAACCATGAGCCCCCCAACGGGGTACGGGTGTACAGCCCCCAAAACGCGGCGGCCATGCGTCACATGTTGCACATGGTGACCAGTCCCGGTGGCACCGCGCAAAAAGCGCAAACCATGGGGTATTCGGTGGGCGGCAAAACCGGCACCGCGCACAAGCAGGAGGGCCGCGGCTACGCGGGGAAGAAATACCGTGGCTTCTTCGTCGGACTGGCCCCCATCGAGCAACCGCGCATCGTGGTGGCGGTGATGATCGATGAGCCCACCAACGGACGCTATTACGGCGGTGATGTGGCCGCTCCCGTGTTCAGCGAGACGGTCCAGCAGACGCTGCGCATGATGGGTGTTCAACCTGACCTCTCGGTCAAGCCGCAAATCGTGGCCAAGGCCGAGCCGGAGTCGTTCTGATGCAAAGACTCCGCACGCCCCAGGAAGCCGCCCGCTGGTTGCGCCAGCGGGTGAGTGGTCATCTGCACACCGACAGCCGGCAAGTGCGCGCGGGTGATGCATTTCTGGCCTGGCCCGGTGCGCAACACGATGGCCGACGCTTCGTGCCCGACGTGTTGGCGCGTGGTGCGGCAGCTTGTCTGGTGGAGGAGGGCGCGTGGGCGGGAGCCGATGCCTTCGGTGCGGCCACGCATGAAGCGCCGGTGGCGTGCTATGCCCAACTCAAGGCCGCCAGCGGGCCCATTGCCGCGGCTTATCACGAGCACCCCAGTCATGCCCTGGACGTGTTGGCGGTGACGGGCACCAATGGCAAAACGTCTACCGCCTGGTGGCTGGCCCAGGCGCTCACACGGCTGGGGCAACGGTGCGCTGTGGCAGGAACCCTGGGGCTGGGCGAGATCACGCAGGATGCCCAGGGACGTGTTTCGGTCGACGGACTGGTCACCGGGTTGACCACACCCGACGCCGTGCTCTGGCAGGGTTGCCTGCGTGAACTGGCGGACCGCGGTGTGCGTGCCTGTGCGGTGGAGGCCTCGTCCATCGGGCTGGCCGAGCATCGACTGGACGGCACCCGCATTCGCGCTGCCGTGTTCACCAATTTCACCCAGGACCACCTGGACTATCACGGTGACATGGCGGCTTACTGGCAAGCCAAGCACGCGTTGTTTGATTGGCAGGACCTGGCCGTGGCCGTGGTCAATGTGGACGACCCCCAGGGGGCCCAATTGGCCGGGCGCTTGCAATCGCGAACTGCCGCGCCCGTGGAGGTGTGGAGTTGTTCAGCACAAGGGGCGGCACGCCTGTGGGCGCGCGATATTCGGCAACAAGACAGCGCTGTTGCAGGGTCATCCGCGCACGCCGTGGGCCTGTCGTTCGAGGTGGTCGAGGGCGAGCAGTCCCTGCGTTTGCACACCGCCCTGGTGGGGCTGTACAACGTCAACAATCTGCTGGGCGTCATTGCGACCCTGCGAGCGCTCGGGTTTTCGCTGGACCAGGCGGTGGGCGTGTGTGCCGATCTCTGGCCAGTGCCCGGGCGCATGCAAGTCGTGTCTGCGCCACACGAGCCGCTGGTGGTGGTGGACTACGCCCACACCCCGGACGCCTTGTCGCAGGTGTTGCAAAACCTGCGTTCGCTGGCCGCTGCCCGCGATGGAGCCCTGGTGTGTGTGGTGGGATGTGGCGGCGATCGCGATGCGGGCAAGCGCGCGCCCATGGCCCGTGCCGCCGAAGCGTGTGCAGATCACGTGGTGTTCACCAGTGACAACCCCCGCTCCGAGTCACCCCGGGCCATTGTGGAGGCCATGCTGGCCGGCCTGTCTCAGCCTGCGCGGGCGCAGGTTGAACTCGACCGTGCCCGTGCCATCGCGCTGGCCATCAACGGCGCCAAGGCGCACGACGTGGTATTGATTGCCGGCAAAGGCCATGAGTCGTATCAGGACATCGCCGGCGTGCGCCAACCCTTCTCCGACGAAGCGCAGGCGCTGCAGGCCTTGAGCCAACGGGAGCACGCATGAGCCACCCGGTGACCATGACCTCCTCCTTGAACCTCACCTTGCAAGCGCTGCAGGGCTGGGCGACGTCGGCACAGCTGATCGGGGAAGCCCGCACGCCGATTGACCGCATCCACACCGACAGTCGCAGCTTGCAGCCGGGTGATTTGTTTGTGGCCTTGCGGGGTGAGCGCTTCGATGCGCATGATTTTCTTGCGCAGGCACGGGCCGCAGGGGCTGCCGCGGTGCTGGCCGAGCGCGGTCTGGACGGCTGCGGTTTGCCGGGCATTCAAGTGCCCGACACCCGACTGGCGCTGGGCGAACTCTCCCGTGGCTGGCGCTCACAATTCCAGCTGCCGCTGATCGCGGTCACCGGCAGCAACGGCAAAACCACGGTGACGCAGATGGTGGCCAGCATTCTGCGCGCCTGGGCCGGTGATGCGTCGTTGGCCACACAGGGCAACTTCAACAATGACATCGGTGTGCCGCTGACCCTGCTTCGGCTGCGGAGCAGCCACCGTTGTGCGGTGCTTGAGTTGGGCATGAACCACCCGGGTGAGATTGCCGTTCTGGCCGACTGGGCACGACCCACGGTGGCGCTGGTGAACAACGCGCAACGCGAGCATCAGGAATTCATGGCGACCGTGGAAGCGGTGGCGCGCGAGAACGGCGCCGTGTTGCAAGCCCTGCCGGACGATGGCGTGGCGGTGTTTCCGGCGGCAGATCCCTACACCGCGTTGTGGCGTGAGTTGGCAGGGCCGCGCCGCTGTGTGAGTTTTGGTGACCAGGCGAGCGCCGATGTGCGCCTGGTCGATGCGCAATGGCAGCAGGGCGCCTGGCAAGTGCGGGCCCAGACGCCGGCGGGCGAGCTGTCGTGCCGCTTGTCGATTGCCGGTCACCACAACGTGATCAACGCGCTGGCCGCGTGTGCCTGCGCCTTGGGTGCAGGGGCCCAGCTGGCGGCGGTTGCGGCGGGCTTGTCGGACTTTGTCCCGGTGCAAGGGCGTTCGCGCGCGCTGAGTCTGCAGGTGGGCGGTCATGCGGCCACGCTGATCGACGACACCTACAACGCCAACCCGGATTCGGTGCTGGCCGCCATCGATGTCCTGAAGGACTTGCCGGGCCCGCGCCTGCTGGTGCTGGGCGATATGGGTGAGGTGGGCACCCAGGGGCCCGCCTTCCATGCCGAGGTGGGGGCCTATGCCCAAAGCCAGGGCATTGAGCAGATGCTGGCGCTGGGTGAGCAAACCCGCGAATCTGTGCGGCACCATGCGCATGCACGGCACGTCGAATCGATGGACGCGTTGTGCGCCGAGGTGCTGGCCTGTTGGTCAAGCAGTGCCAGCGTGCTGGTCAAGGGCTCGCGGTTCATGAAAATGGAACGCGTCATTGCCGCGCTCCAGCAAGCGGCGCAAGCCGATCACACACGGGAGGCCCAGCCATGCTGCTGACACTGGCGCAATGGTTGCAAGGGCTGTCGCCCGAGTTTGGTTTTTTCCGGGTGTTCCAGTACATCACTTTCCGTGCAGTGATGGCCGCGCTCACCGCCTTGCTGATCGGATTGGCGGCCGGGCCGGCGGTGATCCGCCGGCTCACGACGCTGAAAATCGGGCAGCCGATCCGCGGCTACGGCATGGAGAGCCATCTGGCCAAGAGCGGCACCCCCACCATGGGGGGCGTGCTGATCCTGATGGCCATCGCCGTCTCCACCTTGCTGTGGTTTGACTGGTCCAACCGCTTTGTCTGGATCGTGCTGATGGTCACCCTGGGTTTTGGCGCGATTGGCTGGGTGGACGACTGGCGCAAGGTGGTCAACAAGGACCCCGAGGGCATGCGATCGCGCGAGAAATACTTCTGGCAATCGGTGATCGGCTTGCTGGCGGCGCTCTACCTGGTGTTTTGCATTTCAGAGAACAGCAACCTGCGCGTGTTTGAACTGTTCGTGCAGTGGATCCGCTCAGGCTTTGACGTGGACCTGCCGCCCAAGGCCGGTTTGCTGGTGCCGTTCGTCAAGGAAGTCAGCTACCCCCTGGGGGTGCTGGGCTTTGTGGTGCTGACCTATCTGGTGATTGTGGGTTCGAGCAACGCGGTCAACCTCACCGATGGCCTGGATGGGCTGGCCATCATGCCGGTGGTGATGGTGGGGTCGGCGCTGGGGGTGTTCGCGTACGTCACCGGCAGCTCGGTGTATTCCAAGTACCTGCTCTTCCCCTACATCCCGGGCTCTGGCGAGTTGCTGATTTTCTGTGCGGCCATGGCCGGTGCGGGGCTGGCCTTTCTGTGGTTCAACACCCACCCGGCACAAGTCTTCATGGGCGATGTGGGCGCGCTGGCCTTGGGGGGCGCCTTGGGCACGATCGCGGTCATCGTGCGTCAGGAAATCGTGTTGTCCATCATGGGCGGCATCTTTGTGGTCGAGGCGCTCTCGGTCATGTTGCAGGTCAGTTATTTCAAATACACCAAGCGCAAGTACGGCGAAGGCCGCCGCATCCTGCGCATGGCTCCGCTGCACCACCACTTCGAAAAATCCGGCTGGCGTGAAACCCAGGTGGTGGTGCGTTTCTGGATCATCACCATGCTGCTGTGCCTGGTGGGTCTGTCAACCCTGAAGCTGCGCTGACCCATGTCCTTGCTTGGTCAACACGTTCTCATCCTGGGCCTGGGCGATTCCGGCCTGTCGATGGCGCGTTGGTGCGCGCGTCAGGGTGCACGTGTGACCGTGGCCGACACACGCAACGAGCCGCCCCACTGGGCCGCGTTGCAGGCGCAGTATCCCGAGGTGCGTCTGGTGACGGGCGAGTTGGGCGCGCATCTGGTCGACGGGCAGGACATCCGCGCCGTGTTCAAGAGCCCGGGCCTCTCGCCGGCGGATGTGGCGTCCGTCTGGCAAGCTGCGCAGGCCATGGGCTTGTGGATGGGCACGGAACTCACGCTGTTCAGCCAGGCTCTGGAGGCGTTGCGCGAAGAGCGCGGTTACGCCCCGAAAGTGCTGGCCATCACCGGCACCAACGGCAAGACCACCGTCACCTCCCTGACCGGACAACTGCTCGAGCGCGCGGGCGTTCGCACGGCCGTGGCCGGCAACATTGGCCCGACCTTGCTGGACACCTTGACCCAGGCGCTGGAGGATGCGCCGCCCTGGGTGCCGCCTGTGGCGGATGGCGTCGTGGATGGTGTGGTGGCTGATGTGGTGGACGCCCCGACGGCGGGTTCAGTGGACGTGGCAACGGACGAGGCGTCGTCAACCGCATCGGAGACTGCCGAGGCGAAGATCGTCACTGAGACTGATACTGATACTGATACTGATACTGATACGGATACGGATACGGATACGGATACAGATACAGGTACAGATGCGATCGCGCTGGAGGTGCCTGCCGCTGAAGCCGCGATGGATGCCGACTTGGCGAACACAGCGGCCCCGCTGATCGCCCCGCCGCCGCCCAAGATCGATCTGGGTCTGCCCGACGTGTGGGTGTTGGAACTCTCCAGCTTCCAGCTCGATGGGGTGAGCGGCTTCGAGCCCAGCGCGGCCACCATTCTCAACATCACCGAAGACCACCTGAACTGGCATGGCACCCTGCCTGCCTATGCTGAGGCCAAGTCGCGCATCTGGGGCACTCAAGGCCTCATGGTCATCAACCGCGACGACCCGCTGGTGCAGGCCATGACGCCGGTGGATGAGCCGGTGCGCAAGAAGAACCGCGTCCAGCGTCACTGGTTGTCATTTGGGCTCGGGCTGCCCGGGCGTCCAGGCGACTATGGTCTGGAAACGGTCAATGGCATGACCTGGCTGGTGCGCGCCCACGAGGCCGACGAAACCCGCAAGCGGCGCCGTGACGAGGAAGAAGACATTCACATCCAGCGCCTCATGCCCGCCGATGCCCTGCGAATTCGGGGTGAGCACAATGCGCTGAACGCCCTGGCAGCACTGGCACTGGCGTGCAGCACCGGTAGCCAACTCGCCCCCATGCTGTATGGCCTGCGCGAATACCGGGGTGAGCCGCACCGGGTGGATACCGTGGCCGTCGTGAACGATGTGGAATACATCGACGACAGCAAAGGCACCAATGTCGGCGCTACCGTGGCGGCCTTGCAAGGGCTGGGGCGTCAACGCCGTCTGGTGGTGATATTGGGCGGCGATGGCAAGGGCCAGGATTTCTCCCCGCTGCTTGAACCGGTCCGTCGATTCGCACGTGCCGTGTTGCTGTTGGGCCGCGATGCCCCGCGACTGCGCGAGGCGCTCGCGAGTGCCGGGGTGCCCATGACTGACGTGCAGACGCTGCCCCTGGCCGTGCGCGAAGCCAGCCGCCTGGCACAGCCTGGCGACGCGGTGTTGCTGTCACCGGCCTGTGCCAGTCTGGACATGTTCCGCCATTACGGTCACCGCGCCGAGGTGTTCATCCAGGCGGTACAGGAACTGGCCGATGAACCGCCGCCGACCCAGGAGGCCAGCGCATGAGTGCCGTCATGGATCGCCTCGCCAGTGGCTGGGCTCGCTTGCTGGGTTCCCCGCCCGAGCCCGGGCCGGATGCCTTGCCCGTTCGCGTGAGCGGCAACCAGTTCACCCGCACCGGTGCGGCCCCGGTACAGGTCAAGGGTTTCGATCAGCAACTGATCTGGGTGACCCTGGCGTTGATGCTGTGGGGTCTGGTGATGGTGTATTCCGCCTCGATCGCCATGCCGGACAACCCCCGGTTTGCGAATTACGCGCAAACCCATTTCCTGGTTCGTCACGTCGCCTCGCTGTTTGTGGCGTTTGTCGCGGCCTTGCTGGCCTTCCAGGTGCCACTCAACACCTGGGAAAAAGTGGCGCCATGGGTGTTCGTGCTGTCCCTTGTGCTGTTGATTCTGGTGCTCATCCCGTTCATTGGCAAAGGCGTCAACGGAGCCCGCCGCTGGATTTCACTGGGCGTCATGAATTTCCAGCCCTCGGAGTTGGCCAAGTTCGGCGTGCTGCTGTATGCC
>CALBSC010000015.1 GCA_937927685.1 uncultured Burkholderiales bacterium | reverse complement strand
CATTTCTCCATTTCAGTTTCACATCTTAGATGTCTACTGATTTGGGGGAATGCCAGCTCGCTTGAACTCGAAGGTTGAGCATCTTTGTGATCTGATTGACTCTTTGTATAAGTCTGGAGCAGGAGAAGAGTATCTGCAGCGACTTGTTGAATCGTCTGAAAATTCCGAGGTTCATACAGCTCAGCTAAAAGATGCACTCGTTGAAGACTTGACGCGCTTGATGACCAACCTGACAGAACGTCAAATTCAAGCTCAAATCAGTGCTGGCCAGCACATTGGGGAAACCGTCGGCCGCAGCATTGCAGAGTCGATTGCTGAACCAATGCAGCGCGTGCGCGAGGTCATGGAAAGCAATGCCGCTGGCAACTCTGCGCAGGTTAATACGATGCTCGAGACCATGCTCACGGGCTTCATGGCCAAGCTGGAAGATACCTTCGGCGGGCAAATCAACGGTATCAACGAGCAGATGCAACGCTCTATGGCCGCGATGGGTTCTGTGCAAACTTCGCTGCAGGCGCTGGTCCAAGACATCCAGAAGGCGAACGAAAATGCGGCGACACAAATGTCAGACAAGCTTGCCGCAGCGATGCAGACAGCGTCCGACAACCAGCAGCAGCTCACTCAACAAATGACGCAGTTCGTCACAGATTTCAGATCGCTGGTGACGGAGGAGCAGCGCAAGTCCAAAGATGCGATGAACGAAACCATCGCGGGCCTCCTGAGCGAAGTCGGAAAATCAATTGCCAGCATGGAAGCTTCACGCAAGAGTGCCTCCGAGGAAGACGCGAATCGCACCAAAGTTCTCACAGACCAAACTGGACAGATGGTCTCGGGGCTGTCAGCAAATGTAGAGGAGCTCCTGCGTGCCGTCAGTGATCAGGTACTCAAGACACAGGAAAGCATCAACGCAATCCACGATGTTTCCATGCGCGCGGTCGATGGAATGAATCAAGGTGCGCTGACCATGGGCTCGGCCGCTCAGCGATTCGAGACTGCCGGTAGTTCCGTTACTCGGGCACTGGATGATTCAGCCGCATTCATTGAGCAAGTGAAAGCTTCGTCTAATGCGCTGCAGGCGGCCTCGCTGGCAGTGAACAGCGGCTTCGAAAAATACGACGCCACCCGAAAGACTGTTGATTCGCAGGTCTTGGCACTCACAGGCCTCATTGAATCGGCCAAACGCGAGGCTGGCATCTCTCAACAGCTTATCGAAGGCGTAGAAAGCAGCGTCAAAGCGTTGCGCGCAGCTGAGGAAGAAAGCCGCCGCAATCTCAGCGCTGTCAATGACCAGTTGGTCTCAGCTTTCGAGACGTTTGGAAACTCACTGGTGAGCCAGGTTCAACGCGTAGTTGGCGAAACCGACAAGAACATCTCTGTTCTGTCTAACCAGCTCACAGGCGTAGTCCAAGAGCTCGCCCAGTTCATGCAGCGCATGCGCAAACAGTGAGCCCTGAATGTTTTCTCAGATATTCAAAAAGCGCTCCAACAAATCTGAAGGCGAGAGTCCATTCTGGATTTCGTTTTCAGACTTGATGACGGCACTGATGACACTTTTTCTTGTTGTCATGGCAGTGACGCTCATCTCTATCCAAAAGAGCATTCCAGAGTCTATCGCCCAAGAGGCAGCGCGGCAAGAAGACATACGAATCGTTATGGGCTTGCTCAAGACGGAGTCCACGCCCTTTTCAAGGGTCAAAGTGGATGAGGCCAATTTTCGACTGGATCTTGGTGATGTCGTCTATTTCGAGAGCAACTCCAGCTCTATCAAGCCCGAAGTCGCTGCTGAGCTGCGCGCGTACATTCCGACCCTCCTCAAAGTCAAAATGTCTGACAAGGGCAAGTGGATCAAACGATTCATTGTTGAGGGATTTACTGATCAAGACGGTAGCTACACCCTGAATCTAGCCCTGAGTACCGCCCGTAGCCGTAGCGTCATATGTGCACTGGTTTCGCCCGTTCCAGCCTCACCAACTTTGTCCAACGAGCAGTTGCTGGACATTCAGCGCTACTTTTCTCTGGGCGGCTTCTCCTCGTACTCGATCCGCGAAGACAAGAAGCTCAGCCGCAGAGTTGAAATCCGCGTCGAGTTCTGGACCCTTGATGAGCTCAAAAAAGGGCAGGAAAAGCTCCTGCTCAACCGTGAATTTGGCGTCTGCTAACCATGATCGATCAAACGCTGTTGAACCGCCTGAAGGCCTCTATCGACGGCATGGGGCTCAACCGCGTCCAGTTCGGGTTCCCCGAAATGATCATCAAGGAAGTCCAAAAGGCCGAGACGCTTTTCAAGGACTTCTCTAAAGCCAAGCCATCTAGTAAGGACGCCTACAAAGCCGCACTGTCTCTGCTACTCGGAGACAAGCTCGATGACTGGGCGAGGGACCTTGTTGCTGCAGCTGTTTCTATTCCCATCAAGGAGCAGCGAGGCAGAACCGTTCTTGAGAGTGAATACTGCGATGACCTTCTTCGTAAGTACGAAAACGATGCGTACTCGGGCGACCTATGGCGCCTGACTTGGTACTCACTGCTGAACTCGTATCTCACCTACGACCTTGCCCGGACGACGACTGAAGCTGGGATGGCAGGATTTACGAAGTTGCGCCGGCTGCTCAACCGCACATGGCCATCAATAGATAAACAGTCTGGACAGCTGGCTGTCCCAGACTGGGTACGTATCCTTCGAGAGGAAAGCCTACTGCTCTCGGACAGCCCTGTTGAGAAGTACGCCCGTGACTATTTGGCGGGCAATACGGATCACATCAAGGCGATGGCTGAGAACCTTGGCATACCGGCCAGTAGCTGGTTCTGGCAAGAGCTTGTCCTTGGCGCGGTGAAACATGCCACCCAAGGCAATGACGAGCAATTCCGAAGCCAGATCCTGATGCTCATTGAACTGGTCAAGTCTGCGCCCGTCTACCGTGACAAAGCAATCGCAGAAATCCTCAATCGGTACTACAAGTGCTCAACCAGGACCGTCCATCCTGAATTGCGCGATTTTGTGATCCACGCATCCGTCTGGAAAAACCCCAAGCTCAAGGCCGCTGGAATCGCCACCGCTTGGAACCAAGTGCCTGAGGCCGTTTGGCGGATGGTGATGGGCTGGGTGAATGAGCGAAATCTCCGCGACTTTTTCGACATTCTTGCTGCTCGCCGTCATGCCGACCATGGCCGTCTCAAATTCTGGTCTCGCTACATGAACCAGATTTCTTGGACTCGACTGGTGTTTGGCTCAGAGACCATCTGGCAAAAGAATCACAACGCTGGCATTCGTGCACTACTTGAATCTGAAGAAGGCACCTATGCAACGCTACAGGGTGCCCCAGACAAAGAGCTGGATGCATTCTTGATGCAGATTGGCGAATACATCTTTGTGGAATTCAGCAAATCGGGCAACGGTGCCTACGCCTATCGCGGCTCTGACCTTGCCTTCAACCTCCATGCGGATTCGTACGCGGGTTCGACTTCTGACCTCAAGTGCGGCTATTACAAAAACGGGCGAGGAGTGGCGAAGATCATTCATACGCCCGGCTGGGAAGAACGCACTGCCATCGAGCTTGGCAAACTTGGCATCCATCCAGATCGTGCCTCGGCTCGTCAAGAGCCGGCTCGAAGCAGACTTAGCAGTGAGCAAGCGGCAGCTCTCGGGAAAATCGGTGACCTTACCCAAGGAGCAGCGCAATTTTCCTCAGAGGCCGTCCCTGCAGACATGTACTCAAAGCCTCGCACGGCCGCCATCAGCAAAGAGGCAAAGGCAGACGAATACACAATCCCCCATGCTGCGACATCTTTTAGCTGGCCCACTCAGACAAGTCAAGCAAGCAGTTCGCTCTCAGTAGACCAAGTGCATAAGATCGTTTCTAAATACCAAGGTGCTCAGGTCACAGAAAAAGGCAGTGGTCTGACTCGGCGCATTTGGGTAACCAACCCTAGGGGTTGGGCTGCTCTGGAAAGCGAACTCAAAAAAATGGGATTTCAATGGGCCGCTAGCCGTCAAGGTTGGTATTGGGCTGAGGACTGATGGGACTTTTCGACTTATTTCGCCGATCTAATGCCAAAACCCCGGCGGATACAGCCGGGCTGCGTACACAAATCACGCCGCAGGGTCTACTGCTGAACTTCAATGCAGGCGTCGTGGCTGTAGATTTGGACGCGCTGCTTGAGGTCGATGAAAGTGCAAGCACCGAAGAAAAGCTCCTGCGTGCCTATCTGTCGGATCTGTTCATTGATGGCAAGTGTCAACTCTCCGCCGAAGGCGTGCTGTTACCTTGGGATGTCTTCTATCAGCTGGCCGCAGATGCACAACATGCTGCACTGTTGGCATTGATTGATCCACCAATCATCTCGCAAGCAGTCCCAATTCTTGAAAACACAGGGGCGGTCTCCGATGAGGTATTCCATGTTCGGATCACGGGCTGGATTCTTGATAGCCAGAAGGTGGATTTGCAAATCGTCAATGCACCAGAGATTCGCGTCAAAGGACAAACAGCCATCGTCACTAGTGAGGTCAATGACCTCCTTGGCGCGCTCAGCACCACCTTTAGCAGCTCGACCCAACCACGAAGCCAGCAGGAAAACGAAGCAGCATGGGGCTTGACGAGAGCGTTGGCACTCAAGGCGGGAGCACTATTTGGCAGTCGCTATTTGGCCTCGACGATCGTTTTAACGCCGCAAACACTGCGAATTCCTGCGAAGAAACAAGACTCCAGTTTCGGACGGGTTTACACGGTAGAGCCAACATTTGACGGCGCGCCCGACGGTTGGCTGGCGGCTTTTGACGGCTTTCATACTGTTCAGGACCACTACGACATCACTCGAGATGGTGGACGCGTTCGCATCATCCTTTCGGAGCCTGTACGCAAGGTTCTGGAAGTGGTCAAACGGGAGATGCCCACGCGCAAAGTCGCCGGCACCAAAGCCGAGATGTTCGTGCACAATCCAAGAGCCTACCTTGGAGACTACGCCGAGGGCGTGCTCGATGAGGCAGAAAGCACGGACGAGAGCGCCGATGTCGACACGGTGGCCACTTCGTTCCATCTGGAGACGGCTGTCCAAAACGGCTCAATCGTCAGCACGACACTCATCATCAACGAGTTCTACGCTGACGGATACAGCGGAAGCTTCAAAGATGTCATCGAGAGTCCAGAGGCCCTTTCCAAGCTCACGGCCAAGATTGGAGACGCACTGTCTGACCAACGGCTCATGGTTGCTTTCAATGAATTTGACCTGACGCTGGACGCCAATGCCGAAGTCGAGTTGGATCGGATGCTTAGCATCCTGCGTACATGGCAAAACCAAGGTGACGCGATCATCAAGCTCGAAGACATCTATGAGTTGTCAGACTACAGCGACAGGGTTGAAGGCATTGGCATTGCCAAGCCTATCTATGTCCCTGTACTTCAGAAAGAGAAGAAAGAGGGTGATGAGCGCAACGCATGGCTTCCAGACGATCTGACTCCCATCTTGAAGGTCATGCTACCGGGCAGTGGAGATCCAATCTTGGTTCCACTGACCAAGGATTGGATCGAAAAGTACGAAGGCAAGGTCGCTGAAGCAGAGAAATCTGGTGCGACAACCGTTGATGACCCCGCTATTCCATCGTCCTTGGAGACCGCTAAAGCACGCGTTCTGATCGATGGATTCAAGACCCTCATGGGCGGCCAGGAGTTCTCATTGGGGGTGTCTAAGCCCGGCAAAGGGCAAGATTCCAGTGGGCAAGACAAAGAAGCTAATAAAGGGCGCAAAAAGAAAGAAACTCTGCTGGTCAAGAGCAACTTTCACAACATCGACTATGTTGAGGCTCGCAAAGCATCACTTACTCCCCCGGATGGAGTTGAGCCTCGACTACCAAGCTCGCTTCGGCCAAACATCCAACTCAAGGCTCACCAGCTGTATGGCGTGGCTTGGTTCCAGCATCTCTTCGCCAAGGCGCCCAGCGAAGTACGCGGTTGCCTGCTGGCCGACGATATGGGCTTGGGCAAAACCCTTCAGTTGCTCAACGTTCTTGGAAAAATATACGAAGATGAGCCAGATGCCCCTCCATCGTTGATTCTGGTACCCAAGTCACTGCTTCAGAACTGGGCCAGCGAAGTAGAGAAGTTCTTCACGCCGTCCTATCCTAAGCATCTTGTTCTGTATGGCAACGATCTGGTGGATAGAAAACAGCCCCGGTATCGTATCGACGAAGAGCTCAAAACAAAGGGTATCGCGGACCTGCTTGTACCCAATTGGGTCGGCCATAACAAGCTCATCATTACGACCTACGATGTGCTGACTGGTTTCGAGTTTTCGTTCGCGAAACAAGATTTCACTTTCGTCATCTGTGATGAAGCGCAGCGAATCAAGAATCCGGCTGCCAATGTCTCCAGTGCTGTTCGCAAGCTAAAGGCTAAGTTCCGTGTTGCCTGCACGGGCACACCGGTCGAAAACTCACTGGTTGACCTCTGGTGCTTGTTTGATTTCTTCCAGCCCGGCTTGTTGGGTTCACTAGAAGAGTTCTTCAAGACCTACCGAAAGCCCATTGAATGCAAGTCTGAGGAGCAGGTGCAAGCGCTGCACCGCCTGCAATCTCTCATTCGACCGCAGACGCTGCGGAGAACCAAGAAAGACATTGCAGCAGACCTTCCCAACAAGTTCTTCGCTGTAAGCGGTCAAGATTTGAACGACCGGCTGCTCAAGCCGCTGCTCGAAGACCAAGATCTGCTGAAAGTGGACATCACTGATCACCAGCGTGTGCTGTACAAAGGTGGACTCAACCGCCTGCAGGAAGCACGGCAGGAGAAGGACGGCAAGCGACGTGGCCGACTATCGTTTGATGCGCTGCATTTCATGAAAGCGGTTTGCGCCGAGCCTTACTGCCTACCGGGCAAGAAGTTCGTTCCTGACCCGGCTGGTATTGATGTGCACCTCAGGAATTCACCAAAGCTGGCGTGGATGCTGAGCGAGCTGGAGGATATCAAGGCCAAAGACGAAAAAGCCATCGTTTTCACCGAAATTCGTGAAGTACAAGCAGCGTTGCACTACTTTTTGCGTGAGCGCTTCAAGCTCAAGCCGTTCATTGTTAATGGGGACTCCGAGAACCGACAGTCATACATTGACAAGTTCTCAGTCAAGGACGGTTTCGATGTGATCATCTTGTCTCCGTTGGCTGCAGGTGCCGGTCTCAACGTGGTTGCGGCTAACCACGTCTTTCATTTCACGCGGGCATGGAACCCTGCGAAGGAGGCTCAGGCGACAGACCGCGCATACCGCATCGGCCAAGAAAAAGATGTGATCGTCTACTGTCCGACGATTGTGGATACAGCCGATAGCCTTTACAGCACCTTTGAGCAGCGACTGGATCAGCTACTCAAAGAAAAAGCTGCGCTGGCTAGCACCACAATTGATGGCGACGACCTATCTCAAATGCTCAATGGTTCGGCCGGAGATGTCGGCTTCACTGAGTTCATGGCTTCGGGCGGACCATCGATTCAGACAGCCCCACGGATTCTGAACATCGCAGACATTGACCAGCTCGACGGCAACTCTTTTGAGACCTTCTCGGCTCTGCTGTTGTCCAAAATGGGCTTCATCGCGCAGGTCACTGAGAAACACAAAGGCGATGGTGGCATTGACCTTATCGCCATCAATAGCGGCAGCGGAATGCTGGTGCAGTGCAAGTCAAGTCAATCTGCTTCTATCGGTTGGGATGCCATCAAAGAGGTTGTAGGCGGCGCATTGCGTTATCAATCTAAGATGCCGAGCGTGAAGTTTAAAAAAGTCGCAATCACAAATCAGCGATTTAACTCCACAGCAACCGATCAGGCAGCCATAAACCACGTGGAGCTAATTGATAGGCCACAGATTGAGAAGATGCTCCTAAAGTACCGGATCTCCGACTTCGATCTTGATGAACATCTCCTTCACGCGCTATGAAACGTAGGAATTCCGGAGCTGCCAATTTGAGCATGTGCATCCATGTCATCAACGTAACCGCTTGATTTGGATCGCTTTGACGATGGCGTTGATCAATTCACTTTTATTCACATAAATCTTCTATTACTGAAAAATCGCATTCTTTCAGAACTGCTCTACGGCATTAACAAGAGCGCTAGTAGTAGGCCTCTTTAAACAGAAAATTAGAAGATTACTTCAAACTCTGCAGCTGGGTCTGGCAACGCGCGCCTAGCCATAAAGAACCCAACAACTCGTGTATCGGGATACACCTTCAGAATCACGTTTCGAGCTGCAACAAAATGTGATCCTGTGGTCAGCATGTCATCAACCAATATAACAATGGGCCTGTCTAACGGCCCCGCCAATTGGTAAATCGCCTCCAGATCATTCGGCTTTGGTCGTTCGCCATCTTGTTGGTGATGAGCTGCTGCATACGACGTCGTCTGCTTTAGCAGCTCAAAGCACAACCCACCGGTACCTTGGCATGCCTTCTGTGCGACCTGAAGCATCCTGTCGTCATAGTCAACATCGCCCGGTATTTTTGAAGGTGGTACAGGGCAAACGAGCGCTTTGTCCAGAACGCTTGCACCCTTCTTAAACGCACTGTTGAGAAGCGCAGCTGATTCAGCGATTGCCAAATTCTTGTACTTGTAATCCGGAAAATTCGCTCTTGCAACGGACTTCTTGAGGTTGCGAATTAGTTGATTGCCAGGACTGTGCTCTGCCATTTTTCTGGCAGCAAATTCATAAAAAAAGTAGCACTCGTGCTCTTTTCCGAGGTGATAGTGATCGCCCCTGTTGCTATCGTCAATTTTTAATGGCGGCGTCAACATCAAGGCGGGCAAGGATATCTTCGAATTCTTTAACTCGTATTGCGCCAAGCTTCTCCAACCGATGCGGCCAAGTTAAAGACGGATTGTGAAAATTACTCTCCAAAATAAACAGCTTGCGACCTTGCTTGAGTGCAGCGCGCGCTTGGATTAATGTCCCAGACGTTTCTCCAGCTTCCACAATGACAGTAGCCTGAGTCAAGGCGCTCATCGTGATGTTCCGCTCAGGAAAGAAAAAACGATTAACGCTTGGTGGCCGCTTGGCGTACTGCAGAACTGGCACTTGACTGATCAAGAGATGCTGTCGAGCAATTAACTCTTGCAGTTCAGTGTTTTCACGAGGATAGACCTGATCAATTGGCGTACCAATGACGGCAATCGTGTTCCCATCATGTCGTATCGCTGCTTCGTGAGCGATGCGATCAATGCCCTTCGCAAGGCCTGAGACAACAGTGATTCCTTCTGCAGCCAACATGCTGGCCAGCTTAGCTGTTCTGCGCTCACCCTCAGGTGTAGGTTCTCGCGTCCCAACGATAGCTACACGTCGTGGGGTGTAAACCAGGTCCCAATTTCCTCGGTAATAAAGAAATTGCACGGGATGCTCTGCATCCAACAACGACTCAGGGAACTCGCTACTCCCTCTGAGTCTGACACTGAAAGAGCCCACACCTCGTTTATTGAACTTCTGGAGAACTTCCGCAGCGCATGCTTCTGCGTGCTCCATTGAAACAAGTTCCGAGGGCAACCGATCGGGGTGCTCGCGAAACAGTTCTGCAAGATTCTTGAAGGAAGGTTTCTTATCGCCGATGTCTTGTTGCCACAGCCACTCGTAAGCACCCATCTCCAGCATGGGAGAAATGGCACCGAAATCTGACTCTGGAGCAAAGTTGACCATGAGTTTCTACTCTACTACCACCAAGGTATCTGTTATTTTATACAGTATTTGACTTTTCTGAAAGTGATTTTTGCATTGAACGCACTTGATCATCAAGCTGCCATAGATGCAAAAGATCCAGGATGTAGGGGCAAATTTGAGTTCTAAAGCACTGGCATTTACAAAGCCTCAAATGCAAAATGCCCCCCAGTTGCCATTGGCAACCCGGGGGCATATCTGAAATAGTCATTTGGTCGCTTGAACCTGTCGCTCATGCCAGCGCTGCAACTCAATGAACATCAGTGTGGTTTGCGCGGCATCCTCGGCGAGCCTGCCACAGGTCACCCACCCCGCATCTCCGGAGGCAGCAGATAAAGGGTCGGAGGCGGCTTTATCAACTCCGGAGGGAGTTGCGGGAACAGCGGGCAGATGTTCGTCGCTGTCTGTGGGGTTGCCGCGCACCCTGACAGAGCCGCGAGAGTGCCAACCAGCAGCCATCTTGGCAAGTCGTTGATTGAATTCGTTTGAGATCTCATGATTGATTTGCTCCTGTGAGCGTTTGATATCGGCCGACTTCTGTTCCTGTCGGACAAGCACGAGCTCTGCCTGATGTCGTTCGGCGTCCCATGCCCGTTGAGTGCGCCCCTCCCCCACCCACAAGCCGCTGAGCCACACTCCAAGCAACACAATGGGCACAAGTGCAATGCGCCAATTAGCGATCAATAGTCGAATGAGCCAGTTCATTTCGACTCCAGATGCAAGGCCAAGAGTTTGTGCTGATCAATCAAACTAAGCAGCTTGTCGGCATAGGATGGGTCGGTCGCGTACCCTGCCTTGAGCAACGCTCGCGCAAAAGCCTCAGCGGTCTGACACAAGAAGCAAGGTTGATACCGTGGATTACCTTTGAGGAATGCTGCGTGGTCGTCAATACTGTCCTGCCAACTGCTGTACTTTCTCCACTTGGTTGGAATAACAACCCATTGCCCCTTGATTAACTCTCGTGTATTCAAGGTCAGGGTCTCACCACGCCATCGGCTGTCAGCCTTGATCCCAAACAGGTTGTTCCCGGCCCTTGCGAGTCCGGACTCCCCCCAGGCAGACTCAAGAGCTGCCTGAGCGATCGTGATGCTGGCAGGAACACCAGATTTGCGCTGTGACTCCACGGCTGAGGGCGTCAGACGCATGATGAATTCACTGGGATTCACAGCATTTCCTTCACCTCTTTGGCCACTTGGTCGATAGTTGCATCACGTCGTTCGTCAATGAAATTGAACAACCAGCGCACCATCGCCCAGCCAGGCAAGCCGCAAGCAAATATCACCCCTCCCATTGCATACAGACCAATCGTTGAAAACGCCCAGTGATGCAGCTGGAAATATTCGACGGTGACTGCGCCTCCACAGATACTGGAAACGACGGTACTGATCAATCCAACCGTCCATTCCCGAATGGATCTGGGCGGGGTCATGAGCATCACAACAACCGCCGCCAGGGTGGCCCCTCCGGCGGCGGCTCCAGCGGCACCACCAATGGCTTTGTAGGCGGCAGCAGCACTAGCCACTCCCGAGCTTGTTGGTTCAGGCATGCATTTCTTCCCAAAATTGCCCCCCAGGCATTCCGGGAGGGCTGGTTTAATATCGCTAATAGAATCCGGTAGCCTTAGGTGCAGGCGATCAAAATCGGAACATTGGCTGAGGGTGTGATGGCGTCCACCGCGTGAATAACCTCTGCGTACAGTCTTATCGTGGTGGCCGCAGCCGCCCCAGCGTTGATGGCCGCCACCACCTCCGCGTGCAGATAGGCGTGCTGGGCGTTGGCTGCCGTACCCGTCCAGTCGGCCACCACCTCCTCAAAGAGGTAGGCAAATTGGACCGTCATCTCAGTCCCCCATGCCAATCTGCATGGCGTTCACTGCACTGGCTGCCCAGGCCGTGCCACCAGCGTCGGTGACAAAGGCGTTTTGCAATAGGGAGTTAACGCCCACCGACATGGTGAGCGTCGAACCCGTTGCCGTCGTACCTGATGTCTTGAGCTTGGGGATCAGGTTGGTGGTGCCAGTACCTGTGTTCTGGCCGTAGTAGTTGCCCACCACTGCGTTAATGCTTGTGGGGGTGTAGGCCAGCGACGGGAATTTGTACAGGTCCACATTGCCCGTGCCGCCGTCGCTCACGTAGTTGGTCGAGGTGTAACCTCCGTTGACCATTGCGAAGTGGCTAGTGCCAGTCTTGGGCGTGAACTGAGCGAGGTCGCCATCGGCGTTGGGTACCAGGGTGGAGATGCGCCGGGGGCCAAGGGGGAAGCTGTTGAAGGTCGTACCCTGGTCATCCCAGATCATGATGTCATCGTAATAGTGCGTGCCACCGCTGTTGTATCCACCACTGAAACCAACTGCCGTCACGGCTACCGCAGGATTCAGGTTGGCGGTGGCCGTACCTTGAGAGACACCATCAATGTATAGCGCGGTAGTACTGCTGGCTCCGTTCATGAAGTATTCAAACTCCACCCAGTGCCAAGCGTTATCCGCAACGATCGCGCTTGAAGTCAATACAACCGTGGAGCTCGCTTGAATTGTTAGGGCAAGTTGTCCCGCTGTTGTGATTCCCATTACGTGGCCACCATTGATACTTACCAACGGAAAGCCCGAGCTGACCCCACCAAGGCTATAGCCCGTTCCCACCTTCATGCTGAACGCCACGCGCAGCTTTGCACCGCTCGGAACGCTCACGCCACGACTTAAAGTCAGGCTCCTGGGTAGCGATGAGCTGGCAATAGCACCTGCTCCAAAACGCCCACCAGTGGCTGATAGCGAAGCCCCGGACACAGACGAAAACTTGGCGCTGATGTCCGCAGTTGCAGCGTAGCTGTCACAACCATCACAAAACTTGAATGTCATAGGTACTCCAAAGGATCAGCGAGTGGCGGCCAGGGTGACCGAAATATTGGCCAGGGTGGCGTCCGCAGTGGATTGATTCGTCAGGGTCAGAAGATCACTCGCCGCAAAACTCACCGATGAGGCGAAGGTGAACGTCGCCGTGCTGGCAGAGATGGCAAAGTTGACGCTCCCGATGCTTGAGCCGTTCTTAGCCAGGGTTAGCGTTGTGGCAGCGGTCGCTGCAACGATCGAGGAGCCGTAGGAACCGGTCAGACTTGCGGGTAGCGTGATGGCTCGAGGCACGATGATTCGCCCCATCACTTGAAGGCCCGTGGGAACCCCAGGAAAGAACATCAGCAAGTCATAGGGCTGGGTCGCACCCACTGACAATGCGCTGGCCGCATAAGAGCGTGCGTCGGTGTAGCTCGTGACCGTCGTGGTCCCGGTGACCACCGAATAGAGCGGAATCATTCCAGCCGTGAAGCCGGTGGTGTTCACACTCACGGCCCCGGTCGTCGCGTTGGCCACCAGGTAGTTGGTGGTGCTCGCCGTGAGGGTCACTGTGCCGTTGCTGATCTGGCCTGCGTAGTAGCCCCCGTAATAGCCCCAGGTGAGGCCGGTACAGGCGCTGGCTCGACGACCCCAAAGCATGGCGGGGCTGCTGGCATCGAAAAGTGCATTGGCCAGCACCTCCTTGGCGCTTTGGTTGCTCGCGATGGTGTCGATGAGGGTGGTGCTGTTGGACATGGTTACCTTACGATGGTGGTGGTAGCGGCTCGACCCAGGACACCCTGGTCGCTGTTTTGGGCAACGGTCAGGGTGATCGTTTGACCAGCAGTGAAGCCGTCGGCGGTGATGTTGGCCGCGCTGTACACCCAAGTCTGAGCTGCGGTCACGGTGACGGTTCGCTTCAAGGTCGAACCACTGAAGACCTGAACTTGGTAGCTCTCCGAAGACTCGTCCAGGGGGACATCGGTGCCGTTCAGCCAGGCGGCGTTGACCCGGGCTCTGCGCGTCCAGTTGAGCGTGATGTCGGTCGTGGAGCTGCTCGAGCCTCGCAAGGCCACAGTGCCGCTTGGGGCCAGAGGCCGCACACAGGCATCGCTCACCGTCACCGACACGGCATTGGCTGAATTGGCCGTTTGCCCCAAGGTGATTGGCAAGAACTTGAGGGTGTTGCCGAGATCAGCCAGTTGCAGCGGCACGGTGGCCAGGGTGGTGCTTGAGAGCAGCACAAAGAGGTCACCGCTTGCGTGAGTGGACATAGCCCACTCTGTGCCCTGCCTGGCGCGTAAAAAGCCGCTCAAACGGTAGGTTGAGGTGTAGATCAGGGTGGCATCGCGGAAATACACCAGCTCACCCCCAATCAACGCCGCGTTGGTACCCGCATAGAGACCAGCGTTCGTGGTGCTGCTGAGCGTGCCGCTGATGAGCTCGACGGTCACAGTGCTCAACTCATCGGGCTGATTGCCTCCAGCGAAGTTCGCCAGAGTGTTGGTAGTGAAGCCAATCGTGGCTGGCGTGGTCAAAGAGACCGCCGCGTCGTAGGTCAACCCGCCGTCGCGGGAGAGTTGAACCGTGGCCCCTGGCCAAGTGCTGGCATAACCGCAGGCAGCCACGTATAGGTTTTGAGTCGTGTCGGTGTCGCGCAAAGGGGGCACATCCAGCACCACCAGTTTGGTGGGGCCCGCGTAGCCAATCGACTGTGCTGCATAGCCGGGATACCCGGCAACGCCCGCTTGGCTCAAGGTGTAGATCGTGGGGTCTTCGCTGAGGGCCGTCCATTTGAGCTGGCCTTGGCCATTGTTCTCGCACTTGGTCAGGCGCACCGTGAAGGTGTCGCCCGTGTCAGGGTCGGTCACCGTCACCACGTCGCAGGGTTCGTATCTCAGATATTGCAGCGTGGTCGCGAACGAAAACTGGGTGCGAGCGGTCCACTGGCTCCACAGCATCAGTTCGCAGCGTTGGCGGGCCTCCTGGTCTTGAAACACCACAGGGAGCTGGATCGAGGCTTTTTGCATCGATGAGGTGACCATCCTGAAGGCGCGCTGTGTGGCGTTTTCATAGTTGTTCTGCCAACCAAAGTACGTCATCTCCACCACCTGCGGCAGCTCCAGCTCCATCGTGCGCATGGCAATGAGCGGGTTGAGCCCCTCCTCGCTCCTGGGGTCGGTGGCTGCACCCAGATCACTCGCGGGAATGGTGACAAGCGACGTGCCCCCACGCTTCACAAATTTGAGCTTGGCGTCCGTATCCGTGGCATCGAAGAAGTAGCCCGACATCAAGGGTTGCAAAAAACTCTTGGCAGACGAACGGGTGGAGAGTGTGTAGCCCAACACCGAGTCAGACAGTTGCGCGACGTTGAATTGGCTACTCTGAAGACCCACCCGTGTGCAAATATCGCTCACGATCGAAGACAAAGGCACGCCGTTGGAGTCGATGGACTTGTGCAGCAGGTAAAGCCGCAAATCCGACAAACTGCTGACGGTGTAAAAAATCAACTGATCGTTGACCACCAAAAACGAATGGGCGTGCCCACCTGAGCCAAACTGACCCATCGCCGTGGTGGTCCCCGCGAGCAAATCCAGCTTGTAGAAGCCCGTGCCTGCGTAGGACACATAAATGAGCGAGTCATTGACCACCTGGCCGCCATCAATACCGCCACCAACGCTACTGGTCATCACCGTATTGACCAGAGCCAGTGTGTCTCTGTTATAGCGATAGATCGCGCCGGTTGTGGCGTTTGCGACATAGAGGTAGCTGGCCGAGACCCCCAGAATCGAAAAAGCCCCAGAGGTGCTGGAAGTCACCAGGTTGGCCGTATCAATCTCACCCCGGTAAATATTGAAAGGTCCACCGGCTGAGTTGGACGTTGCCCAGATCACGTTGCCTGATTTGACGAAGCTGCTGCCGTCCGCGATGGGTGACAAATTTGGGATTGCCGTCGGATGAACGACGCCCTGGTAATCAAACCAATTCAAAGTGCTGGCACCTGCAACCAATGCCCCCGGGGTGTCGCTGCGTCCCTTGTAGGGGAAATCGCCCGGGTAGGAGATCGACAAGTTGCCGTTGGGCGAAACCCCGTAGGTGGTGATCGTGGCGAGTTTGACGTTGGTATAGGGGTAGTAATAGGCCCAGGCCATGGCCTGGAGATTGTTCGGATCGAGGTAAGGGGCAGAGAAAAACGAACCCAATGAGCTGGTGTAGGTCCAATCGGCCAGCAGTTGCTCCTTCCAAGTCTCGGGGGCAGCAGTGACCACCTCAAACGAGAGCATGGGCAGGTTGTTGCCATACGGGGTGAGGTCATTGTCCGTGAAAACCGCATAGGCCATGCCTCGATGGGCTGGCGCGTTCCCAACGCCCAAATACGATTCCATGGTCGGATCAGCCACTTGGGTCTCGTCGCCCAAGTAGATTTTGAGCCCGGGGGCAGCGATCAGGGCGCTGGCCACGACGTTGTCGGATGTAGCCCCAGGCGTCATGTCGTAGATCAGCTTGCCGCTCGCCCAAATGCGACGCACACCAACAATAGGGCCTTCACAGATACCGACGGCAAATGACTCGGTGGAGCTGTATGTGGTAACGGTGGGACCGCCTTTGGCGCTTTGGGTGTTCGAGTGCTCCACTGGATCGGCGGCCCAGATCACGTTGCCTGACATGCGGCTCATCCCGTAGGGCACGGGGATCGGCTGACCGTAGGTGCTGCCCTGCACTTTGAGGTCGCCCATGTGTGGGCCTTCGGTGTGCTGAGGGAACAGCACTGCCCCAGCCAACGACCCCGCCATCCAGCCCCATTGCGCGCCCGTTGGGCCACCCAAAGCAAAGCCAATCGCGGCTCCAGCGACTGAAATTGCAAGCTGCATCAGACCACTCCAGGCAGCCGGTACTGGCCCGCCACTAGGCTCCACCACCGGGCATCGAGGCTGTGCTCGACCACCCGGCGACGGGGCATGTATGAATGAATCAGGGTGTTATCCCCGATGAAAATTCCCAAGTGCCCGGCATGGGCCTCGAATTTGAAGAGCAACACATCGCCCGGGCTTAATTGCTCCAGGGTGATGGGCGTCATTTGCTCCTGGCAGACCCGGGTCAGCGAGTCGCCATTCGGTCGCCCGCTGTAACCAGTGACGTCGAAATCACTCAGGCCAAGTTCTTTGGCCACACCAACCAACAGCCCTGCACAGTCAACCCCAGCGCCTTTGACACGCCCCTGGTGGTGATAAGGCGTGCCAAGCCAGGTGCGAGCAACGCGCACCACATCCAGACCTGTGGCCATCACGACCCCTGATTGCGCAGCACGCGGTCGTTACCCGGGAGATAGGGCTCACCACGAAAGTTGACGAAATTGTTGTAGCGCGTCTTGCAGGTGGTGAGCGTGTCGTCACACCCGGCCACGATCGAGAACGTGTCCCCGACCGTGATGTCATGAGTCATCGGTAAGGCCAAGGTCACGAGGCCCGGCGAGAACTTGCGCACATCCATCTTGTAACCCGCATTGCCCCCGGTGAGCCAGGTGACCTTGCCGTAGGTGAAATACCCCTGTGAGTAGTTGAACTCAAAGGTAACGGCAAGACCCGAATCGAGAGCGGAGAAGGTGTAGACCCCGGCGCTCACGCTGTATTGGCCTTTGACGGGACTGGAGCCCACCAGGGTCATCACTTCGCCCGTTTGGGCCTTTTTGACCTGGATATTGGAGACCCAGGTGCCGCCTTGTGGCATTACTGGGCTGATGACGTAAATGGAACTGGCCGAAACCGTGTAAGGGGTCGTGATGTAGCTGAGCGTCGGGCCTACTTGACTGAGCGAGGTGGCTCCAAACACTCGTTTATTGGTGACTGAGCTCACGGTTGCCGTGAATGTGTACGGGGTCAGATCGACTTTGCACTTGCTGTCGCCAAACTCCGCCCGGCAGGTGGCCGAGTAAAGCTCGCCAATCTCCTGGTCCAGCAACTGCGCCAGTCCCCGAAGTTCTGCAACGTACTGGCCACGTTTCAGGGTCACCTGGCCCAAAACACCCGTGGTGAGTGGCAGGGTGCCCATGGTCAGATCGGCGTAGTTGACCAGATACAGGGTCACGGCTGCGAAATCCCACAGGCCCGCATTGACGTCCGAAGCCGTGATCGCAGCACTGTCAAACACTGCCGTCACCTCCTGGTTGGAGTTGGCGAGGTCCGACGACCAGGAAATAGCCGAAGAGGTATGCCCCCCGGTGCTGAGATAAGTCTGCCCCCCGACGGTGATGTCTTGGTCGTGATCGGTAAAGCCAAAGACCTGGCCGTCCGTACGAACAATCTTCCACAGCGTGGCCAGGGTAACAACCTCTCCTGCCAGATGGGTCGCCAAGGCAGTGGAAACGCTTCTCATACTCGAATCTCCACCACCGGCAGTGTGACGCTGCTGGCGTTCAGGTCTTCATAACTTGCGCTGAATTTGTCAGTGTCAAAGCGCACCGGCACGTCAAATTCACCCGTCCAGGTGAGTGTGTCGGTGACGGTGGGTGCGGTACCGTAAAAGGTGACGATCCCGGTGGTGGTGTCGAGCTGGCATTGACCGGCACTCACACCAAATGTAAGTGCTACTCCATTTTTCTTGATCAGCACTGTGTTAGCGACCGGCTTGGTGATCTTGCGGGCGTAGGTGTTTGAGCCGAGGGTGTATTTCTTGTAAAGCTGCCCAGAGGCCGTCCCGTTGCCCAGGCCGGTCGTGTTCACGATGCCCGTGCCGTTTGACGAGGTCGCGGTGAAGTCTTTGGGGTCTTTCCAGCGAAACCCGTTGGCCATCCCCCCGGTCACCATGAACCAAGCGTGGAGTTGATCGAGCTCCGTGTCGGTGCGCACTCCGTTCATGGCATCCCAATGCCGCATGGCATCCTGCCAGGTCTGGATGCGCTGCTCGCGACCGCTGGAGGTCTGCACGACCTGGGTTTTCCAGACCGGGCCACCGGTGGAGTGATAGGAGATGGTAGCGGGAAATCTTGGTGACTCAATGAATGCCATCAGAAGTTTCTCCGCATTGCCCGCTGAACCCGCTGGCCGATCTGCATGGCAGCCTGGTCAATGGTCCGCATATCTGTACCCGGCGCGAAGTGGTTATTGACAATCACGGTGCCACCGTTGCCACCCCTTTGGTTTGAATTGCTGGATCCAACCTCCCGCGGAACGAACACCTCAGGCCCGCGCTCACCCACCAGGTACGCTTGGTTGGGATAAACATCTCCACCATCTGCACGAGCAGGCAATGAAGCAATGCCACTTCCACTCCACATCCCGGCGGGCCCTTTGGTTGCGGTCGTGACCAGTCGCTCATAGCTGGCCAGCCGGTCATTCGACACGATAAATCCAGCCCCTTTCGGAACAAATACCTCAGGGCCCTGCTCGCCCACCAAATACGCTTGGCTGGAGAGCACATCACCCCCACCAGCGCGCGCAGGCAGAGAAAAGACGCTGGCGGGGATGGTCAACCCAGTGCCGCTACTGGCTGTGGATAACGCTGCCGCAGGAGCACCCCCCATGGCTGTGCCAAAAATTGAACCCACAACGCCATTGAGCCACCCACCCAGGCCCGCCGAAACTCCACCTGCCATCGCTCCAGCCGTACCTCCGCCAAATGCACCACCAAACATCCCGCCATTACCGAATAGGCTTTGCGCGAGGTTTTGGGCCACGATGCGGGTGATGGCCTGCTCAATGCCGCGAGCCATTTCCAGGAATGCCGCCTTGAAGGTCTTGGCACCACTCACCAAATCCGTGAAGAAGTTGGTGAGGTTGTCTTCAAAGATCAGGCGAAACTTGGCGCCCAGCACATCGCTTGAAGCCGCCAATTGCTCGATCTTGGCCCGGAAGGCCTCGACGTTGGCGATCATGCGGTTGTCCCCTGAGGCTTGCGCCACGGCCATCATCTGGTTGGCTATTTCGGTCAGTTGCGAGACCGCCTGGCTACGCGCAACCGACAGCTTGGCCATCGACTCCAGCTCAGTGATCGCGCCAGTCTGGCGTTGAGCCGCTACCCTTGACTCAGTGGCCCCGAGCATTTCCTCGATACCGGCTGACTTCAGGCTCAGCTCGCCCATGGCCGAGCGGGCGTTTTGAAGCTTCTCAAGTTGGTCGAGCGTGTCCAGGCCCTGCGTGTTGCCCTCAACCGTCAGGCGCCGTCTGATTTGCCGGTCCTGAAGCGCCGTCTGGCGCTTACCCGCCTCGGCCAGATTGCCTTGCAGCTCCAAGAGCCGGATGTTGAGTCGCTCCACCTCATCGTTGTAAGCGCGTGTAGCCTTGGCCTGCTCCAGATTCAGGAACAAGGACTTGGTTTGCGCATCAATGGTGAGTTGACGCGAGCGCTCCTGCACATCCTCGATCCGGTTCTGTGCATCGAGCTTGGCCTTGGCGTCATTGACCTTGGACTGATAGCTCTTGAGAGCTGCAATCTCCCGGTCAAAGAGCTCCTGGGTATTGCGAAGGTGCTCTTCCGCCGCATTCTGGCGTGATCCGTAGTAGTCCGCGATCGAGACCAGGTCGTCGCTGTAGAAGTGGGCCAGGAATTGCTCCCGGGTCTGCCACAGACGCTGTTCTTCCTGGATCTGCCGCTCAAGGAGCTTCAACTGCCCCTCGAGCTGCTTCTTCAATAGCTCGTTATCCCCGCCCAGATTCAGATTGGGAAGCGAAGGACGGGGTGCTGAGCCGGTTGACTTTCTCGCCTCCTCCAACTGCTTCTTCAATCGATCGGAGAAGAGTGGCCGGTTCCAGATCTCATGCATGTCCTTGGCCCAGAGGTCTCCCACCCCCTTGATTTGGGAGAGCCCCGCCTGGGCAGTCTGCACCCCCTTGGTGAATTCACCTGAGAGAGCCTGGCCAGTCCCCTTGACTACATCGATGAGGCCCATGAACTGAGCCGCAGCAGCACCAATGGTTTTGCCGACCATGTTGAAGAGGTCGGGGATGACGCTTGCCACGTCGATGAAATACGCCACGCCAATGGCGGCACTCTCGGCCCAGTCCCGGATAGAACCATCCTTGGCCAAGGCGTTGACGCTTGCTCGCAGGCCATCATTGGCGTTTTGGCTCTCCAGGATTGCCTTGGTGAAGGCATTGAGCACCGGGACCAGCTCCAGCCCGATCTTCTTGAAGATGGCATCGGTCGAAGCCTTGAGCCGAACCAGGTTCTTCTCGTACTCATCGGCCATCTGAGCCTGTTCGGAGGTGACCTTCACCTGCAAGTCACCCACCTCGGCCAAATCTTTCATCACCGGCAGCAAGTTGGCGCCGGACTTGCCCAACAAATCTTGGGCGAGCGCCGTCTTAGCCGCGCCATCCTGATACTTGGCCAGTTCCGTGGCAATGCGAATAAATATCTCGTCCGGCCGCTTGGAGGCCAGATCCTTGGTGCTGATTCCAATTGCATTGAATGCAGCAGTGGTCTTCGCTCCGCCTTGCTGAGCGTCCACCATGGCGCGAGATAGCTTTTGCATTCCACCGGCCAGGAGGTCTGTGTCAGTGCCCGAGAGCTTGGCTACAGAGGCCAAAGCGGAGAGGTTCTCAACCGTGGCACCCGTCCGCTCGGAGAGTTGCTGCAAACCTGCGGCTGAAGAGATCACTCCATCAATCTTCTTGGCCAGCGCATCAAAACTGGCAAATGAAGCCAGCCCCACACCGAAGGTGGCCAGCGCATTCTTCACGATGCCAAACTGCGCATCGATTTTGCGCGCGGTGTTTTGCGCAATCTGCTCGGCACGCCCCAAGTCACTTTGAAACTTAGCGACGTTCGCGGTCAGTTCGACGACAAGAGTACCAAGCGACATGGGGGCTTAACCAGAAGTGGGTGAAGAGATGCCAAAAATGGCCTGTCGGATCAGATCGGACTGAGCTTTGGGGTCCGCGAGCAGCACGGGCTTGGATTTGCGTTCCCCTGCTTCACCTGCGAACAGCATGTAGTCGCTGGGTCGCTGGGGTTTTTTTGGTGGACTCATGCTGTGGTTGGCCACAGTGCTGCAGATGAGCCCCGCCCGCAAATCCTCCCGCTGGGGGCCAAAGGGTTCAATCTGGTCGTAGGCAAGCCACTCGGTGAGCTCGAAGCTGTCGATGTTCTCGAGCAACTGGCGCACCGTCATCCCTAGTGCCAGCGCTAGTCGGAAGTAAAAGCGCCTTCCGGGGCGCTGTCGGAGTTTTTTACGGACTCCTCCACCGCATCAGCGCTCATGCCGTTCAAACGCTGGGCCACCGTGAACACCCGATCAAGCGCCACTGCGCTCTTTCGACCAAGCGCAGCCAGGTCGTACGGTGTGAAGATCTGCCTGTCGTCTTCGTCAACGACGGTGGCTGCGAGGAGCTTTGCACGCAGGTTGTCCATGTCGGGGACTCGTTTGCCGTCCACTTCCTTGACCAGGGTGGCTTCGAACGCATCGCGCTCTGCTCCCGTGAGGGAGCGCAGTCGAACGCTCCCACCCCATTCGGGAACTGCGACCAACTGGATGCGCATGTCACTGCTTTGCAGGATTTCTGCTTTGGAGAGAATTTTCGTCATCACTTGATCCCTTCAATATCAAGACCAAGTCACAGGACCGGTGATGCGCACATCCAGCGTTCCGCGAACGACCTGGTCCACACCGCCTTGGATTGGCACCTTCATGACGTATCCGTTGAAGGTGGCGACATGGGTGTCGGGCAGCACAAGCTTGAAGGCGGTCTGCGCCTGGCTCAACTGCCGTGCAATCAAGGCCACGTGACTCGGATCGCCATGGTCCCAGTCGATCTCAAACGAGATCTGACCAAAGCGCGGGATACCCGGACGGATCTCTTCAGCCGTGGAACTAAGGTTGGTGACATCGATGATGTTGGCCGCGCCATCAAAGCCCGTGAAGGTGCGCACGTTGATGATGGGTGTCCAGGAGACTGGAGTCGCCGTGCCACCAGAGGTGTAGGCCGAGCCTCCTGTGGTGTCCAGACCAATAGCAAAGGTGTTGGTGGTCTTGTTGGTAACCACCCACGTACCGTTGACCGTGGTTGCACCACCGACACTGGCAATGGTGACCACATCACCGACAGAAAACCCGTGGGCTGTGGCCGTGATGATGGTGGGGTTGCCTAGGGTCACCCCGCTGATGGTTTTGGCGGATCCCGAGCCAGTGGCAAGCGAGAGGACTGAGCCTTGTGAGGAAATGGCTGTGGAAGTCATGGATATCTCCAGGAAGTTGACGAAAAAAAACCACCCGAAGGTGGCAACTGCAAAAGGAAGGAAACACGCGATATCAGCGTGACCAGATCGAATAGTCCAGGCTCACTCTGTGAAGCCGCACTTCCGTTTCAAAGAAGTCCTGCTCACTGATTTGTAGATTGATGAACCCCGCACCCTGCATGGCCTGGCGGATCTCGGCGGCGAGTTGCTGCACCTGTGCATAGGTCTTGGCGTAGGCATCAATCTGGACCCGGGTGTTTTGCAGGTCACTCGGACCTTGCAGGTTGTTGTGGGTAATGCTGACAATGCGTTGGTAGACGATGTAGGGTGGCACCGCATCTTGCGCTGCGAGGTTGGGAAAGCTGGATCCCCCGACCAAAGGGGCAAGCACTGCCTGGAGTTGCTCCTGAATCACGGCTTGCTCCCCCGCAGGGTTGCAACCTCCTGCGG
The DNA here is from genome assembly GCA_937927685.1 of uncultured Burkholderiales bacterium. Taxonomy (GTDB): domain Bacteria; phylum Pseudomonadota; class Gammaproteobacteria; order Burkholderiales; family Burkholderiaceae_C; genus Limnohabitans. The sequence continues at coordinate 7,112 of CALBSC010000015.1, read as the reverse complement.
GATCCGTTTGGCCAGGTATTCGGCAATCACTTGCACCGCCAGTTGCTTGTTGGCCTCAAACGAGGGTCGCAGAAATGGCTGGGCACGCATCTTCACTGTCCCGAACTCCACCCAGCGCCAGTAATAGGTATCCTGCGACAAGTTGCCCTTCTTGCCCTGCCCTCGGTACTTCTTGCCGTGCCGAACCCCGACCACATAGGTCTGGCTTACAAGACTCGACAGCTCCTTGGCATGCCTGATGAGGATCGAGCGCTTGAGCGTGCCCGGCGGCGGAGTGCCGGCAGGGAGCGGTTTGCTGGCCACGGGGGCTCTGGACTGGGCATCCTTTCGGATCACCGCAGCACCAGCAGCCACGCTTTGGCGAAGCGCATTTCGTGCAATCCGATCAGGCAACTGCCGCAACGCGTCCGACAACTCCCTCAGACCTTTGACGTGTTCAAGTTCCATGCTTCAAGCCCCATCATTGAGTCCTTCACTGGCCAGGAGTTGAAGCCTCACGTTGGATTCGTCTTCATTCATCACAGCCAGGATGTTGAAAACCCGGTTCTTGTAGATCCCCCGCAGGGTCGAAACCGTACGGGTATCGGTCAACGATGACTGGTAGCGAATCGTGATCCGGTGGGTAACCTCTGAGGACATCTTTTGCGCAAGCTCGAGTTCCCGCCCCGTCAGTGGCTGAATCTCAGCCCACACCGTTGTGAGATCTGTCCAGGTGTTGAGCAACTCCCCAAACGAATCCTGTGAAGTGCTTCGCTGCTGCAAGGTCACCCGTCGGTTGAGATCCCCACTGCGAAGCGGCGTCATACCGTCACCATCCGGTAGGGATCCAGCAACCCATCAATGAAGGGAAGTGGATCAATCTTGCCCCTGGCCATCGCCGCCACCTCCTCGCGGTTTTGATAGAGGCTTCCCACCCGCAGCTTGATCCAGCTCTTGATCCCCTCGGGAACATCGTCCGCACCTCCATAGCCCGCATCAAAGGTCACGGACACAGCGCCAATCTCCGGCAGATTGATGGGCCAGATTTGCCCAAAAATCGGGGTGATCCGCGCGGGCTCACACGCCAGGTCCGTTGCATAGTTGGCTGCTGGCATCGTCTGGGCTGTGCGGTTCATGTCCAGATAGTCAATCGAGACAATGGACTGAACAGGCGCCTTGGGGATCAGGATCGCGTGGCCAAGCAAGGTGAACGTCTTGCCCGCAGGCACCCCCATGAGGGAGGGCCCGGGGAAGCTGTCCAGGATGTATTTCCAGCGTGCGGTGACAAGCTGCCGCCCAGTCAAGGTCTCTGCAGCTTGTCTGGCTGCTGCAATGAGGGCGGTGATCAGCAAGTCATCTTCGCTGAAGTCCACCCTCAGATGAAGCTTGGCTTCATCCAGCGTAACCGGCTCCTCGGTGGGCGCCGTGACAAGCTGCAAGGACATGGCGATCAGCTCACTTGCGGTTCTGTCGACGCTTCAGCGGGTGGTTCGACTGAAAGATTGGTCTGAGGTTGAGTCTGCGCGGTCTTCTTTGATTTCGGCTCAGACACCTGATCGGGCAGCTCAACTTCTTCGGCAAAGCCAGCGATCACCTGGCTCGTGGTTTCTTCTGTCGGTGGATAGACCTCGCCTTGCCGATACTTGGTGTACCGGTTGCCAGATCCATCCACCGCAAAGAAGTCCACCATAAAGCGAATTCCCTTCATGGTGGCACCCCTCAAACGATCTGCACAACGGCAGCCTGGTTGTTGCCATCAGCAGATGCGAAGCGAGGATTAACCCCCAGCATCTGTGCGGCAGCCAGAGATGCAGCCGTACCCACGGTAATGCTGAGCCTCACGTAGGAGAATCCGTTCAACAGATCCAGGTCATCGGTACGCAGGTTGATGATCGCCTGCTTGTTGGAGCCACTGGCAGCCTGGGTGATCTGCGTGATCGCCTTGCCCGAGATGTCCTTGGCCGAGGTACCCGAGGAATCCATGGCCTGCTGCAGCTTGGCATCCAAGGTGCTGCTGGCGGACATGGTGCCTGTTTGCAAGAGTGCCATCAGGTTGTGATGGTTGCCCGCAAAAATCCAGCCCGTGGTGACGGTGCCAGCCCCCTGGCTGACCGGATCAACCGTGGCCAGCACCGAGATGAGTTCACTACCCTTTGCGTTCGGAAACATATGATTTCTCCTGTCTGAGGTTGGGACGCATCAACGTGCGCCGAGCTGCACAAAGGGCGACATGGTCGTGCTGCCCTTGGCCGGGGAGATCGGCGCTGCGATCTTGGATTGACCGTCCATGCGGAAGGTCGTACGGAATGCCGTCAGATCGGCATCGAAGTACAGGTGCATCGACGTTGCGGTCTGCATGCCACCCGCCTTGGTGATGGTCTGGTAGTACGACAGGTCCGCCAGGAGCACATCCCCCGCTGAGGAGAAGGTGTTGGCGTGCTGAGACACGAACACCGGACGACCCAGCAGAGTGCCGTAGGGCGACACCTGGATCCCGCCAGGATTCACACCGGTGGGAAGATAGATCGGGTAGTTCCCAAGGGTCAGGGTGAAGAGCGCCGGCAAGACATCGTTGTTCACGATCCAGACCGCACGGCCAAAGGACCCGGGCGGCAGACGCGAGATCATCTTGGCCAGGTTTTGTGCCTGTAGTGTCTGGGTGGCTTGCCCTGACTCCTTGGCCACAGTCACCGTGGTTGCAGTGTTCATACAACCGATCGGCACCCCCGTGCCGGTTCCAAAGAGGATGGACTCATTGGACTTCCAGCGAATGGAGGTGGCAATCTTGTCCGGCAAGTAGCTCGACAAGGCATTGGTGTCGTCCAGCAGCTCGTCAGTTACCGGCACCAAAGCCATGAGCTTTTTGAGACGCAGTGTTGAGAGGCCCAGGACCGGCTTGGTTCCCACCGCCGTGGAAGCCTCGGCCTGCCAATAGGCGCGGATACCATTGCTCCCCCAAGGCGTGGTTTCGTCTTTGGGGAACGCCATGGTGTTCCCAGAGATTTCCACGTTGTCCGTCATGGGCAGGAGAGAGTCCTCACCCAGGGAGAGCTGGAAGATCTCAGAAGCAAACTGAGGTGGCACCAGGAATCCGCCGTCCTGTGCAGACCCTTCATTCCCGAAGGAGGTGGGTGCTGCCGCATTGCGCCCCATGCCAATCATGAGGCGCTCATCAATCGATGCCCCAGGGTTTTGCGCCAGACGCACCGTCTTGAGGAAGTCACCCACGGTCCTGAAGCCATGGGTGGGATCCGTCTCCCGGTTGTCTGCCACGGTGATGACGCTCGATTCGGGTAGTTGAGCCGTGTGTGCCATCTGAGCCTCTTCGGCAATCAGTGCGGCCTCACGGTCAATGGCGGCCGAGGTGGCTTCAATCTTGGCTTTCAAGGCTTCGAACGCGGCCAGTTCCTCGTCGTTCATGTCACGCTGCTCGGCGGCAGCAATATCGGTCAGGGCACGTGCGTCCTTGACCAGAGTGGATTTGCGGGCTTGAAGCTCGCGAAGTTGCTTACTCATTGGTTTAGCTCCAGAAATGAAAATGCCGCCGGGTCATGGACACGCGGCGGCGGTTTGGGATACGACCAACGGGTCGCAGGCGTTTGCAGCACTCAATGGAGTACTGCTGAACTCGGTGAATTGATCTGTTTAGAGGAGAGCCAAGGCGTCACGCGCGCGTTGCAGCCGTGAAGCTCCCCGGGGTGCCTGGGCCCTTGCATCCTTTTGCATCTTGGCCAGCACCTCGTCGAAGGTGGCAATACCGTCCACCATCTTTTGTGCCAAAGCAGCATCTGCCCCCAGCACCCGACCCTCGCCCATGCCAGAGCGAACGTCGTTGACGGACACACCTCGGCCCTTGGCCACGCCTTTCACAAAGGCGTTGTAGTAGTCATCCACGCGAGACTGCATGAATGCCTGCGCCTCGGCCACCAGCGGGACATATGGGTTGCCCTCAACCTTGTACTTGCCAGCCGAGATGAGCGTGGGCTTGACCCCCTCTTCTTCCAGCGCCTTGGAATAGTCAAAGTGGGCTTGCCACACGCCAATCGAGCCCACCTCGCCACCTGGCGTGACATAAAACTCGCTGGCCGAGCACCCGATCCAGTAGGCGGCAGAAGCCGCCAGGCTGTTGGCGACGGCAATGACAGGCTTTTGGGAACGGGCTTTCACGATTTCACTGGCAAGCTCGCTCACCCCGTACACGCTGCCCCCCGGACTGTCGATATCGATCAGGATCTGACCGACCGAATCGTCAGCCAGAACCTGGCGCAGGGCAGACGTGAACTGCTGGGTGCTTGTGCTGCCCGGGCCCGAGATATCGTCCACCATGTTGCCCCGCTGGGTGACCACTCCGTAAAGAGGCAGCACCGCAATGCCCGTGCCCGAGCTGGAGGCGGCAAACTGCTTTCGGGTTTCCCGCACCAGTCGATCCGCGTTCACCTGAAAGATGACCTCATCCGCGGGTGGTTCCCCCGCTGACCAGCGATGGATGACACCTGCCATGGCTTTGAGCCGCTCGGGCATCAATGCCCAGGGGGTACTCAAGAATTCGGAGAGGAGAAGTTGTTTGTTCATTCGTTCATTCCTAGCTTGATGAGCGCTTGGGCCAGATCAGCCTCACCATTGGGTTGTGGAAGTTGATTAGCCCAGGTTTGGATCAGAGAAGGTTGAAGCCCAAAGGCTTGCGATATCAGTTCAATCTCACTGGAACCCACATCACCCTTGCGGATGATTCGACGGGCAATGCGCTCTGCGCTCGACTCCACCATGGCCTTCAAGCGTTGACTCATGTCCGGCATCGGAGAAGGCGGTGAATTGCTTGGTTCCGTCTCATCAACTTCTGATTCATCCGGTTCCGTCTCACTCGGCTCGGACTCCTGCTCAGCCTCCTCAGCATCCTCTTCTTCGACCATGTTGAGGGGACGTAGGGGTTGATCCAGCCCTGCAATCGGGTTCAGGTTCTCAGCGATCCGGGCTTCGTTGCGAGTGAGCCAGCCGTTTTGAATGCCGCTTTGGTAGTACGCCGATCGACTGGCCGCATCCCCGCGCATGAGGTTGGCGAAATCGAACTCGATTTCCAGCTCATCTCCATCGAGCATCAGATCCGCCTCGATCGAGGCCTCCCAGCGCTCGGCCCACGGGGTCATTGTGTGCATCACAAACTCCAGGCTCTGCTGCTCAATGTTCGAGAACGTTGCCCTATCCAGATCCGCAATCATGTGTGGCGGCACCCGGAAGAGCCGGGTAATGTCAGTGATTTGGAATTTGCGCAGCTCCAGGAACTGGGCGTCCTTGTTTGTGACGCCAACCTCATGAAACTTCATGCCGTTCTCAAGCACCAGGACCTTTCCCCGGTTCGACCCCGATTGCGCCGCCTGGTAGGACTCCCGGAACACCCGCTTGGCCTCCGGATCCTTGAAAGAACCGGGAAACTCGATCCAGCCCCCCGTGGGCTTGGCATCGTTGGCAAAAAACCGGGCTCCGTAGTCCTGGGCGGCAAGAGCCATTCCCAGGCTCTCCCGGGCAAGATCTATGGGGCTCAAGCCCAGGACCCCATCCGAGGACAAGCCCCGCAGGTGCCAGATCTCCCCACGGGGGAAGACCAATTCATCGCCCTTCTGGTCACGAATATGGTAGCGGTAATCCCCACCTGTGAGCATCTCAACCCGAACCCGGTCAGGGTGGATGGGGATCAGTTCTGTGATCTCACCCCGACTATTGGAGAGGATCTGGCAGAACGCATTGCCTCTGAGCACCAGGTGCCCCTGCAGCATCTCCCGCCATTCAAATGGGTTTTGATACCGGTTCGGCTTTTTACCCAGAACCCGGTATATCCAATGATCAGTGACCCGCTCTTTGCCGCCATCGGATTTCTGCCGGTAAACGACCAAAGGAAGCGAGGCCAGTGTTTCAGACAGGATGCGAACACAGGCATAAACAGCCGCCAGGCGCATCGCCGCATCAGCTGACACCCGCACACCCGAGATGCTTCGCACCGAGACGGGTTCGAAGAAGAAGTCCCCCCAGGGAGAGCGGTCACTCGTCGAAGCTCTGAATCGGTCAAAGAAGTTCAAAAATCCCATGGCCTCAGAGCACCATCAACTCGAAGTCGGATCCCAGCACCACCGAGTCTCCCGGTTTGATCGCACGCGAGAGCGCCATGATCAGTGCCACGATGCCGTCAATCTTGTTCTCTGGCCTCTCCTTCCTCGGATAGATGTTGTCTTTAATGTCCAGATGCGCCACCACGTTGCTGGCCATCCAGGCCAAAACCGGGTCGCCGTCATGAACCAGCTTCTTTTGCAAGATCAAGGCTTCCAGGGTCTTCATCGGTTCACTGAAATTCAGCACCGTGGGCCGTACCTCGATCATGGGCAGCCCTTCCGCCAGCATCCTTGTGGATAACTGGGTGGCCTGGAATGGGTCGAACGCGACCGCCTGGATTTCAAATCTGGACGCAAGATCAAGCAACTCACCCTCAATCCACCCAAAGTCAATCACGTTGCCAGGAGTCACGATCAGTCGATCCGAATGCATCCACCCGGGATACTGACTGTTGGCCGCAGAGTTGACCGTGTCCTCAGGGAGGTAGTACTTCCCAAAGGTCACATAAGCATCAGGGATCTGGGGGTGCCTGAACACAACCAGGAGTGCTGCAATGTCCGTTTTGCTGGCCAAGTCCAGTCCGATCCAGCAGGGCTGGCCCTCGAACATGTCAATGAATAGCGAGGTATCTGTGCAGGCGTCCCAGGCACGCATATCCATCCAGGCCGTATCGGCATTGACCCACTCATTCAGATGTTTGGTCTTGAAGTTGTTGACTGCGCTTGGGAGTTGCATGGCTTTGGCCTGCAACGGACCAAGCACCTCCGGGCGAACCGATATTCCCCAGTTCGGGTTGGCCTTGATCAGCGCCGTCTCGGAGGTCCAGTCATCCCCGTCATCCGTGCCATAGACGATCCCGAACTGGGTATCGTCTTCAATCACACCGTCGAGCAATTTGGTCACGAAGGTTCGAACCTCGTAGCAAATACCAGAGCGGTTACTGCCCGCAGTCGTGATCACCCACAAGAGCGAGTTGTCACGCTTGCCGGTACCGGTTTCCACCACGTCATAGACCGTTCGGGTCTTGTGTG
>CALBSC010000014.1 GCA_937927685.1 uncultured Burkholderiales bacterium | reverse complement strand
ACACGCGGATTTTCAATCCGCTGCTCTACCAACTGAGCTACCGGGCCACACAGACGAGCATTGTAGCAGATTTGTCATCCAATCTTGCATGATCACCAATACATCGTGTGGACCTTAGAATGAACTCCAAATTTCTTTGGCTACTACAAGGTGTTACATGCGGTCACTCATGTATTGGTTCCGGTTGATGCTGATTTTGAGCCTGTCAGGTCAAGTGTGGGGACAAAGCGCTGATGTCGGCACAGGGCCGGTGGCTCGCGTAATTGTCAAGTTCAAGGATGATGGCAATGTCTTGAGAAGAGCCACCAGTCTTGAGCGTACAAAGTCCTTGAGTACCAGGCTGGGACGCCAGCTACATCACTGGAACGATATCGCTGCGGGCCACCAAGTGATGGTTGCCAAAGGCCTGACGTCAGTGCAACTGGCTCAGCAATTGTCTCAACTGAGTGAAGTGGAATTTGCCGAGCCCGATCAGCGACGCAAAATCAGCGCTTTACCCAATGACCCGCTGTTTGCCTCGCAGTGGTACCTGCAAAACACCGAGGCTTCTGGATCTAATTTCACCAACGCCTGGAACGTGGGAACTGGCAGCCACGGTACGGTCGTAGCGGTTCTGGATACCGGAATTACCGATCACCCGGATCTGCAAAACAAATTGGTGCCGGGCTACAACTTCATCTCGGACCCTGTGTTGGCCATGAACACCGTAGGGCGAACTTCCAACCCCTCGGATCCTGGTGACTTCATCGATGCCTCTGTTCGCAATGACCCGGCTTTTATAAGTTTGTGTGGTGCTGAGGATCTGGCGACCGATGAGAACAGCAGTTGGCATGGCACCAAAGTGGCGAGCTTGATCGCAGCCCAAACCCAAAATGCCATCGGCATGGCTGGTGCCGGGTGGGGCTTGCGCATTTTGCCCATCCGCGTCTTGGGCAAATGTGGAGGGCATGACTCCGACATTCAAGCAGCCATGCTCTGGGCCGCTGGCATTGCAGTCCCTGGTATTCCCCTGAACCCTTATCCTGCGAGCGTCATCAATTTGAGCCTCGGTGGCAGTGGCAGTTGCAGCCAATCCTATGCTTCCGTACTTTCTCAGCTGAGCTCCAAAGTCGTGGTGGTGGCAGCAGCAGGGAACGAACACGGTCCCGTGGGCTCGCCGGCTAATTGCACTGGCGTCATTGGGGTGGCTGGTTTGCGTCATCAAGGTGACAAAGTGGGCTACAGCAGTTTCGGAAAAGAAGTGGCCTTGAGTGCCCCTGCAGGCAATTGCGTGAACACTGGAGCCAATGAACCCTGTTTGTTCCCCATCTATTCCGCAACCAATGCTGGCGCCAAAGGCCCCTCCAGCCCCACGTATACCGATAGTTTCAATTACAGCGTGGGCACCAGTTTTTCATCTCCCTTGGTGGCCGCTGCGGCCGGGTTGATGATGGACCTCAATCCGGCTTTAACGCCATCGGACACGGCTGCGCGTCTCAAAGTGGCTGTCAAACCCTTTGTACAAGTGACAGGCCGTGAGGTGTGCAGCGCCAGCAATGCAGATGGACCTTGCAATTGCAATTCTTCGATCTGTGGCAGTGGCATGCTCGATGCTGCAGCGGCCATGCGCTTGGCTGCGCCTGCTGGCCTGTCCGTTCCTGAGTCTGGTTGGTGGTGGAATGCCAATGAAAGCGGTCGCGGCTATTCCTTGGAAGTGCAAGGCAATCGGCTGTTCATGGCGGCCTACATGTATGGCACCGATGGCCGTGCTGTTTGGTATGTATCCGCAGGCACGA
>CALBSC010000013.1 GCA_937927685.1 uncultured Burkholderiales bacterium | reverse complement strand
GCTGCCTTGGAAGCGCCGTAAGCAACACCAGTGCGAGCGGCAATGGTGCACACCACACTGGAGATGTTGACGATGCTGCCGCCGTGCTCGCGCAGTGCCGGCCCGAAAGCCTGGCAGCTGCGGAACACGCCCGAGAAGTTGACGTCCACCACGCGCGCCCATTCCTCCTCGGTGTAGTCCTCGAACTTGCGCCGGATCTGGAAGCCGTGGCAGTTGACCAGGCCATCGACAGATCCGCCCTCGCGCTCGATTTCGGCCCGCGCCGCATCCAGCGTCTCGCGCTGGGTCACGTCGGCCTGCACGAAGCGGGTTCCCGCCACTTGCTGCGCGGGCTGCGCCAGGTCCAGCACGAACACCCGTGCGCCCAGGGCCACCAGGTGGCGGGCGATGGCCGCCCCGATGGCGCCCGCGCCGCCGGTGACCGCAATGCGCCTGCCGGTGAGCATGCCGCGCGCCTGGATGCGCGCGTTCTGGTCCTTGTCCGTGTCCTGCATCTGCTGGTGCTTACTTGGAGAGGGACTGCAGCACTTCGTCGGTCGTGCGGATCAAACCGATTCGCGGAAAGACAAATTTCACTGTGCCGGCGTGGGCTTCTGCGGATGGGCTGGCCATGGCGTCCTCCACCAGCACCTGGTCGTAGCCGCGCTCAAAGGCATCGCGGGCGGTGGATTCGACACCCACATGGGTAGAAATACCGGCCAGCACAATGGTTTTGATGCCGCGGCGGCGCAACTGCAAATCAAGCTCGGTGCCGTAGAAGGCGCCCCACTGGCGCTTCGTGATTTGCACGTCTGTGGCGTGTGGGCCCAGCTCGGGCACAACCGTCGACCAGTTGTCGGGGCGGGTCGTGGCGGGTGGCGCAACGCCATCGACTTTCGGTGAAAGCGCGTCTTTGCCATCGGGCAGATTGCCTACCGTCACAAGCACGACCGGCGCGCCGGCCTTGCGGAATGCGTCTGCCATTTGGGCAGCCCGGGCAACAACTTCAGAGCTTGGGCGCGGATGAACGTTCATGGCCACGATACCGTGCTGAAGGTCGATCAGCACAAGGGCGGTGGTGGCGGGGTTGATGGCGAGGGCAGGCGTTGTCATGTTTTCTTCCTTGGGAACAGTGGGTTGAGATGTATCGCTGGCAAGCAGGGAAATTTGAGTTGCTGCGGCATGGCCTTCACTGGTCGCCGCGAGCGTATCGCGAGCTATCTTGCAGTCTCCCACAAGCCTCACGTCAATGCCGGCAATTCGTAGTGGGTGCAGCAAGGCGATTTCAGGTGCACGTGGCGAGGCATAGGCAAAAAATGCGAGGTTGCCAATGCTATGAACCGGGCCGCCGAAGACGCTGACGTATTCCAGGCGGGCTTCGTCCTCGACACTCGGGCCCCATTGCGGCTGTACCAGAGTGATGACTTCTATGCCCCGCTCGTGAAAGCGACGCAAAATACGCTGGCGCGCCACCAGCACGACTTCTTCGGCAATGGTTTCGCGGGGAGACAGGATAACCACGCGATCAAAAATGTCGCGTAGCCGCTCGGCCGCAACATAGGTGCCATCGGTCTGGTCCAAATCGAAGATCACTGCTGCACCGCGCTGGCGCTGTGTGATGCCCTGCAAGCCCTGCATGGCCGTGCGCAGGTCCGAAATGGTGTCCGTGCCTCGCAAACTGGCGGGCAGGTCTGCCGGCCAGGTCATGACGGCGCCGGTTGCCAGAATCACGTGGTCAGGCTTTTGCGCGATGATGTCCTGCGCAGTAGCAAGATGACCGAGGAAGAAGCGGACACCAGCCTTTTGGGCTTCAACAAACTGGTAGTCATAAATGCTCGAGAGCGACTCCCCCAGCGGCATGCTGGCTTGCAGGCGCGTTTTGCCGCCAACCTCATCTGAGCTGCCAAAGACAATAACGTCGTTGCCGCGCTGAGCCGCAACCATCGCCGCTTCGAGTCCTGCAACGCCAGCCCCGACCACAACCACCTTGCGGCTTTGTTCGGATAGCGGTAGCGCCTCCAATTCATCCGGATTTGAAAGGCGCGGATTGTTGTCGCAGGCCAGTGTTCGATTTGAGTTGATGGCCTTCCAGCAGGTGTTGCACGAAACGCAGTAGCGAATGTCCCGGGCGCGGCCGCGGGCGGCTTTGATGGGCCAGGCGGCGTCGGTGATCAGTGCCCGCCCCAACCCCACCAACTCAGCATCGCCCCGCTGCAAAATGGCTTCGGCCTCCGCCGGGTCAGTGATCCGGCCCAAAGCCATCACAGGCACGCCCGGTGTGGCAGTGCGCAATTGCCGGATCAGCGGCATATAGGTCAGGCGCGGCGTGCTGTCGTCTGGCAGGTGCATCTCCAGTGTGCGGTGGTGCGTACCCTGGGCATACGTCAGGTAATCCACTTTCACCCGAGCCACGACGTGAGCCGCAATTTCTCCCGCGCGCTCAGGCGTGATGCTGCCCGCGATGCCGTCGTCGCCTGGCAGCTTCACGCCGAGGATAAAGCCGCCGCCGCAGGCCGCGCGAATGGCCCTGCACACTTCCACCAGCAGCTTCGCCCGGCCGGATGCATCACCGCCCCAGGCGTCTTCGCGCTGATTGGAGCGCGGCGACAGAAACTGATGAAAAAGGTGACCATGCCCGGCCGAGATTTCGATGCCCGAGAAACCACAGCGTTGCATGCGGGCGCTGGACGCAGCTGCCAGATCAATGAACCGCATGATCTCATCATGACTCATGGGGTGCGGTACGGTGTAGCTCAGGTCGTCGGGCAAAGGTGAGGCGCCTACAGCGTTATAGGTCCGCCCTGGTACGTGACGCCCACGCCCACTGTCCTGGATCTGGCCCAGCAGAAGGCAGCCTTCGGATTCAACGCCATCGGCAAGGCGTTTAAGGTCACCCTCCATGCGGTCATTCCAGGCGACGATGCGTTCGTTACTCTGGTGTGGCGCTATGCCCAAAGGATCTGTGACAATCATGCCGGCGCCACCCCGTGCCCGGTTGACAAAATATTGCCAGTAGGACGTGTGCATTCCTTTCTCCGCCCCGAAGCGAGGTGAGATCGATGCATGCGCGATGCGGTTCTTCAGCGTGCGCCCGGCCAGCTTGAAAGATGAAAAAAGTTGTGGGTAAACCTCGTTCACTGGCATGTGTTCAGGCTTCAGTTGTCAAGGGCGATTTTGTTGGATTTGATCAGGTTAGACCGTTTGATGGTCTCACTGGCAATGTAGCGGTCAAAGTCTGCCTTGCCCATGGACAAAACGCGACCGCCCAAGACGCCCATGCGCTTTTTGAAATCGGCCTCCTGG
>CALBSC010000012.1 GCA_937927685.1 uncultured Burkholderiales bacterium | reverse complement strand
GAACAGCAGCCTGAATCGTCCAGCCACGAGCGAGCGGGTTCTCAGCAACGAAGTAGTCCTGCAGCAGCTCCGTCACGCAGCGTTGATCGCTGGACGCACTGGCCGTGCATTCCATCTTGAGTCGTCCGCATCCACTGACCACGGTCACACTCTTGACCTGCAATCCGACGAATCCGTCATCAATCGCCTGCGGAATGTTCAACCCCAAGCGCAACGTGGACAAGTTCAGGCGCGGCGTCTGGATCCGCTGTGCATCGGCATCCACACCAAGCAGATGCTTGGCGAAGGCCTCACACAACATGGCGTGGTACTTGGCGCCACCACGGATGATGGTGCGAGCCACACCGGTGGCTTGGGCGTATTCCAGCACCATGTGGATGTTCGGGCTGCCCACCCTGCGTTGCAGCTGACTGCCCTCGAATTCCAGCTTGGCCGTGGCCAGGTCCTTGGCGTGGATGGAGACCAGCTGCGTACCGCGCGCCCGGTCCAACACATTGACCACGCACACCTCGCCACATCCCAACTCCCTCTGGTAGAAACCTTTGATGGCATCACCGAATGCAGCGATCGACTCCTCGTCACGCTTGATGGTGCACTTGAGGCCCAAGTCGTGCTGCTGAGCTTGTTGACCGTGATGGTCCAGGTATTCGATCTCGGCCGCCGCCTCAAACAGCGCCGGGTGATGGACGTACAGCCAGAAGGCCCGGTGCAGGTCGTTCTTGCAAGCGATGAGTCCCATCAATTCGGTTGGTCGGTCATGCGCAGCCTGAAACATGGCCTGCTTGCCCAAGGGATGGGCCAGCAGCGTGCTGGCGTGCAGTCCGGCCACGATGCGGTCACGCATGGCGGCATTCGAGTGCAGCTGAATCAAGCCAACCAGACTCTTGGAGGCTTGGATCGAGTCATGCCAGATCCAGCCCTCGGGTAAAGGCATGGCGTGGCGCTCGATGAAGGTTTTGAGGGTGTCGTCGACAGGCAGGTTCAGCAAGATGTCGGCGTAGGTCTGAGTGCGGCTCATTCGTTGTCTCCTTTGTTGTTGTTTGTTTTGGCAATGAGGCGTCTCAACCCCCTGATCTGAAGACCCGGGGCTTGGGATGAGTTTTGCCGGATTGCTGGATAAATATACAGCTTTTTGAAAATCTGTCAAAACCGTCGCGCCAGGCCGCATGGTTGCTGGGCAGCCGCTGAAAAAGCCAGGATTCATGCGGCTTTGTGCTCTGTAGCGTGTTGGTGGCCCCCTAAAACACAGACTCGAATTTGGGTGTTTTGGCTACGATTTCCGAGGTCAGATTTGATCAACCAAGGCACCTCGATGAACCACTTCAAAACCCCTGTCAAAGGCAATCCAGCCGAGAAAAGTGGGTATCTGTCCCTCGCGCAAATCGCTCACCTGATCGCACAAGCGGTCGTTGATCAACATCAGTCCCTCACGCAGGCGAACAGCAGTTGGGTATATGCGACTGATAGAGACAAGTTCCTCGACTTCCATGCCCACCAGAGCGTGAATACAAACCCGTCTAACAACTCTGAAGTACAGCCTTGAAAACCACTGCCCCACCGATCCATGCCAGCTTGCGTGCTGGCCGCACATCTGAACAGATCGCTGAACTCTCCACCCAAAAAATGTCCGAACTGTGGGCACTTTGGGATCGGTATTTCCCTCACCGCCCGTCGCATCCGAACCGCAAGTTCATCGAGTCAAGGCTGGCCTACAAACTGCAAGAGATGACCTATGGCGCTTTGCCAGAAACCACGCGCGCCATGCTGGCCGACTACGGCGAGAGACTTTCTGCCATCAAATCCGGCTCTGCCCCAACGCATGCCGTGTTACCCGGCACAACGCTACTTCGTGATTTTGCGGGTCAGCAATACAAAGTCACTGTGCTTCCAGATGGCCTTTATGAGTTCGATGGCAAAAATTACAAGAGCCTGTCTGCAATCGCCAAACTGATCACTGGCACTCAATGGTCCGGACCTGCCTTTTTTGGGTTGAAAGGCAAGAAGTCATGAGCGTCGCAATTGACCAACCTATCCTGAAGCGCTGTGCCGTTTACTGCCGCGTTTCCTCGGATGAACGCCTGGATCAGACCTTCAACTCCATCGATGCTCAACGTGAAGCCGGTGCTGCGTTCATCGCCAGCCAACGTGCCGAAGGCTGGATGCGGGTGGACGACAGCTACGAGGACCCTGGGTTTTCTGGTGGGAATATGGAACGACCAGGCCTCAAGCGCCTGATGCGAGACATCCAGGACGGCAAGATCGACATCG
>CALBSC010000011.1 GCA_937927685.1 uncultured Burkholderiales bacterium | reverse complement strand
CGTCCAGCAGCCAGCGCAGGCCGAGAAACACCAGAATGGCCGCGACCACGATCGCCAGGTCTTGCCCGGTGATCCACAGCTCGCCCAAGGTGATCTCGTGGCGCGACATCGCCGTGTCCAGGATCTGGCCAGTCGAGCCAAAGACCAGGGCCGCCGCACCGTGGATGACGTAGCCGAAGCCCAGCGTCATGATCATGATGGACACCAGGTTCTGCTCGAAGGTGGCACGCAGCATCACCCGCTGCATGCCCGCGCCCAGCACGGCGCCGCAGGCCATGGCAATGGGCAGGGCCAGCGCATACGGCACGCCGGCCTTGACCACCGCCCACCAGGTGACAAACGCACCCAGCATGTACATCTGGCCGTGGCCGAAATTCACCAGCCGGGCCACGCCCAGCAGCAGCGTCCAGCCGATGGCCACCAGGGCATAGGCATGGCCCATGACCAGGCCGTTCAGAACTTGCTGAAGAAGGTTCATTTGGATGCGTGCGCGGTGGCGCCCAGGTATGCCTCGGCAATGCGCGGATCGTTGCCCACCACCTGGGCCGGCCCTTCCAGCACCATGCGGCCCCGCTCGATCAGCACCAGGCGGTCGACCACGGCCATGGCGGCGCGCACGTTCTGCTCCACCAGCAGGATGGCCAGGCCGGCCTGGGCCAGGGTGCGCAGGGTCAGCAGCACCTGCTCCACCAGCTTGGGCGCCAGGCCGATGGAGGGCTCGTCGAGCAGCAGGGCGCGCGGCCCCATCATCAGCGCCCGGCCAATGCCCAGCATCTGCCGCTCACCGCCCGAAAGTTGCGCGCCCAGGTGCTGGCGGCGTTCCTTCAGGCGGGGAAACAGCTCATACACCTCGTCGCGGCTGTAGAGGCGGCGGCCGGGCTCGGCGGGCGGCTCCTGGCTGCGCGACAGGTTTTCTTCCACATTCATCTGGGCAAACACCAGCTTGCCCTCGGGCACCAGCAGCAGGCCGGCGCGCACCCGCTGGTGGGTGGGCCAGGCGTCGATGCGCTGGCCGCCCAGTTCCACGTGGCCGGCCAGCCGCGGCGCGCCGCGAGACCAGCCCATCAGCGCATTCACCAGGGTGGATTTGCCCGCGCCGTTGGGGCCGACCACGCCCACCACCTCGCCGGCGGCCAGGTCGAGCGCGCTGAGGTCCAGCGCCAGGTTGCCGGCGTAGCTGGCCTGCAGGCCGCGCACTTTGAGAACCGATGCAGTGGGCGTGTTCATGCGGCCTTGCCCAGGTAGGCTTCCAGCACCAGCGGGTTGCGCTGCACCTCGGCCGGCGTGCCGTAGGCCAGGCGCTGTCCCAGGTCGAGCACGCAGATGCGGTCGGCCACGGCCATGATCAGGTCCATGTGGTGCTCGATCACCACCAGGGCCACGCCGTCGCGCTTGAGCTGCAGCAGCAGTTGCACCAGGCGCTCCATGTCGTCGCCGCCCAGGCCGGCGGCGGGTTCGTCCAGCAGCAGCACCTTGGCACCGTCGCCAAAGGCCAGGGCGATGGACAGCATGCGCTGCACGCCGTAGGGCGTTTCTTTCGGTCGCAGGCCGTGGTAAGCCGCGGGGATGCCGAAGCGCTGCAGCTGCTGAGCCGCGAAGTCTTGCGCCGCGGCGCGCCGGCGGGCGGCGGCCAGCGGGCGGAACACGCTGCCGGCCAGCCCGGCATGGGCGCGGCTGCCCAGCACGGCCACCAGGTTGTCGCGCACGCTCAGGTCTTCAAAAAACGCGTTCTGCTGGAAGGCGCGCTTCAGGCCCAGGGCGGCCAGGCCATGGGCCGGCACGGCGCTGACGTCCTGCCCGGCCAGGTGCACCGTGCCCTGGCGCGGCACCAGGTTGGTGGTGGCCTCGTAGCAGGTGCTCTTGCCGGCGCCGTTGGGGCCGATGATGCCCAGCAGCTCACCGGGATGCACCTCCCAGCCCACGCCGTCCAGGGCCACCAGGGCGCCATAGCGCACGCCCAGGCCGTCAACCTGCAGCGCAGGGGTGGTGGCAGGCATCAGGGGCTGACGACGATCTTGTTGGCCTGCACGGTGAACAGATAGTGCTTGGACCCCAGCTGGCCGTTCGGCTCGAAGGTGATGTCGCCCATCACCGTGCCCTTGAAGCTGCCGCCGCGGATGCGCTTGGCAATCGCCGCGCGGTCCAGCGTCTTCAGCTCGTTGGCGGCCATGGCCCACACCTGCAGCGCGGTGGCGCCCAGGGCCATGAACTTGTCGGGCGTGTACTTGAACATCTCCTGGCTCTTGGCCACGAACTTCAGGTTGGCCGGGTTGGAGGCAAACGGCTCCACCTGCGGAAAGTAGATGTCGGCGCCGATCAGGCCGTTGGCCGCGTCGCCCGCCACCTCGATCACGCTGGGCGCCACCGTGCCCACCGCCGCCACGAACTTGCCCGGCAGGCGCGATTGCCGGGCCTGGCGGATGGTGGCCGGCATGCCCAGGCCTTCATTCGCATTGATGGCCACGGTGAGGTCGGGCTTGGCCGCCACCACGTTCGTCATCGCCACGCGGAAATCGGCCTGGGCGAAGGGGAATTTCTCTTCGGCCACTTTTTCGTAGGCCCAGTTCAGCTTCTTCAGCTCGCCTTCGATCGAGGCCATGGCGCCGTTGCCGTAGGCGTCGTTCTGGGTGAGAAAGGCGATGTGCTTGGCCTTGGCCACGTTGGCGATGTAGTTGGCAATCACCGCGCCGTCTTGCGAGTTGCTGCTGTTGAGCCGCACCGCCATCGGGTTGCCCTCGCCCGACAGGATGGCGTCGGCCTTGCTGATGGCGGTGATGTCGAGGATGCCGGCGCGCGCCAGCACCGGCTGCATCGCCAGGGTGACGGGGCTGTTCCAGCCCTCGATCACCACCGCCACGCCGGCGCTGGCCAGCTCGGTGGCGCGGGAGACACCCACCGCGGGGGTGGATTCATCGTCACGCGAGACGATCTCGATCTTCTTGCCCAGCACGCCGCCGGCGTCGTTGATCAGCGCGGCCATCACGTTGATGGCGTTGGTGACATGCTGGCCCTGCGGCCCGGCGCCGCCCGACAGCGGCAGGATCACGCCCACCTTCACGGTGGACTGCGCCACGGCGGCCAGTGACAGGCCCAGCGTGCAGGCGGCCAACAGGGTGCGAATCAGCTTCATCGGGTGTCTCCTGTTGTGGGGGTTCTCGGCGCTGCTGCACCGGACCGGCAGGCACAGTACCAGCCGGTATGTTGCAGCGTCAATGCGGGTTGCCCCACGGGGTATTGACTGGCGCGCATCTGGTGCGGGCATGCACGCATGGCGGCAATACCGGGCAGTACGTAGCATGCGGTCACCACGACAGGCAGGGCAGCAAGCATGGCGGCAACAGCAGGGCAGGGCAGGCGGGCGGGGGCGCTGGCATGACGGCCGCCCGCAAGGTTTTGGTGGTGGGCGCCCTGGGCATGGTGGGCCGCGCCGCGATGGAGCGGTTCAGCGGCCGCAGCGATGTGCAGGCCGTGGGCCTGGCCCGCCGCGCCGCCGACTTTGCGCCAGATGCCACCTGGCTGCGCGCCGACCTGCAAGACGCCGACGCCGCCCGCGCCGCCCTGGCCCCGCACCGCGACGTGACCCATGTGGTCTACGCGGCTCTGCATGAGCAGCCCCAGCTGGTGCAGGGCTGGCGCAGCGCCGACAACATGGCGCTGAACACCCGCATGCTGGCCAACACCCTGGCCGCGCTGGCCGATGCGCCCCTCCAGCACATCACCCTGCTGCAGGGCACCAAGGCCTATGGCGTGCACACCGGCCGCGCCATGCGGGTGCCCGCGCGTGAGCAGGACGCACTGCGCGACCACGTCAACTTCTACTTCGACCAGCAAGACCTGGTGGAAGAACACGCGCAGCGCACCGGCTGTGCCTGGACCATCTTGCGCCCGCAGATCGTGCTGGGCGTGGCGGTGGGCAGCGCCATGAACCCGGTGGCCGCGCTGGGCGCCTATGCCGTGCTGTGCCGGGAGCGCGGCCTGCCGCTGACCTATCCCGGCCACCCCCACCTGCTGACCGAATGCACCGACGCCCGCCTGATCGCCGAAGCCATCGAATGGGCCTGGGGCGCACCGCAGGCCCACGGCGAGGCCTTCAACATCGGCAACGGCGACGTGATCCTGTGGCCCACGCTGTGGCCCCGGCTGGCGGCGCACTTCGGGCTGGAACTGGGTGAACCCGTGCCGCAGCGGCTGCGCGACACCATGCCGCCGCTGGCGGGGCTGTGGCGGCAGATCGCGCAGCGTGAAGGCTTGCGCGTGGCCGACCTGGACGCGCTGATCGGCCTGTCATGGCAATACGCCGACACCAACTTCGCGGCGCAACGGCCGCTGGCGGTGCCGCCCATCGTGTCGACCATCAAGCTGCGGCAGGCGGGGTTTGGGGGGTGCATCGACACGGAGGAATGCATCGTTCAGCATCTGCAGGCGATGCAGGGGCAGGGTTACCTGCCCGCGGTTTGAGGGCGCCTGGCCCTGCGGCCGTTCGCGGCGCGGGGTGCTTGTATTACCATACGGTCTTGCGGTAACACTGCCGATTGACCAGGGAGTCGCATGACCACCACGTTGACCACCAAGGGCCAGGTCACCATCCCCAAGCCCATCCGCGACGCCATGGGCTTGACCCCCGGCAGCGCGATGGATTTTGCGGTGAACCGCCACGGGGAAGTGGTGTTGCACAAGGCCGACAGCGGCCAAGCCAGCAGCAAAACACGCCCTCAGCCCGACCGCTTTGAAGCCGCCCGTGGCAAGGCCGACGTGCCCTGGAAAACGCAAGACCTCATGGCCCTGCTGCGCGCTTGAGCCCAACGCACAGCCTCATGCTGGTCGACACCAACGTCCTGGTGGACGTGCTTGAAAACGATCCCACATGGGCCGATTGGTCCATTGCGCAACTGCGCGCCCAGGCGCAAATCCATCGCCTAATCATCAACCCTGTGATTTATGCCGAACTGTCGCTGACCTTTAGCACGGTGGAGGCGCTGGATGCCACGCTGGCCGATTTGCAAATCCCTGTGATCGAGACGCCCAAGCCCGCGCTGTTTTTGGCGGGCAAAGCCTTTGTGCAATACCGCAGACAAGGCGGAACCAAAAGCAATGTGCTGGCCGACTTCTTTATTGGCGCACATGCCGCCGTGGCGGGCCTGCCCGTGCTCACGCGGGATGTGCGGCGTTATGCGAGCTACTTTCCAACGGTGCAGCTGATTGCGCCGGACATGAATTGAAGAGCAAAAGATGACACAAGAACAAACACCATTCAGTCAGTTCCAAAACTTCCTGCGCGAAATGTTCCAGTTCGACCACAACGAGCTGGACTTTGGCCTGTTCAAGGTGCTGCGCCTCAAACGCACCTACATCGAGCAACTCATCAGCGGTGATGGCGAGCAAGACCTGCGCCGCATCGTCAGCCGCGAGCTGCAGGCCATCCGCTCCGCCGACGATGCCGACGAACGCCAATGGCTGGCCAACCGCTGCGAGTTGCTGGGGCTCAAGGCCAAAAAGGCCTGGGAAAGCACCGTTGCCAACGTGCAGGACACCAAACTCCAAGACGCCCTGCGCCAAGCCGTTCGCTCGCTGGAGGAAGACGACAAACTCACACAAACCCTGGAGCGGCTGGACCGCTGGCTGCAAGCTCAGCAGCACAGCACCGGCCACCTGGAGGCCCAGCTCTACAACTACCTGCTCAACTTCTTTGAGCTGTATTACCAAAACGGCGACTTTGGCTACAACAGCCGCGCCGCCAGCGCCTTCAAAGTGCCCTACGAGGCGGACTACGACGGCTCCGACACCCTGTTTCATTACAAACACAAAGACTGCTACTACATCAAAACCGCCAACAGCTTCCCCGAAGTGCGGCTGGAGATCGG
>CALBSC010000010.1 GCA_937927685.1 uncultured Burkholderiales bacterium | reverse complement strand
TCATGACCATCCAGGCCGAAGCGGCCAAGTTGACCCAACTGGTCGAAGACTTGGAATTTCGCCGGATGTTCCGCAACGAAGCCGATCCGCTCAACTGCTTTGTCGACATCCAAGCCGGCGCCGGTGGCACCGAAGCCTGTGACTGGGCCAGCATGCTGCTGCGCCAGTACCTCAAATACGCCGAGCGCAAAGGCTTCAAAACCACGGTGGAAGAAGAAACCCCGGGCGATACGGCCGGCATCAAAAGCGCCACCATCAAGATCGAAGGCGAATACGCCTACGGCTTGCTGCGCACAGAAACCGGCGTGCACCGCCTGGTGCGCAAGAGCCCGTTCGACTCGTCCGGCGGTCGCCACACCTCGTTTGCTTCGCTGTTCGTCTACCCCGAGATCGACGACTCGATCCAAATCGACATCAATCCGGCCGATGTGCGCACCGACACCTACCGCGCCAGTGGGGCGGGCGGCCAGCACATCAACAAAACCGACTCGGCCGTGCGCTTGACGCACATCCCCACCGGTATCGTGGTGCAGTGCCAAGACGGCCGCAGCCAACACGGCAACCGCGACATCGCCTGGCAGCGCCTGCGCTCACGTTTGTACGATTTTGAGATGCGCAAGCGCCAAGAAGAGCAGCAAAAGCTGGAAGACACCAAAACCGATGTGGGCTGGGGTCACCAGATCCGCAGCTATGTGCTGGACAACAGCCGCATCAAGGACTTGCGCACCAACGTCGAAATTTCGGCCACCCAAAAAGTGCTCGATGGCGACCTCGATGCGTTCATCGAAGCCTCACTGAAACAAGGCCTCTGAGCTGCTCAGACCTCAACGAAAACGGAGTTAGTGATGCGTGAAGGACAACCCCAGGCGATCGAGCGCGAGGCGTATACCGCCCCCGCGTTCTGGATCGACACCGTCGATCTGACGTTCGACCTCGACCCCACCAAGACCCGCGTGCTGAGCAAAATGCGCCTGCGCCGCAACCCCGACGTGGCGGCCCAGCCGCTGCGTCTGGACGGCGAAGAGCTCAACCTGGCACGCGTGCTCGTCAACGGCGGCGGCACCTCGTTCAAGATGGACGGTGAAGTGCTGGTGCTCGAGAACCTGCCCGAAGGCCCCGAGGCTTTCGATCTGGAAATCTTCACCACCTGCAACCCCGAGAAGAACACCCAGCTGTCGGGCCTGTACGTCAGCCAGGGCACCTTCTTCACGCAGTGCGAGGCCGAGGGCTTCCGACGCATCACCTACTTCCTGGACCGCCCGGACGTGATGGCCAGCTACACCGTCACCCTGCGCGCCGACAAGGCCAAGTACCCGGTGCTGCTGAGCAATGGCAACCTGGTAGAGCAAGGCGAGCTGGACGACGGTCGCCACTTTGCCAAGTGGGTCGATCCGCACAAAAAACCCTGTTATTTGTTTGCCTTGGTTGCAGGCCAACTGGTGGCCCGCGAGCAGCGCATCGCCAGCCGCAGTGGTACCGAGCACCTGCTGCAGGTGTTCGTGCGCCCCGGTGACCTTGACAAGACCGAGCACGCGATGAATTCGCTCATGGCCAGCGTGGCCTGGGACGAAGCGCGCTTCGGCTTGCCTCTGGACCTGGAACGCTTCATGATCGTCGCCACCAGCGACTTCAACATGGGCGCCATGGAAAACAAGGGCCTCAACATCTTCAACACCAAGTACGTGCTGGCCAATCAGGCCACCGCCACCGATGTGGACTACGCCAACATCGAAAGCGTGGTAGGTCACGAGTACTTCCACAACTGGAGCGGCAACCGCGTGACCTGCCGCGACTGGTTCCAGCTCTCGCTCAAGGAAGGCCTGACCGTCTTTCGCGATCAGGAGTTCAGCCAGGACCTGGCGGGCAGCGACTCGGCGCGCGCAGTCAAGCGCATTGAAGATGTGCGCGTGTTGCGCACTGCCCAGTTCGCCGAGGATGCCGGCCCCATGGCCCACCCGGTGCGACCCGACCAATATCTAGAAATCAACAACTTCTACACCGTCACCATTTACGAAAAAGGTGCCGAGGTGGTTCGTATGATGCAAACCCTGGTGGGCCGTGACGGGTTCGCCAAAGGCATGACGCTCTACTTCCAGCGCCATGACGGACAAGCCGTGACCTGTGATGACTTCGCGCAAGCCATTGCCGACGCCAACCCGGGCTCCGCGCTGACCCAGCACTTGGACGCCTTCAAGCGCTGGTACAGCCAGGCGGGCACACCGCGTGTGACCACCCACGGACACTACGATGCAGCCGCCCAGCGCTACACCCTGACGCTCAGCCAACACTGTCCGGCCACCCCCGGCCAAGCCGAAAAGCAGCCGTTTGTGATTCCGCTCTCCGTGGGCCTGCTCTCACACAGTGGCCGCGAATTGGTGACCTCGCGTCTGGAGGTGTTGACCGAGGCGGAACACACCGTGGTGTTTGAGGGCGTGAGCGAAGCCCCTGTGCCCTCGCTGCTGCGCGGCTTCAGTGCGCCAGTCATTTTGCAGACCGACATCACCGACGCCGACTGGCTCACCCTGCTGGCCCACGACACCGACGCGTTCAACCGCTGGGAAGCCTCACAACGCCTGTGCATGAACGCCGCGCTCAAGGCGCTGGAGCACCCCACCCACTCGCCCGAAGTGCTCTCGGCCGAGGTGATCGAGGCCTTGCGCTCGGTGTTGCACCACCCCACGCTGGACGCCGCCTTCAAGGAACTGGTGCTGACCCTGCCGAGCGAAACCTACATCGCCGAGCAATTGCGCGTGGTGGAGCCGCAGCGCGTGCATGCGGTGCGTGAAGCCATGCGCGCCCAACTCGCGCATGAACTGCACGCCGACTGGGCCGTGGTGCATGCCCAGACCCAGAACAGCGGCGGCTACAGCCCCGACGCCGTCAGCAGTGGTCGTCGCGCGCTGGCCGGCCTGGCCCTGTCGCAACTGTGCCTGCAAGCGGTCAAGACAAGCGACCGCATCTGGCCCGGCAAGGTCTATCAGCTGTTCAAGGACGCCGGCAACATGACCGACCGCTTCAACGCCTTGTCGGCGCTGGTGACCAGCGGTCACGAACTGGCCACGCCTGCCCTGGAAAAATTCCACGCCCTGTTTGCGCATGAGCCCCTCGTCATCGACAAGTGGTTTGCCCTGCAGGCCAGCGCGCCGGACCGTCAAGGCCATGTGCTGCCGCTGGTGCGCAAGCTCATGCACCACCCCGACTTCTCCCTGCGCAACCCCAACCGCGCGCGCAGCCTGATCTTCAGCTACTGCGTGGCCAACCCGGGCGCCTTCCACCGGGCCGATGCCTCGGGCTATGTGTTCTGGTCCGAGCGCGTGCTGGAGCTGGATGGCTTCAACCCACAAGTGGCGGCCCGCCTGGCACGGGCGCTGGACCGCTGGCGTCATCTGGACGAACCCTACCGCACCGCTGCTCGCGAGGCCCTCTCGCGCGTGGCTGCCAAACAGGACTTGAGCAAGGATGTGCGCGAGGTGGTCTCGCGCGCGCTGG
Organism: uncultured Burkholderiales bacterium; assembly: GCA_937927685.1. Taxonomy (GTDB): domain Bacteria; phylum Pseudomonadota; class Gammaproteobacteria; order Burkholderiales; family Burkholderiaceae_C; genus Limnohabitans. The sequence goes on along the minus strand of CALBSC010000010.1, from coordinate 82,049 downwards.
CCGAAACGGAGTAACCCATGTCGATCTCCCTCTCCCGCTATCTGGTTGAACAGCAACGCGCCAAGGGGCTCATCCCGCCCGAGCTGCGACTGTTGCTCGAAGTGGTGGCCCGGGCTTGCAAGAGCATCAGCCAGGCCGTCAACAAAGGCGCGCTCGGTGGGGTGCTGGGCAGTGCAGGCAGCGAAAACGTGCAAGGCGAGGTGCAGAAGAAACTGGACATCATCGCCAACGAAGTGCTGATTGAAGCCAACGAATGGGGCGGGCACCTGGCCGCCATGGCCTCGGAGGAAATGGACGGCATCTACCTGGTGCCCAACCGCTACCCCATGGGCGAATACCTGCTGCTGTTTGATCCGCTCGATGGCTCGAGCAACATCGACGTCAACGTCAGCATCGGCACGATTTTCAGCGTGCTCAAAAAGCCTGAAGGCGCCGAAGGCGTGAGCGAGGGCGACTTTCTCCAGCCGGGCCGCAAGCAAGTGGCGGCGGGCTATTGCGTCTATGGCCCGCAAACCACCCTGGTGCTCACCGTGGGTGACGGCGTGGTGATGTTCACCCTGGACCGCGAACAAGGCTCCTTCGTGCTGACGCAAGAGTCAGTGACGATTCCGGCCGACACCAAAGAGTTCGCCATCAACATGAGCAACATGCGCCACTGGGATGCCCCGGTCAGGCGCTACATCGACGAGTGCCTGCAAGGCAAGGAAGGCCCGCGCGGCAAGGACTTCAACATGCGCTGGATCGCCTCCATGGTGGCCGATGTGCACCGCATCCTGACCCGTGGCGGCATCTTCATGTACCCCTGGGACAAGCGGGAACCCAACAAACCCGGCAAGCTGCGCCTGATGTACGAAGCCAACCCCATGAGCTGGCTGGTGGAGCAGGCGGGGGGCGCGGCCACCAACGGCCAGCAGGCCATTCTGGACGTGCAGCCCACGCAATTGCATGAGCGTGTGAGCGTGATCCTGGGGTCAAAGAATGAGGTGGAGCGGGTGACGAAATATCACCTGGAGCGAAAGGTGTAAAACGCCCGCCTCTGGCTCTTGGAAGTCACAGCCCTCCCTTTAAAGAGGATTAACCTGACGCCTCTCACCTTGCATGCATCGGTTCTGCATGGAGCTTGATCCCGAGTGCGTTTGTGACTTTCAGAATCGTCGCGAAACTGGGATTTCCCTCCCCTGATAGGGCCTTGTAGAGGCTCTCCCTGCCTAGACCCGTATCGCGAGAAAGTTGGGACATCCCTTTGGCGCGGGCTATCGTTCCCAGCGCTTTGGCAATGAATGCAGCATCATCGCCAGCTTCCTGCAGACATGCTTCGAGGTACTGCGCCATGTCTTCCTCCGTTTTGAGGTGCTCAGCACTGTCCCATTTGCGTAGCTTCAGAGCAGTCATCTGTTACTCCTTCAGTTGCCGCGCGAGTTGACGCAAACCACTCATCAAATAGTTCTGTCGTATAAATGGCTCTCATCTTTGATTGTATTGTTTGGGATACATATTGTCAAAAGACACCCAATGCCACAAAAAGCAGAGGTTCCAAGCCAAACGTTTACACCGACATCGGTGAGGTCCAAAAGGCGTTTGAGAAAAGACATGGGGGGTGTCCTGAAGTGGTGGTGGACAGCATTCTGAGAATGGCTGGGCTCATGGGGTGAGCCCATTGAAGATGAGTCTCGAAGCTGCCAACTCTAGCCGATATTGACATTAGCGTAAAAAATATCATAATTTCTGACATGTCAATATCACAGATGATCAGACAAGCCATCGCAGACAAGCCACCTGGGGCCATCCTCTCCAGTGCTGACTTTCTGTCAATGGGGACCCGTGCAGCGGTCGACCAAACACTCTTGCGACTGATGAAGGCAGGAAGCATTGAGCGGGTGGCCAGAGGGCTGTATGTGGCAGTTGGTCAGCATGTGGATGCACAAACCATTGCCCGTGCCGTGGCACAAAAAACCGGTGAGCGGCTAGGACTTTCGCCATCCCCAGAGCCGGCAGACCTCTTGGTGGTGCCCACCTCTGGCCTGACGCGCACCATCCAGTCAGTTGGTCACACGGTGCAGTTTCGCCGCATGAGTGAAAGGAAAGTCCAACTCGCCAGCACGCCGCAGGGCAGCACCTTGTTGAAACTGTGGACGCGGGGCATGAAAAATCTCACGACGCTGGAGATCCAAGAGGCCACCGGCGATTGGACGCATGACGAACTTGCACGCTATGCAGCACTGATCCCGGCGTGGCTTCGCGCCGCCATTCAACAGGCCAATGCACCTCGCAAGTCCGTCACGATCGGTTTAACGGGTGCGTATGACTGGTCCAACGTCAACATCAAGGACGACGTCCTGATCAGCAAGGTGCTGGAAAAACATAAGTTTGAGGATGTGGCTCGGTTATGTTTTTACTATGGTGTGCCCAGGGTTAAGCGCGTGTTCAAGCGGAGACCGTTTGAACCCATGACCCATGCCAGTGTGACCAGGATGCTGAGCAATATCAGCAAAGGCCTGAGGGCCGAAGAGGCGCCGGCCCATGCATAAGCTCAAGCTGGATTTCATGCCGGAGGCGACGCGAAAGAACTTCGATCGTCTCCAGGGCGACCCCAGGCTGGCTGGGTTTACCTTGGTGGGTGGAACTGCGCTGGCCCTGCAAATTGGACACCGGATCAGTGAAGACCTGGACTTCAACCTCTTCGGTCAGAAGTTACCCATCAGGTCCTTGGATACGCTGCTGAACCAGTTGGTCAAGGACGGCGCCACGATTGAAAGTCTGATCACACCGGAACAAAAGCTGAGATTCAAAATCAATACAGCAGACAACCTGGATCACTACATTCAGGACTACCTGATTGACGGCGCCAAGGTGACATTTCATTCCCGTCATGAGAACGACCGCCCCAAGGCTCAAATTGATTTTCTGAGGTCAACGCCCAAGGTCACGGTTGCTGACGGAGGGTTTGATCTGCTGGGCTTGGATGGACTTCTGGTGATGAAAAGCCTCGTCATCTATGACCGCGTGAAGTCACGTGACATCTATGACTTGATGGTCCTCACCCGAGATCATGGCTATTCTCTGGATGCCATCTTTGCAGCCATTGAAGCCTATCAACCCATCCGACACAAGGATCCCGAGCACTTAAAAAGCGTGGTCACCGGCGTGATGCCGTTGGACAATGATGATGAGGGATTTTCAAGCATCCATCTGAATATGAAGATGGATGACATACACAAGCACTTCAGGAAATTGGTGAACGACCACGAGGTCAAGGCCGTTCAACAGATGCGCCCAGGTCCCAAGGGGCTGTCCTGAGGGTCTTCTGGTTTGGGGTGAACCAGGGGTTTGAATGGTGCCGGAGAGATGAATCGAACACCCGACCTTCTCATTACGAATGAGCTGCTCTACCGACTGAGCTACACCGGCACTTCGGCTATTTTAACGAATTTTTTGACCCATTCTGTCTTGTGGCATGCTTGAGCCATGAAATGGATATTCCGATTCGTGTTGGCGGTCTTGGCGAACACCGCCAATACCGTGTGGGCCGCCGACTTTCCCACCAAGCCCATCCGCATCGTCATGGGCTTTCCTGCGGGAGGGCCCCTCGATCAACACGCGCGATTGTTGTCAGACCGCTTGCAGCAAGTGCTGGGGCAACCCATCCTCATCGACTACAAGGCCGGTGCGGGCGGCACGGTGGGTGCACAAGAGGTGATGAAGGCGCCGGCTGATGGCTACACCCTCATGCTGGCCAATACGGGTGTGATGGTGATCAACCCTGCGTTGTACAGCCGACTGCCCTACCAGACCCTGCGCGACTTCACGCCCATTGCACGCACCGCCATGCAGCCGTTGGCGTTGCTGGTGAACCCACAAGTGCCTGTCACCAACCTGCCCCAGTTCATCGAGTACGCGCGTGCGCGCCCGGGCCAGATCAACTACGGGTCAGCGGGCAATGGCGGCATCAGCCACCTCGTGCCGGAAATGTTCAAGACGGCCACCGGACTGTTCATGGTGCACATTCCCTACCGGGGCAGCGCACCGGCCTTCACCGACCTGATGGCCGGTCAGGTGCAGTTCATGGCCGAGAGCGTGCCGCAGGCGTCGGTCTATCACAAGCAAGGCAAGGTGCGGGCCCTGGCCGTCACCGGGCGCGAGCGCAGCCCCGCGCTGCCGGACATTCCCACCGTGGCCGAAGCGGGCCTCAAGGCGTTCGAGGTGGTGGGGTTTTACGGGTTTCTGGCGCCAGCGGGCACCCCCGCGGATGTGGTCAACACCTTGAGCCAGGCCTTCAAGACGGTGCTCTCGCAAGCCGATATCCGCCAACGCATGGTGAGCCAGGGGGCGGATCCGGCCTTTTTGGGTGCGGCCGATTTTCATCGCTACCTCACGCAGGAAATGCCGCGCTGGGCGGAGGCGGTGAAGCAGTCGGGCGCGCGGCTGGACTGATTGTTTGCAGAAATTTCTGAGCAGTTCCGTCAGCGCTTACGACGGCCAATATTCACCCTTCATGCCCTGAGTCTTGTCGCCTTGGGTGGCGGCAGGCACACTTTTTTGCTTGATCTCAATATAGCAAAAGGGCTATGATATGAACCCATGGACGGTCGTCATCCATGCGCAGGCAGAAGCAGAGTTGCTCTCACTGCCGCCAGACATGCGGGCTCGGTTTCTGCGTATCGCTGAAATGCTCGAGGAGTTCGGACCCCAACGCATCGGGTTGCCACTGGTTCGCCCCCTGACCAACAAATTGTGGGAGATGCGAATGCAAGGGCGTGATGGAATTGCGCGGGCCGTGTATGTCGCCGTTCAAGACAGGCGTTTGTTGGTCTTGCATGTGTTCATCAAAAAAACACAGCGCACGCCCAACAGTGCCCTGTCAACGGCACTGAAACGATGGAACGGTACTCAATGAAAACTCTCAAGACCTTCAAGCGCGAACTGCTGGCCGACAAGCAAACCCGCGTGGCGTATCAGGCGCTGGGCGATGAATTCAGCTTGGTTCACGAACTCATCAGCGCACGCACCCGCGCCGGTCTGACACAGGCGGAAGTGGCGGATCGCATGGGCACCACGCAAAGTGTGATTGCACGGCTGGAAGGCGGTCATCGCCAGCCCTTGATGCGGACCGTTCAACGCTATGCCGAGGCCCTCGGTTGTCGTGCGGTGGTTCGGTTGGAGCGGGTGTGAAACAAGTTGTTGACGAACAGTCGGGTTGGGAGATGTCGCGCTGAATCACACACGGCCGTGATGACCCGCCTTCACAACCCCAAATACGCCTTGCGTATCTCCGGCCGATGGGCCAGTTCAGCCGACTCGCCCTGGGCAATCACCCGCCCGTTCTCCAGCACATAGGTGCGAGACGAGATGGCCAGTGCGCGGCTGACGTTTTGCTCGACCAGCATCACCGCCGTGCCTGCCTGGTGGATGGATTGAATCACGCGGAACATGTCGGACACGATGGTGGGCGCGAGCCCGAGCGAGGGCTCATCGAGCAAGAGTACGCGGGGCAGCGCCATGAGAGCGCGGCCAATGGCCACCATTTGTTGCTGTCCCCCGGACAAGGTCCCCGAGACTTGCGACAACTTCTGTCGCACCGCCGGAAACAGATCGCACACCCGCTCGAGTGAATCGGCGCGGCGTTGCTTCGCGGCCGGGTGCATGGCCCCGAGCTCGAGGTTTTCGCGCACCGTCATGCCGGTGAAGAGGCGACGACTTTCGGGCACCAGGGCCAGGCCGCGCTCGCACAGACGGCTGGGCGGCAAGCTGGAGATCACCTCCCCTTCCCAGGTGATGGTGCCCGCACTCAACCGGTTGAGCCCCATGATGGCGTGGATCAGCGTGGTCTTGCCAGCGCCGTTGGGCCCGATGACCGAGACCAGTTCGCCCGCGCGCACTTCGAGGTCAATGCCCCACAAAGCCGGGGCGGCGCCGTAGTTCACTTGAACGTTGTGCAGTTGCAGCATGATCAGCCCACCATCCGTTCGTCGCCCAGGTAGGCACGCACCACCACGTCGCGACTCATCACGTCCTGCGGCAAACCTTCAGCGATCACCCGCCCCTGATCGAGCACCACCAACCGGTCAGACAGCGCCATCACCGCACTCATCACATGCTCGACAAACACGATGGAGGTGCCCGCATCGCGGATGCGCTGGATGGTGCTGACCGCGGTGGCGATTTCCGAGGGCGTGAGACCTGAAAGCACTTCATCGAGCAGCAACACCTGCGGACGTGCCGCCAGGGCTCGAGCGAGTTCCAGGAACTTGCGTTGGTGCAGGTTGAGTTCTTCCGGCAGGTGATCGGCCTTGTCCTGCAAGCCGGTGAAGGCCAGCCACTCGCGCGCGCTGGCCTCGGCCTGCTCGGTGCTGATGTCTTGAACACCATACTGCGCGGACAGGCTCACGTTTTGCAGCACAGTCAAACCCCCGAAGGGGCGAGGGATCTGGTAGGTGCGAGAAACACCACGCCGGCGGATCGCGTGCGCCGGCAAGCCGGCCGACTCCTGCCCGAGGATGCGCACCGAACCGGCGCTGGGCAGAAAGTGTCCGGTCACCACGTTGATGAAGGTGGACTTGCCCGACCCATTGGGCCCCAGCAAACCCAGGATCTCGCCTGCGCGCACCTGCAGATCGACGTGGCTCAGCGCCTGGATGCCCGCGAAGTTCTTGCCCAGGCCGCGCACCTCGAGCACCACGGGGGCGTTCGGGTCGTACGTGTGGGGTTTTGCAAGGGCAGACGCCGCCGAGGTGGCTTCAGGGGCTGCACCGCCATGCGACACCTCAGCAGGCGAGCCATCTTCCACCGCCACCTGCGCCAGCCAACGTCGCCGCTGCCGAGCCATCCAGGTGCCCAGAATGCCCTGCGGCATGACCAGCACCGCCACAAAGAGCACGGCGCCAATGATGATCTTGCCCACCAGCGCACTGTTGCCCTCGGTGAAGGCGTTGAGCAACAAGGTGATGAGAATGCCGCCCAGCATCGGGCCGGCCCAATGACGGCTGCCGCCCAGCACACTCATCAGCACCACGGTGAGGGGCACGGTGATGTTGAAGGTTTCGCCCACCGTCACATAGGACACATAGAGGGCATGCACCGCCCCCATGAGACCCGCGAAGAAACTCGACAGCGCAAAGGCCTGCATCTTCAACCCGAAGGTGGCCACCCCATGCACCTCGGCCACATCCTCGTCGTCGTGGATGGCCAGCAAGCCCAGGCCCGCGCGCGACTGCAACAAACGGCGCGCCACCCCGACGCAAATCACCGCCAGCACCAGCCCCAGGTAGTAGAACGTCGACGCCGGCGCCGGCCCCAGCGTGGGAATTTGCACGCCCATCAGGTAGACGCCAGGCCCGCCATCAATCGGGGTATTGACAATCAGCGTGGCCAGCACAAAGGTCACGGCCAGGGTAATGAGCGCAAAGGCCTCGCCGCGAATCGCGCGCAGGCGAAACACCACCGCGCCAATGCCCAGGGCCAGGCACGAGGCGGCTACGCCAGACGCCAGCAGCGACGCCCACAGTGGCCACTCGAGTTTGGTGGCAAAGGTGGCCATGCCATACATGCCCACCCCAAAGAAAGCGCCATGGCCAAAGGAAAAATAGCCCGAGTAGCCCGACAGCATGTTCCAGCTGGTGGCCAAGGTGACCCAGAAAAACAGCACATACAGCAGCGACTGCAGGTGCACCGGCAAGCCCAGGTAAGGAGCCGCCACCAACACGGCCAAAAGGCCCGCCACGCCCATCCCGCGCAGTCGATCAGTCATGGCTGCGCCTCGTGATCAGGATGAGAATGAGCAAGGTGAACGACACCAGCGGCGCCCAGGTGGGGGCCGTGAGCGCCATGGTGAGCGATTCGCTCAGGCCGATGAAGAGGCCCGCCAGCAAGGGCACCCAGGCCGAGCCCAGTCGCCCCATCATCACGGTGGCAAACACCACGCCCACCCAGGCATAAATTTGCGAGGGGGCCAGGGTGAAGGTCAGGGCCACACACACACCCGCACACGCCGCCAGGGCGGCACAGGCGCCGGACAAGCCGAGCGCGAGCCGGTGCGCATCAATGCCAAACGCGGTGGCCATGGCGGCATCCTCGGCACTGGCGCGGATGGACTTGCCCAGGTCCGTGCGATACAGCATCCACCACACCAGCCCACCCATCACCCAGGCCAGCACGATGGTGACCACCTCGGAATAGGTCACCACCATGGGCCCCAGGCGCAGCTTGAGTTCGTCGTAGTGCGAGGCCATGCGACGGAAGTCGGCGCTCCAGATCAATTGCAGGAAGGCCTCCACCGCCACCGTCAAGCCGAAGGTGGCCAGCAAGGAGTTGAAGGGCGTGATGGCAAAGCGGGCCAGCAAGGCCTGCATGGCCACGCCCAGCAAGGCAAAGAGTGGCACCAACCCGATGAGTGAGACCAGCGGGTCAATGCCCAGACGGGTCTTGAGTTCGTAGGTGATGTAGGCCGCCAGGAACACCCACGCAAAATGCGCCAGGTTGATCAGCCGCAACAGCCCCCAGCCCAGACCCAGGCCCAGGCCAATCAGGCCGTACAAGGCGCCAATGAAGACACCCGAGGCGAGGGATTGCAACAGAAGAGAAGCACTGGGCATGCAGATTCAGGCGCGCCCTGCCGGCCGGCAGGGCTGACGCTCAGTCCAGGAAAAACACGAGCAAGTGCTGAATCAGACCGCCAGACGCGAGCCGGGCATCGCCACGTCCTTGGGATGGATGACGACCCATTTGCCGTTTTGCAACTGCTTGATGCGGTTCAGGTCGTCGCCGTAGTTGTTGGGGCCGTCAAAGCGCAACTTGCCCACCAGGGTGTCGATCTTGTTGGCCTTGAGCCAGTCGGCAATCTTGCGGTCATCCAGGCTGTTGGAGCCCTTGATACCCGCCTCGAGAATTTGCCATCCCGTCACCGCGTTGGCCGCCTGCAGTTCAAACGCCGTGTCGGGCAAGCCCGCCTTGCCGGCACGCTCGTTGTAGATCTTGATGATCTCGCCCACGCCAGGCGCGTTGGTGAACGGCGCGTGCTGCTCGAAGGTGGTCACGGTGAGCACGTTGGCCGCCAGGGGCGACTGCGCCAGCGGACCCGGTGTGGGGTACAGGTGGAATTGCAGCTTGGGGCGGTAGTCGATCTTGTTCATGGCCTCGAGCAACTGGATGCTCTCAGGGCCGATGGAGCCCACCCACACCAGGTCGGCGTTGGCTTCCTTGAGGCGCGCGGCAATCGGGCCGTACTCCTTGTTGCCGAACTCCCACTCCAGCCAGAGTTTTTCTTGCAGGCCGCGCTTTTTGAAGACCTCGCGTGCGCCTTGCGACATGAACACCACCGAGGGGAACTTGCTGGTCACCATGGCCACCGTCTTGGGCGACTGGCCACCGGCGGCCAGACTGTCCATCAGGGTGTTGGGCACGGTGGTGCCGGGGTCATGCCCCATGACATAGCCGGCAAAGTGCATGTCGTACTTGGCCAGGGACGGCACACCAAAGGAGTTGGTCACCAGCACCTTGCTGTTGCGCTGGGCCACGCCCATGGCAGCCAGCGAGTTGGCGGTGGCGTAGGGGCCCATCAGCAGGTCGACCTTGTCACCGGTGATGAGTTGCTCATAGAGGGTGCGGGCCAGATCGGGCTTGGACTGGTCGTCCTTGACCACCCACTCCACCGGGCGGCCCAGCCAGCCCCCGCGCTTGTTGACCTGCTCGATGTAGATCTCGGCGGCAATTTTGTGCACCACTGCGGTGCCTGCCAGGGGCCCCGTCAAGGAGAGGGTACTGCCCACGCGGATGGGGCGGTTTTGGGCATGCAAGCCCGTCAGTGGCGATGCGAGCAGCGTGCTGGCGCCCAGCGCTTGCAAAAACGGTCTTCTTTGCATGATGGAGGTCTCTCCCTTGGGTTGATCAATGGCCGTTGCATTCTGACCTTACCCTTGCTGCCAAGACCCGCGTGGTTACCCTGAGCCGACCTGTCATCCCTGTGACGCATGATTCCTGACTTGCCCCAGAGACTATCCCTCCGATGACCGCCCCGCCTGCTTCATTCACCGCTTCCTTGATCCCGCCGCTGGAGGTCTTGCGGCGCTTTCCGGCGCATGATTTCTCCCTGGCCGATTTCTTTGCCTCTCGCTGCACGGCGCAACCCGACCAGTCGATGGTGGAGTACGAAGACCAGGTGATGACCTGGGGCGAGTGCGCGCAACGCGCCCACCACGCCGTGCAATGGCTGAAGGACCGTGGGGTGGGCGCAGGCGACCGGATCGGCCTGATGGCCTACAACCACCCGGCCACCGTGGTGCTCATGCTGGCCTGCGCCCGACTGGGCGCTATCGTGGTGCCGTGCAACCCCGAGTTCGAAGCCCGCGAGGCGCGATACATTTTTGAACATGCCGGCGTGTGCGGCGTGATCTGCTCGCCCGAACCCAGCGCACGCGTGGCCGAGGCGGTGGCCGGCATGGCGCCGGCGCCCTGGCGGGTCATCATCGACCAACCGTGGGGGGCTGAAGCCTCCTTGCTGGACCAATGGGCCCGCAGCGCGGCAGACGAGCACACCCGGGTGGGCACGGCCGACAGCACCTTCCTCATCATTTACACCTCGGGCACCACCGGTTTCCCCAAAGGGGTGATGCACAGCCAGCGCACCTACCTGCTGACCGCCGAAGCCTTTGTTCAGCGCATGTTCTTTCAGCCCGATGAGCGCGTGATGTGTGTGCTGCCGCTCTTTCACATCAACGCCCTGATGTATTCCCTGGGCGGCGCCATGGCCTGCGGTGGCACGCTGATCCTGATTCGCAAGTTCTCGGCTTCAGCCTTCTGGCAGCAGGTGGCCCAGACCCGGGCCACCGAGGTGAACGTCATCATGTCGGCAGCCGCCATTCTGGCGCGTCGCCCGCCCGAGGAGTTTGTGCCGGGCCACCGCCTGCACAAAATGTTCCTGGCCCCGCTCAACCGCGACCTGCTCGACACCTTCCAGCAGCGGTTTGGGGTGCACACGCTCATCGAGTGCTACGGCATGACGGAAATTCCCGGGGTGCTGAGCAACCCTTTTCTGGGCCCGCACAAGCTGGGGAGCATGGGTTGCATCTCGCCCCACCCCGATCCTGCCGTTCCCCGCCCCGAGGTGCGCATCCTCAACGACGACGGGCAAGACGCCGCCGTGGGCGAGGTGGGCGAACTGGTGGTGCGCACCCCCACCCTCATGCAGGGCTACTTCAACGACCCCGAGCAAACCGCCGCCAGCTTCCACCAGGGGTGGTTCCTGACCGGCGACCTGTGCCGGCGCGACCGCGATGACTATCTGTTCTTCTTCACCCGCAAGAAGGACATCATCCGCCGCCGGGGGGAGAACATCTCGGGGGCGGAGATCGACAGTGTGATTGGGAGCCACCCGGATGTGCTGGAGTGTGCCGCCATCGGGGTGGCGTCCGACCTGGGCGAGGAAGAGATTCTGGTGGCGGTGGTCCCCCGCCCCGGGGCCACGCTCACCCCACAACAGGTGTACCAGCATGCGGTGGCGCATTTGTCGCTGATCAAGCAACCGAGGTATATTGCGATGGTGGACGAACTGCCGCACACCGGATCGATGAAAATTGCCAAATTCCGGCTCAAGCCAGGCACCGACCTGCGCGCCAAAGCCACCGACTTTCAACCCTGAGGAAGACAGACACGATGAACGCCCCTGACCACAAGAACGCGCACACGATCGAGAATCTGTACGACGCCACCGACCTGATCACCGACGAGGTGCTCAAGCGCTACGAGAACACGCCCGATCCGCGTCTGCGCGAGATCATGCTGTCGCTGATCAAGCACATCCACAGCTTTGCCAAAGAGGTGAAACTCTCGGCCAGCGAGTGGGCGTATGCCATGCAACTCTTTGAGGAAACCGGCAAGTTTTGCGGGCCGGGCCGCAACGAGTTCATGATCTTCTCGGATGCGCTGGGCCTGTCCATGCTCACCGTGACGCAAGACTACCCCCGTCCGGCCCACGCCACAGAACCCACGCTGGTGGGCCCCTTCCTGCTGGAGAATGCGCCCGAATTCCCGCTGGGTGCCGACATCAGCGCAGGCGCTGCCGGCACGCCCATGCACGCCCAGGGCCGCATTCTGGACACCGAGGGTCGCCCCATCCCCCACGCCATCATTGACGTGTGGCACTCGGACGACCGTGGCCTGTACGACGTGCAGACCGACCTGGAAACCAACGGCCCCTGGGCCCGCGCCGTGTTGCACGCGGACGCTGAAGGTCGCTACCACTTCTGGTCGATTCTGCCGGTGGACTACCCCATTCCGACGGACGGCACCGCCCAGATCATGCTGCGTGCCACCACCGGTCGCACCATGCGTCCGGCTCACCTGCACTACCGCATCCAGGCCGACGGCTTCCGCCCGCTGGTCACGCACATCTTCGACCGCAACAGCAAGAACCTCGATGGTGATGCAGTGTTTGGCGTGCGCCCGTCTCTGATCGCCGACTTCGTGCGCCAACAGCCGGGCACCGCCCCGGACGGCAAGGTGATGAAGGAAGACTTCTACACGCTGAACTACGACTTCGTGATGACGCGTCCCTGAAGGACGGCTTGGGTGGGCACCGCAGGACCGCCTGACGAGTGGCTGCGGTGTGCCCCTGAGCACAGCCTGGGTGTGCCTGCGCAGCCCCCCGGGCGATCTCCCCCTTGAAGGTCTGATCAGCTCGCTGGCTGGGGCTCGGGTTGGGCCAGCGGCTTGGCCAGCACCTTGTCGATGCGGCGACCATCCAGGTCGACCACTTCAAACTCCCAGCCCTGCACCTGTACACGCGCCCCGGTGGAGGGCACTTTGCCACTCACCGACATGATGAGCCCGGCCAGCGTGTTGTACAGACCCCGGTCCTCGCCGGGCAAGGACTCGCTCAAGCCCATGCGTGTCTTGAGTTCCACCACTGGCATGGCCCCATCGAGTAGCCAGCTGCCATCGCCACGCGGTGTCGCCCAGCTGTCTTGCACGCTGGCGTGGTCCAGCCATTCACCGGTGATGGCTTCGAGCAGATCGCGCGGGGTCATGAGCCCCTGCACCACGCCGTACTCGTCGACCACCATCACCATGCGCCCGCTCTGGGCCGAGCGCTGGGTGCGTCTGGCCGGACGACGGAACTGCTCCAGCAGGTCCAGGCCGCTCAGGGTTTCAGGCGCAAACGCCGCAGGCACCATCAAGGTCTCCAGCAACTGATCGCCCGCGGTGTGCTGGGTCAGTTCCGCCAGACTCACCAGCCCCACCACATCGTCGAGCCCGCCCCGGCACACTGGGTACCACGAGTGCGCCGCGCCTTGTCGCACCTGCTCCAGGGCTTCCTGCACCGTGGCCTTGGCCGACAGCCAGTCGATGTCCGAGCGCGGCACCATGAGCGAGGTGAGCGGTCGGTCGTCGAGGTGGAACACATTCTTCACCATCTGGTGTTCCTGATGCTCGATGAGCCCGGCGTGCACCCCCTCAGACAGACTGGCGCTGATCTCCTCCTCGGTGACCGAGTCCTGGCGACGCGTGTCCATCCGCATGAGGTGCAACACCCCGGCCGTGCTGGCCGAGAGCAAAGCTATGAAGGGACGCGCCACCACCCCCAGCAGGCGCATGAGCGGCGCCGTGTGGCGCGCGATGGTCTCCGGGTAGAGCTGCGCGATGCGCTTGGGCACCAGCTCGCCAAAGACGATGGTCAACAAGGTGATGAGCGTGACCACGCTGGCGGTGGCGGCGAAGGTGGCCACGGTGGCGGACAGGCCGGCCGACACCAGCCAGCGCGACACGGATTCACTGAACGCGGCCTCCCCCACGATGCCGTTGAGCACGCCGATGGAGGTGATGCCGATCTGGACGGTCGACAGGAACTGGGTTGGTCGCGCCAGCAGTTGCAGGGCCAGATCGGCCCCATGCTCACCGGCCTCCTGCAAGGCGAGCAGCCGCACCTTGCGGCTCGACGACACCGCCATCTCAGACATGGCAAAGAGCCCGTTGAGCAGGATCAGAACGGCGATGAAAACAAAATCCATGGTGTCAGACAGGGGGTTGAATACCGGACAATGCCGGTATGGCACTTTACTTGATTGGCGATGTGCAGGGTTGTCACGAGGCCTTCACACGGTTGTTGACGGCGCTGGACTTCTCCCCCAGCCGCGACCAGCTCTTTTTGCTGGGCGACCTGGTCAACCGCGGCCCCGACAACGTGGGGGTGCTGCGCCGTCTGCGTGACCTGGGCGCCAGCGCACGTTGCCTGCTGGGCAACCACGACCTGCACCTGCTAGCCTTGCACCGTGGTCTCGCACCGCTTAAACGCGGCGACACGGTGCAAGACGTGTTGCAGGCGCCGGACCGCCACGACTTGATGCACTGGCTGCAGCAGCAGTCACTGGCCTTGCAGCAGGACGACTGCCTGATGGTGCACGCGGGTGTCTTGCCCCAGTGGAGTCCCGCACAAACGCTGGCACTGGCGGGCGAGGTGGAAGCCGTGTTGCAGGGCCCGCAGGCCGAAGAATTTTTTCAGCATATGTACGGCAACCAGCCCGACCAGTGGCGGGATGACTTGCTGGGTCCCGACCGCTGGCGCGTCATCGTCAACGGCCTCACCCGCTTGCGCTTTTGCACACCCGAGGGACGCATGGACTTCATGGCCAAGGAAGGCTTGGGCGATGCACCGGCCGGCCACCTGCCCTGGTTTGATGTGCCACGGCGGCAGACGCGCCAGGTGCGCGTGGTGTTCGGGCACTGGTCCACCCTGGGGGGCCTGACCCGACCGGATGTGAAGTGTCTGGATACGGGTTGCGTGTGGGGCGGCAAGCTCACCGCCTGGGCCCTGGAGCCCCAGGGCCCGGGACGCACGGTGTCGGTGCCTGCGAGTGTCTGACGCCGCAGAGGCGGGCTTCAGCCGCCTGGGGCTCAGTCGTGTCCGACGGGTTCGTCCGATTTGAACAACGCCGCCACCTTGCGTTTGGTTTTGATGTTGGCCGACACGCTGCGCAAGGACTTGGACTGTGCGGCTTCCCAGGATGCGGCGGGCGTATCCTCGGCGCGCACGGGGGGCTCGTAGGGCTTGTTGAAGAACGGGTCTGCCGGTGGCGCGGCAGGACGACCGCGACCCCCACGACCACCCGAATCGCGGGAAGCTGACGACGAGGAGGATGACTCCGCCACATCACGCGGATCGTCCTCGGCCCAGGCACGGCGTCCCGAGTTGAAACGGCCGCGCGGACGCTCGTCTTCAAATTCGACGGCTTCGAGCTCGATCTTCTTCTTGATGAGTTTTTCGATATCGCTGATGAGGCGTTGATCGCTGCCCGACACAAAGGTAGCGGCCAGGCCGGACGCGCCAGCACGACCGGTGCGGCCAATGCGGTGCACGTAATCCTCGGCGTTGAAGGGCACGTCAAAGTTGAACACGGCCGGCACATCCTTGATGTCCAGGCCGCGGGCGGCGACATCGGTGCACACCAGCAGGTCCACCTCACCACGCTTGAAGGCGTCCAGCGCCTTGAGGCGTTCGTCCTGGCTCTTGTCGCCGTGCAGGGCGGCGGTCTTCAGGCCATCGCGCTCCAGCGAGCGCGCCAGACGGGCGCAACCCAGTTTGCTGTTGACGAACACAAAGGCTTGCTTGAGGCCATTGTTGTTGAGCACCTGTCGCAGGGCACGACGCTTGTCGTCGTCACTCACGCTGTAGAAATGTTGCGCCACCGTGGACGCCGTCTCGTTCGGACGCGCCACCTCGATGGTCACCGGGTCTTGCAGGTAGCTGCCGGCCAAGCGCTTGATCTCGGGTGAGAAGGTGGCCGAGAACAACAGCGTGGTGCGCTGCTTGGGCAGGTAGCTCAGGATGCGCTGCAAGTCGGGCAGGAAGCCGATGTCGAGCATGCGGTCGGCTTCGTCGAGCACCACGTACTCGACCTGGTTGAGCACCGCGTTCTTGGCCTCGATGTGATCGAGCAGTCGGCCTGGCGTAGCCACCAGCACCTCAACGCCCCGTTTGAGCTCCAGCGTCTGGGGCTTCATGTCCATGCCGCCAAACACCACGGTGCTGCGCAGCTGGGTGTACTTGGCGTAGAGCTTGATTTGCTGGGCCACCTGGTCGGCGAGCTCGCGGGTGGGCAGCAGCACCAGGGCGCGCACCGGGTGGCGGGCGGGCGAGGTGGAGCTGTTTTCGTGGCGCAGCATGCGCTGCAGCAGCGGCAAGGAGAACGCGGCGGTTTTACCGGTGCCGGTCTGGGCGGCGCCCATCACATCCTGCCCCGCGAGCACCACGGGGATGGCCTGGGCCTGAATGGGGGTCATCGACTCGTAGCCCATTTCGGCCACGGCACGTGCCAGCGAAGGTGCCAGCTGCAAATTGGAAAAAGAACTCATGTCAGGGCGTATTGTCGCATCCCTGCCTGACATCAGGGTGGGGGACCCCTCAGAGCGTGCGAATTGGTGCGACGGGTGGCCTATGGGTGGCCTATGTGTGGCCTATTTGTGGCCTATGGGTTGCCTATGGGCGGCCTGTAGATAGCCTGTCGCAGAGCGCTGGGCGTCGTTCCGGTCAGGTTTTGGGCAGGGTCACACCCACCTGGCCCTGGTACTTGCCGCCGCGGTCCTTGTAGCTGGTTTCGCACACCTCGTCACTCTCGAAGAACAGCACCTGGGCGCAGCCCTCCCCCGCATAGATCTTGGCCGGCAGGGGCGTGGTGTTGCTGAACTCGAGCGTCACATAGCCTTCCCACTCGGGCTCGAAGGGGGTCACGTTGACGATGATGCCGCAGCGGGCATAGGTGCTTTTGCCCAGGCAGATGGTCAGCACGTTGCGGGGAATACGAAAGTACTCCATGGTGCGGGCCAGCGCAAAGCTGTTGGGCGGGATGATGCAGACGTCCGACTCGATGTCGACAAAGCTGCGCTCGTCGAAATTCTTGGGGTCCACCACCGTGCTGAAGATGTTGGTGAACACCTTGAACTCCGGGGCGCAGCGGATGTCGTAGCCATAGCTGCTGGTGCCGTAGCTGACGATCTTGTTGCCATCGCGCTGGCGGATCTGGCCAGGCTCAAACGGCTCGATCATGCCGTGCTGTTCGGCCATGCGGCGGATCCACTTGTCGGATTTGATGCTCATGGCGGGATTTTAGGGGTTGCGCGGTGCACCCGGTCTGGGCAGGCGCGGAGACACTCCCGCCACCAGGAAATCCATGGCCAGGATGCGCGCATCCGGCAGCACCTCCCCGGCTGTCAGCACCGTGTGGCCGTCCTGGTCCACCAGCGGACCACGAAAGGGGTGCAGACGGCCCGCCGCGATCTCGTCACGTCGGCTGAGCACTTCGCGGCGCACGGTGGCCGAGACCGCCGGGCCGAACCCCTGCACCTGGACCATGCCCTCACGCACCCCGCCCCACACATCGCCAGAGGTCCACTGTCCCTGCATCAACTCACGCACCCGCCGGGTGTAGTAGTCGCCCCAGTGGTGCGTCACCGCCAGCAGTTGCGCCTGCGGCCCCACATCGCGCATGTCCGAGTGGTAGGCCACCGCCCAGCGACCGCGCTCCTGGGCCGCCACCATCACGGCGTTGGAGCCGGTGTGAAATGCCAGCACATCTGCCTGCTGGTTCATGAGGGTCATGGCGGCCTCACGCTCACGCGCCGGGTCGAACCAGGCGTTGAGCCAGATCACCTTGACCTGCGCGTCGGGTCGCACCGAGCGCATGCCCAGGGTGAACGCATTGATGCCTTGCAACACTTCCGGAATGGGAAAGCCCGCCACATACCCGGCGATGTGCGACTGACTCACCCGCCCGGCCGCCACCCCGGCGAGATAACGCCCCTCGTAATAACGCGCGTTGGCCGTGGCCACATTGGGTGCGCGCTTGTAGCCCGTGATGGACTCGAAGCGCACCTGCGGAAACTCGGCCGCCACCTTGAGCGTGGGCTCCATGTACCCAAAGCTTGGCGTGATGATGAGGTCCACGCCCTCGCGCGCCATGTCGCGAATGACGCGCTCGGCGTCCGCGCCTTCGGCCACGTTCTCCACGTAGCGGGTGACCACGCGTCGTTTGGCTTGCGGGGTGTTGAGGGCCGACTCGATCGCGCGTCGCCCCGCGTCATGCTGCGCCACCCAGCCCGATGGCACCAGGGGCGTGACGTACACGAATCCGACTTGAAGGGGGGGTGCCTCTGCGGTCGCGAGCGGACTGCTGAACAGCAACGGGCCCGCCAGGGCAATAAAAAAGGCCCGTGACCAGGCCTTGAGGTTTTTATACATGGGTGTCCTCTACATGGCTCCGACGGGAGCAAACGGCTGAAGTGGCACAGCGCATTGAAGCGGGGTGCGTGTTCGAATTTTACACGTCGGTGGTCAACGACCTCTGTGAAGGTCCTTGCAGATCGCGTGTAGAGCGCCTGCAGGGCGCATGCAGCTCGCGCTGGGAACCGGATCTTCATGCGACCGTTGCATGGTCTGTGAGCGTGCTGTACGCGGCAGCGTTTTACCCTATCATGCCGTCGACAGATCCGGTCGGCCATGGCCGTGAATACAACGAGGAAGACACCGATGACACTGAACCGATTGACTCGCCGCTCCCTGGGATGGGCCGCCCTGTTGGCCTTCACCGCTGTGGCAAGCACCCCGTTGGGCGCGCAAACCACGTCGGCCCCCGCGGCCACGCCGGGTTGGCCCGACCGTCCCATTCAACTCATCATCCCCTACCCGCCCGGCGGCAGCGCCGACCTGCTGGGTCGTCCCCTCGCCCTGAAACTGCAAGAGCGGCTGGGCCAAAGCGTCACGCTGGACTACAAGGCGGGCGCAGGTGGCACGGTGGCGTCCCAGGCGCTGGCGAGGTCCAAGCCCGATGGTCACACCCTCATTCTGGTGCTGGCGGCGCACGCCATCAATGCCAGTCTCTACCCCAAGCTGCCCTATGACACCCGCAAGGACTTTGCGCCCGTGTCGCTGGTCGCCAACCTGCCAATGATCGTGGCCGCCAGCAGTGCGCTCAAGGCCAACACCATTCCCGAGTTGATTGCCGCGGCCAAGGCGGCGCCGGGCAAGCTCACTTTTGGTTCAGCAGGCAACGGCAACACAGGCCACCTGGCGGCGGAGTTTTTCAGCACCCAGGCTGGCATCAAGATGACGCACGTGCCCTACAAGGGGAGCGCGGGGGTGGTCAACGCCATGCTCGCGGGCGAGATCGACCTCACCTTTGACAGCATCTCCACCTCGTGGCCGCACATCAAGTCCGGCCGCCTGCGTGCGCTGGCGGTGACCGGTGAAAAGCGCGCCGCCATCTCGCCGGACGTGCCCACCATGATCGAGGCTGGCATGCCCGGGTTTGTCATCAACGGCTGGTACGCCATCCTGGCGCCGGCGGGCACGCCTGCGCCCATCGTCGAGCGCTTGAGCAAGGAAATCGCCTCGGTGCTCACCCTGCCCGATCTGCGGGCGCAAATCATGGCCGGTGGCTACGAACCGGTGGGCTCCACGCCGGCAGCCCTGGGCGCTCACATCGACGCCGAGATCACCCGCTGGAGCAAGGTGGTACGCGAGTCGGGTGCCAAGGTGGATTGATCGTCTGGGTGGAACGGCAGTTCTGAATACAGCCTGTCCATCAAGGCGTGAACCGACTCCGTTGCGGTCCGACTCACTCGGTCTTGATGTTGGCCGACCGGATGATGCCACCCAAGATAGCACTCTCGTCGGCCACGCGCCGGCGCAAACCCTCCGGCGACGAGCCCACCGCGTTCCACCCTTGCGTGAACAAGCGCTGATGGGTGGTGGCGCTGCGCACCACCGCGGGGACTTCTTGCGCCAACCGCTGTTGTGCCGCCTTGGAAAGCTGCGCAGGTCCAATCAAGGCGGTCCACACCTCGAGGTTGAACTGCTTCACGCCGATTTCACTCAACGCGCCCAACTCGGGCACCAGGGTGCTGCGCCCGCCCGTCAGGCCAATGACATGCAACCGACCCGTCTTGACGTGCGGCATGGCCAAGCCCGGCGGCACCAGGGCCATGTGAATCTGCCCGCCCAGCAAGGCGGTGATGACTGCCGGGTTGCCCTGATACGGCACATGCACGGGCTTGAGACCCGGCACTTTGAGCTTGAGTTGCTCCATGCCCAGATGCGCCACCGAACCCGCGCCCACTGATCCATAATTCCAGCGGTCGCCTTGTTGCACGGCGGCTTCCAAAAAAGCCGTGCCTTCGGGCAGGTCGGCGCGCGCCACCAAGGCCAACGGCGCCGTGGTCAGCAAGCTGAGGAAGGTGAAGTCGCGCGCCGGGTCATAACTCAGGTTGGGGTTGAGCATCCTGGCCGAGGTGAGGTTGCCATTGATCACCACCCCCAGGGTGTGATCGTCCTGCGCCTTGGCCACCAGGTCCGCCGCCAGGTTGCCGGACGCGCCGGGGCGGTTCTCGACAATCACGGACTGTCCGAGCACCGCAGACAAGCCCTCGGCCAATGCACGCGCACTGCTGTCGGGCGTGGAGCCGGCGGGAAAGCCCACCAACAGCCGGACCGGCTTGGTGGGCCACGAGGCGGTCTGCCCGAGGGCCATGCCCGTGCTGCCCAGACAGAAAGTGGCGGCCAATCCGTGCAAGAAGAAGCGACGATTCCAAGTCATCGCGTCATTGTGCCTGAGTGACGCGCCGGGTTCGCCACAGCGTCACGCGCAGAAACCTCAACCGCAACAGCGGGGATGGGCTCGCAACCTCGGATACACCCCCAGCGCGTTCTCCGAGTACACCCGGCGACGGATGGCCTCGTTCGCCACCTCGGAGCCTTCGATGTAACGGCGTGTGTCATCGAAGTAATGCCCGGTCAAGGGATCGATGCCTTGCACCGCCCCCACCGTCTCCGACGCAAACAGGATGTTGGCGGTGGGCACCACTTTCAACAGCAGGTCAATGCCGGCCTGGTGGTACACGCAGGTGTCAAAGAACACGTTGGACAACACCTTGTCCTCCAGCGGCGGCAAGCCCATGTCCAGCGCGATGCCGCGGTAGCGTCCCCAGTGGTAGGGCACGGCACCACCGCCGTGCGGGATGATGAACTTCAGGGTCGGAAAGTCCTTGAAGATGTCCGAGGTGAGAAACTGCACGAACGCGGTGGTGTCCCCGTTGATGTAGTGCGTCGCCACCGCATTGAAGTGCGGGTTGCAGGAGCCACTCACGTGGATCATGGCGGGCACATCGAGTTCCACCATCTTTTCGTACAAGGGGTACCACCAGTCCTTGTCCCACAAGGGCGGATCGCTCCAGTGTCCGCCGCTGGGGTCCGGGTTGAGGTTGGCACCGATGAACCCCAGGGTGTTCACACAGCGCTCGAGTTCCTCGATCACTGCACGGCCGGGACGCACACCCGGCGCCTGCGGCAACTGGCACACGCCCACAAAGCGATCGGGGTACAGGCGGCACGCACGGTCAATGAGGTCGTTGCAATAGCGCGCCCACACGATGTTGGTGGCCTCGTTGCCCTCGTGATGGTCCATGCCAATCGCGCGGGGCGAAAAAATGGTCAGGTCCACGCCGCGCTCGTTCATGATGCGCAGCTGGTTAGTTTCGATGCCGGTGCGAATTTCCTCGTCGCTGACCGCGGGGGGATCGCTCAGCACCTGGCCAGTTCGCTTGAACTCGGCCACTTGCCGTTTTCTGAAATCCGCCACCTGCGGTGGGGTGGTCGTGAAATGACCGTGGACGTCGATGATCATGAATCCGGTGCTCCGTTCAAGTCGAAAAATCAATCTTCACTTTGGCGAGGAAGTCTTTCATGTAGGCCGACTCGTCGCGCAGGTGTTGCGCCAGTGCCTGGCGCGGAATGTTCAGGGGCTCCAGGCCGTTGGCTCGCAAGCGTGCAACCAGCGCCGGCGTGTCCAGCAGTTTGCGCAAGGCGTCGTGCAACTCCACCAGCACGGCGTTGGGCGTGCCTGCCGGTGCGAACACGGTGTTGCCGGTGGGCACCGTCTCGCCATTGAGCAGGGGGGCCAGCGCGGGCAAGCCGGGCAGACTCGGAATGGGTGTGGCCGGCACCGTGGCGATCCAGGTCAACTTGCCAGCGGCCACCATCGGCCCGCCCACCGGCAAGGTGGTGAACACCGCATCCAGGTGACCGCCCGCAGCATCGGCCATCATGGGAGGACCGCCCTTGTAAGGCACCAGGGTCATGTCGAGCCCGGCATGCTTTTGCAACAACAAGGCCGCCATGTGATGGGGGGTCCCAATGCCTGCGAGTCCAAAGCGCACCTTGGGGCCTTGCTCCTTGGCCTTGGCCATGAACTGGTCCAGGGTTTTCACCCCAAACTGCGGCGACACCGCCAGCATCAGGATCATGTCGGCCAGCGCAATCACGGGCACCAGGCTGCGCATCGGATCCACCCCCTTGAGGGCCAGTTGCGGCACATGCGGGTTCATGGTGACTTGCAAGTTGCCGAACATGCCCAAGAGCGAACCATCAGGCGTGGCGCGGGCCACGGCCTCCATGGCGATGTTGCCGGCCGCACCCGGGCGGTTCTCCACCACCACCGTGGCGCCCGTGCTGGTCCCCAATCCCTCGGTGCAAGCGCGTGCAATGAAGTCTGCCACCCCGCCCACCGGGTAACCGACCAGAAAACGCAAGGTGCGTCCCGAGAGCCCTTGGGCCCAGGCGGACGGTGCGCCCAGACACCCCGCAAGAATGCCCGCGGCCAGGGCCTGGATGTGATCACGTCGGTTCATGGCGGGTCTCCTGCGCAGTGAGTGATGATGGTGGCACATATTACCGACCCGAAGCGCCCCACGCGTGCCGCCTGGGCGACTTCAGCGTGCTGGACACCCGGTGACTGCGCAACGCAACGGTCGCGGGCACAATAGCACTCCTCGATATCTTGCAAGGACAATTCATCATGCAACTGCGGTCTGTCGTCTGCGCCTGGGTGCTGGCCTGTGTGGCCCAACTCGGCCATGCCGGTCTGGTACTGGACACCTCGGACATCGAACCCGCCGTGGCGCGCGGCGCCGTGCTGTGGGATGCCCGCTCCCCGGCCGATTACGCGCAAGGTCATCTGCCTGGTGCCATCAACATTGGTGCCGTGGGTGATGTGTTTCGCGATCCCAACCGTGAAGACCCGCCGTCGGCCGCGGTGGCCAGCCAGTTGTTTGGTCGCGCCGGGCTCGACATCCTGAAGCGGGAAGTGATTGTCTATGCCACGCAGGGCGACCCCTACGCCTACTTCGCCGCGCGCATGATCGAGTATTACGGTGGCACCCATGCCAAGGTGTACCACGGGGGCATCGATGCCTGGAAAGCCGCGGGCAAGGCGGTGTCACAACAAGCCGTCTCGCTCCCGCCGGTCACGCTGCAACTCTCGCAAGAGCGTGTGGGCACGCTGTGGACCCACGACGTGATCGATCGCGTGCGAACCGGCGGCGCGCAGATCGTGGACACCCGCACGCCCAAGGAATTTTCCGGCGAGGACATTCGTGCCATTCGCGGCGGTCATATCCAGGGCGCCATCAGCATCCCGTATGAAAGCAATTGGGTCGACCCGGCCGCCGCTGTCAAGCTGGCATCGCGCCAGGTGAGCCACCGCGAAGGCATGGCCCTCAAGCAGCAAAACGACCTGCGGGCCTTATACAGCCAGCTCGATCCGAACAAGGAGACGGTGGTCTATTGCCAGAGCGGTGTGCGCGCCTCCGAGACGGCCGTCATCTTGCGCGACCTGGGCTTCTCGCGCGTCAAGGTGTATGAGCCGTCCTGGCTGGGCTACGCCGGTGTGCTCAATGCCCCGGCCGAAAACGAGGTGTTCGTCAACGTCGGCGCACTCAACGGACAGATCAGTGCCCTGCAAGGCAAACTGAGACAACTCGAAGCAGACATCGGGAAGTTGCAAGCGGCCCGGCCCTGAGGTGCGCATTCAGGCCGATCGCTTGGACGCCCCGCGCGGCCGCCTGGGTGAGGCGGCTTTGACGCCGGACAGTTGCGCCAGCACCTCGGCCGTGGACGCCGTGTCTTCCTGGGCGAGCCCCATGGCCATGGCCGCGGTGTAAATCGACGCGGTGGCTTGAAACAGGGGCGTGGGACAGTCCACCGATTTGGCCATGTCGCCAATCACCTGCATGTCCTTTTGCCACACCTCCACCTTCATGGTGGGCGGCGAATACTGCCGGTCAATCATGAAGGGCATTCTGAGGCGCATCACCCCAGTGCCCAACACCGGGCTGTTGCCAAAGTGCTTGAGCACCATGGCCGGATCCAGACCCATCTTGCGACACAGGTTGACCGACTCGGCATACGCCACGTTGTAGATGGCCACCAGGTGGTTGGCCGCAAACTTGAGTTTGGTGCCCGCACCGAGCGGACCAATGTAGGGCGCCATGTCGGTGAACGCCTGAAAGATCGGTGCCACTTGCTGACAGGCACGCTTGGGGCCGCTCACATAAATGGTCCAGGCCCGGTCTTTCATGCGGGCCGCCGTGCCACTGATGGGGCAGTCCAGCATGTTGCGTCGCTGCTGCTTCAAGGCTTGGGCGGCGCGCTCCTTGTCTGCCACCGGCAGGGTGCTGGTTTCGATCACGATTTGCGGTGTGCCCCCATGCGGGACGGTCGCCAAATCCGCCACCACCGAGGCCAGCGCCTGGGAACTCGCCAGCGAAATGATGAGCACATCGCACTGTTGCGCCACCTGCGCGCCCGACGCAGCCACCACGCCACCGGCTTTTCGCAAGCGTGCACGGCAGGCCGGCACAATGTCGTGGCCCACGACGTCATAGCCTTGGCGCAGCAGGGTTTCACCCATGATGCCCCCCATGATGCCCAGTCCGATGATGCCCACTCGGGGTTTCTGCTGAGTTGTCACAAACGCTCCCTGTCTCTTAGGTAACGGGCGGATTATGAAACAAGCCGGTTCGTGTTGACAGTGAGCAGGGGCATCGCTAGATTCTTGCCACCGCGCTCATCCGCCCTGCAGCATGACAACACTTCATCCAGACATGACATTTTTTAGCCCCCCGAGAATTCACATGAAGGCTTGGGCGACCTGGTTGCAGGCCGGTTTGCTGGCCTGTGCGCTGACCTGGTTGACGCCCTGGTCTGCTCAGGCCCAAGAGGCGCCACGCCAGTACCCCAACCGACCCATCAAGCTGGTGGTGCCGTTTCCGCCGGGCTCGCTGGTCGATGTGCTGGGTCGCTCCATTGCCGACAGCCTGCAGGCGTCGCTCAAACAACCGGTGGTGATCGACAACAAGGCTGGCGCCAGCACGCTGCTGGGCGCCAAACTGGTGGCCGCTGCACCGCCAGATGGCTATACCCTGATGGTGCCCACGGTGACCACCATGAGTCTGGGTCCGCAACTGATGTCCAAGCCCGGCATCGACCCGTTGAAGGACCTCACCCCCATTGCGCGACTGGGCGCCACCAATTTCTTTTTGAGTGTTCATCCTTCATTTCCTGCGCGCAACATGAAAGAGTGGATTGAGGTGGTGCGCAAATCGCCTGGCAAATACAGCTATGCCTCCTCGGGTACCGGTTCTCCCCATCACATCTTCATGGAATTGCTGAAAAAGCAATTGAACCTGGAGATCACCCACGTGCCGTACAAAGGCAGCAACAGTTCCATGACCGACTTGCTGTCGGGTCAGGTGGACATGGCTTTCCTCGATGGCACGCTCGCCATCCCCAACATCAAGAGCGGCAAACTGTTTGCCATGGGCACGTCGATGGCCAAGCGCACGGTGCTGATGGCGTCGGTGCCCCCCATTGCGGAAACCGTGCCGGGCTATGACTGGTCCGGCTGGATTGGCTTTGCGGGGCCTGCAGGCATGCCGCCTGCCATCGTGGACACCATTGCCGACGAGATCAAAACCCTGCAAGCCACACCGGGCTATGCCGTCTTGCTGGACAAGGCCGCGATGGAGCCCACCCCGGCCCTGTCACCGGCCGAGATGCAGGAATTTGTCCGCAACGAATACCGCCGCTGGACGCCGGCCATCAAGGCTTCAGGCGCCACCGTCGATTGATCCTTACCTCAGAGAAAGCCTTCGCATGGAACACGCCATTCGCCGCATCGTCACCGGTCATGATGACTCGGGCAAAGCCATCATCGAAATGGACGGCATCGCCCCGAATAAAAAAATTCGTCCCGGTGCGGGGTTTGTCAGTACCCTGCTGTGGGTGACTGACGAAACCCCGGCCCGCCTGGATACACGAACCGACCGCGCCGATCGGACCATCGGCGTTCCGCCCCCAGCCAACGGTTCGGTGCTGCGCATCGTCGACTTCCCCCCCGTGACCGCGCAAGCCGAAGCCATGAACCAGGCCGATCTGCTGAAATCCATGGGCGTTGACCACCATTCCGCGGACGGCAAGGCGGCGCGCCACGCCTACATGCACCGCACCAAGAGCGTGGATTACGCGCTGGTGCTCAAAGGCGAGATTGACATGCTGCTGGACGACTCGGAAGTGCATCTCAAGGAAGGTGATGTGCTGATTCAGCAAGGCACCAACCATGCATGGGTGAATCGTTCCGACTCGGTCTGTCGCATCGCGTTTGTGCTGATCGACGGCATTGACCCACTGGAGTCACAACCATGAGCGGTGTACCTGAATCGACTGCCCTCACCTTTGGCGTGTTTGACCACCTTGACCGTGGCTCGGTCCCGTTACCTCAGCATTACGAAAACCGTCTCAAGCTGGCCGAGGTGTATGACCGTGAGGGGTTTCATGCGTATCACATCGCTGAACATCACTCGACGCCCCTGGGCATGGCCAGTGCGCCCGGCATTTTTCTGGCGGCGGTTGCACAGCGCACGCAGCGCTTGCGGTTCGGGCCGCTGGTCTACGCCCTGAGCCTGACGCACCCGCTTCGATTGATCGAGGAAATCTGCATGCTCGATCAGATGAGCCAGGGTCGCCTCGAACTCGGCGTGGGACGTGGCAGTTCGCCCTACGAGATGTCGTATTTTGGTGTTCAGGCGCAGGAGTCGGGCGAGTTGTACAAAGAGGCGTATGCCGTCATCCTGCAAGGCCTGACCTCGCCGGTCCTCAATTTTCAAGGGTCACATTACACGTTTGACAACGTGCCCATGGAACTCACCTGTGTGCAAAAGCCGCACCCGCCGATCTGGTACGGACTGTCTGCGGCAGCGGCCGCCCCCTGGGCTGCCGAACACGGTGTGAACATTGTGTGCAATGGCCCTGCGCGCCCGGTCCATGACATCACCGACCGGTACCGGGAGGTCTGGTCGCAGCACCACGGCGGTGGCCATTTGCGCATGCCGTTCCTCGGTCTGGGCCGTCATATCGTGGTGGCTGAAACCCATGCAGAGGCCTACGCCCTGGGCGAGCGCGGCTTTGCGCACTGGTACAACAGCTTGCAGCATCTGTGGCGGGCACACGGCAACCCGATGAAGTCCTATCCCATCCCGGAAGACTTCTCGCAAGCCACCGCCGGGGGCATGGTGATTGTGGGCACGCCCGAGCAAGTCACCGAACAGTTGCACGCTGAAGTGGAGAAAGCCGGTGCCACCTATGTGCTGACGCGCTTTGCCTTCGGCGACCTGAGCTACGAGGAATCACGCCGCTCGCTTGATCTGTTTTGCGAACAGGTCATGCCTCAATTTGCCGCGCAGCCGTGCGTGGCCTGACCCGGGAGTTCTTGATGCGTCACATCCGTTTTTTCTGCGCCTGTCTGCTGGCCACCTTCACCGTGGGGACGTGGGCCGCCGACATCAAAGTCATGGCCTCCACCGGGGTCAGTGCGATGTTCCAGCAACTGTTGCCAGTCTTCGAGCGCAACACGGGACACAAGGTGCTGATCAGCTACGACACCTCAAACATCATTCTGCGCAAAATCAATGCGGGTGACACCGCCGACCTGGTGGTGCTCACCGCTCCCCTCATCGATCAGCTGACGCAACAAGGACGCATCGTGCCCGGCAGCCGGGTGGACCTCGCGCGCTCCGGCATCGGGGTGGCCATTCGTGCCGGGGCGCCACGCCCCGATATCAGCAGTGTCGAGGCCTTCAAGCAATTCCTGCTACAGGCCAGGTCGGTCACCTACACCGCCACCGGCGCCAGCGGTCTGTACTTCGCCTCGGTGACCGAGAAGCTGGGCATTGCGCCGCAAATCAAGGCCAAGGCCATCACACCGGCTGGCGGCATCGTGGCCGAGCTGGTGGCCAAGGGCGAGGCCGAACTGGGCATTCAGATGATCAGCGAGTTGCAGGGCGTGCCCGGTACGGTGTACCTGGGGCCGTTGCCGACGGAGATCCAGTTGTTCACGGTGTTCTCGGCCGGGCTCTTCGCCGGCAGTGCACAGGCCCCGGCGGCCAGGACATTGGCCGAGTTCTTGACCAGCCCGGACGCCATCCAGGTGTACCAGGCTGCCGGCATGGAGCGCTGAAGCGCTCATCACATCACACCCCATCACAGGTTCAGCATGACACCCCAATGGATTCAGGATACCCACGCGCTGCTCGACAGCAACGCCCCGCATGGCCGCACCACACGCCGCCTGGCCTTGCAATCCGCACTCGGTGTGGGCTACGCGGCGGCCGCACTGCCGCTGATGGCGCAGACCGCGATCAACACCTCGCGGGCCGGCCTGGTGGAAGGCGAAGTGATGATCGATGTGCAGGGCTTCAAGATGCCCGCTTACCGGTCCGCGCCGGCCGGCAAAACGCAGTTGCCCGTGGTGTTGGTGATCTCGGAAATTTTTGGCGTGCACGAATACATTGCGGACGTGACTCGTCGGTTCGCGCAGCAAGGGTACCTGGCCATTGCGCCCGAGTTGTTTGTGCGGCAAGGCGACCCGAGTGCGTATGGCGAGATCGCCAAACTGCAGGCCGACATCATCTCCAAGGTGCCCGATGCCCAGGTCATGAACGATCTGGACGCCACGCTGCAATGGGCGGGACAACACGGCGGCAACGTGGACCGCACGGCCATCACCGGCTTTTGCTGGGGCGGGCGCATCACCTGGCTGTACTGCATGCACAACCCCCGGATCAAAGCGGGCGTGGCCTGGTATGGTCGCCTGGAAGGCCAAAGCACCGCCACCACGCCGCGGCACCCGATCGAGCTGGTC
This sequence comes from uncultured Burkholderiales bacterium, assembly GCA_937927685.1. Classification (GTDB taxonomy): domain Bacteria; phylum Pseudomonadota; class Gammaproteobacteria; order Burkholderiales; family Burkholderiaceae_C; genus Limnohabitans. Next base: position 53,040 of record CALBSC010000010.1, on the reverse strand, counting down.
TCGCAACTCAAGGCTCCCGTGCTGGGCTTGTATGGCGAGGCGGACACCGGCATCCCGGTGGCCTCGGTGGAGCGCATGAAACTCGCGCTGGCGCAGGCCGCGTCGCAGGGCAATGCGGCCGCCAAGACCTCCCAGTTTGTGCTCTACCCTGAAGCACCCCATGCCTTCCACGCCGACTACCGCCCCAGTTACCGCGAAAAGCCGGCCGCGGACGGTTGGTCGAGGGCTCTAGAATGGATCAAGCGCAACGCTTGACTACACAGATTGACTCCCCGTTTTCTCAGGAAATTTCCATGACGTATCCCAACACCCAACTGTTCATCAACGGCCACTGGCAAGACGCCGCCGAAGGCAAGACCCTGTCCGTGGTCAACCCGGCCACTGGCAAAGAAATTGGGCGCGTGGCGCATGCCAGCCATGCGGATCTCGACGCCGCCCTGGCCGCCGCACAAAAGGGCTTTGACACCTGGCGCAACATGACCGCGCAGGAGCGCGGCAAGATCATGCGCAAGGCCGCTGTGCTGCTGCGCGAGCGCGCCCCCCAGATTGCCGCACTGATGACACAGGAGCAGGGCAAGCCGGTGGGTGAAGCCAAGATCGAGGTGATGGCCGGTGCCGACATCATCGACTGGTTTGCCGAAGAAGGCTCACGCACCTACGGCCGACTGGTGCCCTCGCGCGGCAACCTCGCCATCCGCCAGATGGTGTTGAAAGACCCAGTGGGTCCGGTGGCAGCGTTCACGCCCTGGAACTTCCCCATCAACCAGGTGGTGCGCAAAGTCGGCGCGGCACTTGCCGCTGGCTGCTCCATGCTGGTCAAGGGCCCGGAAGAAACCCCGGCGAGCCCCGCCGCCCTGATCCAGGCCTTTGCCGACGCCGGTTTGCCCGAAGGCGTGCTGGGCCTGGTGTATGGCAACCCGGCGGACATTTCCAGCTACCTGATCCCCCACCCCATCATCCGCAAGATCACCTTCACCGGCTCCACCCCCGTGGGCAAGCAACTGGCCGCGATGGCCGGTCAGCACATGAAGCGCGTCACCATGGAACTGGGCGGCCACGCCCCGGTGATCATTTGTGAAGACGCCGATGTGGCGCAAGCGGTCAAGTCGATTGGTGGCGCCAAATTCCGCAATGCCGGCCAGGTGTGCATCTCCCCCACCCGCTTCCTGGTGCACGAGAGCGTTCACGGCGAATTCGTCAAGGCCATGGGCCAACTGGCTGACGGCCTGAAAGTGGGCGACGGCATGGCAGAGGGCACGCAGATGGGGCCGCTGGCCAACCCGCGTCGCATCACCGCCATGACCGAGTTCATGGAAGACGCCGTGCGCCGTGGTGCGCAGGTGGTGGCCGGGGGTCAACGCAAGGGCGACACCGGCAACTTCTGGGCGCCCACCGTGCTAGCCAATGTGCCGCTGGACGCGCGCATCTTCAATGACGAGCCCTTTGGCCCGGTGGCGGCTATCCGCCAGTTCAACACCATCGATGAAGCCATCACCGAGGCCAACCGCCTGTCCTTCGGACTGGCGGGCTACGCCTTCACCCGCTCACTCAAGAATGCCGACTTGCTGACCCGCAAGGTGGAAGTGGGCATGCTGTGGATCAACATGCCGGCCATGCCCAGCGCCGAGATGCCCTTTGGCGGTATCAAGGAATCGGGTTATGGCTCGGAAGGCGGCCCCGAGGCCCTGGACGCCTACCTGAACACGCGTTCCGTGGCGATCCTCAACGCCTGATCAAGGCGCCTGTAGCAGCTCCAGGGCTGTGCTCTAGGCCTGAGTGCCTGACACCTCTCCAGCGGGTCTGACGCCCACAGCGTCAGACCCGTTTCGTTGTGAGCACGCCCACGGCCAGCGCCAGCCAGGCCACGATGAACGCGCTGCCCCCCCAGGGCACCAGGGCCCGCGCGCCCTCAACGCCCCACAGAATTCTGGCGTCGATATTCAGGCAGAACAACAACAGGCCGGCCACCATGAGCCAGCCCGACGCCACCAGCCACCCGTTGTGGCGTCGCGCCAGCAACACCCCCACCAGCACCAGCCCCAGCGCGTGCAACTGCTGCTGGTCCAGCGACGCGGCGAATGACGGACCCGCTTGCTGCAAGGCGGGCACATGGGCGGCCGCTGCGGACAACGCCACCGACAAGGCGGCCGAGAGCGCGCCCAGCGCCATGAAGCAGCGGGACTGCAGGGACATCGGTGACACGTCAACGAACATCATGCCTCTCCTGGTCAGTGCGCCGGCAGGGCGAGCGCTTGGTCCACCATCTGCGGCGCGGTGCCGAGGTAGTTGATGGGGTCGCAGAAGTGATCAATCTGTGCCGCACTGACCAGACCGGTCACCTCGGGCATGGCCTTGAGCACGTCGGCCAGGGTGCGCTTGTCGGTGAGTGCGGTGCGGCAGGCGGCGTAGACCACATCGTGTGCCTCGTTGCGACCCAGAATGGGTGCCAGCCCCATCATCACGGCTTCCGCGACGATCAGGCCCCCGGTGGAGTCGAGGTTGTGTTTCATGCGCACCGTGTCCACCTCCAGACCACTGAGCATGAACACCGCTTGCGAGACCGCACCGGCGGTGTGCAGGAAGGCTTCGGGAATGGCCACCCACTCGGCCTGCCACGGCCCGGTGGCGCGTTCAAAGTCCTGCACCGCCCCATCCAGGGCCAGACCGGCCAGGTGGCGCACGGTTTTGGCGGCACCGATCATGACCTCGCAACTGATGGGATTGCGCTTTTGCGGCATGGTGCTCGACGCACCGCGGCCGGGGACAAACGGTTCGAACACTTCGCTGAATTCATTGGCCATCATCAGGGACACATCGAACGCCATCTTGCCCAGCGACATGGTCACCAGTCCCAGCCATTGCACGGTTTCGGCCAGGCTGTCGCGGGCGGTGTGCCAGGGGGTGGCCGGCACACCCAGTTTCAGTTCCTGCATCATGGCGGCCTGCACCGCCAGCCCACGATCGCCCAGCGAGGCGAGCGTTCCGCCGGCACCGGCGAACTGCCCCACCAGCACGCGCGGACGCAGCTCGTGCAGGCGCTCCAGGTTGCGCTCCACCATGCCGAGCCAGATGGCGCACTTCAACCCGAAGGTCGTGGGCAAGGCATGTTGCAAATGGGTGCGCCCGGCCATGGGTGTATCGCGGTACTCTTGACTCAATCGACGCAGTTGCGCCGAGACGGCACGCAGGTCGTGCTCCAGCAACTCCAGGCCTTGACGGATCTGCAACACCAGCGCGGTGTCCATGATGTCTTGCGTGGTGGCGCCCCAGTGCAGATACTTGCCTGCATCCCCCAGCCCTTCTGCCACCTGGTGCACCAGCGGCAGGATCGGGTAGCCCACGTTGTGCGTTTCACGCTGCAGTCGTGCCATGTCCAGCGCAACCCCGTGCGCACCGGCCGCGATGGCGTCTGCCGCCTCGCGGGGAATCAGCCCCAGCCGCCCCTCGGCTACCGCCAGGGCCACTTCCGTGTCCACATAGCGCGCCAGCGTGGCAGTGTCGGCCCAGACCTGACGCATCGCGTCGGTTGAAAACAGGCTGCCCAGAAAGCGGTTGTCGATGAGGGTGGCGTGCATGAAGGTGTTCCGTTCGGGAAAGACTTGACGGGCTCATTCTAGAAGCGGGACGCAGGCGTGAACCGTGGCCCGTGCGCCTGCAGGACAGCGCATCGGGCCACGCGTGCACACGCACGGGCCGTGTCACACCGCGGGCAGGTCCTGCCAGTCGGTGGTGTAGTTGGGCGACTTGCGCTCCTGGCGCATCTGCCACTGGGTGTACGCCCCTTGCGTGGACACCTTGACCGTGCCACGCCCAAAGCGCTGGTTGAGCGTATCGAGTGCCGCCATCAACCGGGTGTTGGAGGCCCGCACAGGCTCCAGCAGATCGCCCTGCCGGTGCGTCACGGGGCTGATCTCGCTCAGCACCACGCCCGCCTTCTTGTAGGCGTACTCGGGCTTGAACATCCGATGGCACAGGTGGTGGACCCAGCGGTTGACTTCCAGCGTGTCGTCCGTGGGCTCGGGCAGGGGCACAGCCAGACTGGGCATGTACTGCGGCAAGTCCCGGCGAAACCGGTTGGTCTGCAGGAACACCTGCAGCACGGCTGCGTGGCTGTGCTGGGCGCGCAACTTGGCGCAGGCGTTGGCCACGAAGGTGGAGAGCGCGTCCTGCAGCACCGGCAACTCGGTGACCATCTGACCAAACGAGCGGCTGCAAATGATCTGTTGCCGGTCGGGTTGCACCTCTTGCAAGTCCAGACAGGCGATCTCCTGCAACTCACGCTGCGTCTTCTCCATCACCACACCGAACTCGGCCCGCAGGGTGGCGACGTGGGCGTCGCGCAAGTCGAGCACGGTGGTGATGCCATGCTGCGACAGTCGCCGGGTGAGTTGGCGTCCCACGCCCCACACCTCGTCGACAGGAATGCGCTGGAGCAGTTGTGCCTTTTGTGCGTCACGCAGGTCGTTGTAGTTGAAGACACCGCGTGAGCGCGGATGCCGCTTGGCCACGTGGTTGGCGAGTTTGGCCAGGGTCTTGGTGGGGCCGATGCCCACGCACACGGGGATGCCGGTCCACTGCCCCACCCGCTCGCGCATGGCATAGCTCACCTCGCGCAGTCGGGGGACGCCGGTGAGGTCGACAAAGCACTCGTCGATGGAGTACACCTCATGCCGGGGGGCGAATCCGCTCAGGATCTGCATGACGCGGTTGGACATGTCGGCATACAAGGCGTAGTTGCTGCTCAGGGCCAGCATGCCGTGTTGCTCGGCCAGGGCCTTGCACTCGAACCAGGGCTGGCCCATCTTCACCCCCAGGGCCTTGGCCTCGTTGGAGCGCGACACCACGCACCCATCGTTGTTGGACAACACCACCAGGGGGACCTGCGCCAGGTCCGGGCGAAAGACCCGCTCGCAACTCACATAAAAATTGTTGCAGTCCACCAAGGCCAACTGCTGCACGGCGTTGCCCATGGCCCGCCCTCAGTAGAGCTTGTGCAGGTTGTAGGTGACCACGCCCCACACCGAAAACTCCTCGCCCTCCTTCACCACGATGGGGGGATAGAGTTTGTTTTCGGCGATCAGCTTGATCACCCCGCCACGCCGGTACAGACGCTTCACGGTGAACTCGTTGTTCAGCACCGCCAGCACGATGTTGCCGTGCTTGGGTTCGATGGAGCGATCAACCAGCAACGCGTCGCCCTCGTAGATGCCGGCCTCGATCATGGAGTCGCCCTTGACCCGGAAGATGTGCGTGGCACATTCATTGCGGATCAAGTGGTCGTTGAGGTCCACGCGCTTGCGGGTGTGGTCCGCGGCAGGCGATGGAAAACCGGCGGGCACCTTCCAGCCGCACACCGGCAACAAGACCTTGCTGTCGGGGATGAAAACCGGTTGGGGCGCTGGTGGCGGTGATGGGGTCACGGAATGCATGCACTCGAATATACTGTATATTTATACAGATACTCAAGCCGATCTGCGACGCCTGCACTAGCCACCGCACCAGCCACCCCCAGCGCACCTCACCAGCACCTCACCAGCACCTCACCAGCACCTCACCAGCGCCTCCCCAACGCGACGCCTCAGCGAAGCACGCCGGCAAAGTACGTCGCCAGTTCGTCCACGGCCGCGAGCGGCAGCACATGGGCCACGTACTGGTCGGGACGCACCACCACCATGCAGCCCTGCTCGCGGTTGATGCCGCGCATGTCAAAGATATCGCCCAGGCCCTTGTGGTCCACGCAGAACACCTTCTCGTAATCCTGCAGGCCCAGCTTGCCGGTCCTGGGTTTGAGCAGCGAGGGCATCGTCTCGTACGCGAGTTGGTCGAAGGTGCGCTGGAACACCGCGCGCACATCGATCACCGCGTCAATGTCCTCGCCCGGGCGGGTGTGCTTGACCACCGGTGAGTTCGGGTGGGTTTCCAGCCAGTCGGCCAGCTGGTGCATGGCCGAGCCCGGCTGGGCGCTGTCGGCCCGGCCTGCAAAGACATAGAGACGCCAGCGCGCATCCGCCTCGGCCACATGACCCAAGTGCAGTTGCTTGGCATCGGCCACGCGCACCACCGGCGCTGAGTGGAAGCGCCGTCCGATCTCCAGCCCGCTCGCCAGTGCCTGATGCGGGGAAGTGGCAAACAGGATGGATGCGTCGTACTTCACCGCGGTGCCACCGGTGAACTCCAGGTTGTCCTTGAACTGGCGGATGATGCGCGGCTCTTGCGTGCCGTCGCGCTCGGCCTGCGTGGTGGGCGCCGACATGATGCGCGACCACTGGTGATCCGTCTCCACCAGGCGCTTGGCTTCGGTCAGGCGCTCCTTGGAGTAGCTGCGCAGCAGGCTCGGATCGGCGCGCCCCTGCAGCACCTGCACCAGCTTCCAGCCCAGGTTGAAGGTGTCCTGCATGGACACGTTCATGCCCTGCCCGGCTTTGGGCGAGTGCGTGTGACAGGCGTCGCCCGCGGTGAACACCCGGGGGTTGCGGTCCACGCCTTCGGGCACATCATCAAACCGGTCGGTGAGGCTGTGACCGATGTCGTAGATCGACCACCAGACCACTTCCTTCACATCGAGGGAGTACGGCCGGATGATGCGGTTGGCCGCGGCAATCATGTCGTCCTGGGTGAACTTGCGGTGGGCCGCCTTCTCGTCCGGGCGCAGTTTGTCGAGCTCGACATACATGCGGAAGATGTAGCCCCCTTCGCGGGGCAGCACCAGCACGTTGCCCTCCTTGGCCGACGAGATCAGACACTTCTGGCGCACATCCGGAAAATCGGTGTTGGCCAGGATGTCCATCACGCCCCAGGCCTGGTGGGCCGCGTCACCGTGCAGCTTGCCGCCGATCGCGTTGCGCACCGCCGAATGCGCGCCATCGCATCCCACCACATAGTTGGCCCGCACCGTGCGGGTCACCCCCCAGTTCACGCCCACCGAATCCTTCAGGGTTACCGTCACCGGGTGATCGTCGGTGCTGGGGTCGATCGTCAGGCCCACCACTTCCCAGCCGTAGTCGGGCTCGAGTCGCGAGGGGGAGTTTTTCATGACCTCGAGGAACAGTTCATGCAGACGCGCCTGGTTGATCAGGATGTGTGGCATCTCCGAGCTGTCATCGGCCACGTCCTGCACACGCCCGACGCGTTTGATGTGGTCGGGGTTTTGCGGGTCGGGCATCCAGAAGGCGGTTTGATTGACCCAGTAGGTTTCACGCTTGACCTTGTCGGCAAAGCCGAACGCCTGGAACATTTCCATCGTGCGCGTGTTGATGCCGTCGGCCTTGCCCTTGATGATGTTGGCCGACATGCGCTCGGTGATCATCGTCGTGATCTCGGGAAAGCGCGACAACTGCGCCGCCAGACACAGGCCAGCCGGCCCGGTGCCCACAATCAGCACGTCCACCTGGTCGGGCAGGGGTTCGTGCAGGCCGCGGTTGCGGCGGTTGGGGGCCGCCTGCTGGATGTCGGGGTTACCGCCGCGGAATCCGTCTTTGTAGAACTGCATGTCTGGTCTCCATCCTCGGGAAGGATCACGAAATAGTGGTCGATGCGAAATGATAACTATACTTACCAATAATCGTCAAGTTTGTCTGTACAAATACCAAAAAACCCGGATAATTTGACAGATCCATCGATGCCTGAGAACCCATTTCCATGAACGACACCATGGCCGTGCTGGACATGGCCGGCCACCTGATCCGCCGCCTGCACCAGCAGTCCACCTCCCTCTTTGCCCAGAGAACCCAGGCCGCCGGGTTTGACCTGACGCCGGTGCAATTCGCCGCCCTGGACGCCATCCACACCCACCCCGGCAGCGACCAGTCACGGGTCGCTGAAATGATCGGCTACGACCGGGCCACGATTGGCGGCGTCATCGACCGCTTGCTCAAAAAGGGCTGGATCAACCGCGTCACCAGTGAGAAAGACCGACGCTCCCGAGAGCTCTCACTCACCCCAGAAGGCCGCAAGATCCTGCGAGCACTGACGCCTCTGGTGAAAGAACTGCAACAAGACATCCTGCAACCCCTGAACGAGTCCGAGCAAGCGTTCTTCATGCACCTGACGCGCCGGGTGGTCTGGGAATCCAAGCCGTCAGAAGCCACCTGACCCCCACAGCACGCGGGCAACTCACCCACACGCCCACCCACACCTCCTCCAGACAAGGCAGACCCGGCCGTCAACTTTCATGGCGCGACTCGCGGCCAGAGACCTGCCCGTGGTCCCGTCACGGTTGGTAAGTTGACTTACCTATTGAGGAGGTAAGGATGGGATGCCGTTCAGACCCACCCGCCCACGGTCCCGCTCAGACCCTCTGCTAGCATGGGCCCATGAACCTTCCTGGCCTGGATCATCTGGTGGTGGTGGCGCCCACGCTGGACGACGGCGTGCGCTGGTGCGAACAACACCTTGGCGTTCCACCGGGCCCGGGCGGCACGCACCCCTTGATGGGGACCCACAACCGGTTGCTGAGCATCGCCTCGTCGGCGTTTCCAGGCGCCTACCTCGAGGTCATCGCGCTCGATCCTCTGGCGACCCCCACACGCGCACCCGGTCTGCGACGCTGGTTCGACATGGATGACCCCCGGTTGATGATGCAGGTCGACACAGAGGGCCCCCTGTTGGCGCACTGGGTGGCCCGAACACCCGATGTTCAGCAGGCCGTTCACCACGCGCGCGGGGTGAACATCGACCCCGGCGAGGTGCTGCAGGCGTCGCGGGAAACACCCGATGGTCTGTTGCAATGGAAGATCACGGTGCGAGACGACGGGCAGCGTCTATTCGACGGCACCTTCCCCACCCTCATCGAGTGGGGGGACAGGCACCCGGCTGCGCGCATGCCCGACAGCGGTGTGCGGTTGGAGCGCCTGACCTTGAGACATCCGCAGCCTGACACGCTTCGCGCAGGTTTGCGTGTCACCGGACTGTTGGAGAACCCTGCCCTGCACATCGAGACGGGCCCGCCGGGCCTGGAGGCCAGGTTTCAGGTGGCGGGCGCCACACGCCAACTCTCGTCGGCGCTGCCCCTCATGTCCTCGCGCTGATGCGACCCACACTCGTCATGGCCATGTGCCTGGGGCAGATCGGCAATCTGCTGCCACACGTGGTGGTGCCCGCCGTGATGACAGTGCACCTGATGCCCTTGTGGGGCCTGAGCAATGCCCAAGCAGGACTGATGGCCGCCGCCTACGCTGCGGGCTACATGCTGGCCGTGCCCATCCTGAGCTCCTTGACCGATCGCCGGGACGCGCGCGTCATCCTGCTCTGGGGCTCTTTGTTCAGCGCCCTGGCCACCTTCGCCTTCGGCGCGCTCGCGCAGGGCCTGTGGTCTGCGCTGATGCTGTGGGCCCTGGCCGGTATTGGATTTGCAGGGGCTTACATGCCGGGCTTGCGGGCCTTGACCGATCGACTTGCAGCGGCAGACGCCTCTCGCAGTGTGACGCTCTACACCTCGAGCTATTCTCTCGGGGTGGGCTTGTCGTTTCTGGTGTCGCAATGGGCGGCCACGCACATCGACTGGCAGTGGGCCTTCTACCTCACCAGCCTGGGTCCACTGGTGATGGTGGCGGTGGCGCTATCGATGCGCCCTGTTCACCCTCCGCCTGCTAGCGGGCACCTGCTGAATGTACGCCCGGTTCTGCGCAATCGCCCCACGATGGGCTACATCCTGGGCTATGGGGCGCACTGCTTCGAACTGTATGGTTTGCGCACCTGGCTGGTGGGATTTTGGACCTTCGTCGTGCAGCGTCATGAAGGCAGCACCTGGTTTGATCCGATGACGGTGAGTGTCATCGTGACCGTGCTCGCCATGCCTGCCAGCATCTGGGGCAATGAACTGTCACTGCGCTTTGGCCGTCACCGCGCCATCACGGCGGTGCAATGGTCGTCGGCGTGTGTTGCCCTGCTGATTGGGCTGAGCGCCGAGGCCTCGTTGAATTGGCTTCTGGTCTGGGTGCTGGTGTATGCCATCACCGTCCCGGCAGATTCAGGCTCATTGACAGCGGGCATGAGTGCTACCGCCGAACCAGGCTCTCGGGGTGTCACCCTGGCCCTGCACTCGACCGTGGGCTTTGGTCTGTCTGCCCTGGCCGGATGGTTGGTGGGCGTGGCACTGGACGCCTGGGGCGGTGCGAACGAACCTCGGGCCTGGACGGCAGCCTTCACCGTGCTGGCAGTGGGTATTTCGCTGGGGCCGTTGGCCTTACGGTGGTCGCGGCGCAAGGACTCGCGCACAGGCATTCAAGCTCGGTGATCGCCCTTTGACACCTGGCTGAGCAGGTACAACGCAATGGCACACGCGGCATCGCGGGTGAATTCACCGGCTCGCATGCGAGACAAGACCTCGGGCATTTCGAGGCAAAGAAACTCACTCACCTCCCCATCCTGGTTCATCGGGATTTCCGTGTCTGACACAGCGGTGGTGTACACAAACAGCGTTTCACTGTGCCAGCCTTCGGGCTCCGTGCGTTCGGTGGTGACGACCTCTGGGCAGGCGACCACCGCCGACACCGTGCGGGTCAGCCCCGCTTCCTCCAGAATTTCTCGCACTGCACACGCATGGGGGTGCTCATCAGCAGGGAGACCGCCCGCTGCCAGGTTGTCTAACAATCCGGGATCCGTGGCCTTGCTCAGTGCGCGACGACCACACCACATGCGTCCATCAGCGGTCAATCCGTGGACATGGGATGCATGGCTGCGCAAGCCGAAAAATCGAAAGGCTGAGCGCTCCAGCCGAAACAATTCCGGCTCGTTGTAGGGCCAGGAAGCTTCTTGCGGAGCCCAGCAGGAATACGCCTCATCGCGCCAGCCCACCACGGCCCCCTGCCGGCGCAACTGTCGGGCAACCTCTTGCAATACATCGCCTCGTCTGGCGGGACTGAGCTGTTCCGCCATCCACACCCATCGGGTCCCGTCATGCCGCAACGGTGCCTCTAGGGGTAAGAGCTCTTCAAACAGATGAAGATGATCCGACGACATGACACCCAACGGCTGTGAACACCCCTGCAAACCCCAGGCATGCCAGTCGGCAGGCAGGGGGGCACTCGCCTCGTGCATCAGACTTTGCAAATACCGAGCGTCCTGGGGATTGAGTTGCATGATTAACTTCCAAGTGTTCGATGACAGCGCCGCCATACCGCAGAGGTCGTTTGAGGCGGACGCACCACCGATGGCGCGACACCAATCATCGAGGCATCTTCGTATACCAGCCCTTCGTGTTATTCACCACTCGCACCACCAGCAGCATCACCGGAACCTCGATCAGCACGCCCACCACGGTGGCCAGGGCAGCGCCTGACTGAAACCCGAACAGACTGATGGCCGCCGCCACCGCCAGCTCGAAAAAGTTGGACGCACCAATCAATGCGGACGGACACGCCACCGAATGCTTTTCACCCCATTGACGGTTCAGCCAGTAAGCCAGCGCCGCGTTGAAGAACACCTGAATGAGAATTGGCACGGCCAGCAAGGCAATGACCAGGGGTTGCTTGAGGATGGCTTCCCCCTGGAAGGCAAACAGCAACACGAGCGTGGCCAGCAACGCCGTGATGGACCATGGGCCGATCCTGGCCATGACAGCCTCAAAGGTTTCCTGGCCTTGGGCCATGAGCGATTTGCGCCACCCTTGCGCCAGCACCACCGGGATGACGATGTAGAGCACCACCGACGTGATCAAGGTGTCCCATGGCACGGTGATGGCCGACATGCCCAGCAGGAATCCCACCAGCGGCGCAAACGCAAACACCATGATCGTGTCATTCAGGGCCACCTGCGACAGCGTGAACAGCGGATCTCCGTGGGTGAGGCGACTCCAGACGAACACCATGGCCGTGCAAGGAGCCGCGGCCAGCAGGATCAGTCCGGCAATATAGCTGTCGAGTTGATCGGCGGGCAACAAGGGGGCGAACCAATGTCGGATGAACAGCCAGCCCAGGAAGGCCATCGAGAAGGGTTTGACCAGCCAATTCACGAACAGGGTGACGCCGATGCCGCGCACATGCTGCCGCACTTCGTGCAAGGCCCCGAAATCCACTTTCACCAGCATGGGGATGACCATGACCCAGATCAGCAGGCCCACCGGCAGGTTGACCTGCGCCACCTCCATGGCTCCAATCGTCTGGAATACACCGGGGAAAAATTGCCCCAGCGCAATGCCCAACACGATGCAAAGAAATACCCAGAGCGTCAGATAACGCTCGAACACGGTCATGGGGGCTGGGGTCGCGGCCTGGGCGGTCAGTTCACGGGAATCATTCATGGTCAATGCTGGGCCAAATCGCGGGCGGTGCGCTCAATCTTGAGCTTGCTCAGGCTGTCGGGAGGCAAGTTCACAAAAATTTGCAACCGCTGGCCAATGAGATGCAAGGTCTGCGCAAAGGCTTTACGCTTGACCTCCTCGCCGCCATCGCCTGCTGACGGGTCCTCGTATCCCCAGTGGGCCGTGGCGGGTTGTCCGGGCCAGTAGGGACACACCTCACCCGCGGCGTTATCGCACACGGTGATCACCAGGTGCATGTGCGGGGCGTCCGGTTTGCCAAACTCGTCCCAGCTTTTGCTGTAAAGCCCTTGCGTGGAGACGCCTGCCTTCGCCAGCGTTTCAAGGGCCAGGGGATGGGGTTGTTGGTTGTCACGCGGACTGCTGCCCGCGGAATAGGCCTTGAAGCGGCCTTGACCCAGGTGGTTCAACAGGGCCTCAGCCAGGATGCTGCGCGCCGAGTTGTGCGTGCACAGGAAGAGTACGTTCAGGGGTTGAGGCATGGTCATGGTGGGAGGTGTCATCAGCAGTGACACAAGCTTGTCGAGGTATCGAGACAGGCCTCCACACCCTCGCAACAATTCTCTGTGAGGTAAGCAAGCACCTGGTTCATTTGGTCGAACTCCACCCGATAAATCAAATGCCGCCCGTTGCGCTCCTGACTGATCAGGCCGGCGACCATCAGTTCCTTGAGGTGAAACGAGAGCGTGGCATTGGGCAGACCCAGGGATTCGCCCAGTTGACCGGGCGTCGCCCCGGCCTTGCCTGCCACCACGAGGGAGCGGAACACCTGCAGACGATTGGGTTGAGCCAATGCGGCCAAGGCTTTGACGACATCTTTGAGTTCCATGCTTCCATTATTGTAGAAATATGTGACCGAATCGTGACGATCAAGCCCGCTCCTACAGGGCGCGAACGGAAACCGGGTCAGCGTTACACAAAACTGTCATATTGCCTCGCAACAATCATCCTGAATTTTCCAATCAGGGACTCTCCGTCATGGATTTGATTCTTTGGCGCCACGCTGAAGCCAACGAACTGCATGAAGGTGAAGCCGACATGGAGCGGCCGCTGACGCCCCGAGGCGAGCGTCAGGCCCAGCGCATGGCCCGATGGCTCGACAAACAACTGCCTGAAGGCACCCGCATCGTGTGCAGCCCTGCCGTGCGTGCACAACAAACCCTGACGGCATTGGGCCGCAAATACAAGCTCCGCGATGAACTCTCACCCCAGTGCAACCACGACCACCTGCTGGAGCTGGTTCAGTGGCCGCACGGAAAACACGCTGTCCTGGTGGTGGGCCATCAACCCTACCTGGGCCGCACAGCGGCCAAGCTGCTCAACCTTGCTGATGAGGAAGTGTCCATGCGAAAGGGAGCGGTCTGGTGGTTCCGCACACGTGTGCGCGACAGTGAACCACGGACTGTGCTGATGTCTGTCCAGAATCCCGACATGCTTTAACCCCCTCACCCGACTGAGGAAGAAATACCATGACCACCAAAATTGAAATCGACGACGTGCAGATGGAAAAGCTGCGCATGGATTTGCTCGACAGCCTGGACGAGGAAATCGAAACTGAACTCGAAGACCGGGATGATGTCGCCGCTCTGCTGATGCGTCAGGAGCATCGCTCGGAGCGGCTCACCTATTTCCGTGAGCTGCTGCGCCTGCAAAGTGAATTGGTGAAACTGCAGGACTGGGTCGTGGCCCACAAGCACCGCGTGGTGGTGCTGTTTGAAGGGCGTGATGCTGCTGGCAAGGGCGGCGTCATCAAGCGCATCACGCAGCGACTGAATCCCCGCATCTGCCGTGTCGCCGCCCTCCCCGCACCGAACGACCGCGAAAAGACACAGTGGTATTTCCAGCGCTATGTGGCCCACCTGCCCGCTGCTGGCGAAATCGTGTTGTTCGATCGCAGCTGGTACAACCGCGCCGGCGTGGAGCGTGTCATGGGGTTTTGCTCGGACGACGAGTACGAAGAATTCTTCCGCTCGGTCCCCGAGTTTGAAAAAATGCTGGTGCGCAGCGGCATCCAGTTGGTGAAGTACTGGTTTTCCATCACCGACGATGAGCAGCATGCCCGGTTTCTTGCGCGCATTCACGACCCGCTCAAGCAGTGGAAACTCAGCCCCATGGACCTGGAGAGCCGTCGCCGCTGGGAGGATTACACGCGCGCCAAGGAATCGATGATTGAGCGCACCCACATCCCCGAGGCCCCCTGGTGGATTGTCCAGGCCGTTGACAAAAAACGGGCACGCCTCAACTGTATCGACCACCTGCTGTCACTGGTCCCCTACCATGAAGTCGAACATCCGGATGTGTTGCTACCCGCCCGGGTTCGCAATCCGGAATACATCCGCAATCCGGTGCCAGCGAGCATGATCATCCCCGAGAAGTACTGAAACCGCCTTTTTGAAATAAAACTGTCACGATTGCTGTCCTTTAATCAAAGATAATCGCCTTCCCGACTGGTTATGACCAGTATCTACGTGATTGGACCCTAGCCATGCGTGTCATCAAAAAAGCTCGTCGCCTCATACTGAACCAGCCGCAGAGCCAGGCTGCGCAAATACTGTCCAAATTGATCCTGTCGCTGGAAAACGAGACGGACTTTTCCATTTCCGACTTGTACAACCTCGAGCTCAAGGAGTTCGACATGGCCATCAGCCTGCTTCAAGAGTGGCGCCTCGACCGCTACTACGAAGGCAAAGCCAAGTTGTTTGATCTGTCCGTGCACTACCACCAGTTGGTGGCAGAGGCATCCAAGGCCGGCGCCAGCAAGTAAACCGAAGGGACGCCCGCCACTTGCGGGTGTGGTCAGCCACGGCGCGCATCGCCGTCATCATTTCGACTTGAATTCGTCATTACGTTTTCATGCAATCCTCTCAGACTTCAGGGGTACCCAACCTCTGGAGCACTGATGAAAGAAATTCCGACCCCCACCCTGGATCTTTCCCTGATTTCTCTGCCTCGGGGGTCACTTCATCAACCAGGCCCTGTTGCTGAGCCGTCGAATCAAGGCGTTGCTCCCCGTGGCGGCATCACGGTCCAGTGGGCCCGACATCTTGACGAAGTCCGCGCTGCACAGAAACTGAGACACGACGTTTTTGTCCACGAGATGGGCGCCAAGTTGCCCGTGATCGTTGAAGGCCATGACATTGACCTGTTTGACGACTACTGCGAGCATTTGCTGGTCAAGGACGAATCCAGTGGCGCGGTGATTGGCACCTACCGGCTGCTGACACCCACCCAGGCCCGCCGCCTGGGCTCCACCTACACCGATACCGAGTTCGACCTGACCCGTCTGCGCAGCATCCGCGAGCGCATGGTGGAGTTGGGCCGCAGCTGCGTGCACCCCGAGCACCGTCAAGGCAGCGTCATTCTGGCCTTATGGGGAGCCCTGGCCGACTTCATGCACCAGAACTCCCTGGACATCATGATCGGCTGTGCCAGTGTGCCAATGATGGTGCATGGGGTGGCCAGTCCGCAAACCGCCGCCAGCATCTGGCATCAGTTGCGTCAAACGCACCTGGCCGGTATCGAGTGGCAAGTGCGTCCTCGCCTGCCCTTGCCGGTCGACATGCCCCTGGAGGATGTGGTGGCGGAGCCCCCTGCCCTCATCAAGGGCTACTTGCGACTGGGTGCCAAGGTGTTGGGTGCGCCCGCCTGGGATCCCGACTTCAACACGGCAGACCTGCCAATGATGATGCGTCTGCAGGATTTGCCGAGCCGCTATCGTCGACATTTCCTGAAGGGCGCCTGAGAAGCAGCTGCAGCAAGCAGCGGGTCGTGGCAGCGATGGCTGTCCGACCTGAATTGCCCCTCAGGGGGTGTAGCGAATGCCAAACGACAGCCAGCGGCTCTCGCCTGTGCCGTGGTGTTGTTTGCCGATCGTCATGTCGACCTGAAACAGATCAGGCCGAACCGCGAAGCGAAAGCCCGTCTGGAAATACGGCGAAGCCGTGCTGTCACCAAAGGCCTCGGCAATGCCCAGCAGACGCGAGCCGAGCTTCAATTCGCTGCCGATCCCCCAGGTTGTCTTGTTTTGGCCCGTGGCCTTGTCCTTGAGCCAACCCACGTTGAGGTGCATGATGATGTCGTCTTGCCTGAAAGAGCGCGAGATGGGAATGTAGGCATAGGTGTTGCCCATCAGGTTGGGCCCCGGGTTGACCGCCGGGTGCATGATGTGGCCCACCGCAACGCCCCAGCCCCAGTCGTCCGTGGACAGTTTTCGCACCAGGGTTTTGCCTTGAACAATGTAATCCTGGGTGCGAACGCCCTGCGTGTCATGCGCCACACCCGTGCCCAGGCTGAGTTCGAAATTACCGAAGGGGTTGCACGCCGGCAAGGCCCAGGACTCCGTGCTGTTGCTGTAGCGCCGGGTCCAGCTTTCGAGCTGGCACTGCCCCTCGTTGGTCAGCCGGGCATCATCGGTGACAAAGGGGCGCGCTGCCATGCTGACACCATGGCAGGCCAATGAGAAAAGAAAAACCCAGCAGCGCTTCATGCCGTCACAGGATGAGTTGCCCGGACTCATCAAAAAACGGGTAAGGCCCTGCGCTGTCAACCGCGTGAGCCTGATGCGTCACCAGTTGCTCACCGTTCCACCAGTGCAGCAAATAGCCCGCCGGTTCCATCCTGAATTCAGCCGCTGCGTCGCGGGCCAGGTCAAGTTGCACGGTGTGCGCGGTGCTGGGAGACGTGAGAACAGAACGACCTGACACCAGGGCATGGATATGGCGGTGCAAATGACCGCAGACAATGCGCTCGATCTGAGCGTGTTTCCCGATCACTTGCGCAAAGGCCTGCCGCTGCTCCAACCCGATGTCATCCATGTGGCCAATGCCGGTGATGAAAGGCGGATGGTGCATCACCACCAGTGTGGGCGTATTGGGCGCCTGCGCCAGAACAGTATCCAGCCAGGATAACCGCTCGGCGCACAGCGTCCCCCCGCTGGTGCCAGCCATCACAGTATCGACCCCAATGATGCGAACCGGCCACGGGTCGTACTGCAAGGCAAACTGCCAAAATCCCGTGGCCTCGATGCCCGGATGGTCACGAAAAACCTGACGCATCTGGTCGCGATCATCGTGGTTGCCAGGGACCATGAGCACCGGCATGGGCAAACGCTCCAGCAGGACTGCCAGCCGTTCGTACTCGACCACGGAACCTGCGTCCACGAGATCACCACTGATGACCACCACATCCGGTTGTTGCGGCAATTGCAACAAATGACCGATCGCTTGTTCGAGCATCTGATGCGTATCGACCACCGAGTAGGCCAGTTGGCCTTCGGGCTTGATGTGGGTGTCACTGAATTGGGCAATCAACATGTCGAGGTTCCTGGTCAATGAGTCAGCGGCGTCACTCCATGAGGGCTTCGGTGGCCTTCACCAGCTCGGGCAATGCGGCCTCGGGCGTCTTGTCGCCGCGCATCACGCTGGCCACCACATCGCGTTGGGCGCGCCAGATACGCACGGATTGCCCGCCGGGGTAGCCACCCCACGGCAACGACTTGTCAATCTGCGTGGTCGCGGTGCGGAAGTTGGGGTTTTTGTCATAAAAAGGCCCCAGGTAATCGGCACCCATTGCCAGTTGATTGGTCGGCAGATACCCGGTCATTTCCACCACCACTTTTTGGGCTTCGGGACTGGTGACAAACTTGATGAACTCCCACGCAGCCTTCTGTTTGGCGGGGTCCTTGGCCATCATCACCACCGCATTGCCACCCGTCGGGACGCCGCCCGTGGTTTTGTTGTCCAGAGGAAAGCGGGCCGTGGACCAATCGAACTTGGTACCCACCATATCGGTCACAATTTTAAGATGCGCCGGGGTGGAAAACAAAATGCCTGTCTTGCCCGCGCCGAACTGCTGTCGCGATTGATCCCAGTCCACCAGTTGCATGCCGCCATCGGTCACAAAACGGCGCATTGTTTTCAGGGCTTGCAGGCCCACCGCGTTGTTGAAGCCCACCTTCTTGGTGCCAGGCTCAACCAGTTTTCCGCCCTGCTGGTAGATCATGCCTTGAAACAGCCAGTCATCGGGCCAGGCGTTGACGTCATAGGACATCCCGTTGACGTCGCCACCCAGCGCCTTGATCTTGCCCGCGAGCTGGATCAGACCGTCCCAGGTATTGGGCATGTTTTTCGGGTCTCCGCCGGCACGGCGCACCAGATCAACGTTGAAGTACATGATGGGCGACGAGGCGTTGAAGGCCAGACCGAACTGCTTGCCGTCCACCTGCGACAGTGACATCATGCGCGGCGCGAACTGCGTGCTGGCGAAGTTGCCTGCCTCCCCCTTGAGCCAGGGCGACAGATCCACAATCTGTCCGCGCTTTTCCAGTGTGCGGGCCATTTCACCCAGGAGGTGAAAGCCCGAGTAGTACACATCGGGCAACTGGTTGGTCACCGCGCTGCGCAAAATCACCTGGTGCCCATCATCGTAGCTGGCCGACGGTGCACGGAACTGAATCTTGATGTTGGGATGCGTCTTCATGAACTCCGCAGCCAGGGGTTCGTGAAAGCGGGCGAAACTGGGGTAGCAATACAGCACATCGAGCGTGACGCTGGATTGCGCCACGGCAGGCGACACGGCGCACGCCGCCAGGCCAAGTGCGGCCAGGGTTTTGCGAATGAATTTCATGGGCTCTCCTGAGTGGGTGAATGAAAAGAAACGGGGAAACACGGGTATCAACGAAATCCGGTCATCGTGATGCCCTGGATGAAGCGGCGTCGGGCCAGCAAAAAGGCCAGCACCATGGGCGCAGTGATCAAGGTGGCGCCAGCCATCAGGGCACCATAGTTGGCCCCCGACTCCGCCGTGGCAAACAGCAGCATGCCCAGCGGCGGAGGCGCCAGCTCTGTGCTGGAGATGACGATCATGGGCCAGTACAAATCGTTCCAGTGCGCCACCAGCGAAAAAATCGAGAACGCGGCAATGGCTGGCGTTGCGGACGGCGTCACAACACGCCAGACAATTTCCCACTCCGTCATTCCGTCCAGTCGGGCGGCCTGGATGATTTCATCGGGGAAAGACTTGAAATGCTGTCGCAACAAAAAGATGGCGAACATCGACAGGAAAAAGGGCAACATCTGGGCCAGGTAGGTGTTGAGCCAGCCCAGGGCGGACAGCCCCAGATACAGCGGCAAGGCCGTCACCTGAATGGGAATCGTCAAGGCGGCCAATATGCCCAACAGCAATGTATCCCGCCCCCGGAACTGATGCTTCGCCAATGCGTAGGCTGCCGGAATCGCCACCAGCAGTTGTACGATCAGAATGCCACCACAGACAACGGCCCCGTTGAACATGTAGCGAGCCATGGGCGCTGTTTTCAACACCTCGAGAAAATGCGTCCACCCATACCAGGTGCGCGGCCAGGGCCACAGCGATGCTTCGAAAATCTCGCTCGGGTCCTTGAAAGCGGTGCAGAGCATCCATACAAAGGGCATGAGCATCCACCCGGCGCCCAGGAGCAGCACAGCGTGAGGCAACACTCGACGCATCACGGCCATCATGCGTAGTGCACCTTGCGGTCCCAGTGGCGCAATTGCCAGATGGAGCACACGAGAATGAATGCCAGGAACACCAGGGTCAGCGCACTGGCGTAACCCATCTTGAAATACTGGAATCCCTCGAGGTAGATGGCATACAGCAACACCTCGGATTCACCCCGTCCCTGCGTCAGCGTCGCCACGGTGTCAAACACCTTGAAGGCCGAGATGCAGGTGGTGATGACGACAAACAAGGTGGTCGGCCCCAATTGCGGCCAGGTGATGCGGGTGAACCGGTCCAGCCCGCCATTTGCACCATCCACGGCGGCGGCGTCATACAGCTCGCGCGGGATATTGGAGAGCCCGGCCAGGAAGAGAATCATGTTGAAGCCAACCATCTGCCAGGCGCCGATCATGGCCAGGGTGGGAATGACCCAGTTGGGGTCTGTGATAAAGGCCTGGGAAGCAAGTCCGAGTTGCTGGAGCAACTGATTGACAGGTCCCAGCTTGGGATGCAGCAGGAATTGCCAGACCGTCGCCATGGCAATGAGGGTGGATGTCACCGGCAGAAAGTAAATCACTTCATACAGCGATCGCGTCGCTCGACGGCGGTGAATGAGCAGGGCAAACACCAGTCCCAGCAGCACGCTGGTGGGAATCACCAGGGCCACATACAGCAAGGTGTTTCGAATGGAGCGCAGGAAGACAGCATCCTGCGCAATGCGGGCGAAGTTGTTCCATCCGATCCAGCGACTCTCGAGTGCGCCCAATTCATAGTCGGTGAAACTGAGCAACACCAGGCAGATGATGGGAATCACGTACAGCAGTATCAGCAAAAGGGCTGCGGGGGCCGCCAGACCCAGGGGCACCCAACTGACGGGATGACGAGCCCCTGTCACTGTCGTCTGCTGGACCGCAGGCGTCATGCCGCCACTCGGGAAGTTGAGCCCCACGTCACCTCAAGCCGGTTTCCGTGGGTGTCAAAGGCCAGAACATCCGTCAGGCGCCAGCCAACCGTGATCCGGTCGCCGTGGACAGGCATACGGTCAAGCCGACGGTGAGGCACCCTCGCTTGCAGGGCAATGGGGGGTGACGTGTTGGTCTGCAACTGCAGCAACCACTCCGGCCCCTGGTGCTCACAGCGGCGCACCTTCACCTGCGCCTGACAATCCACCGGGTGCTCAAACTCAGTCCCCCTGGCCACTTGCAGGTGCTCAGGGCGAAGACCCAGCGTGAGGGGACACGACTGGACGGCACCGCACTGATGCAAACCGGACCAATCCTGGAACTGGCCGGACGCGTCAACCGCAATCTCCCAAGTGTTGATCATGGGCGAGCCAATGAACCGGGCCACGGCGAGGTTGGCGGGCGCTTCGTACAGGCGCTGAGGGGTATCCAATTGCAGGATTCTTCCCTTGTCCATCACCGCCACCCGGTGCGAGAGGGTCAGGGCTTCGTTCTGGTCGTGCGTGACGTACAGGAAGGAGGCACCCAGGCGCTGATGCAAGTCCGCCAATTCGTCCCGGACTTCGACGCGCAATTTGGCATCCAGGTTTGACAGCGGTTCATCCATCAGGAAAATCGATGGGTCACGCACCATGGCACGCGCGAGTGCCACGCGCTGACGTTGACCCCCCGATAACTGACCGGGTTTGCGCTGCAGCAGTGTGCCCAACTGCAAACTGGCGGCGACAGCGCGAACCTCGTTATCGATATCCCGCAGCGTCGCGCGATTGGCGGGCCACCAGTCCGCGACCACAGGCTGACGAGCCAACCATCCCAGACGGTCCATGATCAAGGGCATGGCAATGTTGTCTCGCACCGTCATATGCGGATAAAGCGCATAGTTCTGGAAGACCATGGCCACGTTGCGCTCGCGTGCTGACACGCCGTTGACCTGTCGGTCGCCAATGTGAACATCGCCCTGGTCTGGCTGCTCCAGTCCTGCAATGATGCGCAACAAGGTGGATTTCCCACAACCTGAAGGGCCCAGCAGTGACACAAATTCACCGGGCTGGACGGCCAGCGACACCCCCTGGAGCACCGTGGTGGTGCCAAAGGATTTGTGGATGTTGGAAAGATGGACGGGGCTTGTCATGGGAACCAGTGAATCAGAGGGACTAGCCTACCCGGGCTCGATGAAATATCTGTGACATGAGGATTTCGCTGGCGTGACGCCCCCCCTACCCTGACGTCAAATCTCCAGTAGCATCCCCTCACATCCACCCCTGATGAGGTCCGTGATGGCAGTGCCCCAACCCCCGCTGGAAAAACGTGACCACCTTTATCTGCAAGAGGTGCTGGCCCAGGCTCGTCAGGCTGCACCAGACGGCTGGTGGCCGCTGACCCTGGGCGCCCAGCCGCTGGGGTTGATCTCACCCGATCGGGTCGAGGCTCTCGGGGCCTGGTTACCCCTGGCGAAACAGGAACGAGGCTGGCGTTGGCCGGCCGAACACCTTGACAGCCAGACGCGCAGTGACCAGCTACGTCAGGCCGCTGATGGGTTGCGTCAGGCCGGATGGATCACGGGATGGCGCGATGAGGCCTACGCCAGCTGGGGCACAGTTGATATGCCGGGTGAAGCGGGGGTGATGGAGTTGTTTCGGCTGGAACGTGCGGCATTTCGCTTCTTTGGGTTCCGCAGTCATGCGGTGCACATCAATGGTCTGACCCACGATGGGCGTGTGTGGCGTGCACAGCGCGCATGGACCAAGGCCACTGATCCGGGCATGGGAGACAACCTGGCGGCAGGTGGCCTGGCTGCCGGCGAATCCGTCTTGTCATGTGCCTGGCGCGAGCTGCAGGAGGAGGCCGGGCTGTCCCGGGACCAGGTGGCATCTTTCTCCTATGTCGGCACTGTCGTGACCGAGCGAATGGAGCGTGAGGGCTGGCACAGTGAATCCCTTCAGGTGTTCAATGCGGTGTTGCAGCCATCAGCAGAGCCCATCAACCGCGATGGCGAAGTCGAGTCATTCGCGTGCCTGACGCCCGCTGAAGTGATCGACTCAATGCGGCATCAGGTCTGGACACTCGATGCAGCGTGTGCCATGGCGCTCGCGTGGCGTGCGGGGGAAGGCAATCCGGATCACGCCTCCCTTGCAGCTGGTGTCAGCCCGCGCAGGCACGCATGACGGTCTCTCGAAATTCGGCAAAAGCCAGGTCGGGCGCCTGAGGATCCTTGGCGAGTTCATCAATGCGGCGCAGGCTCACCGCATCCTGGCCATAGGGTTCTCGTTCAAAGACGGCCACTTCCTCTGCGCTCATGAGTCCCCCTTGCAGGGCCAGGCTTTCGATGGAGTCGCGCGACAAAAGAGCACGGTAAGCAGGCTCCACGGTGCAGAGATACCGTTTCGCGGCCACGTGCAACCGCACGGGATCGGTCACAGCCGGGCCGAAATGCTGTGACAACCAGACAGCGCCAATCGCCTCGTGCTGGTCATCAATGCCTTGCGCGGCGGGATGATCCCCGAGCTCGTGCACCATGTGACCGATGTCGTGGAGCAGGGCTGCCGTGACCAGCGAATCTGACAAACCCTGTTGCCGGGCAAGCTCGCCGGACTGCACCGCATGAGCCCGTTGGTTGATCAGGCTCAGCCCGTAGGGGTTCAGGGCCCGGGCTTCATAGATATCCAGCAGTTGTTCCCACAGGTGAACGGAAGAGAGAGAGGGACGATTCATGGTGACAGGCCAGAGGTCAAGATCAAGGTCAAGGACAAGGTCAATCGGGGGGGGGGCGGCGTTCAAGGGTGAAGCCCCAGTTCATGCATGGTGCGTGCAATGGCGTTCACGGCCTGCCTGATCACCTCAGGGTCTATGGCGCCAATGCACCCCACACGGAATGTGTCGATCTGAGTCAGCTTGCCCGGATAGAGGATGAAACCCTTCTCGCGTACGCCCCGATAGAGCGCCTCAAAGCGATAGGCGGGATGTTGCGGTGCGTGAAAAGTCACGATGATGGGGGATTGCGTGTCATCCGGCAGCAAGGGCCGAAAGCCCAGGGCCCGCATGCCTTGCGTGAGCGCATGGCAGTTGGCGCGGTAGCGTGCGCCCCGGCCAGCCGCACCTCCTTCAGCCAGGAATTGATCCAGCGCCACACGCAGGGCGGCCACCACATGGGTCGGTGGGGTGAAGCGCCATTGGCCGGTTTTCTGCATGTACATCCATTGGTCATGCAGGTCCAGGGCGAGCGAGTGGCTGTGGCCCGGCGATGACTCGATGAGGTCACGCCGTACCACGATGAATCCCATGCCGGGCACACCTTCCAGGCACTTGCCTGAAGCCGCAATCACCGCATCGATGGGCGTGGTCGCCAGATCGATGGGCACCGCCCCCAATGAACTCATCGCATCCACCATCAGACGGCGTCGATGACGGTGCACCACGCGGGCAATGTCGTGCAGGGGATTCAATAGGCCGGTACCGGTCTCGCAATGCACCTGAGCCACGTGGGTGATGGTGGGATCAGCGCTCAAGGCTGCATCGATGCGCGCCGGATCCGCTGGCTCATCGTCGCGGTGATCCAGCAGGATGACCCCACGACCCAGATACCGCAAGATGCGGGCGATGCGTTGGCAATAGGCCCCGTTGTTGGGAACCAGCACTTTACCGTGGGGCGGCACCATGGTACCCAGGGTTGCTTCGACCGCAAAAGTCCCACTGCCCTGCAAGGGCACACACACATGGGAGGAAGCGCCGTTGACGATGTCAACGATGTCTGAGCACACCGATGCGGTGAGTTGGTTGAAAGCCGTGTCCCAGGACCCCCAATCGGTCAGCATGGCCTGTTTGGTCTGCAGACTGGTGGTGAGGGGGCCAGGGGTGAGCAGGACGGGCGTGGTCAAGGCATGGACTCCGTGTCAGGGCAGGATGGCGGCTCGCAGCACGCGTTGCGTGGCGGCGTCGTGCATGGCCTGATCAACTTGCGCCAGGGTATAACGGCCATCGACCAGATGCTTGAACGGGTAGTGTTGCTGATGGGACACGGCAAAGTCGAGCGCCTGCACCAGGTGGCGGGGATGGTAGTTGTGCACGCCTCGCAACGTGATCATTTTTTTCAGAATCAGATTGGCATCGAGCGTCACGTGGGCGTTCGGGCTGACCATGCCGCCAATCACGTAAGTGCCGCCCGTGCGCAACAACGCCAGACCCAGGGGTATCACGTCTGGCACCCCACACACTTCCAGCACAACGTCCGGACCGTGGGGAGGACATTGCGCCTGGATCTGCTGGACCAGTGAAGTCTTGTCAGCGGTCGGGTCGAGGGCCTGATCGACACCAAATTGCAGCGATTGCTGACGCCGTCCGGCATGCACATCCAGGCCAATGACCCGGCGCGCACCGCGCGACTTGGCCAAGGCTGCCCCATACAGACCGAGTAAGCCCAAGCCCTGGATCACCACGGTGTCGCCCATCTGAATCCCGGCTGCCTCGGTGACAGCCACCATGGTGGCCACGCCACAGTTGAGGGGGGCGGCCTCTTCATCGCTCAAACTGCTGGGCAACTTCAAAATCCATGACCGGGGCAGGATGTAGCAATATTGCGCAAACCCACCATGGTGGTGAGGTGGCGTGGTCGCGGCCAGGTGGCCATATTTCTCCACACCAGGAGACTTTTGCGGCAGATCCAACACATCGGCAAAGTAGTTGGCGCCCGGGATGAAATATTCACTCCAGGTGATGCGATCGCCCACACGAAGCGGGTCACCCCGCATGTCCTGCTCGACGCCTGCGCCCAGCGCCGCGATGCAGCCCACGATTTCATGACCCAGTACGCCCGGGCAAGGATTGGGCCGATGCCCTTCATAGGAATGGATATCCGACCGGCAAATGGTGGACATGCTCACCCGAACCAGCACTTCCCCCGGCTGGGGCTCACGCAGCGGAAAAGCCTGCACCTGAAACGGAGCGCGGGGTGCATCGTAGGTGGCCACCAGACCGGTGGCGGGGAGTGTCATACCGGCACCTCGGTCCCATTGATCGCAAAATCGAAAATGTGATGACTTTTGAGGGGCAGGCTCTCGGCACGCAGGCGGTAATCCTCGTTGAGCGGGCAATTGAGGATGAAAGGCACCCGCGATTCGGTGACTGCCCCGTGGCTTCGCAACCGGGCGTCCTGCAAATTAGACAGGTCGTGATCGCGCTCACGGGCCCCAATCACCGTGCCGGCATCGCCCACCACGGCCACATCCCCTTCCCGGTCAGCAGGCAAATCGAATTGACGACAGGCCTCTTCACGCGTGAGCGCAAGGGCAATGCCCGGCACATCCCGGATCACATCGATGATGGCTGCCGGGGTGACGCGGCTATCTCGGCTCCACACCCGCACGAACCCGCCCAACGCACCGTGATGACGCACAAAGGCATCGGTGATGGGACAAATCACCACCGTACTGCCCTCACCCAATCGCTGATCCAGGACGTCCTGCAGGAAGATCACGTTGGGGCTGCCGTCCTTTCTGGACTTGTCATTCATGCCGTGATCCGCGGTCAGTGCCAGGATGGCACCCAGTTCGGCCAGACGTCCGAAAGCGTGATCCAGCCGCTGATAGAACGTGTTGGCCACCGGGTCGCCCGGAGCATGCTTGTGCTGGATGTAATCCGTGAGCGAAAGAAACATGAGATCAGGCTTGTCCCGTTCCAGGAGTTTGATGCCGGCTTCCAGCACGAACAAGGACAGGTCCATGGAGTACATGTCGGGTTGTGGCATGCCCACCAGCGCCAGGACGTTCTCAATGCCGTTGTCAGCCAGCGTACAGCGGTGCGCAAATTCGGCCGAAAGGCTGATGTGTCCCTGGGTCAGGTCCAGACCCTTGCCCAGTTGTTGCCGCAATTTGTCCTTGGCCGTGATGGAGACGACGCGTGCACCAGCGTCCGCAAACACACTCAGCAGGGTTCGGCTGCGCAGCAATTCAGGCCCGGTCATGACCACGGCCTCGCCAGCCTCATTGAGATAGAAATTTCCCGAGATGCCGTGCACTGAGGCAGGCGCACCCGTGATCAGGGACATGTTGTTGGGGCAAGTGAAACTGGGCACCGTGCCATCGGCAACCGCCGTAAAGCCCTCGCGCATGAAGCGCGCCATATTGGGGATGATGCCGTCGCGCAGGCCTCGCTCCAGGTAGGCCGGGTCGCCCCCATCAATACAGACAACGACGACGGGACGTTGCGGCCAGCGGTAGTGGACGCCATTGAGTTCAACAGATTTCATGGTGATGCGTTAGATGGACCAGCGTCGGACCCAGGCCGACAACAGATCGATGAGCGTGACACAAACGATGATGATGAGGAGGATGGCCGAGGTTTCGGCGTAATCAAAGCCGCGGATTGATTCATGCAGCACCACGCCAATGCCGCCTGCACCGACCATGCCCACCACGGAAGCCGAGCGGACATTCGATTCAAACCGGTACAACGAAAACGAAATCCATAACGGCAACACTTGCGGAATCACCCCGTAGAGCACCTCCTCCAACGGATTGGCGCCCGTGGCGCGAACGCCCTCCACCGGACGCGGGTCAATGGCCTCGACGGCTTCCGCGAACAACTTCGCCAGCACGCCTGTGGTGTGAACCCACAAGGCCAACACACCCGCAAAAGGGCCGAGTCCCACCGCGACGATAAACAGCATGGCAAACACCATTTCGTTGATGGCGCGACACGCGTCCATCAAACGACGGATGGGATGGACAAGCCACGCGGGGGCAATGTTTTCCGCACTGAGCAGTCCGAGTGGGATGGCACACACTATGGCCAGCACCGTGCCCCAGATGGCGATATGAACCGTGATCACCATCTCGGTCAGGTAGACCCGCCAGTCGTGAAAATTAGGCGGAAAGAATTCCTGGCTGAAAACGGCCATGTTGGCCGAGTCCCGCCACAAGTCCATCGGACGCATGTCCGCCCCCTGCCATGACCAGATCAGGAGCATCAGCAGGACACCCCAGGTCAGTTGGGTACCCAGGCTGGTGCGCGGTGGCACCAGGGTCACGTCTTTCAAGGCGGGCTGTGGAATCATGGCGGATCTGAGCGCAAACTCGGCTTATCGGGGCATCTGTTTGGCCAACGCCTCCAGCTTGGCGTCGATATCGGCCAGCATGGCCTTTTTGTCGGCGGCAGCCATGTTCTCGTCGTTCTCAAACTTCTTGCGGTCCTTGAACAGTTCGAGCTGTCGGATGGGCAGCAACTGTGCATTGGTGGAGGCCTTGAAGCCCGCCAGGCGGTACATGTTCTTGAGGATCTCTTTTTCGCGGTCATCCTTGCCGTAGCCAGTCACAAAGTCCTGTACTTTTTTCTTGAGGTCGGCGGGTAAGTCCTTGCGCCAGACCAGCGGGTCACGCGGAATCAGCGGAGAAGTCCAGAGAATGCGGATTTGATCCAGCTTCTCAGGCGACTTCTCCTTCATTTTTTGCGTCATTTCGCTGTTGCTGGTGGCCACATCGACTTGTTTGTTCAGGACCGCCAGGAAGTTGCCCTCGTGATTGGACGATCGCATGACCTTGAAGTGGGTCTTGGGGTCCAGGTTGTTCATCGTGAACACGTAATAGGTGGGCACCAGCGTGCCCGATGTGGAAGACGGGTCGCCAATACCGAATGAATAGTCTTTGCCGTTCTTGAGCACCTGGTCCAGCGTTTTGATGCTGGAGTCCTTATGGGCAATCAGGTAGGAGTAATAGCCCGGCGTACCGTCCAGGTCGACAAACTGGGCGAACACTTCACCATTGGCCCGGTCCACCGCATCAATCGCCGCCTTGTTTCCGTACCAGGCAATGTGCACCTTGTTGAACCGCTGGCCCTCGATGATGCCGGCATAGTCGGTGGCGTAAAAGCCCTGAACCTTGACGCCCACCGCCTTGGACATGTCGCTCAGGAACGGCTCCCACATCTGCTTCAGGGCGCCCGCCTTCTCGGTCGCAATGATGCCGAAATTGAGTTCCTTGAGGTCGTTGGCGCTGGACAGGCTGGCCGTGACCAGCGCCGCAGTGGCCAGAACAGTCTTGATATGTTTGAACATGAATAATTTCTCCAGATTGATCACGGGGTTACACAAATGAAAGGGAAGCAGGACGACCAGAAGCGGTCGTCTCCTGGGGGGAGATACAGGCAGGGCTGAACAATTCATGGGCTTCGCTGCCATACAGCTCGGCCAGCAATCCAGGGGTGAGTTCTGACGAGGGGCCGTCGTACACCACTCGACCGGCGTTCAAGGCAATCGTGCGCGGGAAGTAGCGAATGGCGAATTCCACCTGATGCAAAGAGACCAGCACGGTGCAGTTGTGCTGACGATTCATCATCACGAACAATTCCATCACCTTGCGAGATGATTCGGGATCCAGCGAGGCAATGGGCTCATCGGCCAGGACGAGTCGTGCCCCCTGGACCAGACATCGAGCCAGCGCCGCGCGTTGCTGCTGACCCCCAGACAGCGTGGACGCGCGCTGCCAGGTGGTTTGCTCCATGCCCACCGAAATCAGGGCTTCCAGAGCCTGCTGCCGCTGAGACATGGAAAATCGCATCAGCAGGCTGCGCCACCAGGCGGTTTGTGGCAACTGTCCAATGAGAACGTTGGTGATGACCGGCAGGCGCTGGATCAGGTTGAATTGCTGAAACACAAAACCGATCTGTCGACGGACTTGCCGAATCGATGGCGTGAGTCGGCCATTCTGCTGAATGGTGTGTCCGAGCACCTCGACCTCACCGCTCGTGCCCGTGACAAACCCGGGCAAATGTCGCAGTAACGTGGATTTGCCGGAACCGGAAGCCCCCAACAAGGCGACCATCTCCCCCTCGGCGACGCGCAAGGACACATCATCCAGGGCCAGGCAGTTGGCGAATTGTTTGGTCAGGTGGCGGGTCACAACGGCATCGGGCACAACACAGCTCCACTGTCATCTCATTGCAATACCGCAAGCCTAAAGTCCAAATGTGGCAGGTTGTTGACAATCTACGATTTCTTTCCTGCTGACTGATCCGGCTCTCAAAATGACAAACGCATGACATTCGCAGCGACGCTTGATTTGCTGAAAAAGCAGTCATTACCCACCTTGGTGCTCGAAGAGCTGGAGCACATGATCCGTGACGGTCGCTTGATGCCTGGGGACGCTTTGCGTGAAAACGCGCTGGCTGAACAACTGGGCGTCTCCAGGGGGCCCATACGCGAAGCGTTTCGTTCCCTGGCTGAGAAAGGTCTGGTTCGGGTCGAGAAAAACCGCGGGGTTTTCGTTCGCGCCATCTCGCCAGACGAAGCCGATGCCATCTTTGAGGTGCGCTTGGCACTGGAACACCTGATCGTGGAGAAGTTGGCCGGGAGTCCCTCCCGCGTACAGCACTCGCCCTTGTCCGCCCTGTTAACCGAGTCAGAAGCCCGCGCAGAGCAGTCCGATGTCGCGGGCTGTCACGCCCTGAACCTGGAGTTCCACGAATCGCTGGCACGCCTGACGGGTAACGCCACTTTGCTCGAGACCTACCAACGCCTGGTCAATGAGTTGTCGCTGTTTCGCCACCAGGCCCATGCGACATCACGCAACACCCAGAGTCTGCGGCAATCAGCGGCTGATCATCGTGCCTTGTACGAGGCCTTGGTCGCGGGTGACCGGGGTCAGGCCTGGTTGATTCTGCATCGACATCTTGAAGTCAGTCGACAGCGGCTGCAACTGTTATTGGGAAATGAAACGGTGAGGTTGACATGAATCTGAGGGAAGAATGCATGCGCATCAATGGTGAGCGTGTCAGTCGCTCGAGCACACTGGGTGTCCACAACCCTTATACCAACGAGCGAATCGGCCATGTCCCCAAAGCCCGCGTGGACGACGTCCGGCGCGCCTTTGAGGTAGCGGCCGCGTATCGACCCACCTTGACGCGTTATGAGCGGTCCGACATCTTGCGCCGTGCTGCCGAGGTGGTGGTGCGGGAAACGCCACGCATCAGCGACCTGATCACCCTCGAATCCGGCCTGTGCAAAAAAGACAGTGTGTATGAAGCCGGTCGCGTGCGAGACGTTTTGTTATTTGGTGCTGATGCGGTCCTTCACGACGATGGACAGGTTTTTTCTTGCGACATCACACCGCACGGCCGGCAACGTCGGGTCTACACGCAACGCGACCCGTTGTTGGGCGTGATCTCAGCCATCACGCCCTTCAATCACCCGATGAACCAGGTGGCACACAAAATCGTCCCGGCGGTAGCCACCAACAACCGGGTGGTGCTCAAGCCATCCGAAAAAGTGCCCTTGTCTGCCCTGCTATTTGCAGACATCCTTTACGAAGCCGGTTTACCGCCTCCGATGTTTCAGGTGGTGACAGGCGATCCGGCGGAGATCGCCACCGAGTTGCTGACGAATGAACACATCGACCTGGTCACTTTCACCGGTGGGGTCAACATCGGCAAACACATTGCCCGGACCGCCGGCTATCGACGCATGGTGCTGGAGTTGGGGGGGAACGACCCCCTGATCGTCATGGATGATGCCGACCTGGACGAAGCCGCCCAACTCGCCGTATCGGGCTCGTACAAGAATTCCGGGCAACGGTGCACAGCCGTCAAACGCATGCTGGTGCATACCGCGGTGGCAGATGACTTTGTCGAGCGTCTGGTGAACAAGAGCCGGGCCTGGTGCCATGGCAATCCGGCGGATCCTGACATGGACATGGGAACCGTGATCGACGAAGCGGCAGCGCGATTGTTTGAGGCCCGGGTGAATGAGGCCGTGGCGCAAGGCGCGCGTCTCCTGCTGGGTAACCAGCGTGAGGGTGCACTGTACGCACCGACTGTGCTGGATCATGTTCGTGCGGACATGCCCTTGGTGCGGGAAGAAACCTTCGGCCCCGTTTCACCGGTCATTCGCTTCGACACGCTGGACGAAGCCATCCACCTGGTGAATGGAACCGCTTATGGGCTGTCATCGGCTGTTTGCACCAACCGGTTCGACGTCATCACGCGGCTTGTCAACGAATTGCATGTGGGCAGTGTGAATGTGCGTGAGGTGCCCGGCTATCGGTTGGAGTTGACGCCGTTTGGTGGCATCAAGGATTCCGGACTTGGGTACAAGGAAGGCGTTCAGGAAGCCATGAAGAGCTTCACGAACGTCAAGACCTATTCCCTTCCCTGGCCAGCCTGATGTCTGCCGACGTTGCGGCTTGGGTGTTGATGGCCGCCTGGATGCATGCGGGCTGGAACCTGCTGGTCAAACGCAGCCCGGATGGACAACTGGACACGGTCAGCTTTGCCGTGACTGCCAGCGGCCTGGCCGCCATGATGCTGCCTGTCGTCCCCCTGCCACAGGTGGACTGTGTGCCCTGGATGGCGGCGTCCTTGCTGGCGCATGTGGCGTACTTCATCACCCTCATCAAGGCTTACCACCACGCGGATCTGTCGGTTACCTATCCGTTGATGCGTGGTTTGGCACCCGTCCTGGTGACGGGCCTGACCGTGTTGACCGGAGAAATGGTGTCTCCCGGCCAAGCGATTGGCATCAGCCTGGTCGGCATCGGCATCGCCCTCCCCGTCTGGATCGGACTGGGCCGGCGCGCTGAGTCGCGATCAGGACTGCTGTTCGGTGGCTTGAATGCCGTGATCATTGCGCTCTACACTTTTCTGGACGGCATGGGTGTGCGACAGGCCGGGTCAGCGACGGGCTACACCGTCTGGATGTTTTTCTTCAACGGCTGGGGCATCCTGGCTTACACCGTGTGGCGGCGCGGCCATGCTGCCGTCTGGCAGCACGTGCGCACGCACTGGCGACTTTCAGTGATCGGCGCGGCCATGAGCCTGGGTGCTTACGGCATTGTCCTGTGGGCCATGACCCAGGCACCGCTGGCTTCTGTGGCCGCATTGCGGGAAGTCTCGGTGGTCTTTGCGGCCGTGATGGGCGCCTGGTGGTTGCGCGAGCGCATGGGACCCACACGGATCGCCGGCGCCTGCCTGGTGGGATGCGGCGTGATGCTGATCAAGCTTTTTGGAGCGGGCTAGTCGATCAGGCCACATTCACCATGCTACGTGGTGAACGGATGCCTGGCTCGGGCTCAGGCATGTCCAGCAGCGATGAATACACCGACTCGAGCTTTTCCATGATGGCAACCCAGCCCATTTCCATCGCGCGGTTGCGAACCTGAGACTGCATCAACTGTCGAAGCGGTGCATTGGCTGCCACAACCATGGCCTGGGCAATGAACTCACGCGTCTGGCCAGCGGGCGCGAGCAAGCCATGCTGCTGGTTCGTGATCAACTCTTTGGCGGCGGCGTGTTCAAAGGCCACCACGGGTACACCACTGGCCATGGCCTCCAGCGTGACATTCCCAAAGGTTTCGGTCAGGCTGGGAAACAGGAAGAGATCGGCGCTGGCGTAATGTTCGGCTAGGTCAGTCCCGGTTCTGAAGCCGGCAAATACAGCCTCCGGGCATTGGGCTTGCAACGCTGCCCGGTAGGGTCCATCCCCCACGAACACCAACTTGCAGTCCGCCACCACGCTTTGGATGCGGCGATAGCTTTCCACCACCACATCCAGGTTCTTTTCTGCGGCCAGCCTGCCCACCGAAAGCATCACCAACGTATTGGGCGATGCACCCCATTGCGTTCGCAAGGCGATGTTGCGGCGATGGGGTGAGTACAGTTCGGTGTCCACCCCACGCGCCACCACTTGCAGGCGCTCAAAACCCATGGACTTCAATTGCTCAAAGGTTTCCAGTGTGGGCACCATGGTGCGTTGCGCCATGTTGTGGAACTTCTTCATGTAGGAAAAAATCGCCCCTTTCAGCCAGCCTAATCCGTAATACTGGCTGTAGGCGTGAAAGTTGGTCCGGAAGTCCGTACAGACGGGCAGTTTGAGTTTTCTGGCCGCTTGCAGGGCGGACCACCCCAGGGGGCCCTCCGTGGCAATGTGAACCAGGTCAGGTCGTCGACGCGACCATAGCTGGACCAGGGCACGTTTGGCGGGCAACCCCAGTTTGAGTTGTTTGTAGAGCGGAATGGGAGCGCCTCTCACCAGGAATTCGTGCAAGGGGTCCGGCCCACGGCCTGCCGGATCGCTGGCGTTGCGCGGGCGAATCAATTGCAGTTCATGGCCACGTCCACGCAAGGACTCAACCGTCTTGGCCACGGTCATGGCCACCCCGTTGATATCCGGCGGATACGTTTCGGTGATGTAGGCAATGCGCCATGACGGTTTGGCGGGGCGCAGCGATTCGAGTTGAAAGGTGGCGGTGTCGTGCATAGCTCGTGATTTTTCAGCTCGACTGTGTCAGCGGTATGTCGGCGATGATTCATTCGGGCGACTCACAAGCGTCACGAATTTTTCATCAATGCGCGTCATAGTTGATTCACACACATTCTTCACCCAAGAGGACAGCATGAAAACCTTCCAGGAAACCCTGCATGAACTGCGCTGGGATGACCACCGCTACTACCATCACAGCCGTATCAACCAGTCACTGCATCTGTTCAGCGCACTGTCCTTTCTGGTGGCCTATGGGGTGTTGTTCTTTGACCCGATTCTCGCCACCCTGATCGCCTGGCTGGTTGCCATGACATTGCGTCAGGCCGGCCACTTCTTTTTTGAACCCAAGGGCTATGACGAGGTGAACCAGGCCACGCACGAATACAAGGAATCGATCAAGGTGGGCTATAACCTGCGACGCAAAGTCCTGCTCTATTGCGTGTGGATTGCATTGCCCATTCTGGCCTGGTTTGCACCCCACTCTCTGGACTGGCTGGTACCTGTGGCGTACCAGGATAACTTCTGGAGTGTACTGGGTGCTTCATGGCTGATTCTGGGGGTAACAGGTTTGCTGTTCCGGGTGGCGCAACTCTGGTGGCAACAGAGCCTCTCGGTAGGCCTGATCTGGATGACCAAGATCCTGACCGACCCGTTTCATGACGTGATGCTCTATCACAAATCACCGCTATATCTGCTGAAGGGCGAGTGGCTCGACCCCATGGAGCATGTCAAGTCCAGCAGTTCCCACTGAGTGGTTCGCGACCGACTGAATCAACTTTTTCAAGCCATTCAGGATTCAAGGCCCTCGGACTCCGAGGGCCTTGTCTTTTGCTATCACCGGGTTGAAGTACCAAATGCCTTGCGAACCATCTCTTTCAGCACCTGACGCTTGATGCCCTGGGTGGTCAGGGTGGGGGCTTGCCACCACCAGCCATCCACCTGCATTTCGCGGCAAGCCGCCACAAAGGCGTTGATCAAGGCATCGAAATCAGCATCGGTGAAGTTGAGGCTGAAAATCATTCGCCCGGTCCCCACCCAACTCAAGGCCACACGGTGTTTGCGCAGGTAATACTGCAGCATCCAGTGGTACCGCGACGGAACCGTGTAGAGGATGGTCCACACGGTCAACATGCCTTCGACGCGAACGGGAACGCCCGCTTCCTTCAACCGCGCGTTGAAGACATTCAGCCGCTCAATCCAACGCTCTTCCATCCCGTCCATCAGTGCTTGGACAGCGGGCGAATCGAGCCGTTCGAGAAAGGCTTTCATGCTGCCCATGATCATGGGATGGGCGTTGAACGTCCCGCGTGAAAAGCAGATGTGGCCAGGTTTGTCCTCGCTGAACCGCTTCATCCAGCGATGGCCACCACACAGCACGCCGATAGGAAATCCGCCTCCCAGCGTTTTGCCGTAGGTCACCATGTCGGCGTGCACACCGAAGTACGCCTGTGCCCCGCCCACCCCCAGTCGGAATCCCAAAAATACCTCGTCGAATATCAGCGCAATGCCTTTGTCGGTGCAGACCTGACGCAATTGCTGCAACCACTGTGTGTAAGCAGCCTTGTCATAGCCGGCGTTACGCCGACCTTCGATCAAGGTGGAGTCCGTGGGAGCGCCCTGGTTGGGGTGCAGGGCTTGCAAGGGGTTGATGAGCACACAGGCAATGTCGTTGCGTGTTCGCAGGACGCGCAATGATCGCTCCGACATCTCGGCCAGCGTGAAGGTTTCACGGGGTGCTGGCAAGGGGTTGCCGGGGCCAGGCTGCACATCTTCCCACCAGCCATGGTAGGCACCTGAAAAGCGCACCAACTGCGTTCGCCCGGTGTGGTACCTGGCCAGCCGGACGGCTTGCATCACGGCTTCAGTGCCTGACATGTGAAAGGACACCTCGTCCTGCCCGGAGATGCGGCACAGGTGATGCACGTTGTATTGCACCACGGGGTGATACCCTCCCAACACGGGGCCAAGCTCTGCCACGGACTCGGCACCCTGCGCCATGGTCTCCTTGTAAAAGTCATAGCCCAGCAGGTTCACCCCATAGGAACCGGTGACGTCGATGAACCGGTTGTGGTCCAGATCCGTCAACCACACCCCGTCACTGGCTTGCCAGAAGTACCCCATGGGCAACCGGTCCTGCGCCCACCGGGAAAACTGGAAAGGGACGCGATACCGGCTGGTGAATTGCACGTCCGACACATGCGGCTTGATGTCGCGAGTGGCCGCCAGGGTTTTCGGGCAGCTTGACTCCAGGTGTTGGGACAGATGCTCGAAAGCCAGCAAGCGCATGGCCACGACATCGGGGGGGGCACCGTCCTGGTCGAATACCGGGGTCTGGCCATAGTCGTAATAGGGCACCCAGAGGGCGAGACGTTGCGCCCAGCGGGAGTGGCCTGCCAGGGAACGGTGCTTGCCTCGCGAGAGTTGCCAGCGACGATGCAATCGTGCTGCCAGGACCCAGCTGGCCAACCCGGAGGGAATTGACATGAAAAGTGCAAATTCGTTGTTTAGCATGTGACGAATCCAATGACGAGATTCGTCAGTTATATGAAGGCAGCATGAATTTATGATGACGATCAAGCAGGCATTGCGTGTCGTGGTGGCACAGGAAGACCTCAACTTTCTCCTGACCAACCGGATACCCCGCATCGCCCTGACCCGCTTCATGGGCTGGTTCAGTGAACTGCGACATCCCTGGATCAGTCGCCCGTCCATCGCCTTGTGGCAATTGTTCTCTGATCTGGATATGCACGAAGCGCGCGATTCCCGCTTCGCCAGCCTGCATGATGCGTTCATCCGCGAGCTCAAACCCGGGGCGCGCCGGGTGGATGATCGCCCGGACGTGATGACCAGCCCGAGCGACGCCATCGTGGGTGCGCACGGCGTGGTGGAGAATGGCCGCCTCTACCAGGCCAAGGGCTTTGCCTACCAGCTGGAGGAACTGGTCGGCGGGGCACAGGAAGCCAAGGCCTGGCAGGGAGCTCACTTTGTCACCTTGCGGCTCACGGCTGGCATGTACCACCGCTTCCACGCACCGGCGGCGGGCACGCTGCGTCAGGTGCGGTATATCAGCGGGGATACGTGGAACGTCAATCCCATCGCCCTGCGCCGCGTCGAACGCCTGTTTTGCAAAAACGAACGGGCATGCCTGACGATGGTCCCAGCGAATGGTGGAGCCCCCATAGGTATCGTGGCTGTGGCGGCCATCCTGGTGGCCAGCATCCGGTTGCACGCCATCCCCGACACCCTGAACACCCGGTTCAAAGGCCGACGAGACTACGCCTGCGAGCAAGCGTATGCCAAGGGTGATGAAATGGGATGGTTCCACCACGGCTCGACCTTGATCCTGCTGGTGCCCCCCCAATACGAACGACTGGACGATTGGCAGGAAGGTGACCGCATCCAGATGGGACGCGCCTTGTTTCGCCACCGCGACTGTCAACAAACTGTCGTTTAAATTTCACAAGGTTTACACGGACGCTTGAAACACTGCTGTCTATGCATTTGACAGGAGAAAAACAATGCGTGTCACCGTGATGGGAACTGGCTATGTGGGATTGGTCACGGGCGTATGCCTGGCCGAATTGGGCAATGACGTGGTCTGCTATGACGTCGATGCCGACAAGATAAGAGCCATGAATGCGGGCCACTGCCCCATTTATGAACCCGGGCTGGAAGAGATGGTGGTACGCAACCGTGGGCTGGGTCGTTTGAAGTTCAGTGCCGACGTGGTGGACAGCGTGCATCATGGAGATATCGTCTACATCGCCGTGGGTACACCGCCCGGGCCCGATGGTCGGGCAGATCTCAGCTATGTCACCTCGGCTGCTCGCAGCATCGGGCGCTGGATGCGCACGCCCAAGGTGATTGTGGACAAGTCCACAGTGCCCGTCGGCACGGCAGAACAGGTGGAGCAATGGATCGACGAGGA
This sequence comes from uncultured Burkholderiales bacterium, assembly GCA_937927685.1. GTDB lineage: Bacteria > Pseudomonadota > Gammaproteobacteria > Burkholderiales > Burkholderiaceae_C > Limnohabitans. Next base: position 15,178 of record CALBSC010000010.1, on the reverse strand, counting down.
ACTGCATCGGCGCGGTCTGTCCGACACGACGGGTGAGCCACTGAGTGATCTGGCTTATTGTGTGGTGTCCAATCCGGAATTCCTGAAGGAAGGCGCTGCCATCGAGGACTTCATGCGCCCGGACCGCATCGTCCTGGGCATTGACGCCGGGCCGTTCTCACAAACGGCACAGGAGTGGATGCAGCAACTTTACGGGCCCCTGAACCGCCACCACCAGCGCACCTACCTGATGAGCCGTCGCGCCGCCGAGTTCACCAAATATGCGGCCAATGCCATGCTGGCGACCCGCATCTCCTTCATGAACGATCTGGCCAACCTGGCCGAACGCCTGGACGTGGATATTGAACAGGTTCGCATGGGCATCGGCTCGGATCCGCGCATCGGCTTCAGTTTTCTGTATGCGGGCACGGGCTATGGGGGGTCATGCTTCCCCAAGGATGTGCAAGCCTTGCAGCACATGGGACTGGACCTGGGCTATCCACTGCGTCTGCTGTCCGCCGTGGACGCCATCAACCAGTACCAGAAGTTGCGCTTGGTGGAGAAAGTCACGGCGTTGTATGGTGACGACCTGAGTGGACTCAGCTTCGCCTTGTGGGGCTTGAGCTTCAAACCCAACACCGACGATGTGCGCGAGGCGCCCAGCCGACTCGTGGTGCGTGAATTGACACAGCGCGGGGCGTTCGTGCGAGCTTACGACCCGGTCGCCGGGCAAGCGGCCTGCGAAGCGCTCAAGACCGATCTGGGCTTGCAGGTGTTTGGCAATCAGTTCGAACTGGTGGATGAACCCTATCAGGCACTGGAAGGCTGTGCAGCCCTGCTGATCGCCACCGAGTGGAAGGCCTTTCGCAGCCCGGACTTCGAACGGATGAAGAACCTGCTGAGCGACCGCCGAATTTTTGACGGACGCAACATGTACGAGCCTGACATGATGCGTCAGTACGGCATTGACTACCACGGCATTGGCCGCATGGCGCGACTGGATCAGCACCACCAGGCTCAGTTGGCGGACCGCACCGAAGACTTTTTGCGTGTGTGATAACGCCAGGCGATCAGCAGCATCCCGCTGCTGATCCAGATGCCCAGCACCGTGGTGATGATGGAGAAAGGCAACTCCAGCGCCATCAAGCCACTGTACACCAGCATCATGGCCATGACGCTCAGGTTCTCATTGAGATTCTGAATGGCGATGGATTGTCCCGCGGTCAACAAGTGACAACCCCGGTGCTGGAGCAGTGCGTTCATGGGGACCACAAAGAAGCCGCCGCACGCCCCGACCACTGCCATCATGACCAGGGCCACGCCAGGGTGATGCACCCAGTTCATGCACGGCAGTGACAGACCCAGCAGCAGGCCCATCGGCAGTACCCGCCAGGCCCCCTCCAGTGACACCCAGCGGGCGGCCAGCCACGCACCTACCACCACGCCCACGGCAACCGCACCCTGCAAATACGCGGCATGATCCAGACTCATGCCCAGGTGCGTCTGCGACCATTGCAGCACCAGCAATTGCATGGTTGCACTGACGCCCCAAAAGAGGGTGGTCACCCCGAGCGACATACCCGCCTCGGTATCCGACCACATGCGTTGCTGGTGCTGTACCGTTTGTCGCAGCAAGGCCAGCGGGCGGGCAGGCGTCCGGGGATAGGTGATGTGACTGCCTTTGATCCACACGTTGAGCACCAGGGCCACCCCATAGCACAGCACCGTGAACCCAAGCGAGCCACAGAGTGGAGATGCCGAGTTCAGCAGGGACCGCAAGGCATGCGTCATGCCGCTCAGGGTGAAGGTGTCACTGATGAGAAAACCACCCATCACAATGCCCAGCACCGCAGCGCCCACGGTACTGATTTCAATCCAGCTGTTGGCGCGAACCAGATGCGCGGGTGGAACCAGCTCGGTGATCAGGCCGTATTTGGCGGGTGAATACAGCGCGGCCCCCAAGCCCACCACCATCATGGCAGGAATGACCGGCATGCCCAGCAACATGCCCAGGCAGCCCAGGGCCTTGATGCCATTGGCCACCAGCATGACATGCGGCTTGGGCCATCGGTCCGACAACACACCAGCCACCGGTGCCGTGAGTACGTAAAACGTCGTGAAACTGAATTTGATGAGCGGAATCCACCAGCCCGCACCGCCCTGCTCCAGGTGCAGGGCAATGGCAATCAACAGCAGCGCGTTGTCCGCCAGCCCCGAAACGAACTGGGCAACGATCAGTCGGTAGAAATTCGCGCCCATGGTCTCGGGAAGGGTCGACTCAATGCGGCGGTCGGCGGTAGGAGCTCTGGGTGCGCTTGCGCTCGAGGTGACCTAGTACACGGAAAGTCAGCCAGCCAATGAGCGCCGAGCACACCATGAAACCGCCGTAGGCCACCGGCCAGTCGATGCCTTGCGTCATCATCGAAAACTCCGACATGCCACCGATACCGGCCAGGATGTTGATGGGCATGAAGACGACGCTGAATATGGTCAGCTGGTTCACGCGCTTGTTCTGGTTGATGTTGATGAAACCGATGGTGGAGTCCATCAAAAAGTTGATTTTGTCAAACAGGAACGATGTGTGGCTGTTGAGGGATTCGATGTTGCGCTGAATTTGCCGGCAATCCTGCACCTGGTTGTCTGACAGCATGCGCCCGCGCAGCAAAAAATTCAGGGCTCGCTGCGTATCCAGAATGTTGCTGCGGATACGGCCATTGTGATCTTCCTCTTCCGCAATGTCCGACAGGATGCCTGCCGCCATCTGGTCGCTGATGGATTCGCTCAGCACGTGGCGCCCCACCTGCCCGAGTTTGCCGTAAATGTTTTCCAGGGCATCGGCCGAACATTCGACATCGGCCGCATACAGATCGATCAGGACATCCCAGGCATTGTTCACATAGCCAGGTTGATTGCGGGCACGCTGTTTTTGCAGATCAAAAATGGGGAGGCTTTCGCGCCGGATCGAAAACAGCACCCCGTTATGCACCATGAATGCCACTGGCACGCTGCGTGCATGATGCGCCTGGACGCCCAGGAAGTTGGAATGCAACAACAAGTCGTCGTCCTGACTGACTTGAAAGCGCGCCGTGACTTCGAGTTCGTTTTCGTCCAGCAATTCGGGCAAGGTGACCTGAAACCGGTCCTCCACGTAGCGGCGTTCTCCCGGGGTGGCATCCACCAGATCCACCCAGACCGCTGCGGGCGTCTCCTGGCCGGCTGCGTCTTGCAAAGCCAGGGGCATCAGTCGCCCGTGGTTCAGCTCATAGCACTGGACGCGTTGGCGATCCACGGCAGGGGATTCGAGGTTCAGTTCCATGCGTCGGTTCTCCGGCAGGCTCCACAAGACCCGACTCGCTTGTTCGGGCGGAATGAGATGCCACAGACGCTGTGCGCTGGGCGTATCCAGGGCGCTCAGGCACTGGGCGAGTTGTTCAGCTGAGGTGTGAGCAATGAGGGATGAGAGCTCGACATCGTGTTGGCGCTGTAACAGGGAAGCCGCCACGTCGTGCTTGAGCATGCTTTGATGCTGCATGAGGTCATGAACCCGGCGCTGCTTGTTGATCACATCCAGCAAAGAGTTCATGGCACAAAAAGGGGCGTGCGGCAGGTGTGCAAACGGTGCACGTTCAGACCGGGTCAAATGAACATCCTAACCCCTGGAGATGTCATTTCCATGACATCAGCACCACCGCAACGCGGCGATGGGATTCATCAATCTTTCATGGAAGGGTCCTCAAAGTGTCACGATGACTGCGTAAATTCACGGCATGAGATTGCTACTCTGAAGGAGTGAGATGCATTACAAGACCGTATTCATCTCGGATATCCATTTGGGCACGCCCGGCTGTCAGGCTGATGCCCTGCTGGAATTTCTCAAGCGCGACACCTGTGACCAACTCTACCTGGTGGGCGACATCATCGACGGCTGGGCTTTGCGGCGTCGCTGGTACTGGCCTCAGTCGCACAACGACGTTGTCCAAAAGTTGTTGCGCAAGGCGCGCAAAGGCTGTCAGGTGATTTATGTGCCTGGCAACCATGACGAATTCGCCCGCCAGTTCGTCAATCACCATTTCGGTGGTATCGAAGTGCTGGAAGAAGCCGTGCATGTGACCGCTGACGGGCGCAAATTGTGGATCGTCCACGGTGATTATTTCGACGCGGTGATTCGCTGTGCCAAATGGCTAGCCTATCTGGGGGACCACGCGTACGAACTGGCCCTGAAGTTGAACCGCTACCTCAACAACTGCCGCAATCGCCTGGGCTTGCCCTATTGGTCGCTCTCGGCCTATCTGAAGATGCGGGTCAAAAAGGCCTTGAACTACGTGACGGATTTTGAACGTGCTGTGGCCCATGAGGCCCAACGACGCGGCTATCAAGGGGTGGTGTGCGGACACATCCACCACGCCGAAATTCGCGATATCGATGGCGTGACCTATTACAACGACGGCGACTGGGTGGAAAGTCTGAGTGCGCTGGTGGAGCACGAGGATGGCCGCTTCGAATTGATCTACTGGCCTCGCATTCAACCCATCGTGACCGCCGAGGAGGAGACCCTGCCCATGCCGACCCACCACCCGCCGCCCATACCGATGGCTCAACCGGTCGTTCGAGAGCCCGCTGGTTCCCGCCTGGATTACCCGGTTCACGGATGAAAATCGCCCTCATCACCGATGCGTGGCGCCCTCAGGTCAACGGGGTGGTGACCACCCTGGTGGAATTGGTGGATCATCTGCAGACAGCCGGTCATGAGGTGCTGGTGGTACATCCGGGGATGTTTGAGACACGGCCTTGTCCGGGTTATGCGGAAATCCGGCTGGCACGCCGGCCGGGTCGGTCCCTGGGTCTGCTGCTGCAAAGCTTTGAGCCCGACGCCATCCACCTGGCCACCGAAGGACCCCTGGGGTGGGCTGCACGACGCTACTGTGTGCGCCATCGCCTGGCTTTCACCACGGCATTTCACACCCGGTTCCCGGAAATCCTGAAGGCTGCCGCCCGCGTGCCGCTGGCCCTGGGCTATGCCCTGTTCCGACTGTTTCATTCACGCTCACACGGCGTGATGGTCCCCACGCTGGCCGTGCGCAATCTGCTGACAGCACGTCGATTCACGCGTTTGCGTGCCTGGACCCATGGGGTGGACGAACAGCTGTTTGAGTACCGCGCGCAGGTGCAGGAGCATCCCCACTTCGCGGAACTCAAACGTCCGATTGCCATGTATGTGGGCCGCATTTCCTACGAGAAAAACATACAGGCTTTCATCGACATGCCCTGGCAAGGGAGCAAGGTGATCTGTGGCGTCGGTCCGCTGGAGAGCACCCTGCGGCGGGACAGCCCCGACACGCTGTGGCTGGGCTTGGTTTCCCGTCCCGAGTTGGCGCGCCTGTATGCAGCGTCGGACGTGTTTGTGTTTCCCAGTCGTCACGAAACCTTTGGTCTGGTGATGCTGGAGGCCATGGCGTGCGGCACCCCGGTCGCCGCCTTTCCGGTGGACGGACCGTGGGAAGTGCTGGGCGTGGAAGGCGACGACGCCACCACGGCCAAGGGAGGCATTTTGTCTGAAGACCTGGCCGCAGCAGCGCAACGGGCATTACAGGTCCCACGTGCACAGGCCCGTGCGCAATCCCAGCGATTCAGCTGGGCCGAGGCGACACGGCAGTTTGTCGAACACCTGGTGCCCGCACGGGGCACCCCCTTGCCCGAGCGCTGAGTCGCGCTCCGGCACCTCCCTCAGGTGCCCACGATGCCGCCATCCCGCTTGCGAATCGCCAGGGTGGCCGAACGGGGACGACCATCGGGGCGGAAGTCCGGCCAATTGGAATATTGACGCGGTTGCCTGGGATCGCTGCGTTCACTGGGGCTTTCACCCGGGTGCTGAATGTTCACGAACACGGTCGTGCCGTCGGGTGTGCCGGTCATGCCGGTGATTTCACAGCCGGCAGGTCCCACCAGGAAGCGCCTGACTTCACCCGACCGGGGATCGAGGGCCAACAGCGCGTTGTGTCCCACACCGCTCATCTCGCCCTTGGCAATCGTGTTGCTGGCAATGTCGGTGAGGATCCAGAGCACGCCACGCGTGTCCACCCACAGGCCGTCGGGACAGGCAAAGGCATCGCCCCGAACATTGCCCTGCGCTTGCGGGCGTGCTTGCGCGGGGTCACCGGCCAGCACCAGATGGTTCCAGTCAAAACGGGTGGCATCGAAATCGCCCGACTCCTTCCAGCGGATGATGTGACCCATGCTGTTGTTGGCACGCGGGTTGGCGGCATCCACCCCGGGGGCATCTCCCACGCCACGGTTGGTGTTGTTGGTGAGCGTGACATAGACCCAACCCTGTTGATCCACTTCGATCCACTCGGGCCGGTCCATCTTGGTGGCACCCACCGCATCGGAGGCCTGACGAGTCTTGATCAGCACATCGCCCGCATTTTCAAAGCCATGGGCCGCATCGAGTGGGTGGCTGCCGTGCGTCAGGGGCAGCCATTGACCTTGACCATTGGCATCAAAGCGCGCCACATACAAGGTGCCATGGTCCAGCAGGTGCTGATTGGCCTTGGCCCCCCCGGGCTGCATGCGGTCACGGCTGACGAATTTGTAGATGTATTCAAAACGGGCGTCCTCGCCCGAGTACACCACCGCACGGCCGTCGCGGGTCAGCACGATGCGCGCGGCTTCATGAGACCCACGCCCCAGGGCCGTGCGCTTGACCGGCACCGAACTCGGGTCCTGCGGGTCGATCTCCACCAACCAACCAAAGCGGTTGGGTTCGTTCGGGTGTCGGGTGGCATCAAAGCGGGCATCGTGCTCGTGCCAGCGATAGCCGGCGCCACCGCTTCTGAGTCCCCAGCGTTTGCCGTGGGCATCCGGCTGGGCCGGGCCATGGAAGTAGCCGATGAAGTTTTCCTCGGTGGTCAGCACCGTGCCCCAGGGCGTGAGACCATTGCCGCAGTTGTTGAACGTGCCCAGCGGCGACAGGCCCTGGGGATCGGCAGCGGTACGGAGCAAGGGATGGCCGGCGGCGGGTCCTGAAAACCGCATGGGCGTGTTGGCCGTGATGCGCCGTGCATACGGCGAAGGACGCACTGAGCTCCAGCGGCCTTGTTCTTGGGTCACTTCGACAATGCTCAAGCCATGGGCCGCTTGCGACTTGCGCACCTTCTCCGCTGACCAGGTGGTCATGCCGTCACGATGCAGCAAGCCGTCGTCGGTGTACTCGTGGTTGATGACCAGCAAGCCGGTGCCCAGGGCAGGCAGCGGGAGGTACTGGATGCCATCATGGTGCATGCCCAGCTGGGTGGCCTGTTCCGCCGCGGTGTTCGAGGCGTCCCATTTGAATGCGGCCTCCTCACCGGACAACCCCACCGGTTCGCCCCAGGGCACCAGCACCTGCGCTTCATAGCCCTCGGGCACCGAGACCTGATCGAGCGTGTTGACCGCAACCGGTGAGAACCCCAAAGCGGGGCGCGAACCCGGCCCGGTGGTGGCGCAGGCACTCAAGCCCATGGCGGCAAACAGCTGCGCGCTCATCGCCGCCCAGCCCCCCTTCAGCACCTGGCGACGCGACGGCGAAGAAAGATGATGGATGTCGGGATTGTTGGAGTCGTTGCTGTCTTCTGGAAGCGGGAAGGGGTGGCTCATGTCAGATTGAGGTTTTGCATCATGGTCTGGGCACTGTACGGTTTGCGCATGGCACTGCTGTGACATGCAGGGGCTTCATCCCTGCAGACCGTTCGGCTTTATTTTGTCATCTTTATGTCACAAAAAGGAGGGTATGCTGAGGTGAAAATTCGCCACCAAGACTGACTTGCCGCCCTTGAACCCTACCCTGATCGATCGCGACCACAGCACCCTGCAATTCAACGAGCGCGTGTTGTCCTGGGCCCGTCGAGGTGACGTGCCGTTGCTGGAGCGCTTGCGCTACCTGTGTATCGTGTCGTCCAACCTCGATGAATTTTTTGAGGTGCGCATGGCACTGCATCTGCGGGCCATGCAGGACCGGCATCGCCAGGCCGGGTACAGCCGCGAGACCTACCAGACGATTTCCAAACAGGCGCATGAACTGGTGCGCAACCAGTACGAGGTCTACAACGATCAACTGATTCCTGCCCTGGCCAAGGCAGGCATTCGCATCGTCTCGCATGCCGACCGCAATGCGGAGCAGCACCGGTGGGTCAAGCGCTATTTTGATCAGGAGATCAAACCCTTGCTGATGCCGGTGGGGCTGGATCCGGCCCATCCGTTTCCTCAGGTGGCCAACAAATCGCTGAATTTCATCGTCCGGCTCAGCGGAACCGATGCCTTTGGCCGCACCAACGAAATTGCGATTGTCAAAGTGCCACGCGTGCTGCCGCGCCTGATCCGGATGCCTGAGCGGGTGTCGGGTGGCGAGACCCTGGTGGTGTCGCTCTCCAGCATGATTCGCGCGCACCTGAAAGATCTGTTCCCCGGGCGGCGCGTGGGGGATTTCTCGCAATTTCGCCTGACCCGCGACTCAGACCTGCTGGTGGACGAAGAGGATGCCAGCAACCTTCGCAAGGCCTTGCGACAGGGATTGGCCCAGCGCCACTATGGACGGGCCGTGCGACTGGAGGTGTCTTCAGGGTGTGACGAGTACCTGTCGGAATTCCTGCTCAAACAATTCAACTTGCCCGGCACGGCCCTCTTTCGCGTGCACGGCCCCGTCAACCTGGTGCGCCTGAGCCAGTTGATCGATCTGGTCGACAAACCCGCCTTGCTGTTTCCGCCGTACCGGGCGGCGTATCCGGTCCAGTTGGTCAAGGGGCAGTCCATTTTCGAGCGCTTGCAACAAGGCGATGTGCTCATGCATCACCCGTTCGAGAGCTTCGACGGCGTGCTGGATTTTCTGCGCGAAGCGGTCCAGGACCCCAATGTGCTGGCCATCAAGCAGACCATCTACCGCACCGGGGCCAATTCGGAGCTGATGGCTTTGCTGCGCGAGGCCGTCCTGCGCGGCAAGGAAGTCACGGTGATTGTGGAATTGAAAGCCCGCTTTGATGAAGAGGCCAACATCGGCTCGGCCGAGCAACTCGAATCGGTGGGGGCCCAGGTGGTCTACGGCGTGGTGGGCCTGAAAACCCATGCCAAGATGTTGTTGGTGACGCGACGCGAAGGCCGACGGCTGCGCCGGTATGCGCACCTGTCCACCGGCAACTACAACAGCCGGACCGCCAAGGCCTACACCGACCTGGGGCACATGACCTGTGACGCCGACATCACGCGCGACATCGATCAGCTGTTCATGCATGTCGCGAGCCAGAATCGGTTGCCGCCCCTGCGGCACCTGTGGGTCGCGCCCTTCAAATTGCATGACCGGCTCATCGATGCCATCAACCGGGTGGGCAAGGCGGCGCAGGCCGGGCACCCTGCGCGTATCGTGGCCAAGATGAACTCCCTCACCGACGAGCGACTGGTGCAAGCGCTGATCACGGCCAACCAGCAAGGGGCGCACATCGACCTGATCGTGCGGGGTGCATGCATTTTGCCGGCGCAGGTGCCGGGGCTGACCGAGCGGATCCGGGTCCGGTCCATCATTGGCCGGATGCTGGAGCACACCCGCGTCTTTCTGTTTCAGGCAGGTGCTGACACGGACCTGTATTTGTCCAGCGCCGACTGGATGAACCGCAACATGGTGCGCCGCATCGAGATTGCCTGGCCCGTGAAAGACCCTGCCTTGCGCGACCGCATCATCGCCGAATGCCTGGGTAACTACCTGGCCGATACGCAGGACGCCTGGGGGCTGCAGCCGGATGGCAGCTACAAGTCGCTGGCGGTTGCGCCCACCACCAAATCCGTCAAAGGGCGTGGTGTGAGCGCACAAGCCACGCTGATGAAACTCTATGCCGCGCCCTGAGCGGGCCCCGACTTAATCCATCTGCACGTCGAGGTGCCAGGTGGTTTTTTGCCAGGCCTGGACTTCCTCGCTCAGCAGATGCGCCGATTGCGGGTATTTGCCGGCCCAGGCGGCCGGTAGCACCAGCGTGAACTGACGCTCTGGTGTCCCGGTGCAGCTCAGTTGCAAGGCGTCGGCGTCGGGGTCGCGGCGCGCGTGACACAAGATGACGGACAGACGCAGGCACATCAACTGCATGGCGAAGGCCTCATCGTCAAAGTCGACATTCAGTTTGCGCAATTTGCCCCGATGCCCCAGCACCAGCAAGCTCAGGCGGTGTAGCTCGGAGACGGCAAAGCCTGTTGCATCGGAGTTGTCCAGGATGTAGGCCCCATGCTTGTGATAGTCACTGTGTGAAATGAGTGCGCCCATTTCATGCAACTGGGCGGCCCATTCGAGCTTGCGACGGGTGCGCAGCTCATCATGGTCCGGTCCATCCGGGGAGAGCTGCGACAACAGCGCCGACGCCACACGGCGCACCCGTTCAGCCTGAACCACGTCGACACCAAAATTCTTTTGCAAGCGCCGCACGGTGGTGGCACGGACGTCCTCGTGTTCCCCTTCGCGGTCGAGCTTGTCAAACAGGACACCGTGCCGCAACGCGCCTTCGGCGACGTGCAGCACCTCGATGTCCAGCAAATCGAACAGGGCCATCAGCACACTGACACCCCCAGCGATCACAGCGCGCCGGTCTTCTTTGAGCCCCTCCAGTCGCAGCTTGTCCGTGTGCTGGGCGCGCAACATGCAGCGCTTGAGCCAGGCCAGCCCTTCACGGTCAATGAGGCCCTGCGTCCAGCCGGCCACCGACAGAATATCGCCCACGGCGCCCACCGTGCCGGACGAGCCATAGGCCACATCCCAGCCCTGCCGGGGCACCAGGCTCAGGGCTTCATCAAGAATGGCCTTGGCGGCAATTTCGGCCCGTTCAAACGAGGCTTCATCGAGTTGTCCTTGCCGGAAGTACTTCATGCTCCAGGCCACGCTGCCCACGCGGTAGGACTCCGTCACGCTGGCATTGAGTCCCTGGCCCAGAATCAGTTCAGTGGAACGCCCGCCGATGTCAATGACCAGACGCCGGTCATCGGTTTGCGGCAACAGGTGGGCCACGCCCTGGTAAATCAGGCGGGCCTCTTCCCGGCCCGAGATCACTTCGATGGGAAAGCCCAGAATCTGCTGAGCACGCGTGAGAAAGGTGTCGCGGTTGCGGGCTTCACGCAGCGTCTGCGTGGCCACGGCCCGAACCTGCTGTTTCTTGAAGCCGGACAGGCGTTCAGCAAATCGCGCCAGGCATTCCCAACCGCGTTGCATGGCCTCGTCGCTGAGCAGACGCTCGCTGTCCAGACCATTGCCTTGCCTGACCGTCTCCTTGAGATATTCGACTCGGTGGATTTGCCCGTGTGACAAGCGGCCAATTTCGAGGCGAAAGCTGTTTGACCCCAAATCGATGGCGGCCAAAAGGGTGTCGTTTTTCATTCTGAGGAAAGCCAGGGTAGCTGAGCAGGCATGGTGAATGCCCCGATGTCACAGAGCATATGACATTATGATGTCATGAGAATGACAATTGTCCCCTGAGCCCAGCGTATGCCGGCTGCCTGTTCACGGCATCAGCCCGTGACAGCCCCGCGAATCATCCTTTCTTGAGGAGGGCCTGATCGGCAAATTCCCTCGCCTTGTTCGACAGAGCCACCGCTTGTGCCGCAAACTGGGCCGCTTTGCGCGAGGCTTCAGCCGCCATGGAGGTCGCCACGGTGGAAGCGTTCTCCGCATGATGGGCCACCGCCATGGCGGCCGAGGCCGCCGCGGACGCTGCCGAGGCAGCACTCTCCAGCGCAGATTGCGCGGCCTGGGTGGCGGCCTCGGCAGCCGCCTTGGCGGCTTCCACAAGGGGGATTTCAGACGCCTTTTGAGCGGCCTGAACACATTTCTCAGAACACAGCACAGAATGCTCGGCCGCCTTGGCCGCTTGCTGTGCGGCCGCCGAGGCATGCGCCGTGGAGTCCCGCAGGACTGTCAGGGAGGCTGTGTATTGACTCTTCGTGTCAAGGTGGATCTGTTTGAGGTCGGCAAATTCAAGCAGCAGCTTGTTGACCTGACTTTGAAGTTTTTCGATCCCGTTGTTGTCCATGGGCGGCGTTCTTTGGTGGGTGACGATAGGTGACGATAATGTTTGTACCCGACGTTACCACCGAATCCCTGTTCGCCAGCACACACAGGGCGTCAGATTGCGCGGTGTGGCACCGGAAAACCGACCGGCCGTTTTTTCCCTGCCCGATGCGTCCGGGCCATGCAGGCAATAGACCTACGCGCACAGTTGGCTGGCTTGCTGCGCGATCGCTCCCGGCGTGGTGACCCAGACCAGGCCATCCCGGCGTGCCTGCGCCAGGTGCTGCAAGGCGCGTCGCAGATGCCGCAAGCGATACGGCTGTCCCACCAGGTAGGGATGCAAGGCAATGCCCATCACCAGCGGTTGATGACACGATTGCTCCAGCATTTCGTCGAGCTGATCGATCAGCATCTGGGCGAAGTCCTTGCCATCCATCTGGCGGGCCACGATCATGGGAATGTCATTGAGCTCTTGCGGATAGGGCACGGACCACAACCCCTGCGCGTTGCGGGTGCTCATCCGGATGGGTTGATCGTCATGGCACCAGTTGAGTGTGTAGGTGTAGCCCGTCTCTGCCAGCAGGTCCGGCGTGGCCCGGCTTTCACTGATCCAGGGGGACAGCCAGCCGGTAGGGCGACACCCGCTGTGGCGTTGCATGAGCTCGGCGCACATCGACAGCAGGTGTTTTTCGTCGTCCTCGTGCCACCCGCCCTGCCGTTCGGCGTTGCTGTGCCCATGCCCCACGAGTTCAGAGCCCTGACCCACACACGCCTGGACCAGCTCCGGGCAATGATCGTAAAGCGCCGTGTTGATGAGTGAGGCAAAGGGCAAGTCCAACTGGCGAAACAAGTCCAGACAGCGCCAGGCACCCACCCGGTTGCCGTACTCACGCCAGCTGTAATTCAGCACATCGGGCTGGGGGGACTGCGGACCAATGGCCGCCCCCATGCCCTGCCCGAAGGCGAAGTGCTCGATATTGAGCGCGAGATAAACCGCCAGGCCGGAACCGTTGGGCCAACGGTAGTTCTTCCGTTGCGTGATGGCGCTGTAGGGAAACCTGCCATGGTCGGGCAAGAGACCCAGATACTGCGGCTGTTGATCTGACATGGTCAATTCCTGGTGAAAGTTGGGGCGACCTGGATCGCCCGGTAGTAAACGCCAATTTGGTGCAAGTCGCCAGACACTGCACCGCTTTGAAAAATGCCATGCGCTGCTCAAGCACTGCGCCAGTGCATGACAGACGATCTGTGAGCGTGCCAGGCGGCATTCAACCCCTGTCCCAGCGCAATTCCCGTTCCATGCTGAGGCCAGTCGCGCGGCATGAAATCAGGGCTCGTTTTGGGCCTCACCCTGGGTTGGGGCCAAGGTTCATAAGGAATCAATGCCGGTAGACGTGGCCGGGGGCTGACCAGGACCGTCCTCGATGGCAAACCGTTCCCGGCTGGTGGTGTAAAAGCTCGCGCCGAAGCGGGCAACCGGATGGTAATCGCGCAGGTTCACACGCCAGGCCTCGGTGTCAATCAGCCCGTCCCGCGCAGCGAGCCACTGAACTCTGCCGATGAAGACGTAACGGCTGTCGGTTTCCAGGGTTTCGTGCAACACACACTCAAAAGCCACGGGCGCCTGCACGATCCTGGGCGGGCGAATGGTGTGTGAGGGTGTGGCGGTGAAGCCGACATGCGTCAGTTCACTCAGGTGCGAGGGCAGCGCCTCGCCACAGGCGTGCATTTGCTGCGCCATGGGTTCGTCGGTGAGGTGAACCACAAACTCTCGACTCTCCAGGATGTTGGCGGCCGTGTCCTTGAGGCGACCATCGGTCAGCCGGTTGATGCTGAGCATCAGGATGGGCGGGTCCTCCCCCACCATGTTGAACATCGAGAAGGGGGCGGCATTGACCACCCCGTTCTTGCCCAGGGTCGTGACCAATGCAATGGGTCGAGGCACGATGAGGCTCGCCATCAACTTGTAGCGTTGATACGCCGTGATCTGCTGGAAATCTACTTCGGTCATGTCATGTCCAGAGGGTTAAACACTGCAACCAGTGTGTGTCACGGCATTCACAGGTGACCCATGAAGCCGGAACGCGCGATGCATTCGCCCAGTTCGCAGGTCGATTCTCAAGGCCCGGGAGAAAAAGGCCTGGCCGCCCGTTGAATGACGAACAATTCTGAACAACTTACAAGAATCGGGCCAACATCGCTATCGTCAAGCAGCGGGCAGCGGTGTCAAAGGCAATGGCTTGACCGGACACCTCAATGTCAGATCACAATACCGCGAAACACGCTAACCGCTCTCTTCCAATCCGGAGAACTCTGTGAAATTAAGTCCCCTGCTTCTGGCCATGGCGATCAGCATGCCACTGACGACCACAGCCCAACACAATCACGGAGCACAAACGCCCTACGCGGGGATGCAGAACCGAGCCATCAAGTCGCTGTCCGACAACGACATCAAGGAACTTCGACGTGGCGGAGGCTGGGGGCTGGCCCTGGCCGCCGAACTCAACGGCATGCCCGGGCCGGCGCATCTGCTGGAACTGAAAGACCAACTCCAACTGACTCAGGATCAGGTGGCCAAGACTCAGGGGCTGGTTGACGACATGCGTCAAGCGGCCATTCCGACTGGTGAGCGCCTGATCGCGGCCGAATCGGCTCTGGAGTCTGCGTTTGCCAAAGGAGCCGTGGATGAGGCGTCACTGCGTCGTTTGCTGGCAGAAGCTGAGTCTGCCAGGACTGAACTTCGCTACATCCATCTTTCACAACACTTCAAAACGGTGCAGTTCCTCAAACCTGAACAGATCAAGCGTTACAACATTCTTCGCGGGTACGCCGAGGACCCTTGCAAGAACATCCCCGCCGGTCATAACCCCGAGATGTATCGACGCCACATGGGATGCAACTGACCACGCCTGGCCGCACGGTGCGTGTTTGCAAACGCCAGAAATTCGCTGGCTAACGCATCCGAGTGAGATCTTGTAGGGGTCGGTCAGGAGCTGCCGACACCCAAAGTGAACAAGCCTGCGGGCAACCGAAGGTGCAACCCAATGCTGATTTCAGACTTTGAAATAAGAGGCGCATAAAAAAGCCCCGATGTTTGATCGGGGCTCTTTTAAGTCCTTGATTGACAAGGGAATTTGTGGCGGAGTGGACGGGGCTCGAACCCGCGACCCCCGGCGTGACAGGCCGGTATTC
>CALBSC010000009.1 GCA_937927685.1 uncultured Burkholderiales bacterium | reverse complement strand
GTCTTCTGCTCGGTGCCTTCGGAGGCCAGCCCTTCCATCATCCGGGCGAAGACCCCCATGTCGCCCCACCGCTTCCACCGGTTGTAGAGGGTCTTGGGTGGGCCGTACTCCCGAGGCGCGTCACACCACCGCAACCCATTGCGATTGACGAAAATAATGCCGCTCAACACACGCTTGTCGTCAACTCGTGGAACACCATGCGACAAAGGAAAGAACGGCTTCAACCGCTCCATCTGCGCGTCCGTCAGCCAGAATAGATCACCCATGCGACACCTCCACAATGCAGCAAGTGAATCAGTGAAACGGGCTGGAAACAAGTGGATTAATGAGTTCTGAGCCTAATTGCTGTTGATTTCCACTGAGAAGTGACCCGGGTTTTCCATCGAGAATTGACCCGCCTTTGATTATGGATTTTGGGTCATGCTTGGGTCAAGGGCGGTTTTCACTCCTTCTTTTTTCGGGCTGTAGCGGCTGAGCTTGCCTTGAAGCGGAAGCTGTCGTTTCCGGTCTCCAGGATGTGGCAGCGGTGGGTGAGGCGGTCGAGCAAAGCTGTGGTCATCTTGGCGTCTCCAAAGACGGTGGCCCATTCGCTGAAGCTGAGGTTGGTGGTGATCACGACGCTGGTGCGCTCGTAGAGTTTGCTGAGCAGATGGAACAGCAACGCGCCGCCGGATGCGCTGAACGGCAGGTATCCGAGCTCGTCCAAGATGACGAGGTCGAGTTTGGTCAGGTTTTCGGCGATCTGGCCTGCTTTGCCTTTGGCCTTTTCCTGCTCGAGGGCATTGACCAATTCAATGGTCGAGAAGAAGCGGACTTTGCGGCGATGATGCTCGATTGCCTGGATGCCAAGGGCTGTGGCGACATGGGTTTTGCCGGTGCCCGGGCCGCCAATCAGGACCACGTTCTGGGCTCCATCCAAGAACTCACAGCGATGCAAGGTCCGGACGGTGGCCTCGTTGATCTCGCTGGCGGCAAAGTCAAACCCCGAGAGGTCCCTGTAGGCTGGGAAGCGTGCGGCCTTCATGTGATAGGCGATGGAGCGCACTTCGCGTTCGGCCAATTCGGCTTTCAGCAGTTGCGACAGGATCGGGATAGCGGCTTCAAAAGCCGGGGCGCCCTGTTCGATGAGATCCTCAACGGCTTGGGCCATGCCATACATCTTCAGGCTGCGGAGCATGATGACGATGGCCGCAGCGGCGGGGTCATGACGCATGGCGGCCTCCCGCGACTTGGTTGCGCAGGGCGTCATAGCGTTCGACATTGGCCTTGGGTTCGCGCTGCAGGGTCAATGCTTGCGGGGTATCCAACGGTGGCCCATTGATGACCTTGCCGTCGACCAGGCGGTGCAACAGGTTCAACACATGGGTCTTGGTCGGCACGCCCTCGGCCAGTGCCAGTTCCACGGCGGTCAGCACTGCCTGTTCATCGTGCTGCAGCACCAAGGCAAGGATGTCGACCATTTCCCTATCCCCGCCGGGCTTACGCAGCATGTGATCCTGCAACTGTCTGAACGCAGGTGGTAATTCCAGGAAGGGCGCACCATTCCGAAGAGCTCCGGGCTTCCTTTGCACGACTGCCAGGTAATGCCGCCAGTCGTAGATCGTCTTCGCAGGCAGCTTATGGCTGCGTTGAATAATGCGGGTGTGTTCGCACAGGATGTTGCCCTCAGCGGCCACGACCAGGCGCTCAGGGTAGATCCGAAGGCTGACAGGGCGATTGGCAAAAGATGCTGGAACGCTGTAGCGATTGCGCTCAAAGCTGATCAGGCAGGTCGGCGAGACGCGCTTGCTCAACTCGATGAAGCCGTCAAAGGCCACCGGCAAGGGCATCAAGGCCGCCCGCTCCTCGGCCCATACATCCGCGATCGTTCCGGGCAACTTGCCATGGGCAGTCTCGTGCCACAGCGCGATGCACCGCTGTTCCAGCCAAGCATTCAGCGCTGCGAGATCGGGAAAGTCCGGCATGCCCTGCAGCATCTGGTGGCGGGAGTCCCGCACGTTTTTCTCGACCTGCCCCTTCTCCCAGCCTGCCACCGGATTGCAGAAGTCAGGCTCGAAGACATAGTGGTTCGCCATCGCCAGGAAGCGCATATTGACCTGCCGCGCCTTGCCGCGGCCCACAAGATCCACCGCCGTCTTCATGTTGTCGTAGATCCCGCGTTCTGACACGCCGCCAAAGACCCGAAACGCGTGCCAGTGGGCGTCGAACAGCATCTCGTGGGTCTGCAAGGGATAGGCCCGCAAGAGGAAGGCCCGGCTGTGCGACAGCTTGATATGGGCGACTTGGAGCTTTACGCGTGCCCCGCCAACAACCGCAAAATCCTCGCTCCAGTCGAACTGGAACGCCTCGCCTGGTGCGAACACCAGCGGCACGAAGGTGCCGCGCCCTGCCGTTTGTTCCTCGCGCTGCCGATCTGCTTTCCAATGTCGTGCAAAGGCCGCAATACGGTTGTAGGAGCCGGTGAAGCCAAGAGCGACAAGATCAGCATGCATCTTCTTCAGCGTCTGCCGATCTTTGCGTCCCTTCTTTGCATTGGCCTTCAGCCAGCCAGTCAGCTTCTCGGAAAAAGGATCAAGTTTGCTCGATCGTTCCGGCGTCGCAAACTTGGGCTCGCTTGTATCGGCCTTCAGATACTTCTTGATGGTGTTGCGCGACAGCCCGGTGCGCCGCTCGATCTCCCTGATCGCCAAACCCTGACGCAGGCGCAGCTTCCGAATAACGTTCAATAGTCCCATGTCGATCACTCCTATGGCCCCCTCGCTCTTCGCTTGGGGGAGGGTCACATGGGTCAAATCTCAATGGAAATTATACGCCTACCCGGGTCACTTCTCAGTGGAAATCAACAGCTCATCAGCGTCACTATGCGTATGTCATTCACCAAGCTATTCCCACCGTTGCTTTGGCGGCATTTTCCCTTTTTGCCGTGCATCGACGC
>CALBSC010000008.1 GCA_937927685.1 uncultured Burkholderiales bacterium | reverse complement strand
GAGCCTGTGATCCAGCAGGCGGTCGAACCCAAGACCAAGGCCGACCAGGAAAAGATGGGCGTCGCGCTGCAGCGTCTTGCTCGCGAAGACCCTTCCTTCCGTGTCAAGACCGATGAAGAGTCGGGCCAGACCCTGATCGCCGGCATGGGCGAGCTGCACCTCGAGATCATCGTCGACCGCATGAAGCGCGAGTTCGGTGTCGAGGCCTCGGTCGGCAAGCCCCAGGTGGCTTATCGCGAGACCATCCGCAAGGAAGTCGCCGAGGTCGAGGGCAAGTTCGTCAAGCAGTCGGGTGGTCGCGGCCAATACGGTCACGTCGTCATCAAGCTCGAGCCGCTGCCCCCGGGCGGCGCAGGCTTCGAGTTCGTCGATGCGATCAAGGGCGGTGTCGTGCCTCGCGAGTACATTCCGGCGGTTCAGAAGGGCATCGAAGATTCCCTGCCGGCAGGTGTGCTGGCCGGCTATCCGGTGGTCGATGTCAAAGCCACCCTGACCTTCGGCTCGTACCACGATGTCGACTCGAACGAGAATGCTTTCCGCATGGCCGGCTCGATGGCCTTCAAGGAAGGCATGCGTCGGGCCAGCCCGGTGCTGCTCGAGCCGATGATGTCGGTTGAGGTCGAGACGCCCGAAGACTATGCCGGCTCGGTGATGGGCGACCTGTCATCGCGTCGTGGCATGGTGCAAGGCATGGACGACATGGTTGGCGGCGGCAAGGCCATCAAGGCCGAAGTGCCCCTGTCCGAGATGTTCGGTTACTCGACCACCCTGCGCTCGATGTCGCAAGGTCGCGCCACCTACACGATGGAATTCAAGCACTACGCCGAAGCACCGCGCAACGTCTCTGAGACGATTGTTGCGTCGCGCGCGAAGTAATTCCTGATTTCAGCCGGCCCGCGCAAGCGGGCCCGTCTGCGACGACACGCCGTCCCGTTACCCGTGCGGGATGACCCAGCAGTGTCGTGCAGACGTAAAACCGAAACACGGGCATAGCTCTTTGGAGAAAGACAATGGCAAAAGGCAAGTTTGAACGGACCAAGCCGCACGTGAACGTGGGCACGATCGGTCACGTGGACCATGGCAAGACGACGCTGACGGCGGCGATCACGACGATTCTGTCGAGCAAGTTTGGTGGTGAGGCGAAGGCCTACGACCAGATTGATGCGGCGCCGGAAGAGAAGGCTCGTGGTATCACGATCAACACGGCACACGTGGAGTACGAGACGGCGAACCGTCACTACGCGCACGTGGACTGTCCTGGCCACGCTGACTATGTGAAGAACATGATCACGGGTGCGGCGCAGATGGACGGTGCGATTTTGGTGTGTTCGGCCGCTGACGGCCCGATGCCGCAGACGCGCGAGCACATTCTGCTGGCCCGTCAGGTGGGCGTGCCCTACATCATTGTGTTCCTGAACAAGTGCGACATGGTGGATGACGCCGAGTTGCTGGAACTGGTGGAGATGGAAGTTCGCGAGTTGCTGTCCAAGTACGATTTCCCGGGGGACGACACCCCGATCGTGAAGGGTTCGGCCAAGCTGGCGCTGGAAGGCGACAAGGGCGATCTGGGCGAGGGCGCGATCCTGAAGCTGGCCGAGGCGCTGGACAGCTACATTCCCACGCCTGAGCGCGCGGTGGATGGTGCGTTCCTGATGCCGGTGGAAGACGTGTTCTCGATCTCGGGTCGTGGCACGGTGGTGACGGGTCGCGTGGAGCGCGGCATTGTCAAGGTGGGCGAGGAGATCGAGATTGTGGGTATCAAGGCCACGGCCAAGACGACCTGCACGGGCGTTGAGATGTTCCGCAAGCTGCTGGACCAGGGGCAGGCGGGCGACAACGTGGGTATTTTGCTGCGCGGCACCAAGCGTGAAGAGGTGGAGCGCGGCCAGGTGCTGTGCAAGCCCGGTTCGATCAAGCCGCACACGCACTTCACGGCTGAGGTGTATGTGCTGAGCAAGGACGAGGGCGGCCGTCACACGCCGTTCTTCAACAACTACCGTCCCCAGTTCTACTTCCGCACGACGGACGTGACGGGTGCGATCGAGTTGCCTGAGGGCAAGGAGATGGTGATGCCTGGCGACAACGTGTCGATCACGGTCAAGCTGATCCACCCGATTGCGATGGAAGAGGGTCTGCGCTTTGCCATTCGCGAAGGCGGCAAGACCGTCGGCGCCGGCGTCGTTGCCAAGATCATGGAGTAATCAATGTCCGCCAAGCAAAAAATCCGCATTCGCCTGAAGGCCTTTGATTACAAACTGATCGACCAGTCCGCGGCCGAGATCGTTGACACCGCCAAGCGCACCGGCGCCATCGTCAAGGGCCCCGTGCCCCTGCCGACGCGCATGAAGCGTTTTGACATCCTGCGCTCGCCGCACGTCAACAAGTCGAGCCGTGACCAGTTCGAAATCCGTACCCACCAGCGCCTGATGGACATCGTGGACCCGACCGACAAGACGGTCGACGCCCTGATGAAACTCGACCTGCCCGCGGGCGTGGACGTCGAAATCAAGCTGCAGTGATCCTGCAGTTACCAAGACAAAGGGGCCTTCGGGCCCTTTTGTTTGGGTGAAACCTTGCGCGCCATGGGGTGGGCATGGCTGGCAATCCCTGGCGAGGCCCCCGTCGCCCATGAATGCTTAAGACCTCATTTTGGGGGGTCATCCGGCCAGGCTTCTTTCGGGTTTGCAAATACTTGGCGCGGTCAGGGAAAACGCGATACAATCGTAGGCTCTTTGCCTCATGGCGAAGGGAATTTATCAACCTTCTCTCGTACCCCAAACACGGTGGCCAATTGCAGTGACCGTGGCGAGAGTTTTGGAGAAAACAATGAGTCAAAGCACCCGTTTGGGTTTGCTGGGACGCAAGGTGGGCATGATGCGTCTGTTCACCGATGACGGCGACGCAGTGCCTGTCACGGTGGTGGATGTGTCCAACAACCGCGTGTCTCAAGTCAAGACCCAGGACAACGATGGCTACGTGGCCCTGCAGGTCACGTTCGGTTCGCGCAAAGCTTCTCGCGTGACCAAGCCTGCCGCAGGTCACCTCGCGAAAGCGGGCGTGCAAGCCGGCGAAATCATCCAGGAATTCCGCGTGACGGCCGACACCGCTGCCAAATATGCAGCTGGTGCCACGGTGCCTGTGACCGATGTGTTCGCCGTGGGCCAGAAGGTCGACGTGCAGGGCACCAGCATCGGTAAGGGCTTTGCCGGCACGATCAAGCGCCACAACTTCGGTTCGCAGCGCGCGTCTCACGGTAACAGCCGTTCACACAACGTCCCGGGCTCCATTTCGATGGCGCAGGATCCGGGTCGTGTGTTTCCCGGCAAGCGCATGTCCGGCCATCTCGGCGACGTGACCGTGACCACTCAAAACCTCGACGTGATCCGTATCGACGAAGCACGCCAGCTGCTGCTGATCAAGGGCGCCGTGCCCGGGTCCGCAGGTGGCTTCGTGACCGTGCGTCCGGCCGTCAAAGCCAAGGGAGCGAACTGATGCAGCTCGAACTCCTCAACGAACAAGGCCAAGCCGCCTCCAAGATCGATGCACCCGAGACCGTGTTCGGTCGCGAGTACAACGAAGACCTGGTGCACCAGATCGTTGTCGCCTACCAGGCCAACGCGCGCCAGGGCACCCGTGCTCAGAAAGACCGTGAGCAGGTCAAGCACTCCACCAAGAAGCCGTTCCGCCAGAAGGGCACCGGTCGCGCTCGCGCCGGTATGACGTCCTCGCCCCTGTGGCGCGGAGGCGGTCGCATCTTCCCGAACAGCCCGGAAGAGAATTTCACACAAAAGATCAACAAGAAGATGTACCGCGCCGGCATGGCCTCCATCTTCTCGCAGCTGGCCCGTGAAGGCCGCCTGGCGGTTGTCGACTCCTTCAAGGTTGATGCCCCCAAGACCAAGCTGCTGGCTGCCAAGTTCAAGGCCATGAGCCTGGACTCGGTGCTGGTGATCGCCGATGAGGTCGATGACAACCTGTACCTCGCCTCGCGCAACCTGCCCAATGTGCTGGTGCTCGAGACGCGTTACGCGGACCCGCTGTCGCTGGTGCACTACAAAAAGGTGCTGGTGACCAAGGCTGCCATGGACCAACTCAAGGAGATGTTCGCATGAGCGCCCCCAAATTTGACGAAGGCCGTCTGATGCAGGTGCTGGTCGCCCCCATCGTGTCCGAAAAGGCCACCCTGGTTGCGGAGAAAAGCAATGCGGTCACCTTCAAGGTCCTCCAAAACGCCACCAAGCCCGAAATCAAGGCCGCCGTTGAACTGATGTTCAAGGTCGAGGTCAAGGGCGTGTCGGTGGTCAACACCAAGGGCAAGACCAAGCGTTTTGGTCGTTCCATGGGTCGCCGTGACAACGTGCGCAAGGCCTATGTGACGCTCAAGCCGGGTCAAGAGCTGAACCTCTCCGGGGAGGCCGCGTAATCATGGCTGTCATCAAAATGAAACCGACCTCACCCGGCCAGCGTGCCGTGGTCAAGGTCTCGCGTGATCACCTGCACAAAGGCGAGGGCTATGCCCCGCTGCTGGAGCCCCAGTTCCAGAAGGCCGGTCGCAACAACAACGGTCACATCACGACCCGTCACAAGGGCGGTGGCCACAAGCATCACTACCGCGTGGTGGACTTCAAGCGCAACAAGGACGGCATTCCCGCCAAGGTTGAGCGCATTGAGTACGACCCGAACCGCACGGCGCACATCGCTCTGGTGTGCTACGCCGACGGCGAGCGTCGTTACATCATTGCCCCGCGTGGTCTGGTCGTCGGTGCAACGCTCATGAGCGGCGCCGAGGCCCCGATCCGTGCCGGCAACACGCTGCCCATCCGCAACATCCCCGTGGGCTCCACCATTCACTGCATCGAGTTGCAAATCGGCAAGGGCGCGCAAATCGCCCGCTCCGCAGGCACCTCGGCCACGCTGCTGGCCCGTGAAGGCACCTACGCCCAGGTGCGTATGCGCTCCGGTGAAGTTCGCAAGATCCACATCGAGTGCCGCGCCACCATTGGTGAAGTGGCCAACGAAGAACACAGCCTGCGCCAACTCGGCAAGGCCGGCGTCAAGCGCTGGATGGGCATTCGCCCGACCGTGCGCGGCGTGGCCATGAACCCGATCGACCACCCGCACGGTGGTGGTGAAGGCCGCACCGGCGAAGGCCGTCATGCTGTCGACCCCTGGGGTAACCTGACCAAGGGTTATCGCACCCGTAACAACAAGCGCACACAAGTCATGATTGTGTCGCGCCGCAAAAAGTAAGGGGTAACAAATGACTCGTTCACTCAAAAAGGGTCCGTTTGTTGACCATCACCTGGTGGCCAAGGTCGACAAGGCCGTGACCAACAAGGACAAAAAGCCGATCAAGACCTGGTCGCGTCGCTCCATGATCCTGCCCGAGTTCATCGGTCTGACGATCGCCGTGCACAACGGCAAGCAGCACGTGCCGGTCTACATCACCGACCAGATGGTGGGCCACAAGCTGGGCGAATTCGCCCTGACGCGCACCTTCAAGGGTCACCCTGCGGACAAAAAAGTCCAGAAGAAGTAAGGGAGAGACACAATGGAAACACGTGCAGTCCTCCGTGGCGTTCGCCTGTCGGTCGATAAGGGCCGACTGGTGGCCGACCTCATCCGTGGCAAGAAGGTGGATCAGGCCCTCAACATCCTGACCTTCACCCAGAAAAAAGCCGCTGGTATCGTCAAGAAAGTGCTGGAGTCGGCCATCGCCAACGCCGAGCACAACGACGGTGCCGACATCGACGAACTGAAGGTCAAGACCATCTACGTCGAGCAGGGTGCCACCCTCAAGCGTTTCACCGCCCGCGCCAAAGGCCGTGGTAACCGTATCAGCAAGCCCACGTGCCATGTGTACGTGACGGTTGGCAACTGAAAGGCCTGGAAGAACCATGGGACAGAAAATCCATCCTACCGGCTTTCGCCTGTCGGTCAGCCGTAACTGGGCCAGCCGCTGGTACGCGAGCAACCGCGACTTCGCCGGCATGCTGGCTGAAGACATCGAGGTGCGTGAGTACCTCAAGGGCAAGCTCAAGAACGCCGCCGTGTCGCGCGTGATGATCGAGCGCCCCGCCAAGAACGCCCGCATCACCATTTTCTCGGCACGTCCGGGCGTGGTGATCGGCAAGAAAGGCGAGGACATCGAGAACCTCAAGAAGGAACTGGCCAGCCGTCTGGGCGTGCCCGTCGCCGTCAACATCGAGGAAGTGCGCAAGCCCGAGATCGATGCCCAGCTGATTGCCGAGAGCATCACGCAGCAGCTCGAGAAGCGCATCATGTTCCGTCGTGCCATGAAGCGCGCCATGCAAAACGCCATGCGTCTGGGTGCCCAGGGCATCAAGATCATGTCGGCTGGCCGTCTGAACGGTATCGAGATTGCCCGTACCGAGTGGTACCGCGAAGGTCGTGTGCCCCTGCACACCCTGCGTGCCGACATCGACTACGGCTTCTCCGAAGCCAAAACCACCTACGGCGTCATTGGCGTCAAGGTGTGGGTCTACAAGGGCGACACCTTGGGCCGCAATGATGCGCCCGTGGTGACCGAAGCCCGTCCCGATGATGAGCGTCGTCCGCGCGGTCCGCGTCGTGACGCTCGTCCGGGTCCCGACCGTGCTGGCCGTGGCGCTCCCCGCCGTGGCGCTGGTACGAATGCCGCACCCACCGACGGCAGCGACAAGCCTGCCGAGGCCCAGGATGCCCCGAAAACCACCGTCAAGCGCGTCCGCAAGGTTGCCGCGCCCACAGCCACTGGCACGGCTGCGG
>CALBSC010000007.1 GCA_937927685.1 uncultured Burkholderiales bacterium | reverse complement strand
CGCGCAGCAGTGGATGCCAGCGGGCGTAGTCCTGCTCGGCCACCGAGAACTGGACTTGCATGAAGTCCTGCACCCGGTCACCGGCCACCACCATCCGCTCAGCGATTTGGGAGAGGTGCTGCTGGTCCCAGACGATTTCTTTGGGTTGTGAGACATCGATCTGCAGGTCACCGTCATCAATGCGGAATCTGGCCGCTTCCTCCTGGCCAAGGCTTTCGGCATGGCGAATTTGGTCGGCGTAGCGGATTTCCATGGCCCGGTTGATCCGGCCGCGCATCTGCAGCGTCCACTCATTGAGTTGCTGCACCGCGTTGCTGAAATGGGCCAACTGATCTTTGGGCAGACGGCTGATCTGGCTCACTGAGAGGTCAGGCAGCGCCGCTTGTTGCAATTGCAGGTGGTTCATGCCGCACCTGCCTTCCCGGGGATACGCTTGGAGGTCGAGACATGCTGGACGCAGTTCTCGAAGGCGATCACGGCGTTCAGGGGATAGCTCACCCGTTTGCCCAGCTTGAGATAGGTAGGCCCATTGCCAGTCATTCGCCAGCGCTGCAGGGTTTTGGGGCTCATGGCCCAACGCGAGGCCAAGTCGCCCTCGGTCAGCACCAGCTGCTTGGGCATGGTGGATTCAGGGGAAGTAGCGCTCAGGAAAACTGGCGCCTCGAGTGCTGGTGTTGCAAGCAGCATTGGTAACTCCTTTCGAAGAGTTGGGGGACAACGCTGCTATTTCAGGAAATCAATAAAGAACTGTTAAGGAACTGAATAAAGAACTTTGGCGATATCTCCAGTTCTTTAATCCCGGCAAGACCATTGCCTCAGGGGTCGCATCAGCCATGAAATATTGACAATGAGCGAAAAACACCGATAATTTCTGACATGCGCACATCTGAAATGATCCGGCAAGCCATCGCAGACAGGCCTCAGGGGGCGGTGTTCTCCAGTGCCGACTTCTTGTCGGCCGGCACGCGTGCTGCCGTTGACCAAGCGCTCTTTAGATTGATGAAGGCCGGGACCATCGTGCGGGTGGCCAGAGGGCTGTACGCCGCCGCTGGTCAGCAGGTGGATGCGCAAACCGTGGCCAGCGCCCTTGCACACAAGACCGGCGAGCGCGTGGGGCTTGCACCAGCCAAAGGGCCTGGCGATGTGCTGGTGGTGCCCACCTCGGGCCTGTCACGCACCGTCAAGGCTGCGGGGCATACCGTGCAGTTCCGACGCATGAGTCAAAGAAAAGTTCAGCTCGCCGCCAGCCCCAAGGGTCGGGTATTGCTTGCGCTGTGGACCCAGGGCATGAAAAACCTCACGACGCTGGAGATCCAGCGCGCCACGGGTGACTGGGCCGAAGGTGAAATCGACAGCTACGCGGCACTGATCCCGGCGTGGCTGCGCACCGCCATCCAGCAAGCCAATGCGCCACGCAAGTCCGTCAAGATCGGTTTGTCGGGTGCGTATGACTGGTCCAACCCGAACATCAGGGACGATGTGTTGATTGGCAAGGTGCTTGAGAAGCACAAATTCGAGGATGTGGCGCGGCTGTGCTTTTACTACGGTATCCCCAAGGTCAAGCGCGTGTTCAAGCGGCGCTCGTTTGATCCCATGGCCAGTGCCAGTGTGACCAGGATGCTGAGCAACATCAGTAAAGGTCTGCGGGCATCACAGGAGCTAGCCCATGCATGAGCTCAAGCTGGAATTCATGCCAGAGGCGACGCAAAAGAACTTCGCACGCCTCAAAGACGACCCCAGACTGGCTGGCTTTACCTTGGTCGGTGGCACTGCATTGGCGCTGCAAATTGGGCACAGGATCAGCGAAGACCTGGACTTCAATATCTTTGGTCAGAAATTGCCCATCAGAGCCATCGATGCGCTTCTGGATGAGTTGGCTGCCGGTGGTGCCACGATTGAAAGCCTGATCACATCTGAACAAAAGCTGGGCTTCAAAATCAATACGTCAGAGAACCTGGACCACTACATTCAGGACTACCTGATCGATGGTGCCAAGGTGACGTTTCATTCGCGCAATGAAGGCGATCGCCCCAAGGCGCAGATCGATTTCCTAAAATCAGCTCCCAAGGTGGTGGTTTCCAAGGGAGGCTTTGACGTGCTGGCCATCGATGGGCTTCTTGTCATGAAAAGCATCGTCGTCTACGACCGCGTGAAGTCTCGTGACATCTACGACTTGATGGTCCTCACGAGGGATCATGGCTATACCCTTGACGATATCTTTACGGCCATCGATGCCTACCAGCCCATCAGAAACAAAGATCCCGAGCACTTCAAGAATGTGGTCACTGGTTTGATTCCAGTGGACAATGACGACGAAGGGTTTTCCAGCATCCATCTGAATGTGAAGATGGATGAGATCTACAAGTACTTCAAGAAACTGATCAGCAACTATGAGATAAGGGCCGTTCAAAGGTTGCGGACTTAATCGCCTTTCCCTGCATTGCTGGCCAACCAGTCAAGCAACGTGGCCTGAGAGATGGCGCTCGCGGTCAGCACTAAGGCAATTACGGCGAGGATCAATCGGTGATAGCAAGTGAAAGCGGCCTCTCAACGTATCGGATGAGCCAAGTTTGGTGCTTTCATTGGGCCTTGCCAGATTTCTACGTAGCTTAGCGAACATCAGCTGTGTAGCCAGGCAGGTTCTTACGATAGTTGCGTATGAGTCCAACTACACGTTCCACGGAAATCAGATAGTCTTGTGCAGAATCGGAAGTTGGGATGATCTTCGCGTGCGCGACTTGATTTCGCAACTGCCTCAGGTTCGCTACCAAATGCTTTGTTCCAACTGGAAGTACGTCTGAATCCATGATTGCGTGATAGACCTTGAGTTGATTCTCAAGTGGATCAACCACAAGTCCAGTCTGCCGTCCAAGCTTATGAAGCTCCCCATCCAGTGTTGCCCAACCTTCGATGATCGTTGCTGTCGGCTCAGATCTTGCCGTTAACCACTTCAGGCCTGTGTCCTCGGCGCTCAGTTTGGTTCCAGTTTCAGTCAACTCTGGAGTTTGTTGCTTCAAGGCCAGATCAGCCGTACTGGCTAGCACCTGCTTTGTTGCTAGCTCAAACTCCGCCTCCAATGGGCCAGCCTTCACCTTGCGTAGCAATGGAATCAGTTCAAGTAGCTTCTT
>CALBSC010000006.1 GCA_937927685.1 uncultured Burkholderiales bacterium | reverse complement strand
AAGCTAAAACATCCCTCAAGCGCACCTTGATTGGCAAGGTGGTCAGCGACAAGCGCGCCAAGACCGTGACCGTGCTCGTCGAGCGCCGCGTCAAGCACGCGCTCTACGGCAAGATCGTCGGCAAGTCGAGCAAGTACCACGCGCACGACGAAAAGGGCGAGTTTCATCTGGGTGATGTCATCGAGATCACCGAAAGCCGTCCAATTTCCAAGACCAAGAACTGGGTGGCGACCCGCTTGGTGGAAAAGGCTGCAGCCGTCTGAGTCTGACGACCCAGCGCCCTGCAAGGCTTTCCAAAACGACCCACAATGGTGGGTCGTTTTTTTTTGCACGCAGCCGTTGTTGCGAGCGCCAATTCCTAGAAGGAGCCACCATGATCAAAGTCGGAGATACCCTGCCCAACGCCACCCTGATGGAGTATTCGGATGTCGAAGGTGAGGGCTGCAGCATTGGCCCGAATCCGGTGGACGTGGCCAAGGCCAGCGCTGGCAAGACCATCGCGCTGTTCGCGTTGCCGGGCGCCTTCACCCCGACCTGTTCAGCCAAGCACGTGCCGGGCTATGTGGAGCATTTCGATGCGCTCAAGGCCGCCGGTGTCGATGAAATCTGGTGCGTCAGCGTCAACGATGCGTTTGTGATGGGCGCCTGGGCGCGCGAACAGAAGTCGGTGGGCAAGGTGCGCATGCTGGGCGATGGCAGTGCCGATTTCACCAAGGCCACCGGGCTCACGTTGGACCTGACCGCCCGCGGCATGGGTCTGCGGAGCAACCGTTATTCCATGCTGGTCAAGAATGGCCAGGTGGCCACGCTCAACATCGAGGCCCCGGGCAAGTTCGAGGTCAGCGACGCGGCCACCATGCTGGCACAGGCCAAGGGCTGATCACAGCAGCACACGAAGGTAGTGAGCCCCTGCTATCGGGTTGTGATAGTAGGGGGGAATCTCTTCGAATCCGAGGTCCTCGTACAGCGTGCGAGCGGCCTCCATGTCGTCCAAGGTGTCGAGCAAAATAGCGGCATAACCGAGTCGCCGGCCGGCATCCAGTGTGGCCTCGACCAGCTGTCGACCCAGGCCAAAACGTCGAAACGCGGGCCGCACATACAACCGCTTCATCTCGCTGGCATTGGGTTCGTCGACATCATCCAGCGGACGCAAGGCGCAGCATCCTGCCGGTTGGCCATCGGCCAAGGCCAGCAGCAAGGTGCCGCGCGGCGGCGCATAAGGGCCGGGCAAGGACTGCAGTTCGGCCATGAAATCCTGGAATGCCAGATCGATGCCCAGGCTGTCCCCATATTCCCGAAACAGTTCGGCGGTGACCGCCCATGTTTCAGGGGTCGAGGGATGGACCAGTTCAATCCGGGGGTGTGGGTTCATGGGCGGCTACCCCATTGCACCACCGCGTACACCACCCCGGCGCACAGCACCAGCCAGCCCAGCGCCTGCAAGCGCTCGCGCAGGCCATCGCGGGAAGAGGGCGTCTGCGCGGCCCGCTCGTGGCTCAACGGCTTGTCTCCATGCACCATTGGGGTGACCAGACGTTCGCCGAACCGAAGCCGGTGGTACACGATGGCCAGCATATGCAGAACCACGACGCCGATCAGCAGTCGCTTGCCCACCACCTTGTGGTACCAGGTGGCCAGGCTCACCCAGTCAGCGGACAACTGGGTGCTCAGGGGGCCGCTGAAGGCGATCTCGTCATCGCTGACGAGACCGCTGGCCACTTGCAAACCCAGCACCAGCAGCAAGGCCAGCACCGAGAGGGCGCCCAGTGGGTTGTGGCCGACGGCTGACACGTGGGGCCCCCGCCAGGCACGAGACAGGGCATCACGCAGGCGGGAGAGGGAGGGCACGAAGTGGGCAAACCGCGAGTGGTGTCCGCCCACCACGCCCCACACCAGTCGGAACAGCAAGAGCGTGAACACGCCGTAGCCGCAGCGGGCGTGCCAGTCCATCCAGCCGCCACCCAGCTGTCCGGTGGTGACCAGGGCGACGACCAAGCCGAGCAAGAGCCAGTGGAACAGACGGGTCGGCAAATCCCAGACGCGCACCGGCAAGGCGTGTGGGGTTTTGTGCGCAGGCGAGGGGGCGGAATTCATGAAAGTCGAGCAAGGTTGACCATTAGAAGTTAGCATAACCGCAGTCCCGCCGACCGCACGGCCGCCCATTCGACAGCATTCAACCAGGAGTTCCCATGAAAATCCGTCACATCCTCTTGCTCGCCGCACTGGGCACCACCTTCGCCATGCCGAGCCAGGCGCAATTCGCCAAGCCGGAAGACGCCATCAAGTACCGCAAGAACGCCTTGTTCGTCATGAGCCAGCACTTTGGTCGACTGGGTGCGATGGCACAAGGCCGTGTGCCCTTTGACGCCAAGGTGGCGGCAGAGAACGCCGCTGTGCTCGAAACCGTCGCCAAGCTGCCTTGGGCCGCCTTTGGCGAAGGCACGGACAAGGGCGACACACGAGCCAAGCCCGAGATCTGGAAAGAGTCAGCCAAGTTCCAGGACGCAGCGGACAAGATGCAGGCCGAAGTGGCCAAGGTGGTCGCCGCTGCCAAGGCTGGCAAGGCCGACGATCTCAAGGCGGCGTTTGGCGGTGCCGCTGGAACCTGCAAGAACTGCCACGACAACTTCCGCACCCAGTAATCGGTGTGCCCAGACGCGTCGAGAGACGCGTTTGATGCCCGTCAGTTGAGGGGTCTTGGCCTCAAGCCTTGGCGCACGAGAGCAAAATCTGCGTGAGCCCCTCGGGGTCGCTCACCATGGGGTCGTGCCCGGTCGCCATCTCGACAACGCGCGAGCCAGGCAACCAGCGGCCATCCCAAAAGCGCGGGTCTGTCACGCGGGGACGGATGGCGTCAATCGTGGCCAGGGTCGGCTGGGTGCAACTCACAAAGGTGCGCGGGAGTGACGCCACCCGCTCGATCGAGAAATCGAGCACGTCGGTGTAGGGCCTGGCGGGGTGCGGTGTCTGACGCCGGTTCACCCAGTCTGCCTGGGCTCCATCCAGGCCAAAGAGCGAGGCCCCCGGCGGCGGAAAGGCGTACAAGGGCGACGCTTCTGCCGCTTTCAGGCGCGACTCCTGTGTGGCGCGCGAATGCGTGCCGCTCCAGGCCTCGCCCGGCTTGGGGACCACCGCGTCAACATACACCAGATGGCTGAGCCGATCGGTCATGCGGTCGGCCACCGCGGTGCCGATCATGCCGGCATACGAGTGCACGGCCAGCACGACATCGTGCATTTCCTCGTGTTCAATCGCCTGCATCACATCCTGGATATGCGTGTCCAAGTTGACCTCGGGGCTGAGCAAATGGGCGCGTTCGCCCACGCCGGTGAGTGTCACGGCATGCGCGCGGTGACCGGCCCGGATGAGTGCGTCGGTGACGTCACGCCAGCACCAGGCTCCGTGCCAGGCGCCATGAACCAAAACGAAATGGGCCATCAGTACACCCGGTCAGTGAATCAGATGATCTGGCGCGCACGCAGTGCGGCCAGTTCGGCGGCGTCCATCCCCAGCACCTCGTGCAACACCTCGTCGGTGTGCTGTCCCATGGTGGGTGGTGGGCGGTCACGTCTCACGGGCGTTCCCCGCAGCTGGAGGGGGCTGGCCACGAGGTCCATTTCGCCCCCCGATGCATGGGTCCAGTGGTTGATCATCCCGCGCGACAGCACATGGGGGTCGGTGAACACCTCGGCCATGTTGTTGATCGGGCCGCAGGGCACCTTGGCCGCTTCCAGGCTGGAGAGCCAATCGGTTTTGGTGCGGGTCTTGAAAACGGCCTCCATCAGCGGAATGAGCTCGGTGCGGTTTTTGACCCGCAACGAGTTGCTGTTGAAGCGCGCGTCGGTGGCCCACTCGGGATGACCGGCGATGGCACAAAACTTGGCAAACTGGGAGTCGTTGCCAACCGCCAGGATCATGTAGTCCCGGGTGCCCGGCGTGGCAGGCGCCACCTCGAACACCTGGTAGGGCACCACGTTCTGGTGGGCATTGCCCATGCGCCCCGGCACCTTGCCCTCGAACTGACCGCCCACCAGGTACGTGGCCCCCAGGTTGGCCAGCATGGCCACTTGCGCATCCAGCAGCGCCATGTCAATCGCTTGCCCCTCGCCGGTACGCTCCGCATGCCGAAGCGCGGCCAGGATGGCCACGGTGGCGTACATGCCGGTGAAGAGATCGGCCACGGCGACGCCCACCTTTTGCGGTCCACCCCCCAGGTCGTCACGCTCGCCGGTCACGCTCATCAGGCCGCCGGTGCCCTGGATGGCGTAGTCGTAACCTGCACGTTCGCGGTAGGGGCCGGTTTGACCATACCCCGTGATGCTGCAGTACACCAGGCGCGGGTTGAGTGCCTTCAGGGCATCGAAGTCCAGGCCGTAGCGCGCCATGTCGCCGACCTTGAAGTTCTCGATGAACACATCGCAGTGCGGCACCAAGCGCTTGATGAGCGCTTGTCCCTCGGCTTGCGAGATATCGCAGGTGATGGAGCGCTTGTTGCGGTTGGTGCTGAGGTAATACGCCGACTCGTTCGATTCACGGCCCTGCGCGTCTTTCAGGTAGGGGGGGCCCCAGCGTCGGGTGTCGTCACCTTGCCCGGGTCGCTCGACCTTCAGCACGTCCGCGCCCAGGTCGGCCAGGTTCTGGGTACACCAGGGGCCCGCCAGCACGCGGGACAAATCGAGAATGCGGATGCCGTCGAGTGAGTTCATGCCGCACATTGTCGCGCAACGGATAATGCCCGCATGTCTCTGTCGCGAATGGATGTGTCGGGCCTCGTGTCCGGGAGCGCGCTGCTGCGCCGGGCGTTGGCCGCGTGCGGCGTCGTCTGGGTGTTGGTGGGCCTGGGCGGTTGCTCTCCGGCGTTGAACTGGCGCGAGGTGCGCTTTGACGACGCGCGCTGGGTGGGGTGGTTGCCCTGCAAGCCCGACCGCGCCCAACGCACCGTGAACCTGGGCGGGTCCTCGGCACAGCTCAGCCTGATGGGCTGTCAGGCGGACGGCATGGACTTCACGTTGGCGCAACTCACCTTGCCACAGGGCTTGACTGCGGCACAAGCCCAACAGGCCTGGAAAACCGCCAGCCTGGCCTCGTTGCAGGCGCCACCGGATGCGCCGTCGACCGGCTGGGTGTTGGCCGGCGCCTCGACCGCCATGGCCCCTCAGCGCGTGGTGGCACAGGGGGGACAAGGCCAGTCGGCACGCTGGGCCTGGTTTGCCTATGATGGCTTGCTGTACCAGTTAGCGGTGTACGCCCCCGTATCACGAGCCGCCCAGGCGCAGCAGGCGATGGACAGCCTGATCTCCGGCTTGCGCCTGCCTTGAGGCCCCCTGCATCGCCCGCACTGGTGTGCGCCTTTTCTCCGAACCTGCGAACTTCAGAACTTCACACCCACGCATGAGCACTCAATCCTTGAACCAACGTCGGGCCGTGGCGGTCTTTCTGGTGTTTGCGTTTGCCTATTTCCTGTCCACCCTGGTGCGAGCCATCACCGCCACGCTGTCGCCCACGTTGGTGGACGAGTTTGGGCTGCAGGCGCGTGAGCTTGGCCTGCTGGCGGGCGGCTATTTTCTGGGCTTTGCGGCCACCCAGTTGCCCATGGGGCACTGGCTGGACCGCCATGGTCCCAAGCGCGTGCTGATGGCTTTTCTGATGGTGGCGGTGGTGGGCAGTGCCGCGTTTGCC
Organism: uncultured Burkholderiales bacterium; assembly: GCA_937927685.1. Classification (GTDB taxonomy): domain Bacteria; phylum Pseudomonadota; class Gammaproteobacteria; order Burkholderiales; family Burkholderiaceae_C; genus Limnohabitans. The sequence continues at coordinate 57,920 of CALBSC010000006.1, read as the reverse complement.
CTGGCCACGGGGTTTTCCGGACTGCTCATGGCCCGCATCCTGACGGGGGTGGGGGTCAGCGCCTGCCTGATGGCACCCTTGACCGGCTATCGCCGTTGGATGGCGCCCGCTTTCCAGCTGCGGGCCAACTCCTGGATGCTGATGACGGGCGCCTTGGGCATGCTCTCCTCCACCCTGCCGGTGCAATGGTTGTTGCCTGTGCTGGGCTGGCGCCCGCTGTTTTGGGTGCTGGCTGGACTGACCGTGCTGGCGGTGATCCTCATTGGCTGGGTGGTCCCGGGCTGGCAGGGGTCGACCGCGTCCTCGCCCGCCACATCACCGTCGGGTGACACGGGCTTGTGGGCCAGCTACCGTGTGGTCTGGCGTCACCCCTATTTCCGCCGCATGGTGCCCCTGGGTGTCATCACCTACGGCGGCATGCTGGCCATGCAGACCCTGTGGGCCGGCCCCTGGCTGGTCCGCGTGAGTGGTTACAGCCCCCTGGAGGCGGCCACCGGCCTGTTCACGCTGAACGCATTCATGTTGGTGACATTCTGGGCCTGGGGGTATTTCAACCCGCGACTCACGGCGGCCGGATGGAGCGCGGACCGCGTCATCACCTGGGGCGCACCCCTCAACCTGCTGGCCCTGGGCTTTCTGATTTACCGTGGCCCCGAGGCTGGTCCGCTGACCTGGGCGTTGTTTTGCATGACCAACTCTTGCATGTCGCTGGCTCAACCGGCGGTGGGTATGGCGTTCCCCCCGGCCCAGGCCGGACGTGCCCTGTCGGGCTACAACCTGGTGATGTTCTCGGGGGTGTTTGCCGCGCAATGGGGCATTGGTTTGCTGATTGACGGCTTCATGCGGCTGGATTGGAGTGTGGTCGAAAGCTTCCAGGGCGCGCTGGCGATCTATGGGGTGTTGAGTGCGATCGCCTACGTGCACTTTATTCGTCGCGCGGGAGATAATGCAGACCTTGCATCGTGAACCCATGAACGCCCACATTCTCATCATCGCCCATGCACCTCTGGCTCACGCCTTGCGTGAGTGCGCCCGGCATGTGTTCCCCGAGGCGGGCGACATGGTGGCGGTGGTCGATGTGCAGGCCCACGACGCGCCTGAACTCACCCTGGCCCAGGCCCGTGACGCTTTGCGAACACTGGGCGACAGCGGCCCCACCCTGGTTTTGACCGATGTGGTGGGCGCCACCCCGGCCAATGTGGCGCAGAAACTGGTGGAGGGCCAAGACGCCCGGCTGGTGGCCGGCGTCAACCTGCCCATGCTGCTGCGCAGCATCAGCTATCGCCATGAGCCCCTTGACGATTTGGTGGCCCGAGCCCTCACGGGCGGGTCGCAGGGCGTGGTGCAATTGAGCCGCCCCCATTCCTAATTCCCTCACTTCCAACGCGCATGATCCAGCAACAAGTCACCATCATCAACAAGCTCGGGCTGCACGCCCGTGCGTCGGCCAAGCTCACCAAGCTGGCGGGTAGCTTCCCCTGCAACGTGTTCATGACGCGTGGCGAGCGGCGCGTGAATGCCAAGAGCATCATGGGCGTCATGATGCTGGCAGCGGGTCTGGGCAGCGACGTGCAACTGGAGACCGATGGCGAGCAGGAGCAAGCAGCCATGGACGCCTTGCTGGCCCTGATCAACGACAAGTTCGGCGAAGGCGAGTGACATGACGTTTGCCATCCACGGACTGGCCGTGGCGCGGGGCATTGCGATCGGCCGCGCTGTGCTGGTGGCGTCGAGCCGCGTGGACGTGGCGCACTATTTCATCGAGGCCGATCAGGTCGAGGGCGAAATTGCACGCGTGGCCTCGGCCCGCGATGCGGTGGTGGAGGAGATCAACCGGCTGCTGCACAGCATGCCCAAGGATGCGCCGTCCGAGCTGCCCGCGCTCCTGGAAGTGCACCTGATGCTGTTGCAGGATGAAACCCTGTCCGACGGTGTCAAGCACTGGGTCCAGGATCGGTTGTACAACGCCGAATGGGCGCTCACCTCGCAACTCGAGATCGTGGCCCGCCAGTTTGACGAAATGGATGACGTCTACTTGCGCGAGCGCAAGGGCGATCTCGAGCAGGTGGTGGAACGCATCCTGCGGCACATGAAGGGCTTGCCCACCACGGTGCCGCACCCGAGCGTCAAACGTCACAGTGGCGCTCGGCAGCAGGACCTGTTGCTGGAAGACATTCAGGATGTGCCGCTGGTGTTGGTGGCCCATGACCTGAGCCCAGCAGACATGCTGCAATTCAAGCAGAGTGTGTTTGCGGGCTTCGTGACCGACGTCGGCGGCAAGACATCACACACCGCCATCGTCGCGCGCAGCCTGGACATTCCGGCGGTGGTGGGCGCGCGCAATGCCAGTCAGCTGGTGCGGCAGGACGACTGGGTCATCATCGATGGCGACGCGGGCATCCTGATCGTCGACCCCACCCCCATCATCCTGGCCGAATACGGGTTCAAGCAGCGTCAGGCCGAACTCGAGCGTGAGCGTCTTTCGCGGTTGCGCCACACCCCGGCGGTCACGCTTGACGGACAACGCGTCGAGCTGCTGGCCAACATCGAAATGCCCGAGGATGCGCCGGCCGCGCTGGGCGTGGGTGCTGTGGGCGTGGGGCTGTTCCGCAGCGAGTTCTTGTTCATGGGGCGCGAAGGGGCCTTGCCCGACGAGGAAGAGCAGTTCGAGGCGTATTTGCGGGCCGTGACGGGCATGAAGGGCTTGCCGGTGACGATACGCACGGTGGATGTCGGCGCCGACAAGCCGCTGGACCGCCACGCCCGGGATGAGGCGCACCTCAATCCGGCCCTGGGACTTCGGGCCATTCGCTGGAGCCTGGCAGACCCCTCCATGTTTCTCACGCAGCTGCGCGCGGTGTTGCGGGCGGCGGCCCACGGCCAGGTGCATTTGCTCATCCCCATGCTGGCGCACGAGCGCGAGATTCGCCAGACCCTGGCCTTGCTGGACCAGGCGCGGCTGCAACTCGACAACCGTGGTCTGGCCTACGGGCCCATCAAGATTGGCGCCATGATTGAAATACCGGCGGCGGCGCTGAGTGTGCACATGTTCCTGCGCTATTTCGACTTCCTCTCGATCGGCACCAACGACCTCATCCAGTACACGCTGGCGATTGACCGTGCCGACGAGCAGGTGGCCCATCTGTATGACCCCCTGCACCCTGCGGTGTTGCGCCTGGTGGCAGACACCATTGCGGCCTGCGTGGCCCAGGGCAAGGACGTGTGCGTGTGTGGCGAGATGGCAGGAGACCCCAGCCTCACACGCTTGTTGCTGGGACTGGGCTTGCGCAGCTTTTCCATGCACCCGACCCAGATATTGGCCGTCAAGCAGGAAATCCTGCGTGCCGATGCGACGCGGTTGGTGGATTGGTCGCAGCAAGTCCTGCGCGCCGACGATCCTGCCCTCATGATCCACTGAGAGAGCGACATGGGTTTGTTACTGGGTTGCATTGCCGATGACTTCACCGGGGCCACCGATCTGGCCAACAACCTGGTGCGCGCTGGCATGCGGGTGGTGCAAACCATTGGCGTGCCGACCGAACCCTTGCAAGCCGAGGTCGATGCGGTGGTGGTGGCACTCAAATCGCGCACCCTTCCTCCGGATGAGGCGGTGGCGCAGTCGCTGGAGGCCTTGCGCTGGTTGCAGTCACAGCACGTCGAGCAGGTGTACTTCAAGTACTGCTCCACCTTTGACAGCTGGTACCGGGGCGATGTGCGCGGCAATATCGGCCCTGTGACCGAGGCCTTGATGACGGCACTGGGCTGCCCGCTCACCATCGCCACGCCGGCCTTTCCCGACAACCAGCGCACCGTGTTCAAGGGACACTTGTTTGTCGGCGATGTGCTGCTGAGCGACAGCGGCATGAAGGACCACCCGCTCACGCCCATGAACGATGCCAACCTGGTGCGCGTGATGCAGGCGCAGTGCCAGCGCCCCGTGGGTCTGGTGGACTACCGCGTGATGGCCCGGGGCGCCGAGGCCATCCGGTCGCGCTTGGACCAGTTGCGCGCTGAAGGTGTGGCGGTGGCCATCGTCGATGCCTTGTCCAATGACGATCTGATCCGCCTGGGGCCGGCCCTGAAAGGGATGCCCTTGATCACCGCCGGCTCGGGCGTGGCGATTGGCCTGCCCGCCAACTGGGGCTTGGAGCCCACGCCCGCCACCGGTCAGCTGCCGCCGGCCCGTGGCGGGCAAGCCGTCGTGAGTGGCAGCTGTTCGCAGGCCACACGCGGGCAAGTGGCGCGGTTTCAAGCACGTGGCGGCGAAGCCTGGGCGATCGATCCGCTGGCGCTCACCGACGAGTCGGCGGTGGATCACTGTGTCGAGGAGGCGCTGTCGTGGGCGTCTTCGCGACTGGCCCAGGGCCCCGTGTTGATCTACTCCACAGCAGACCCCGCGCAGGTACAGGCCGTGCAGCAGCAGTGGGGGGTGCAGGCCGCGGGTGAGCGTGTCGAGCAAACGCTGGCGCGCATCGCGCAAGGGCTGGTTCGTGCCGGGGTGCGCCAACTGGTGGTGGCTGGGGGTGAAACCTCAGGCGCTTGTGTGCAGGCCTTGCAGATCAGCCAGTTGCAGATAGGCGCCCAGATCGACCCCGGTGTGCCCTGGTGCCATGCCTACAGCCCGTGGGTGAATGAGGCGCTGCATCTGACCTTGAAGTCGGGCAACTTCGGTGGCGAAGACTTTTTCCATCAAGCCTTTGTGCAGTTGCACAGCGCGGTGAGTGACCCGGCATGACGGCCCTGGTGTTGCACGCCACCGAAAACCACTGGCGCGACGAAATCTGTCGCATAGGCCGCAGCCTTTTTGAGCGTGGGTATGTGCACGCCACGGCGGGCAATATCAGCGTGCGACTCGATGACGGTTATCTCATCACGCCCACGGATGCGTGTCTGGGCTTTCTGGATCCCGCGCGCTTGTCTCGACTGGATGCGCAGGGTCAACAACTCAGCGGCGACCGCGCCAGCAAAACGTTGTCATTGCACCGACGCATCTATGCCGCAGCCGCTCCCTTTGATGCCCAGACCCGGTGCGTGCTGCACACCCACTCGGCGCACTGCGTGGCGCTCACCCTGCGCGCGGCCTCCGCCCACGTTACACCGCACGGCCCCGAACTGCTGCCACCCCTCACGCCTTACTTTGTCATGAAGGTCGGCCATGTGCCGCTGCTGGACTATGCGCGTCCGGGTTCACCGCCAATGGCGGACGCTGCTGCCGCCGCCATCACCCGGTATGGCCAGACGGGCGCGCCAATACGTGCGCTCATGATGGCCCGGCTGGGCCCGAACGTCTGGCATGAGTCGCCCTCTCACGCCATGGCCACGCTGGAAGAGTTGGAGGAGACGGCCCGCCTGTGGCTGCTGTCGTCTGCACCGGGCATGACACCGCCGACCGCGTTGACCGCCGATCAGATTGATGACTTGCGCCAGAGCTTTGGCGCGCGTTGGTGAAGACGCGTGCGCTGATCGCCAGAGAAGATCCCCAGAGAAGAGACCCTGTCGTACTTGGAGAACACAAGATGCCGCGTTTCGCTGCCAATTTGTCGATGATGTACAACGAGCTGCCGTTTCCCGAGCGCTTTGCGGCGGCCGCTGCAGACGGCTTTGAAGCGGTTGAGTACCTGTTTCCCTACCAGTGGACACCGGCGCAACTGGCTGGCTGGCTGCGCGACGCTGGCTTGCAGCAGGTGCTGTTCAATGCCCCGCCGGGTGGTGCCGATACGGCCAGCATCGATGCCGCATGGCAGGCCGGGTCGCGAGGTATTGCCAGCTTGCCGGGACGTGAAGCCGAGTTTCGCAACGGCTTTTTGTTGGCGCTGGAATACGCCCAAGCCCTGAAGTGCCCGCGTGTGCATGTGATGGCCGGTCTGGTGCCCGAGGCCTGCCGCATGTCATCCCCCTTGCCGGCCGCCTTGACCACCAGTGGCCCCTATGCCGCACCCCCACCCGTGGGAACGCCCGCGTTGCGTGACACCTATCTCGGCAATCTGCGCTGGGCCTGTGAACAGGCCGCGTCAGCCGGTGTGAACGTGCTGATCGAACCCATCAACACCCGTGATATTCCATTTTTCTTCCTCAACCGCCAGGACCACGCCCATGCCGTGGTGGCCGAGGTGGGTGCGAACAATCTGCAGGTGCAAATGGACCTCTACCACTGTCAGATCGTCGAGGGCGACGTGGCGCAGAAAATTCGCCACTACTTGCCCAGCGGGCAGGTGGGGCATTTCCAGATTGCTGGCGTGCCGCAACGCCACGAACCCGACCTCGGTGAACTCCATCACCCCTATTTGTTCGAGGTCATCGATGAGGTGTCCGCGGCGTGTGGCTGGCAGGGCTGGATCGGGTGCGAATACCGCCCGGCGCGCGGCACACAGGCACGGGCCACGTCCGAGGGCCTGGGTTGGTTCAAGCCCTACCGCCGTTGACCCACCGTCACCCCACGCGAACAAGCCCTCGCCTGATTACTTCCGGGAGTCCACCATGAACGCTCGCGTTCCCGTTCTCGAACCCGCGCAACTGCTGAGCGATGTCTCTCGTTCCTGGGACGAGGACATCGTGCACCGCTTGCACGACTATGTAGAAGTCCCCGCCAAGTCGCCCGCGTTTGACCCGCAGTGGGCCCAGCATGGCTGGTTGCATCGCGTGTTGCACACGGCGGCCGATTGGGTGCGCGCGCAACAGGTGCCGGGCCTGCAACTGGAGATCATCGAGCTGCCGGGACGTACCCCCGTGCTGTTTTTCGAGGTGCCAGCCACCCGTGCGGCCAGCCAGGGCAGCCAGCAAACCGTGCTGATGTATGGGCACCTGGACAAACAACCCGAATTCAATGGTTGGCGCAGCGATCTCGGTCCGTGGACGCCCAAGTACCAGGACGGGTTGCTGTATGGACGCGGGGCGGCGGACGATGGCTACGCGGTGTACGCGAGTGTGGCCGCGATCCAGGCCCTGCAGCGTCAGCAAGTGCCGCATCCCCGCATCGTCGGCTTGATTGAAACCGGCGAAGAAAGCGGATCGCCCGACCTGATTCCCTACATCGATGCCTTGCGCGCGCGCCTGGGCGATGTCGGTCTGGTGATGTGTCTGGACAGCGGCGCGGGCAACTACGACCAGTTGTGGCTCACCACCAGCTTGCGCGGACTGGCCAGCGGTGTGCTCAAGGTGGAAGTCCTGACCGAAGGGGTGCACTCGGGTGACGCCTCGGGCCTGGTGCCGTCGAGTTTTCGCATCATGCGTCAGGTGCTCGATCGGCTGGAGGACAGCCGCAGCGGTCACTTGCTGCCGCCCAGTTTTCATTGCGAGGTACCGCCGGAGCGGGTGGTGCAGGCACGCGCGACAGCCGGGATATTGGGCGAGGAGGTCTATCGCCGCTTCCCCTGGGCGCACCACGATTGTGGCGGTGCTTCGCTGGTGGCCTTGCCCACCACGACGGATCCCCTGGAAGCCTTGCTCAAACGCACCTGGCAGCCCACCTTGAGCGTGACTGGGGCCGAGGGCTTCCCGTCATTGCAAGACGCGGGCAATGTGCTGCGTCCCTACACGGCCTTCAAACTCAGCTTGCGCCTGCCGCCCCTGGTGGACGCCGCTGCGGGAGTGGCCGAGCTCAAAACCTTGCTGGAAGACAACGCGCCTTACCAGGCCAAAGTGACGTTTCATTCAGAGGGCGCGGCCAGTGGCTGGAATGCACCGGCCACCGCACCCTGGTTTGAACAGGCACTCAATCAGGCCAGCCTGGCGCACTTTGGTGCGCCCGTGGGCTATATCGGGCAGGGCGGCACCATTCCGCTCATGAATCTGCTCAGCCAGGGTTTTCCGGCGGCACAAATGATGGTGTGTGGGGTGCTGGGCCCCAAATCCAACGCGCATGGCCCCAACGAGTTTTTGCACGTCCCCTATGCCCGCCGCCTGACGGCCGCCGTTGCGCAAGTGATCGCGCAGATGCCGTGATCAGTGCGGTGCGGCGCGCCGCACCCGCCACAGCCATAGCATGGCGATGGACATGATGACCACGGGGGCAAACGAGCCCTCGTTGAGCCAGCCCCAGCCTTGCGTGGTGACCAAGGCCCCGGAGGCAAACGACGTCATCGCCATGGTGCCGAAGATGCAGAAATTCAACGCCGCCTGGGCCTTGTCTTTTTCGGCGGGCAGGTAGGTGCTCAGCGACAGGGTGGTGCTGCCGGTGAACAGGAAGTTCCAGCCCACGCCGAGCAGGAACGATGACACCAGGAACTGATGTAACTCGACGCCACTCAGAGCGACCAGGATGCACACAAAATTCAGCACGGCCCCCACGGCCATGATTTGCAGGGTGCCAAAGCGTTTGATCAGGTGACCCGTGAAAAAGCCCGGAGCGAACATGCCAATCACGTGCCATTGCAGCACCAGGGCCGTGTTTTCAAAGGACAGGCCACACACTTGCATGGCCAGCGGCGTGGCGGCCATCAACAGGTTCATGACGCCGTAGCTGAGCGCGCCCGTCACGGCCGCCACCACGAAGGTGGGCTGGCGGGCGATTTCTCGCAGGCTTCGGCCTTCGTCACGCTTGGATGTCTGGAGCGGCGTGGCAGGAAAGCGGATACATGAAATGATCCCCAGCGAAACCAGGGCCACCACCGCGAGGGCTGCATAGGCGCCGGCAAAGGGCACGTCCAGCATGTTGCGCGAATAGGTCGCGAGGTTGGGGCCGATGACAGCACCAATCAACCCGCCTGCCATGACCAGCGAGACGGCTTTTTCGCGAAACGCGGGCTCGCACAATTCGGCGGCGGCAAAGCGGTACAGCTGCGCGTTGGCGCTGTAATAGCCAGCCACCACCGTGGTGAGCACCAGCAGCCAGAACTGATGATGCATCACCGCATACACGCCCAGGCCACACGAGGCCAGCGCCACCAGCAGCCCGAGTTGAAACGAGGCGCGACGGCCCCAACGCGCCTGCGAGCGCGCCACCACGCCCGTGCTGAGCGCACTGCCCACCACATAACCCATGACGGGCAGCGTGGCCATCCAGCCCACCGGCGCAAGACTCAGCCCCACCAGGCCGTTGATGGCCACAAAGGTGATGTTGTTGGTGAGAAACAGGCCCTGGGCCAGGCACAGCAGCACGAGATTGACGTTCATGAAGCGGTTATAGGCGATGTGACGCCGCGGGCGAGTGTGGTGCGCGACAGCGTCGGCGAAGCCGGCTCAGGCCAGCACCAGGCGCGTCACGGCGGCGATGGCTGCCGTTTCGGCACGCAGGACCCGGTCACCGAGCGACACGGGCCGCAGCCCGCGCTCGAGCAGCCAGGACTCCTCCTCCCTGCTCAGCCCGCCCTCGGGCCCGCTCACCAGCATCCAGGGCGTCCCGCCTGCGGTATCGGCCAGCACCTGGCCCAGGGGCTGGGCCGACGGGTCGAGCGACAGGACGGCGCGCATCGGGGGTTCCGGGCAGGTGGGCGGAGCGAGTTCGCGCAACCACTGCGCCAGGGTGCAGACCGGATCAATCGTCATCAGCCGGTTGCGGCCGCATTGCTCGCTCGCGGCCACCACCACCGACTGCCAGTGGGCCAGCTTCTTGTCGGCGCGATCGCCCTGCAAGCGCAGCACCGTGCGCTCGGTCATGAGCGGGGTCAGACGCTGCACCCCCAGCTCGGTGGCTTTTTCGACCAGCCAGTCCATGCGCTCGTTGGCTGGCATACCGGTGACCAGGTGCACGGCCACCGGAGCCTCTCGCTCGATGGGGTGGTGGTCCCCCACCTGCACGCGAACCTCTTGGCGGCCCATGTGCTCGACCCGGGCCTCGTACTCACCCGCCCGGCCATTGAACAGCGTCAGGGCATCGCCGGGTTGCAGGCGCAGGACCTGCACATGGCGCGCCGCCCCCGCGGGCAGCGGCACCACGTCCCCAGGGGTCAACACCAGATCGCAGTAAAGACGAGGCATGGACGGTGTGTTGGGGCGGCTTCAGCCACGCCCCATGACAAGGGTGGTGTCCGGGGCAATGCCTTCCACGTCGTCGATCAGACGCAACAGGGGCGTGAGTTCCCGGTAACGGCTGGCGGTGGCGCGGATGTAACCGATGAAGCGCGGCGCATCAGCCAGGTATCTGGGCTTGCCGTCACGCAAGGTCAGGCGGGCAAAGATGCCCGCCACTTTGAGGTGTCGTTGCAAGCCCATCCACTCGACCGCGCGCCAGAACTCGCCAAAGTCCTGCGACCAGCCTTCGGCGTCGAGCAGTCCGGTGGTGCGGGCGCGTTGCCAGTAGCGCACGGTCACATCGATCACGGCGTCCTCGTCCCAGCTCAGGAACGCATCGCGCATTAGGCTGGCGATGTCGTAGGTGACCGGACCATACACGGCGTCCTGGAAGTCGAGCACGCCCAGGCGCGGCTCATCCACGTTGGCGGGCATCATCAGGTTACGTGGCATGAAGTCACGGTGGACATACACCGAGGGCCCGCGCAGGTTGTGGGCCACGATGCGCTCGAAACTAGTGTGGAGGGTCTGGCGCTGGTCGTCGCTCAGCGCGACTCCACGGTGCCGTCCCAGATACCACTCGGGAAAGAGCTCGAGTTCACGCCGCAGCAAGGCGGTGTCGTAGGCGGGCAGCACACCCGGGCGGCTGGCCTGTTGCCAGGGCAGCAGCGCATCCAGGGCCCGCTGGTACAAGGGAAGGGGCAGCGCAGCGGCGGGATCGATCACCTCCATCATGGTGTGCTGTCCCAGATCGTCCAGCAGCATGAAGCCTTGCCGGGCGTCCCAGGCCAGGATGCGAGGCACCAGGAGGCCCGCGTCGTGCATCAGCCCGGCAATGCGCACGAAGGGTTCGCAGTGTTCCTTGTCCGGTGGGGCGTCCATGATGATGCGGCTGCCCGTGCGCGAGTTCACCCGGAAATAGCGGCGAAAACTGGCATCGGCCGAGGCGGCCCGCACACTGCCCGGATCAAGATCATGGACAGCGGTCAAGCCTTCCAACCAGGACTGGAAGGCCTGTTCTCTCACTGGGTCACTCCAGCTGGGGGGGATCATGGCGGGGGCCGGGGTGGGGGAGGGATGGCTCATGGATAATCCAAATTCTACAAACCCAGGTGTGGCGAGGGTGGCGATGTGCGTCCCGACCGGTTGCGCCGCTCTCCTCGCGCCTGATCCCCGCGCTGCATCCTGCCCTTGAAACCGCTGCTCGCACTGCTGTCATGTCTGGCACTGGCCGTCCCGGCCGGGGCGCAGGAGTCGGTGTCGACCCCACCGGCGCCCAAGGCTTCGGGTGTGCTGGCCGAGGGCCCGCCGTTGGTGCTCAAGCCGAGTTCCTTGCTGCAGGAGCAGATTCCTTCCCAGCACAACCGGGCGCTGCCCGTGTTCATCCAGGCCGACCGCATCACGGGCCGTGCCGACCTGGAGACCACCTTGCAGGGCTCGGCCGTCATGCGACGCGGCGATACCGTGATCCGTGCGGACCGCATGCAATTCGACCAGGCCCACGACCTGCTCAAGGCGCAGGGGGAGGTCTATATCAACCGGGGTGGTAACCGCTTTCAGGGCCCGCTGCTGGAGTTGCAGGTCGACACCTTTGAGGGGTTTTTCACCGAACCGAGTTTTCAGTTTCTGCGCAACCAGGCGCATGGCCAGGCGCGTCGTATCGACTTCATCGATGACAACCGTGCCGTGATCCATCAGACCTCGTTCACCACCTGCGCGCGCAAGCCTGGCCCGAGCTGGCTGCCCGACTGGTTGCTCAAGGCCCAGCGCATCGAGTTCAACACCGAACTCAATGAGGCGCGTGCCGAGGGCGCGTCGCTGCAATTCAAGGGCGTGCCGATCCTGCCGGTGCCCTCGGTCTCGTTTCCGATGAACAGCGAACGTCGCTCCGGGTTGCTGCCCCCCGTGATCGGCGTGGACAACATTGGCGGGGCGGAATACACCCAGCCGTTTTATTGGGACATCGCCCCCAACCGCGACCTCACGCTCCACAACACGGTGTGGTCCAAGCGGGGCGTGAACGTGGGCACCGAGTTTCGCTACCTGGAGAGCCAGACGCCCGACTTCCGCGGCCAGTTCCGCTTTGACTACATGCCCAACGACCTGCTGCGTGAGCGCAGTCGCTGGGGACTCACGCAAACCCATGCGGGCTGGCTGGACCTGGGGGCGGAGCGCGTGAACATGACCCTCAACCTCAACCGGGTCAGCGACGACAACTACTGGCGCGACTTCACCCGCTTGTCCCCGGCCCTCACGCAGCGCATCTTGCCCAGCGACCTGCAGCTCAACTGGGAACACGGGCCGTTCAACACCGTGTTTCGCACCCAGCACTGGCAGACGTTGCAGGACCCGACGACTCCCATCACGCCGCCTTTTGACCGCATGCCGCAACTGTTCACGCGCTACCAGGGGACGCTGGGGCGGGGGGTGGACGCGGGCTTTGAGGCAGAGTATTCGCGCTTTGACCGCGCCATGGCCTGCCCACCCGGCACCACCGACTGTCAGCCCAACGCCCAGCGCGTCTACTCGCTGGCGCGTGTGGCCTACCCCATGAATTTCGCTTTGGGCACGGTGACACCCAAATTCATGATGCATTCGCGCAGTTACCAGTTTGACACGCTCACGCAAAATGCGCCCAATCCGGCGCCCAGCTCCACCAGCCTGTCCATTCCCACGTTCAGCCTGGATGCCACCACCCGGCTGGAGCGTCCCGCCAGCTGGGGGGGGCGTCTGGCCATCCAGACCCTGGAACCCAGGCTGTTCTATGTCAACACGCCGTACCGGGATCAAAGTGGCTTGCCGGTCTATGACACCGGGCGCTATGACTACAACTTTGCCTCGGTCTTCAACGAAAACGCCTTTGTGGGGCAAGACCGTATCGCCGACAACAAGCTGCTGACGCTGGGGGCCACGTCCCGTTTCATCGACCCAGCCAGTGGCGTGGAGTTGGCCCGGTTTGGACTCGCCCAGCGCTTGCGCCTCAAGGACCAGAACGTGTTGCTGCCCACGGAAACCGAACCGATCTCGGACCGCTTGAGTGATGTGCTGGCCGGTGCCATGGTGCAGGTCAACCCGGCCTGGCAACTCGACTCCACCGTGCAATACAACCCCAAGGCCTCGCGTTCCCTGCGAACCACGGCCGGGACCCGCTATGTACCCGGCAATTACCGGGTGTTGTCGGCTGCTTACCGCTACCAGGTGGACCCAGCCACCCAGCAAAGCAGCGAGTTGATCGACACGGCCTGGCAGTGGCCCATCAAAGCCTTGTGGGGCGCCGCGGGACGTGACCAGGGACCCGGGCGAGGCCTGGGCGAGGACCAGTGGTATGCCGTTGGACGGCTCAACTACAACCTGAACGAAGGCAAGATGGTCGATGCGGTGCTGGGAGTCGAGTACGATGCAGGTTGCTGGCTGGGGCGAGTGGTGTTCGAGCGGTTGCAAATTGCCGCCAACCAGGCGAACCAGCGGCTGATGTTTCAGCTGGAATTTTCAGGCTTCACCCGAGTGGGACCCAATCCGTTGGGCACCCTCAGGACCCAGATTCCGCGCTACCAGTATTTGCGCGATCAGGTGTCGCCCCCAAGCCGATTTGGCCAATACGATTGACCGTTGATGATGTCCTTTAGTTCGTCCCGAATTTTGTCCCGCCTCTGTCAGCTGGGGCTGGCACTGCTGGTGACGCAGACGCTGTGGGCGCAGGGGCTGCGCGTGCCGGCCCAGGGTGGCGCCTTGCGGCCGTTGTCTTCACCCATGCCGCTGCCCTTACCGGTGCCGGCGTCTCAGCGTTTGTCATCCGACTTCATCGTGGCGGTGGTGGGCAGCGAGCCCATCACCAATCTGGAAGTGTCGGTGCGCGCCCAGAGCATCGAGGCACAGTTGCGTCAGCAGGGGCAACGCCCACCGCCGCGCGAGCAGTTGCTCAATGAGGTGCTCGACCAGCTTGTTCAGGAAAAGGCCCAGTTACAGTGGGCCCAGGAAATTGGCGTCCAGGTGAGCGATGCCGAGGTGTTGCAGGCCGAAGACAGCGCTGCCGAGCGTGCGCAGATGACGACCGAGCAGTTGCGCGCCCAACTGGAGCGCTCGGGTGTGGTGCTCAAACAGTGGCGGCAGGACATGCGCAACCAGCTCACTTTGCAACGCCTGCGTGAACGCGAGGTCACGCCACGGATTCGGCCCACAGACCAGGAAATTGATCAGTACCTGCGTGAGCGCCAGTCCCAGCAGGAGGGGCTGCAGCCGCTGAGCCTGGCGCAAATCCTGATCGCCTTGCCCGACAACGCCACGCCGCAGCAGATCAGTCAAAGCGAGGCGCAGGCCCGCGAGGTGCTCCGCCGGGCCCGGGGCGGGGAAGACTTTGCCGAGCTGGCGCGTACCCTCTCCGCGGCCGCCGACCGTGCCTCAGGCGGCCTGATGGGCGTGCGACCGCAGGACCGCTATCCGCCCCTGTTTGTCGAGGCCGTGCGCCAGCGGCCGGTGGGCGATGTGGTGGGGCCGGTCCGGTCCGGGGCGGGCTTTCATATCCTCAAAGTCATGGAGCGTGGGGCGGCCGACTCGGTGGGCACCGTGGTGCAAACCCGTGCGCGTCACATCTTGCTGCGACCCGGTGGACAAATGAGTGTGAACGTCGCACGCGCCGAGTTGACGCGGATGAAGCGGGCCATAGAAAGCGGCCAGGCCGACTTTGCCCAGCGCGCGCGCGAACACTCGCAAGACGGAAGTGCCAGCGCTGGCGGTGATCTCGGCTGGGCCAGCCCGGGCATGTTTGTGCCCGAGTTCGAGGAGGTCATGAACCGACTGGCGTTGCAGGAGATTTCCGATCCCCTGGTGTCACGCTTTGGCGTGCATCTCATCCAGGTGCTGGAGCGACGCAAAACCGAGATGTCGGTGCGCGAACAACGCGAGATGGCGCGCAACGCCTTGCGAGAGAGCAAGTTCGAGGAGACCTTTCAGACCTGGGCTCGGGAGGTCCGCGGCCGAGCCTACGTCGAGTTGCGGGACCCGCCCCAATAGTCACCGGCGGATGATGAAGCACATCGCCCGCAAGCGGTTTGGCCAGCACTTCCTGACCGATCAGGCCATCATTGACGGCATTGTGCGTGCCATTGACCCGCGCCCAGGTCAGCCCATGGTGGAGATTGGCCCGGGCCTGGCCGCCATGACACAGCCCCTGCTGGAGCGTGTCGGTCACCTGGGCGTGATCGAACTGGACCGGGATCTGGCCGCGCGGTTGCAGACCCGCGCCGGGCTGGAGGTGGTGCAGGCGGATGTGCTGACCGTGGATTTTTCGGCCTGGGCTGCCCGGTGGGGACGCGGTCGGTTGCGGGTCGTGGGCAATCTGCCCTACAACATCTCCTCCCCCATTCTGTTTCATTTGCTGAACCATGTCGACGCGATTGCCGATCAGCACTTCATGCTGCAACAAGAGGTGGTAGACCGCATGGTGGCCGAGCCCTGCACGGCCGCCTATGGGCGCTTGAGCGTGATGCTGCAATGGCGCTATGACATGGAGTCGGTCCTGACGGTGCCGCCCTCGGCATTCGATCCGCCCCCGCGTGTGGACAGCGCCGTGGTGCGCATGGTGCCACGCGAGGCACCGCCCGAACTGGATGTTGACCTGCTGAGCGTGGTGGTGCGCGAGGCCTTCAGCCAGCGCCGCAAGTTGCTGCGACACAGCCTGGGCCGATGGCTACTGAGCCAGGGGGCCGAAGTTGATTTTGATTTGCAACGCCGTGCAGAAGAGGTGCCGGTGGCAGCCTATGTGGCCCTGACCCGGGCCCTGGTGGCGGCCGGCGTGCCAGCCGGCCGGCCTGATCAGGCCGCTGCCAGCCAGTAGCCTGCGTTGAAAGGGCTGCTCATGCGCAGTGCCATGGGGGAGATGTCCACCAACTTGTCGGTGGGCATTTTCTCGCCGGCATCACCCAGTTCGATGCCCTGGGTTTCAGGGGTGTCGGCCGCGCGCTCGGCGGTGCTCGACGGGGCGCGCGCCACCGAGAACGAGTAGAAACAACGGAAGGACACCTTGCGGTCCGCCCAGAAATCGGAGGCTTCACGGAACACGTCGAGCAACTGCTCGCGCGCTTCCTTGTCGAATTTGGCGTGGGCGGGGATGTGCTCGAGCACCACAATGAAGCCCGGTTGCTGTCCGGACTTGTGCAGCGGATCCGTCATGCCGTCGTACAGGGCGTCGAAATTCTTGCTGGTTTGCGTCGGGAACGTGAACTGCTGGGCAATCAGGTCGAGGACATCCTGCTTGCTCTGGGCCTGGGCCAGATTGGCGTACAGAAAATGGTGGCCCAGTTCGACAGCAGCTTCCTGGAGGTCGCTGACTCGAAAGGCACGAATGGACTGAACGATATTGCTTTTAACGGTACGAAGTGGCATGTCCATCTCCGCTAGGGTCTTGAAATAATGAATGTCGAGCCATGAGCCCCCTGGGCTTTTGACGCGGCCCCCTTGGGCGTGTTGCTCTGCAACAAAAACGCGGATTCGGGTTTACCCCGAATTCAAGGCGCTATTTTGGTGGAAAAGCGTTCAAAAGGCAAGCCAATTCCCCTATCCGGGGACCGAATAGGGGAGATTTCCCCAGAAGCTAGTGGGTACTAGCTATGAAAAACCATCAGCGCACTGCGCTGGCATCTGCCACGGTCAGGGCGGTCATGTTGACGATGCGGCGCACGGTGGTGCTGGCGGTCAGGATGTGGACCGGTTTGGCTGCCCCCAGGAGCACCGGGCCAATGGCGATGTTGCCGCCGGCGGCTGTCTTGAGCAGGTTGTAGGCGATGTTGGCCGCGTCCAGGTTGGGCAAAACCAGCAGGTTGGCGTTGCCTTCCAGGGTGCCGTTAGGCATCAAGGCCTGGCGCGCGGCGCCGTCCAGAGCCAGGTCACCGTGCATCTCGCCTTCAATGTCCAGCCAGGGTGCACGCTGCTGCACCATCGCCAGCGTCTGGCGCATCTTGATCGCCGAGGGCTGGTCGCTGCTGCCAAAGTTGGAGTGCGACAGCAGCGCTGCCTTGGGTTGAATACCGAAACGGCGCATCTCCTCGGCGGCCATGAGGGTGATCTCGGCCAGTTGCTCGGCGCTGGGGTCGTAATTGATGTGGGTGTCCACGAGGAACACCTGGCGGTCGGGCAGCAACAGGCCGTTCATGCAAGCGTAAGTGGACACACCCGGGCGATGGCCGATCACCTGGTCGACATAGCGCAGGTGCACGTCCGGGGTGCTCCAGGTGCCGCAAATCAGCCCATCCACGTCGCCCTTGTGCAACAGCATGGTGCCGATCAGGGACAACCGACGGCGCATGTCGATCTTGGCCAGTTGCTCGGTCACGCCCTTGCGCTCGGTCAGGCGGTGGTAGGTCTGCCAGAAGTCACGGTAACGGTCGTCCTGCTCGACGTTGACCACGTCGTAATCCGTGCCCTCTCTCAGGCGCAGGCCGAATTTGGCGATGCGGGCGGCGATCACGGCCGGGCGTCCGATCAGGGTGGGTTTGGCCAGCCGCTCGTCGACCACGATCTGCACCGCGCGCAGGACGCGTTCCTCTTCGCCCTCGGCGTAGGCCACGCGCTGGCGTGCACCCCGCTTGGCGGCTGCGTAGATGGGCTTCATGGCCGAGCCAGAGGCGTAGACAAACCCTTGCAACCGCTCGCGGTAGGCCGCCATGTCCGCAATGGGACGGTTGGCCACGCCACTGTCGGCAGCAGCCTGGGCCACCGCGGGCGCGATCTTCATCATCAGGCGCGGGTCGAAGGGTTTGGGAATCAGGTATTCCTCACCAAACACCAATTGCTCGCCAGCGTAGGCGGCCGCGACCACCTCACTTTGCTCGGCCTGGGCCAACTCGGCGATGGCGTGCACAGCCGCGATTTCCATCGCGTCGGTGATGGTGGTGGCCCCCGCGTCCAGTGCCCCACGGAAGATGTAGGGGAAGCACAGGACATTGTTGACCTGGTTGGGGTAGTCAGTGCGCCCTGTCGCGATGATGGCGTCGTCACGCACCGCCTTGACTTCTTCGGGCAGGATTTCGGGGGTCGGGTTGGCCAGGGCCAGGATCAAGGGTTTGGCGGCCATGCTGCGCACCATCTCGGGCTTGAGCACACCGCCGGCCGACAGGCCCAGGAACACGTCGGCGCCGGCAATGACGTCTGCCAGGGTGCGCGCCGAGGTCGGCTGGGCGAACTGGATCTTGTCCTCGTCCATCAGCTCAGTGCGGCCTTCGTACACCACACCGGCCAGGTCGGTGACGAAGATGTTCTTGCGCGGGATGCCCACCT
This sequence comes from uncultured Burkholderiales bacterium, assembly GCA_937927685.1. GTDB lineage: Bacteria > Pseudomonadota > Gammaproteobacteria > Burkholderiales > Burkholderiaceae_C > Limnohabitans. The sequence goes on along the minus strand of CALBSC010000006.1, from coordinate 39,701 downwards.
TCACCAGCAGGTTCAGGCAGGCCAGCGCGGCAGCACCGGCCCCCGAGGTGACCAGCTTGATGTCCGACAGCGATTTGCCCACCACTTTGAGGCCGTTGAGCACCGCAGCACCCACCACGATGGCAGTGCCATGCTGGTCGTCGTGGAAGACGGGAATCTTCATGCGCTCGCGCAACTTGCGTTCGACGTAGAAACAGTCGGGGGCCTTGATGTCTTCCAGGTTGATGCCGCCAAACGTGGGCTCCAGTGCGGCGATGACATCGACCAGCCGGTCCAGGTCCTTTTCGTTGATCTCGAGGTCGAACACATCGATGCCGGCGAATTTCTTGAACAAGACGCCCTTGCCTTCCATCACGGGCTTGGCCGCCAGCGGCCCGATATCGCCCAGACCCAGCACCGCTGTGCCGTTGGTGATCACGGCCACCAGGTTGCCGCGGCTCGTGTACTTGTACGCGGCGTTGGGGTCCTTGACGATTTCCTCGCAGGGGGCGGCCACGCCCGGGGAATACGCCAGCGCCAGGTCGTGCTGGTTCACCAACTGCTTGGTGGCGTGGATGGCGACCTTTCCCGGTGTCGGGAACTCGTGGTATTCGAGGGCGGCGCGGCGCAATTCCGCGCGGGCTTCGGCTCGCGGGTCCTTTGAGGTCTTGTCATTCATGCAATGGTCTCCAGAGACGGTCAGGTCGGTCGTGTTTCTGCCTGACGAGGGGAAATGATTGTAGGCGTGTGTCTGGCCGGCACAGGCGAGGTCAACCGCGCATCAGGGCCTCGATGGCGGTCGGGTCCACCGGCACATCGCGCGTGATGAGCTCGCAGCCCTCAGGAGTGATCACGGCGTCGTCCTCGATGCGGATGCCCAGGTTCCAGAAGGCCTGGGGCACATCGTCGGCCGCGCGCACATACAACCCGGGCTCGATGGTGGTCACCATGCCGGATCGCAGGATGCGGCTGGGGCGGTCATTGATGGTTTCGCCCGACAGCGGGTCCCGACGCGTGGTGCCACGTGCGGCTTCGCCGGGCTCCACGTAGCTGCCGCAGTCGTGCACGTCCATGCCCAACCAATGGCCGGTGCGGTGCATGTAAAACCGGAAATAGTGGCGCTGCTCGATCACATCGTCCACGCTGCCGTGCACCTGCGTTTGCAACAAGCCCAGGTCGAGCAGCCCCTGGGCCAGCACTCGCACCGTGGCATCGTGCGGATCGGTGAAACGCGCGCCAGCGCGGGTGGCCTGCACGGCCGCGTTCTGGCTGGCCAGCACCAGGTCATACAGGTCACGCTGCGCCGCGGTGAAGCGGCCATTGGCCGGGAAGGTGCGGGTGATGTCGCTGGCATACCCATCGAGCTCGCAGCCGGCGTCAATCAAGACCAGTTCGCCATCGCGAATGTCGGCAGCGTCCGCGCGGTAGTGCAGCACACAGGCGTTGGCGCCGGCGGCCACGATGGAGCCATAGGCGGGGAATTGCGAACCATGGGTGCGGAACTCGTGCAGCAATTCGGCGTCCAGGTGGTATTCGCGCACGGTTTCCCCGGCGCGCAGACGCTGGGCACACACCTGCATGGCACGCACATGCGCGTTGGCGCTGATACGCGCGGCGCGACGCATCAGGTCGAGTTCGTGGCCGTCCTTGACCAGCCGCATCTCATCGAGCAGGCCACACAGGTCGCGCTGCTGGCTCGGGCATTGCACGCCAAAACGCACGCGCGCGCGCACCTTGGACAGCCAGCCGTCGATGCGCTGGGGCAAGCCCGCGTGGGTGGCAAAGGGATACCAAACGGTCTGGCGGTTTTCCAGCAGTCGCGGCAGGCGGTGCTCGATGTCCTGGCTCGAGCCCGCGTGCTGCACACCGAGTGCGGCGGGCGCTTCGTCAGGGCCGAGACGGTAGCCGTCCCAGATTTCGCGCTCGAGGTCCTTGGGCTGGCACAACAGGGTGGTCTCGCCCTCGGCCGTGATGAGCAGCCAGGCATCCGGCTCGGTGAAGCCGCACAGGTAGTAGAAGTAGCTGTCGTGGCGGTACGGAAACTCGCTGTCGCGGTTACGCGCATACGAGGGCGCGGTGGGAACCAGGGCAATGCCGCCAGGGCCGAGCTGTTGTGCCAGGTGCAGGCGTCGTTGGGCGTACAGGTCGCGATGCGCGGGGGTCAGGGTCATGGTGCGGCAAATCAGCGCCCGAAGGACGCGGTGCAAATCAGTTGATCCTCCATTGTGGCCCCTGTGCCGGTTCAGTTGGCGCAGGCCCGCTTTGGCCCTGATGCGGGTTGGGGCTCAGGTCTGGTTGAGCTCGGCCAACCGCGCGGGCGTGCCCACATCGGTCCAGCCTCCGGTGTACAGGCTGGCGCTGACCCGCCCCTGGTCCATGGCGCGTCGCAGCAGGGGTGCCAGCGGCACCTTGACGCCCAGCGGGTTGCCGTGCGGGATATCGCACCAGGGCGGCGCGAAGAAAGCTTGCTTGTACAGCGCGATGGTGCTGAAGGTGTACCGTGGGCCCGGGTGATCGGACGGCAGGTTGAGTGCCAGTCCCTGCGCCGACAAACCGAAGTCGCCCCGGGGGTTGTGCGGCGGGTTGGGGACCAGCCAGAGGTGGGCCAGGCAGGATGACTCGGCCAGGCGTGCCCGGGCGTCGGGGTCGAAACGGAAGTCCGGGGCGAAGACGTCCCCGGCCGCGACCCAGAACACCTCGTCCAGCCAGGGCAGGGCGCGCACGATGCCGCCGGCCGTCTCCAGCGCACCGCCGAAGTCCTGCCCTTCGTGCGAATAACGCAATCGCAGGGCGGCCGGGGAGCCGTCGGCTGGCCAGGCTTGGCCCAGCGCCGCCGGAATTTGCTCGCCCAGCCAGGCGGTGTTGATGACCACGCCGTGCAAGCCGCCCTCGGCCATGCGCTGCAGGCACCACGCCATCAAGGGCCGGCCACGCACGGCCAGCAAGGGTTTGGGGGTGACATCCGTCAAGGGCCGCATGCGCTCGCCACGACCGGCCGCCAGCAGCATGGCCGATGCCGGCGGGGTGTCGGGGGCCGGAGGCGGCAGTCGGTGGGGTGCGGTGGACATGACAGGCTGGGGGCGGTGAGCGCAGCCAAGCAGATCGACGGGCAGTTCGCGATGCTGGGCCGCAGGAGGGAGGTCGAGATGAAGCGGAGGTGTGGGTGAGGTCGGTGTGAGGTCGGTGTGAGGAGGGGGTTCGGGGCCTGGCCCGCGCCGTCAACCGGTGCCCAGGTGTCAGCCAAGTGTACCGATCGGGCCCGGCACGCCGCTAAAATTCCGGGTTTCCCCTGCTCCCTTCACCCCCACCCCGAACACCATGGCCAATACCTCCTCGATGGCCAACGCAATCCGTGCGTTGGCAATGGACGCCGTCCAGCAAGCCAACTCCGGCCACCCCGGCGCGCCCATGGGCATGGCCGACATGGCCGTGGCCCTGTGGGGGGACCACCTGCGCCACAACCCGCGCAACCCCCACTGGATCGACCGCGACCGCTTTGTGCTCTCCAATGGCCATGGCTCCATGTTGATCTACGCGCTGTTGCATCTCACCGGCTACGACCTGCCCATGAGCGAGCTGCGCAACTTCCGCCAGCTCCACAGCAAGACCGCGGGTCACCCCGAAGTGGGCGTGACCCCCGGGGTGGAAACCACCACCGGCCCGCTGGGTCAGGGCATCACCAACGCGGTGGGCATGGCGCTGGCCGAGAAGCTGCTGGCCGCCGAATTCAACCGCGATGGCCACACCGTCATTGATCACCACACCTATGTGTTCATGGGCGATGGGTGCCTGATGGAGGGCATCAGCCACGAGGCGTGCTCGCTCGCCGGTGCCTGGAAGCTCAACAAACTCATCGCGCTGTACGACGACAACGGCATTTCCATTGACGGCCAGGTGACCCCCTGGTTTGCCGACAACACGGCGCAGCGGTTCGAGTCGTATGGCTGGCAGGTGCTGGGACCGGTGAACGGCCACGATGCAGCCGCAGTGAGCCAGGCGATTGCCGCCGCCCGCATCAGCCCCGAGCGCCCCACCCTCATCATCTGCCGCACCCACATCGGCAAGGGCAGCCCGAACCGCGCCAACACGGCCAAAGCCCACGGCGAGCCCCTGGGCGCCGAAGAGATCGCACTCACCCGCCAGGCCCTGGGCTGGTCGCATGCCCCGTTCGAGATCCCCCGCGAGGTGTACGCCGACTGGGACGCCAAGGCCCGTGGCAAGGCGCAGGAAAGCGAATGGGACACCCGCTTCAAGGCCTACAAAAGCGCCCACCCGGCGCTGGCGGCGGAACTGGTTCGCCGCATGGCTGGGGACCTGCCGCGTGACTTCTCGCAACGCGTGGTGGACGCCGTGCTGGCCGCCCACACCAAGGCCGAGACGGTGGCCACCCGCAAGGCCAGCCAGCTTGCGCTGGAAGCCTTCACCGCCGGCTTGCCCGAACTCCTGGGCGGCAGCGCCGACCTGACCGGCTCCAACCTCACCAACACCTCGTCCACCCCGGCACTGCGTTTCGATCAGGCCGGGCAGGTGGTCAAGAACGCCAATGGCCAAGGCGGTCGTCACATCAACTACGGCGTGCGCGAGTTTGGCATGGCGGCCATCATGAATGGCGTGGCGCTGCATGGCGGCTACATCCCTTACGGCGGCACCTTCCTCACCTTCAGCGACTACAGCCGCAACGCCATTCGCATGGCGGCGCTCATGAAGACGCGTCTGGTGCACGTATTCACCCACGACTCCATCGGCCTGGGCGAGGACGGCCCCACCCACCAGTCGATCGAGCACGCGGCCAGCCTGCGGCTGATCCCCCACCTGGACGTCTGGCGTCCGGCCGACACGGCCGAGACCACGGTCGCCTGGGCAGTGGCCCTGCAAAATCGCCGGGGCCCCACCGCCTTGCTGCTCAGCCGCCAGAACCTGCCCTACCTGCCCAAGGGCAGCTGCGCGTCGGCCCCGGATGCAGCGGGCCTGGACGCCATCAGCAAGGGCGCCTACGTGGTGGCCGAGCCCACCGAGGTGGGCATGAAGCGCGCCGCGCAGGCCGTCCTCATCGCCACTGGCTCCGAGGTGCAACTCGCTCTCAAGGCCCAGGCCCTGCTGGCCGAACGCAAGATCGCGGTGCGCGTGGTCTCCATGCCCAGCACCACCACCTTTGACCGCCAGAGCGCCGCGTACAAGCTGGAAGTCCTGCCGGCCAAGTTGCCCCGTGTGGCGGTCGAGATGGGCTCCACCGACGGCTGGTGGAAATACGGCGTGTCTGCCGTGGTGGGCATCGACTGCTTTGGCGAGTCGGCCCCGGCGGGCGCCTTGTTCAAGCATTTCGGCTTCACGCCCGAGAACGTCGCCGACACGGTGCAGGCCGTGTTGCAGCGCTGAATTTTCCGGATTCGTTTTTTTATCAAGAGGACTGTTCCATGAGCATCAAGATTGGCATCAACGGCTTTGGCCGTATCGGACGGATGGTGTTTCGCGCCGCGGTTGAAAACTTCTCCGACATCGACGTCGTGGGCATCAACGACCTGCTCGAACCCGACTACCTGGCCTACATGTTGAAGTACGACAGCGTGCACGGCCGCTTCAAGGGCCAGGTTTCGGTCGAGGGCAATACCCTGGTGGTCAATGGCAAGAAGATCCGCCTGACCGCCGAGCGTGACCCCGCTGCGCTGAAGTGGAATGAGATTGGCGCCGACATCGTGGTGGAAGCCACCGGCCTCTTCCTGGACAAGGCCTCGGCCGAGAAACACCTGGCTGCCGGTGCCAAGAAAGTCATCATGTCTGCCCCGTCCAAGGACGACACGCCGATGTTCGTGTTCGGCGTCAACGACAAGACCTACGCGGGCCAGGCGATCATCTCCAACGCCTCTTGCACCACCAACTGTCTGGCCCCGGTGGCCAAGGTGCTGCACGACAAGTGGGGCATCAAGCGCGGCCTGATGACCACGGTGCACGCCGCCACCGCCACCCAGAAAACCGTTGACGGCCCGTCCAACAAGGACTGGCGCGGCGGTCGCGGCATCCTGGAAAACATCATCCCCAGCTCCACCGGGGCGGCCAAGGCGGTGGGCGTGGTGATTCCCGAACTCAACAAGAAGCTCACCGGCATGTCCTTCCGCGTGCCCACCTCCGACGTGTCGGTGGTGGACCTCACGGTCGAGCTGGTCAAGGAAGCCGACTACAAGGAGATCTGCGCCGAGATGAAGGCCCAGAGCCAGGGCGCGCTCAAGGGCGTGCTCGGTTACACCGAAGACAAGGTGGTGGCCACCGACTTCCGCGGCGAGTCCTGCACCAGTGTGTTCGATGCCGAAGCGGGCATCGCGCTGGACAAGACCTTCATCAAGGTGGTGAGCTGGTACGACAACGAGTGGGGCTACTCCAACAAGTGCCTCGAGATGGTTCGCGTCGTTGCCCGTTGATGGGCGAGCGCTGATCGTTGCGTCGCATGTCGCGGGTGCTGCCCACATTCGATGATGTGCGTGCAGCCGCCCAGCGGCTGCATGGCCACGCGCACCGCACGCCGGTGCTGCGATCCGCCACCCTGGAACAGCGCCTGGGTGCGCAGCTGTTTTTCAAGTGCGAGAACTTCCAACGCATGGGTGCGTTCAAGTTCCGCGGCGCCTTCAACGCCCTCTCCCGCCTGACCCCCGAGCAGCGACGCGCAGGGGTGGTGGCCTATTCCTCCGGCAACCATGCCCAGGCCGTGGCCCTGTCGGCGCAAATCCTGGGGATGTCGGCCACCCTCATCATGCCGCACGACGCCTCGCCCGCCAAGCTGACGGCCACCCAGGGTTACGGGGCCACCGTGGTGGGCTACGACCGCTACAACGAGGATGCGATGGCCATCGCCCGCGAACTGGCCGCGCGCGAGGGGCGCACCTTCATCCCGCCGTTTGACCATGCCGATGTGCTGTGTGGTCAGGGCACGGCGGCGCTGGAGTTGTTCGAGGCCGTGGGCGAACTCGATGTCTTGCTGGTCTGCCTGGGGGGTGGCGGCCTGCTCAGCGGCAGTGCGCTGGCCGCGCGTGCCATGTCGCCACGCTGCCAGGTATATGGCGTGGAGCCCGAGGCCGGGAACGACGTGCAGCAATCGTTTCGCCGGGGCGAGCGGGTGCGTATCCCCACGCCGCGCACCATTGCCGATGGGGCACAAACACCGCTGGTGGGAGAGCTCACCTTCGAGATCATTCGCCGCCATGTCGACGACATCCTGACCGTGACGGACGCGCAACTGGTTGAGGCCATGCGCTTTTATGCCGAGCGCATGAAGATGGTGGTCGAGCCCACCGGGTGCCTGACCCTGGCTGCCGCCTGCCATGCGGGGCTGGATTTGCAGGGTCGGCGGGTGGGCATCGTGATCAGCGGGGGCAATGTGGACCTGCCCCGCTTCGCCCAGTTGCTGGCGACGCCCTGACGCGGGCTGGGGTTGTCGTGGCCCGCCTGGCCTGCAGCGCACGACAGGCGCTACCATCCTGACCATGCACAACTCATTGTCTGACTGGTGCGACCAGGTTCGCAGCGCCGCCGCGCAGGGTCGTGTCTTGTCCGTTCAGGGGCAAGGCAGCAAAGCCTTCCATGGTGAAACGCCCCGGGGCGAGCCGCTGTCCACGCTCGCGTGGGACGGTGTGCTGAGCTATGAGCCCAGCGAGCTGGTGGTGACCGTGCGCAGCGGCACCCCCCTGACGACCCTGGAAAATTTGCTGGCGGAACAAGGCCAATGCCTGCCCTTTGAGCCACCCCGATACAACGGCGCGCCTGCCACGGTGGGTGGCATGGTCGCCAGTGGCCTGGCCGGTCCTGCACGTGCCAGCGTGGGCGGTGTGCGGGACTATGTGCTCGGGGCCGAGCTCATCAACGGCCGGGGTGAGTTGTTGCGCTTTGGCGGTCAGGTCATGAAAAACGTCGCCGGCTATGACGTCTCGCGCGCGCTTGCAGGCTCGATGGGGCAGCTGGGTCTCATCACCGAGGTGTCGTTGAAGGTGCTGCCGGTGGCGTCCGCACAATCGAGTTTTGTGGTCCGCATGAAACAGCCTGCGGCGCTGGACCAGTTGCAGCGTTGGGCAGGCCTGCCCTTGCCGCTGAACGCTAGCAGCTGGGCGCCTGTGTCAATGGGGGCAGACGATGTCTCCACCAGCAGCCACGTGGCGCGGGGTGAGCCGACGGATGAGGGCTACCTGATCGTGCGCCTGCGCGGCGCGTTGGCGGCCGTGCAGGCGGCCATCCCGGTCATGCAGTCGCATCTTTCGGCGACGGGTCACAGCGCCATGCCACTGGACGAGGCGCAGGCCCAGTCGTGGTGGGAACGCTGCCGCGACCACACCGATGCATTCTTCACCCAGGCGCCGGCCCCCGACCAAGCCTTGTGGCGGCTGTCTTTGCCAGCCACCACGCCAGCCTTGGCATTGCCGTCAGCGACGCTGGTGGAGTGGCACGGCGCGCAGCGCTGGTGCTGGGCGCCGGCCAGTGCGGCCCTCGCCCTGCGCGCGTTGGCGCGTGAGCAGGGCGGGCACGCCACGTTGTGGCGACCCAGCCTGGCTCACCCCGAGGTGGACCGCGAGGTGGGGGTGTTCACGCCGCTCACACCGGTGCAGCACCGGCTGCAGCGCGCCTTGCAGGCGCAATTCGACCCGCAAGGGGTGTTTGACACCGGGCGCCTGGGCCTGGACCGTGCGCCGCAGGAATGAGCCATGCAGACCCAACTCTCACCTGAATATCACGACACCCCTGAGGGTCGCGAAGCCGAATCGATTCTGCGCAAGTGTGTGCACTGTGGTTTTTGCACCGCCACGTGCCCCACCTACCAGTTGCTCGGCGATGAACTCGATGGCCCGCGTGGGCGCATCTACCTGATCAAGCAGGTGCTGGAGGGCGCCGAGCCCACCCGCAAGACGCAGCAACACCTGGACCGTTGCCTGACCTGTCGCAACTGCGAGAGCACCTGCCCCAGTGGTGTGCAATACGGACATCTGGTGGACATTGGTCGCCAGCTGGTGGATGCCAAAGTGGAGCGCCCGACGGGCGAAAAACTGGTGCGCTGGGCGCTCAAGGAAGGTTTGTCATCCTCACTGTTCGCGCCGGCCATGAAGCTGGGTCAGGCCGTGCGGGGACTGCTGCCCGACTCGCTCAAGGCCAAGGTGCCCGAGGCCCGCGACGCCGGCACCTGGCCCACCCGAGAACATGCCCGCAAGGTCTTGATGCTCACCGGGTGTGTCCAGCCCAGCATGAGTCCCAACATCAACCATGCCACTGCGCGCGTGCTGGATGCCTGCGGCATTCAGACCGTGGTGGTGGCACAGGCCGGTTGCTGTGGCGCCTTGAAATTTCACCTCAACGACCAGACCGGCGGTACCGAGCAGATGCGCGCCAACATCGATGCCTGGTGGCCGCTGGTTGAGCGCGGCGAAGTCGAGGCCATCGTGATGAACGCCTCGGGCTGTGGTGTGATGGTGAAGGACTACGGCCATGTGCTGCGCAATGATCCGGCGTATGCCGACAAGGCGCAGCGCATCAGCGCACTCACGCGGGACCTGAGCGAGTTGTTGCCGCAACTGCTGCCCACCTTGAAAGAGCAGCTCAGGCCCGAGGCGGTGCAAGCCACCGGCGTGGTGGCGTATCACCCGCCGTGCACCTTGCAGCACGGGCAGCAGCTCAAGGGGGGTGTGGAGACGCACATGGCGAGTTTGGGCTTTCAAGTGCAGGTGGCGTCCAGCGAGTCACATCTGTGCTGTGGCTCGGCGGGCACCTACAGCGTGCTCAACCCGGAGATCGCCTATCAACTCCGGGATCGCAAGCTCGGGCACCTGAATGCCTTGCAACCCAGCGCCATCCTGAGCGCCAATATCGGTTGCATCACCCACTTGCAAAGCGGCAGCGATGTGCCGGTGCGGCATTGGGTGGAGCTGCTGGACGGGGTGTTGGCGGCTGCGTGATGCCGCCTCGCTGCAAACTCAGGCCCGCAACGCGGACTCGATATCGTCGGCTATTTTGGCCGGGGCATCCTGGGGCGCATAACGCCGGATCACCCGCCCATCGCGACCCACCAGAAATTTGGTGAAGTTCCACTTGATCGCCTGGCTGCCCAGCAGACCGGGCGCTTCAGCCTTGAGCCACAGAAACAGCGGATCGGCCTGGTCGCCATTCACGCACACCTTGGCCATCATGGGAAAGGTCACGCCGTAGTTCAGCTGGCAAAACGACTGAATCTGCTCGGGGCTGCCCGGGTCCTGGCCGCCGAACTGGTTGCAGGGAAAGCCCAGCACCGCCAGACCCCGCGCGCCATAGGTGTCGTGCAGCGTTTGCAAGCCGGCGAACTGGGGCGTGAAACCACAGGCACTCGCGGTGTTGACGATCAGGACCACCTGGCCGCTCAGGGAAGACAGGGCCTGCTCGGAGCCGTCAATGCGGCGGACGGTGAAGTTGTTGAGTGTGGTCATCAGCCATGCATGTTGTCATTGCGGGCGATTTCGTGCAAGCGATGCAACTCCTCATGGTGCACACGCCGGTTGTACTGGTGCCAGCGCAGGATCGCCCACATCATGCTGGCCACCAGCAGGCCGAACATCGAAATTGCCCCGAAGGAACTCAAGCCCACGCCAGTGGAGAAGGTGTAGAGGCCGCCCAGCACCAGAATGCAGGTTTGCTCGTTGAAGTTCTGCACGGCAATGGACCGGCCGGCACCCATGAGGTTGTGACCGCGGTGCTGCAGCAAGGCATTCATGGGCACCACCAGGAAGCCGCCCAGACCGCCCAGCAGCACCAGGAAGGGGGCTGCCACCCACACGTTGCTGATGAAGTTCATGCCCAGCACCAGCAGGCCCATGGCAATGCCCATGGGGATCACCCGTGTGGCCTGCACCAGCCGCATGCGCAAGGACGCCACCACTGCGCCCACGGCCGTGCCGATGGCGACCACGCCCACCAGCGACGACGCCTGGGTCGTGCTGTAGCCCAGGGCCGCCGCGCTCCAGGCCAGCACGATGTAGCGCAGGTTGCCGCTCACCCCCCAGAACAGGGTGGTGGTGGCCAACGAAATCTGCCCCAGTTTGTCTTGCCACAAGCGCACGTTGCAGTGCCAGAAGTCCGGCAGCAGGTCGAAGAGGTTGCGCGCCAGCGAGTGTTCGGGCTTGACCCGCATGGGCATCATCTTCGCGCCCGTCAGGGGGATGCGGGTGTTGAACCAGGCCGCAATCATGTACACCAGCACCAGCACGAGAATCGCGGCCTGCGGGCCCGAGTCGATGCCGGTGTCGACCAGCGGCAGGTCAAACGACAGCAGCCAGCTGGAGAGGGTCGGGCCCACGAGCTGACCGCCCACCAGCACCCCCAGAATGATGGACGCAATGGTGAGGCCCTCGATCCAGCCATTGGCCTTGACCAGTTGCGAAGCGGGCAGCAACTCGGTGAGGATGCCGTACTTGGCCGGCGAATAGGCCGCCGCGCCCAGCCCCACCAGGGCGTAGGCCATGAGCGGGTGGGTGCCAAACAGCATCAGCAGACACCCCACCACCTTGATGGCGTTGCTGATGAACATCACCTGTCCCTTGGGGCGTGCATCGGCAAAGGCCCCCACAAAGGGCGCGAGCACCACATAAAAGAGCGCAAACATGGGCACCAGGGCGGCGCGGTGCCACTCGGGGGCGCCTTCGCTTTTGAGCAACTCCACCGCCGCCACGAACAGGGCGTTGTCGGCCAGCGAGCTGAAAAACTGCGCCGACATGATGGTGTAAAAACCGCGCTTCATGAGACAGAGCGACGCCGGCAGGCAAATCGTGAAGTTGCGTAAATCATGGGCTCGCCGGGTTATATCATGGGCCTGCCACAATCCCTGCCATGCCCCGACCGATCCAGGCCTTTATCCACACTGCTGCACTGCAGCACAATTTGACCTGTCTGCGTGCTGCCACGCCCGACGCCCGGGTGTGGGCGGTGGTCAAGGCCAATGCCTACGGGCATGGCATCGAGCGGGTGTTCGAGGGATTGCGGGGGGCGGATGGCTTTGCCGTGCTGGACCTGACCGAGGCCGAGCGTTTGCGCGCTCTGGGTTGGCGGGGCCCGATCTTGTTGCTGGAAGGCGCTTTCGAGCCGCGCGACCTGGAGGTGTGCTCCCGCCTGCAACTGTGGCACACGGTCCATTGCGAGGCGCAGATTGATTGGCTGAGCCGGCACAAGACCCAGCAGCCGCACCGGGTTTTCTTGAAGCTCAACAGTGGCATGAACCGGCTGGGTTTTTCCGCCACCCGCTTTCGTTCGGCCTGGGCGCGTCTGGATGCCTTGCCCCAGGTCGATGAAATTTCCCTCATCACGCACTTCAGCGATGCCGACAGCGCCCGCGGCATAGAACACCAGCGCGCCGTGTTCAGCCAGTTGAGCGCAGATTTGCCAGGGGAGCGCTCACTCTCCAACAGTGCCGCCCTGTTGCGGCATGCCAGCGCAGCAGATGTCAGTGCCGATTGGGTCCGCCCCGGCATTGCCCTGTACGGTGGCGCGCCGGACTACCCCGAGCACGACGCCGCGTTCTGGGGCTTGCAGCCCGCGATGAGTTTGCGCAGCCGGCTCATTGGTCTTCAGACGCTCGCAGCCGGCGACACCGTCGGGTACGGCTCGACCTACACCGCCCCCGGTGCGCGCACGATCGGTGTGGTGGCGTGTGGTTACGCCGATGGGTATCCGCGCAGCGCACCGGCCGGCACGCCGGTGCTCGTGCAAGGCCGGCGAGTGTCTTTGGTGGGGCGTGTGAGCATGGACATGCTGACGGTGGACCTCACGGACCTGATGGCCGATGGGCTGGTGCCGGGCCTGGAGAGTGAAGTCACGCTCTGGGGCCATGCCTCCACCGGCGAACGTCTCGACGTCGACGAGGTGGCACACCGGGCTGGCACGATCGCCTATGAGCTGTTGTGCGCCCTCGCGCCACGCGTGCCGGTGGTGGTGGACTGACCCACCGCCCTGGGCGGGAGCGTCGGCGTTGAGGGGATCGCGGTCGGGGGCGTGCTGGCGGTGAGTGCCGCGGCTCAGCCCTTGCGCAACCCCAACCCCACCACGGCACTGACCACCAGCAAGGCGCCCACCAGCTGCAGCGGGGCAACGCTTTGGTCCAGGATCAGCCAGGCCAGCACCAGCGCAAACACGGGTTCAACATTCATGATGGCTGAGTTGCCGGCCACGCCCAGTCGCGGCAGCACGGTGAACATGATGGTGAAGGCGGTGCCGTAGAGGAAGGTCAAGAGCGCCAGCCCCCACCAGCCCACCACGGCCTGCGGCCAGTGCGGGCCCCCTTGAAAGCCGATCAGCGTGACGGCCATCAGGCCAGCCAGCGTCATGCTTGAAAGCGTGCGTACACGCCCATCCAATCCCTGGGTGTGGTGTTGCGTGACAACCAGGGCCCCGCCAAACACGGCCGCGGCGGTGAGGGCAAAGGCGACCCCAGTGCCGATGCGCTCCCACTGGGCGCTTGACCCGAGGCCCGAGGAGGCCCCCAGCACGTCCAGCGCCAGGGCCAGCCCAAGCAGAATCACGGGCATGGCCACGAGCAGACTGCGGTCCGGTGAGCGCCCGTAAAAGAGCCGGTCCCACAACGCGGTCCACAACGGGTAGGTGTTGAAGGCCAGCAAGGCCAGCGCCACCGGCAACCGGGCCACGGACGAATACAGGCACTGGCTTTGCAAGCCGATCATCACGCCCAGCGCCAGCAGGGCCTTGCGCTGCGAGGCGTTGGTCCGCAACGAGACCTTGTGCGACCACAGCAGCGCGCCGACCACGCAGGCCGTGATGAGGCTGCGTACGGCCACGGCGGTGGCCACATCCAGCCCTTGCGCAAACGCGATACGGGCGGCCACGTGGTTGGCCCCCATCATGAAGGCGATGAGCAGCAGGGTCAGAAAAGCCGTCAGGCTCAAGGCGCGGGTGGAGGTGTTCATGGTGATGCGGGACGATGCCGGGACAACAGCGGCAGGGTGAAGGCCGTCAAGCCAAGGTCCGAGGATACAGCCCATGGACCTGCGAGTGCACGCGGGAGAGTCCCATGAGCGCACGCGCGAAGGGCGTGGCCACGCCAGTCAACTCACCCAATTCCAGCACAGCGCCCACCAGCGCGTCGAGCTCGACCGCCCGCCCCGCCTCGGCGTCTTGCAGCATCGAGGATTTGAAGGCGCCCAGTTTGCGTGTCACCGCATGCCGGTCGGCGGGCTCTTGCTCAATGACAATGCCCAGCCGGGTGCCGATGGCCTTGGCTTCCTGCATGACACTGGACATGAACTCGCGTACCAGCGGGTCGTCCAACAGCAAGTCGGTGGTGGCGCCGGTCATGGCGCTCAAGGGGTTCACGGTCATGTTGCCCCAGAGCTTGAACCAGACGTCTTTCTGGATGTGGGTGGACAGCGTGGTGTGAAACCCGGCCTGGGTGAGTCGTGCCACCAGGGCCTGCAACCGAGGCGTGGAGGCGCCGTTGGGTTCGCCCACGATCAGGCCCTGGCCAAAGTGATGCTTCACGTGAGCCGGTGCCAGCATCGCGCAACTCGCGTGCACCACGCAGCCGATCACGTGATGGGGCGGCACGGCTTGCGCGATGTGTCCGTGAGGGTCGACGCTGCGCAAGGCGTGGCCGGCCCAGGCATCGCTGCGCCCCTGCAGGAACCACCAGGGCACGCCGTTCATGGCGGGCATCACGAGGGTGTCGGCGCCCAGCAGGGGTCCGATGTTGCCCACCACCCCCTCCAGTGCCGGCGCCTTGACGGCGATGATGACCAGATCCTGCGGGCCCAGCCGAGCGGGGTCGGCCTCGGCATGGACTTGCACACGCCGCGTGCCTGAGGCGTCGGTGAGCTGCAGACCGTTGAGTTGCAGCGTTTGCAAGGTGGCGCCGCGAGCCACAGCACTGAGCTCGATGTCAGCAGCCTGCCCCAGCAGGGCCCCTATCCAGCCACCAATCGATCCCACGCCGACGATACAGATTTTCATGTGATGTTCCTGCAAGACTTGGCGGTGCGGTTCGCGACTCAGTGGCGGTAGCGGGTGTCCAGGCGGTCCACCTGCCGCACCAGGGCATCGAACACATCCTGACCAGCGCCATGGTTGGGGTTGAATTGCAAGGCGTCGCGTGTGCACTTGGCAGCGATGGCCTCGGGCACGACGATGGGTGCGCCCATGCTGAGGGTGGCCATCTGGATTTCGCACGCCCGTTGCAGCGTCCACAAAATGGCAAAGGTTTGCGGCAGGGTCTGGCCCCAGGCCAACAGGCCATGGTTGCGCAGAATGACCGCTTGCTTTCGCCCGATGCTCTGGAGTACGCGCGGCCCCTCATCCAGGTGGATGGTGATGCCCTCGAAGTCATGGTAGGCCACCATGTCATGCAACTGCGCGCTGTAGAAATTGGTCTGCTGCAAGCCGCCTTGCAGACACGCCACGGCCACGCCGGCGGTGGTGTGCGTGTGCATCACGCAATGCGCGCCGTCAATCCCGTCGTGCAAGGTGCTGTGCACCACAAAACCCGCCGGGTTGACCGGATGGGACGAGCCGTCCATCACACGCCCCTGCAGGTCGATCTTCACCAGGTTGCTGGCGGTGACTTCCGAGTAGTGCAGGCCGAACGGGTTGATCAGGAAGTGCTTGTGCGAACCGCTCGCGCTCTCGGGGACGCGCACCGTGATGTGGTTGTAGATCATCTCGGTCCAGCCCAGATGGGCGAACACGCGGTAGCAGGCGGCGAGTTGTACCCGTGCGGCCCATTCGTCGGGGTGAAACTCGGCTTGACGCGAGGGCGTTGCGGCGGGGTTCATGCGATCTCCAGTGAGGATGCGGGATGTTCGTGGCAGGACGCACAGGGCGGTGGGGGCAGCTGCTCGGGCGAGCCCTCGCTCAGGCCTTGACCTCGGGGTTCTTGAACCGCGCTGCCAGCGCGGTGGTGTGGCGGGCCAGCAAGTTGACATCCAGGCCCACCGCCATGAAGACGCCACCCAGTTCGATGTAGTGGCGTGAGAGGGCCTCGTCGGGGGTCAGAAATCCGGGGACCTTGCCCGCCTTCAGGATGCGGCGCATGGCGTCTTCGATGGCGGCGCGCACCACCGGGTGATCCGGTTGGCCCACATAGCCCAGCGACGCGGAGAGGTCGGCCGGCCCGATGAAGATGCCGTCCACACCCTCCACCGCCGCAATCGCCTCGATGTTGTTCAGGGCTGTTTGGGTTTCCACCTGCACCAGCACGCAGATCTGGTCGTTGGCTTCACGTCCGTACTGGGGAATACGACCCCAGCGCGATGCGCGGGCGCCGCCCATGCCGCGAATGCCTTGGGGCGGGTAGCGGGTGGCCTCGACCACGGCGCGGGCCTGCTCGGCGGTGTCCACCATGGGCACCAGGATGGACTGAACACCCAGGTCCAGGTACCGCTTGATGATGGTCACGCCCGCATGGCCATGGCCCACCGGCACACGGGCCACCGCGTGCGTGTGGGGGTAGCCGGCGATGGCTTGCAGCTGCGCCAGGATGGAGGGGACATCGTTGGGCGAGTGCTCGCCATCGACCAGCACCCAGTCAAAACCCGCGCCAGCGCAGATCTCGGTGGTGTAGGCGTTGGCCAGGCCCAGCCACAGGCCGATTTGCAGGCGCTTGTCGAGCAGGGCTTGTTTGAAGGGGTTGATCGGGTTGTGCATGGTGAGGGGGTCCCAGGTGACAAGTCAATGAACAAAGAAGAAAACGGGGAGGACGACGAGGAGTGCGAACAGGAAAACAAAGAAGAGATCGAGGAAAAGAACGAAATGGGGAATGAATGGCGCACGGTGAGCGGTTCAAGGTCACGCCATCGGGCCAAACACGCCAGCCGGTTAAGCAGGATTGAAATGCGGGTGCAAGCTGCTGATACGGCCATCATAGACAGGCGGCTGCTCGTCGATCTGCAAGGTGATGCCCATGAGGTCGCGCGCCAGGTGTGGGTCGAAGTGCCGGTGCAGCACTGCGATCAGCGCATCGCCAGCGGCTTTCTTGACGGCCTCGCTGCGCCCGCCGGCCATGCGCAAGTTGAGGTACAGAAACTGATAGTCGCGTCCGGGCGGCGGCTGGTCATCGCCCACCGCGTGGTGCGCCGCCGGGTACGCGAACACCCGTGTGCCGCCTTTGGGGAAGACCGGCTTGTCCTGTTCGTCGCGCTGCGCCAGCATGCAGTTGGCCAGATCGCGGCACAAGCCATCAAAGGAGGTGCGTTGTTCCAGCGCCGGGGTATAGAGCAAAACCAGGTGGGGCATAGGGTGTCTCGCGGGTGTGTGAAAGGGTTGATAAGCGCGGGAAACGTTTTAAGCAGAGGCAGTGCGTGGTCCCTCGACATGACCCGTCGTCACGGTCGTCACAACCGGCTGAACGCCTGGTAATTTTGCGCTGAACTCGCCTGCGGCGCAGGCACCTGGGCGCCATCTTGCGGCGTCACCGGGAACACGGCATTCAGCTGCCCGGTGCCCGATGCACCAAAGTACGGTGTGATGATCTCGGC
This sequence comes from uncultured Burkholderiales bacterium, assembly GCA_937927685.1. Taxonomy (GTDB): domain Bacteria; phylum Pseudomonadota; class Gammaproteobacteria; order Burkholderiales; family Burkholderiaceae_C; genus Limnohabitans. Next base: position 22,254 of record CALBSC010000006.1, on the reverse strand, counting down.
TTGCCCGCGGTAGGCCGACCAGCCTAAAGCGCCCAGCATCATCGCGGTGTCGTGCATGAAGCCTTCGCCGTGTCCTTTGGTGGCGTACTCGGGCAGCATCTCGCAGAAGGTGGCCCACTCGCCGCGTTGCCACATGTCCAGCACATGGTGATCGAGTTGCTCGAGGAACGGGCTCCAGATCTTGAACGCATATTCAGGTGCCAACCCGTTTTGCGCAAAACGATGCGAGAGCGATCCGCTGGCCAGAAAGGCCACGGTGCCGTCGTAATGCGCTTCGACCGCCTGACGCATCGCCCAACCCAGTCGCGCGCTGTCGTTGAGGTAATGCGCCATGCACAGGGCGGAGACCGACACCACCTTGAAGTGCTGATCGGGGTTCATGTAGCGCAGCGGCACCAGGGTGGCGTACTCGGGCGCCAGCGTGGTGGCGTCATGCGCCAGGGTTTCCACGCCGTGTTCGTTGCACGCCTTCGCCAGCAATTTTCCCAGGGCAGGATTGCCGGGTGACTCGTACCCCATGTTGCTGATGAAGTGCGGCAACTCGTTGCTGGTGTAGGTGCCTTTGAAGTGTGGCGCGCAGTTGATGTGGTAGTTGGCATTGACCAGCCAGTGGGTGTCAAACACCACCAGCGTGTCCACACCGGCCGCACGGCAGCGCCGGCCGATCTCGCGGTGACCCTCGATCGCGTCCTCGCGCGTGCCGTGACGGGGCCCGTCGAGCTCGCTCAGGTACATGCTGGGCACGTGGGTGATTTTGGCAACGAGTGCAACGCGTCCCATGGTCAGACCCCCCAGTGCGGAATGTGGTGACTGCCCAGCGACACGGCCACGTTCTTGGGCTCGCAAAACACCTCGTAGCTCCAGGTGCCCCCCTCGCGCCCGGTGCCGCTGGCCTTGGTGCCGCCAAACGGCTGGCGCAGGTCGCGCACGTTCTGGCTGTTGACGAAGCACATGCCGGCCTCGACGGCCGCTGCCACGCGGTGCGCGCGGCCCAGGTTCTCGGTCCACACGTAGCTGGAGAGGCCGTATTGAATGTCGTTGGCCAACTCGATCGCGTGGGCCTCGTCCTTGAACGGAATCAGGCACGCCACCGGGCCGAAAATTTCTTCCTGCGCGATGCGCATGCGGTTGTCGACGTCCGCGAACACCGTGGGCCACACATAGTTGCCGCGTCGCACGCGCTCAGGCAGTTCGGGGGCATAGCTCGGGCGGTCCAGGCCGCCACACACCAGCGAGGCGCCTTCCTTCGGGCCGAGCTCGATGTAGCTGCGCACCTTGGCCAGGTGGGCGGTGCTGATCATCGGGCCGACGATGGTAGCCTCGTCCAGCGGGTCGCCCACGGTGATGCGTTTGGCGCGTGCGGTGAAGCGGTCCACAAATGTGTTGTAGATCGATTGCTGCACCAGGATGCGGCTGCCCGCGGTGCAGCGCTCGCCGTTGTTGGAGAAGATCATGAACACCGCAGCGTCGAGGGCGCGGTCGAGGTCGGCGTCTTCGAAGATGACGAAGGGCGACTTGCCACCCAGCTCCATGCTGAATTTCTTCAGCCCTGCCGCGCGCACGATGCGGTCCCCCGTGGCGGTGGAGCCGGTGAAGGAAATGGCGCGCACGTCCGGGTGTGCCACCAGCGGTTCCCCCGCCTCGCGCCCGTAGCCTTGCACCAGGTTCAGCACGCCTGGGGGCACACCCGCTTCCAGCGCCAACTCGCCCAGGCGAGACGCGGTCATGGGCGAGAGCTCGCTCATCTTGAGCACGGCGGTGTTGCCAAACGCCAGGCAGGGCGCGACCTTCCAGGTGGCCGTCATGAAGGGCACGTTCCAGGGGCTGATGAGCGCGCACACGCCGACCGGATGGAAGAGCGTGTAGTTCAGGTGGGTGGGCGTGGGGTAGGTGTGGCCGTCCACGCGGGTGCACATCTCGGCAAAGTAGGTGAAGTTGTCGCTGGCGCGCGGCACCAGCTGCTTGCCGGTTTGGGCAATGACCTGCCCGCAGTCGTTGGTTTCGGTCTGGGCGATCTCGGGCACATGGCGAGTGATCAGTTCGCCGAGCTTGCGCATGACCTTGGCGCGCTCGGCGGCCGGGGTGTTGGCCCAGCCGGGAAAGGCCGCCTTGGCGGCGGCCACGGCCGCGTTGACCTCATCGACCCCGCCGCGGGCCACCTGGCCGATCACGTCCTGGGTGGCCGGGTTGAGGTTGTCGAAATAATCCTGGCTCGCAACGCGCTGTCCGTTGATGAGGTGGTCGATGTTCATGACGTGGTTTCCAGTTCAGTGAGCGACGCGTGGGCGGGCCCTTCCAGTTGAATCAGTTCATCCAGTAAGCCATACAGCTGTGCCAGTTTGGTCTTGCCCAGCGACTGTTCCAGCCAGACGTAGTGGGCTTCGATGGTGCGCGACAACGTGTCGACCAGCTTCAGGCCTTGCTCGGTCGGGCGCACCACGCTGCGACGCTGGTCCTGGGGGTCGCGCTCGCGGGTGAGCAGGCCGTCACGCTCCATGCGAGACAACACGCCGGTGAGGCTGGGACCCAGCAAAAACGCCTCGCGGGCGACACGCCCGGTTTCCACGCCCTGTCCGCCCAGGCTGTGGTCCTCGCCCAACACGCGCAACACGCGCCACTGCTGATCGCTCAAGGATTGTTGGCGCAGGCTGGGGCGGGTGTGTGCCATCACCGACTCGCGTGCTTGCAAAAGCAGGCGGGGCAGGTTGCGATGACTGAAGGTGGTGACCATGCCAAATTATTTAACTTGTTAAATTATTGTCAAGGGGGACGACCCTGATCACACCGCGGGCGTCGCCCGCATGCCGCGTGTCAGACAAGGGCCCCGTTGTCGCGGAAAGACTGTTGATTTGTCCAGTATCATGGGGCATGGCCAAGGACAAAACCCTCTTCACCTGCTCCGCGTGCGGCGGCAACACGCCCCGTTGGCTGGGGCGTTGCCCGCAGTGCGACGAGTGGAACACCCTGATCGAGTCCGTGCCCACCGCAGCAGGGGCGGGCAAGCATCGCTTCAGTGCCATGGCGGGCCTGGCGCCGAGCTCAACCGTGGCCGTGCTGGCAGACATCGAGGCCGCCGACGTGGCGCGCACGCCCACCGGCCAGGAGGAGTTGGACCGCGTCCTGGGCGGGGGCATTGTGGCGGGGGCCGTGGTGCTGATTGGCGGTGACCCGGGCATTGGCAAATCCACCCTGCTGCTGCAGGCGTTGGACGGCTTGCAGCGCAGCGGCTATTCCACGCTGTACGTCACTGGCGAGGAGTCGGGCGCCCAGGTGGCGTTGCGTTCACAGCGTCTGGGGCTGGCGCAGAGTCAGGTCCAAGTGCTCGCCGAGACCCAACTCGAGACCATCCTGGCCACCGTCGAGAAGCTGCACCCCGCGGTGCTGGTGATGGACTCGATTCAAACGGTGTACACCGAACAGCTCACCAGTGCGCCCGGCTCGGTGGCCCAGGTGCGCGAGTGTGCCGCCCACCTCACCCGCATGGCCAAGGCGCGCGGCGTCACCGTCGTGCTGGTCGGCCATGTGACCAAGGAAGGTGCCCTGGCGGGCCCGCGCGTGCTCGAGCACATGGTCGACACCGTGCTGTACTTCGAAGGCGATACGCACTCCAGTTACCGCATGGTGCGCGCCATCAAGAACCGCTTTGGCGCGGTCAATGAAATCGGCGTCTTTGCGATGACCGAGAAAGGTTTGCGTGGCGTGAGCAACCCCAGCGCCATTTTCCTGAGCCAGCATGCGGAGCCGGTGCCGGGCAGTTGCGTGCTGGTCACGCTCGAGGGAACGCGGCCGTTGCTGGTTGAGGTGCAGGCGCTGGTTGATACCGGTGGGCCGAGTCCGAGGCGCTTGTCGGTGGGGCTGGAGCGCGACCGCCTGGCCATGCTGCTGGCGGTGCTTCACCGCCACGCGGGCGTGGCGTGCATGGACCAGGATGTGTTTGTCAACGCGGTGGGCGGTGTGCGCATCAGCGAACCGGCGGCCGACTTGGCGGTGCTGCTGGCGATCCAGAGCAGTTTGCGCGGGCGCGCGCTGCCACGTGGCTTCATTGCCTTTGGCGAGGTGGGGCTGGCGGGCGAAGTGCGGCCTGCCCCACGCGGACAGGAGCGCTTGCGCGAAGCGGCCAAGCTGGGGTTCTCCGTCGCCCTGGTCCCCAAGGCGAACATGCCGAAAAAGCCCATCGAGGGGCTCACCTTGTGGCCCATCGAGCGCATCGATGAGGCGATCGCGCGCGTGCGCGAACTCGACTGACGCCGGGCCAGGGCGCTGTACCCGTCCTGTTGCAGCGAATCCAGCGGCGAACTGAACCGCAGGGTGACTCCCGTTGCGGGCAGACCCAGCCCGTGGTGTGCGCGACAATCGCACCATGAATTTCTCCAAATGGATCATTCCGTCGGCCGCGGTGGTGGGCGTGGTCGGGGCCTACCAGGCCTATGGCTGGGCGGGCGTGGCCTTTGCCGTCTCCGCCTTGGTGATGTGGGCCCTGATGCACTTCAACCGCCTGGTGCATGTCCTCAAGCGCGCCGCCAACCGCCCCCTGGGCTTTGTGGGCAGTGCCGTGATGCTCAACGCCAAGCTCAAGGCTGGCGTGAACCTCATGCACGTGGTGGCGCTCACCAAAAGCCTGGGCGTGCAACTCTCGGCCAAGGACGAGCAGCCGGAAATCTACCGCTGGACCGATGGCACGAATTCCAGTGTGACCTGCCGCTTCGTGAATGGCCGGCTTACCGAGTGGACCCTGGTCCGTCCCACCGGTGACGAGGCGCCCCAGGACGGGCCGTAAAATCAGCCGATAACTGTCTGAATGCATGACATGTGCCGGGCCCTGCGCCCGCACGTTTTTCTCACCTGAAAGGATTCCCATGAGCGCAGTGCCCCCGTCGATGGCCGATCGTGACGGCAAGATCTGGATGGACGGCCAGCTGGTTGACTGGCGCGACGCCAAGATCCACGTGCTGACCCACACGCTGCACTACGGCTGCGGCGCTTTTGAGGGCGTGCGGGCCTACAAAACGGCCAACGGCACCGCCATCTTCCGTTTGCAGGAGCACACCGAGCGGCTCTACAACAGCGCCAAGATCCTGCGCATGAAGATTCCCTTCACCCAGGATCAGTTCAACGAGGCACAAAAGCAAGTGGTGCGCGAGAACCAGCTCGAGACCTGCTACCTGCGCCCGTTGGTGTGGATCGGTTCACAAAAGCTGGGCGTTTCGCCCAAGGGCAACACCATCCACGCCATGGTCGCCGCCTGGGCCTGGGGCGCCTATTTGGGCGAAGAGGGCTTGAAGCGCGGCATCCGCGTGAAAACATCCAGCTACACCCGCCACCACGTCAACATCACCATGACGCAGGCCAAGGCGGTGAGCAACTACACCAACTCCATCCTGGCCAACATGGAAGCCACCGAGGACGGCTACGACGAGGCACTCTTGCTCGACGCCAGCGGCTTCGTGTCCGAGGGCGCGGGCGAGAACGTGTTCGTCATCAAGAACGGCGTGATCTACACCCCCGACCTGTCGGCAGGTGCCCTGAACGGCATCACCCGCAACACGGTGTTTCACATCGCCAAGGACCTGGGCCTGGAGATCGTGCAAAAGCGCATCACCCGTGACGAGGTCTACATCGCCGACGAGGCCTTCTTCACCGGCACCGCCGCTGAGGTCACGCCGATTCGCGAACTCGACCGTGTCGAGCTGGGCAGCGGTTCGCGCGGCCCCATCACCGAGAAAATCCAGAACGCCTTCTTCGACATCGTCAACGGACGCAATCCGAAGTACGCGCACTGGCTGACCCAGGTCTGAAGCGGGAGTCTTGCCATGACACAAGTCGTCGAATTGCGCGCCCAGGACCTCAATGGTCACGGCGGCACGTTCTGCCCGAACCCGCAAGCCCAGATGGCGCTGTGGAACTCCCACCCCAAAGTGTTCCTCGACGTCGCCACCACGGGTGAGGCCCGTTGCCCCTACTGCGGCACGGTGTACCGACTCAAGGCCGGCGAACACGTCGCCGCGCACTGACCGCGTTGTCCCATCCCATGGCGGGCCCCCGCTCGCTGGTGATCGCCCCCCAGTGGATTGGCGACGCCGTCATGACCGAGCCCTTGCTGGCCCGCTTGTGCGCTCGTGGCGAGCGCATCAGCGTCGCGGCCCTGCCTTGGGTGGCGCCGGTCTACCGCGCCATGAGCAGCGTGGCCGAGGTGATCGAGTTGCCGTTTCGCCACGGCGCCCTGCAATGGGCTGAACGCCGAGTCTTGGCTCAATCCTGGCGTGGACATTACGATCGCGCCTATGTGTGCCCCAACTCACTTAAAAGCGCCCTGCTGCCCTGGATGGCAGGCATTCCCGTGCGGATCGGCTATTGGGGCGAGTGGCGACTGGGCTTGCTGACGCACCGTCTCGGCAATCCGCCCCGGGACCATCGCCCCGCCATGGTGTCGTTTTACGCTGAACTGGCCTCGGTGGACGCCCCGTTGCGGGGTTCCACCCAGGCGGCTGCCGCCACGTTGGCCCACGCGAGCACAGACACGCTGCGGCCCCGATTGCACGTCAGTGCCGAGCAACAGCAAGCCGCGCTGCTCGCCCATGGCCTGCCGCCCCAGGGCCATGTGGTCATGGCACCCGGGGCCGAGTACGGCCCCGCCAAGCGCTGGCCGGTGACGCACTTTGCCGAACTGGCCGCTGCGCTGACACAGGACGTGGTCTTGCTGGGTTCGGCCAAGGAGCGCGAGGCGTGTGACGCCATCGTCACGCTGGCTCAGCCGGGCAAGGCCCGTGGCCGCTTGTTGAACCTGGCGGGGGAGACCTCGCTCGCGCAGGCCTTCGCCTTGATTGCCAGCGCCGATCGCGTGGTGAGCAACGACTCGGGTCTGATGCACGTGGCTGCTGCACTCGATGTCCCGCAAGTGGCGGTGTTTGGGTCGTCCAGCCCCGAGCACACGCCTCCCTTGAGTCCCCTGGCCCGGGTCATCTGGCTCAAGTGGGACACCCAGGTCCAGCCGCCGCTGGACTGTGCGCCCTGCTTCCAGCGCGAATGTCCTCTGGGGCATTTGCGCTGTCTGCAGGACATTTCACCGCAGCGGGTCTTGCGCGCGTTGTCCGAACCCGCCACCCACGCAGGGTCCCCCACGGCCTGAGTCGCTGGCGGAATCCGCCGGCTGGCTCAGGGTGTCCCGGGTCGGGCGTTGACGGGCAACTCCACCACAAAGCAGGCCCCGCCGTCGGGCCGGTTTTCGCACCAGACCCGTCCTTCGTGGCGGGCGGCGATGGATCGCACCAGGGCCAGCCCCAGCCCCACCCCGCCCTCAGCAGACCCGGGCAAGCGGAAGAAGGGCGAAAACACCTGGTCGAGGTATTGCGGCGCAATACCGGGCCCCCGGTCGTTGACGCGCAACACCACCAGGTCGGGCGAAGGACGCTCGAGTTCGACCTCCAACTCGCCCTCGGCGGGCCCGTAATGACGGGCGTTGTCCAGCAGGTTGCGCAGCAAGCGGCGAAGCAGGCGGGGGTGGCCGGTGGTTTGCAGCGCCTCGGGCGCAGACCGGACGTTCACCTGGGCCGATACGCGCGAGCACTCCTCGGCGGCCAGTCCGACCAGGTCCACCCACTCCAGGCTACCCAGGTCGGCTTCGGGTGAATCCAGCCGGCTCGCCAGCAGGATTTCCTCCAGCAACTGATCCACCTCGTTGATGCTTTGTGCAATCTGGTCGCGCATCGCTGGCGTGGGTTGGGTGGCCATCAATTCCAGCCCCATGCGGATGCGCGTGAGGGGAGTGCGCAGTTCGTGCGAGGCATTGGCCAGCAGCGATTTGTGCGATTGCACCAGCCCCTCGATCTGGCCGGCGGTCTGGTTGAATTGCCGCGTCAGAAAAGCCACTTCGTCGTGACCCTGCTCGGGCACGCGCACCGCCAGGTTGCCCTGGCCCCAGGCCTGCACGCCTTGCTGCAAGGCTTCCAGACGTCGTGTGAGCCGTCGCGTGATCGGGTAGGTCGCCAGGGCCATGGCCAGTGCCACCAACGAGAGGGACCAGAGAAAACCATTGGGCGGGCGCGTCCAGAAACTGCGGGCCGCGCGTGGCATGTGAATGTGCAGGATCTGCCCATCGTCCAGTTGCGCAATGAACTCGGGACCCGGGCCAAATTTGCCGTAGGGCACATGCTCCAGGCCAGGCAAGGGCGGACGGGCCTCGTCGGGCAGCATATCCGCCGGTCGAAAGCGTGCCTGACCCGAGCCGATGACGTCGCCTTGCGGATTGCGCACGACCACGGCGCGCAGGGGCGGCTCGGTGGTTTGACGCACCACCCAGCTCACCAGCAAGGTGAAGATCGCGAAAGCCAGTACCGCGGCCAGCCACAAGCGCGTGTGCAGGCGCATGCCCAGGGGTTTGCGCATAAGGACTCCTCAGGGTTGCTGACGGGCAAACACGTAACCGACACCGCGTACCGTGAGGATGCGCTTGGGGTCTTTGACATCGAGCTCGATGGCGGCACGGATGCGTCCCATGTGTACATCGATCGAGCGGTCAAAGGCCTCGAGTTCACGCCCGCGCACCGCCTCCATGATTTGCTCGCGCGTGAGCACGCGCCCGGCTCGCTCGGCCATCACGGCGAGCAGGTCAAACTGGTACGAGGTGAGTTCACAGGGTCGGCCATGGACCGACACACGGCGGGCATCGCGGTCGATCTCGAGCGCGCCAAATCGCATCACGGGCGTGCTGGGTGCCTCGATGCGACCGCGTGCAATCTCCTGACGTCGCTGAATCGCGCGGATACGGGCCAGCAGTTCGCGTGGCTCAAAGGGCTTGGTGAGGTAGTCGTCCGCGCCAATGTCCAGGCCCAGAACCCGGTCCATCGGGTCACCCTTGGCGGTGAGCATCAGCACGGGGGTGTGGGCCTCTTCGCCGGGTAACTGGCGGATCCGTCGGCACACCTCCAGTCCATCGAGATCGGGCAACATCAGGTCGAGAATGACCAGGGCCGGGGTCGGGGAGGCTTGCAAGCGCTCCAGCCCGTGGTGCGCGCTGCTGGCTTGTTCCACGGTGTAGCCCGTCTGGGTCAGGTAGTCGGCCACCATCTGGGACAACCGCACATCATCTTCGATCATGAGCAACGGATTCATGGCGCGAGTGTAGAGCCAGCCTACCCCCGGTGAAAGGGTAAAGTCCTGAAAACGACACGGCCGCCAGAAAATCCGCCCATGGTTGACACCTCCCTCCCGACACCCGCCCGCGCGTTGCGGCTCGACACGTGGGTGCTGCGTCATGCGCATGAGCGCCCCACGAGCCCGGCGATTTCGCAGGCGGGTCGCCGTTTGAGTTACGCCGAATTGGCCGCGTGTGTCGAGCAGGCGGTTGAGCGGTTGCGGGAACGCGGCGTGCGCCCGGGGGATCGGGTGGCCTGCCTGTCGTTCAACGCCTGGGAGATGCTGGTGCTGTTGCTGGCCCTGGCCCGGCTGGGTGGAATTCTGGCCCCGCTGAACTACCGGTTGGCCGCAGCGGAGTGGGACCAGTTGATGGCCGATTGCCAGCCTCGTCTGGTGCTGCACGACTCGGGGTGGTGCGAGCCGGCGTGTGCGCTGGCTGCGCGGCATCAGGTGGCGGTCGGTTCGCTCGAACCCGTGTGCGCGCCGGCGCCCCGCGGCCCTGCCCGACAGGGTGTCGGCCCTGCGCCTGATGGGCCGCACGGCGATGGGGCGGATGCGATGGATGACGGTGCAGAGCCCCACCCACTGGCGCTGGGCTGGACGGGCGATCCGCGCCCGCTCTTGCTGGTGTACACCTCCGGCACCACCGGCGCGCCGCGGGCGGCCGTGCACACCCAGGCCAACCTGCTCGCCAACATGGTGGCCGCCAGCCAGGCCCAGGCGCTCAGGCCCGAGGATCATGTGCTCACCGTGTTGCCGCTCTTTCATGTGGGGGGCTTGTGCATTCAGACCTTGCCAGCCCTGGGCGTGGGGGCGCAGGTCACGTTGCAAGCCCGGTTTGATCCCCAGGCCATGCTGCAAGCCATTGAGCAAGCGCGCATCGGCCTGACCGTGGTGGTGCCCGCGGTGATGAAGGCCTTGCTCGAGCACCCGCTGTGGTCAACGGCCGACTTGTCGTCCTTGCGGTGCGTCATGGCGGGCTCGAGCCATTTGCCTGAGCCCCTGGTGCGCGCCTTTCTGGAGCGCGGTGTGCCACTGGGCAATGTGTACGGTGCGACCGAGACCGGGCCGTTTTCGATCGCGCTGGTGGGCGATGCGCCGAGCCTGTTGCAAGGCGCCTGCGGCTGGCCCGCGCACGGCGTGCAGGCATGCCTGGGGCCACTGGACGGTGCGGCGTCCCATGAGGGTGAAGTGTGGCTGCGCGGGCCGGCCGTGGTCCAACAGTACTGGCCCGGGCAACCTGCGCTGGACGCGCAGGGCTGGTTTCACAGTGGTGATGTGGCACAGGTGGACGCGGCGGGTTGCTGGACCATCGTGGGGCGCAGCAAGGACATGGTCATCTCGGGCGGCGAGAACATCTACCCGGCCGAGATCGAAACACTGCTGGCCCAGCACCCGGCTGTGGCCGAGTGCGCGGTGGTGGGGATGCCCGACGCCCGCTGGGGCGAACGCGTGGTGGCCGTGGTGACGCTGCACGAGGGCCATGAAGTCAGCGACGATGAACTCCTGGCACGGGTGCGTGAACGGCTGGCGCGTTACAAGCACCCGCGTGAAGTCGTGCGGCGCCAGGCCTTGCCCAGGACAGCCCTGGGCAAAGTGCAAAAGGCGCTGCTCAAGGAGCAGCTCGGAGCAGCTAACGGACCTTAGCGGCCAGTGCGACCAGCAGCAGCACCGGTACGCCCAGCAAGGCCGTCCCGATGAAAAACGTGGAGTAGCCCATGCTGTCCACCACCACCCCCGAGAAGCCGGCCAGCCACTTGGGTAACAACAGCATCATCGAACTGAACAAGGCGTACTGGGTGGCTGAATAGCGCACCTGGGTGATGCCCGAGAGGTAGGCAATGAACGCGCTGGAGGCCAGTCCGCCGGCGAGGTTGTCGGCCGACACCACCCAGATCAACGCCTGCAGGTCATGCCCGCGCGTGCCCAGCCAGGCAAACAGCAGGTTGCTCGCCGCACTCAGGACGGCGCCCAGCATCAACACGCGCATGACGCCCAGCCGGACCGACAGCCCACCGCCGATGAAGGCGCCCACCAATGTCATCAGCACACCGAACACCTTGCTGACGGCCGCCACTTCGTCTTTGCTGTAACCCATGTCCACATAAAACGGATTGGCCATGATGCCCATCACCACATCACTGATGCGGTACACGGCAATGAGGCCCAGGATCAGCACAGCCTGCCAGCGGTAGCGCCCGACAAATTCGGAGAAAGGTTCGATCAACGCGCCCTGCAGCCACTCGACCAGGTTGCGTGCCGCGGGCAACTCGCGCGGTTGCGGTTCGGGCGAGCACAGCACCACCAACGGCCCCAACAGCATGGAGCCGGCCATGATCAGGTACGAGAGTTGCCAGGCTTGCTGCTGGTAGCCACTGGCGTCGATCAACTCGGCACGTGCCGTCATCCACAGGGCCCCGGCCCCGGCCCAGATCATGGCCAGACGGTAGCCGGTCTGGTAGGTGGCGGCCAGGGCCGCCTGCGCATCGGTATCGGCCGACTCGATGCGGTAGGCGTCCAGGGCAATGTCCTGCGTGGCCGAACCAAAGGCCACCAGCACCGCCCAGGCCACCAAGGCACCCAGGGCCTCCCGCGGGTCTGTCCCCGCCATGCCCACCAACCCGAGAATCACCGAGCCTTGCGCCAGCAACAACCAGCTGCGTCGCTGACCCAGCCGCCGGGTCAGCCATGGCACGGGCAGGCGGTCCACCAGGGGTGCCCAGACCCATTTGAAGGCGTAAGCCAACCCGACCCAACTGAGAAAGCCGATGGTGGCGCGTTCCACCCCGGCCTCGCGCAAGCGGAAACTGAGCGTGCCCAGCACCAGCAGCAAGGGCAAGCCGGCGGCAAATCCCAAGCCCAGCATGCGCAGCGCGGCCGCCGAACGGTACACCCGCCAGGCGTCGGCCCAGCTGCGTCCTCCGGTTTGCGCGGGGCTGGTGGAGGCGGGCTGACTTGAGGTATCGTTCATGACCTCCATTTTGACGGCTATGAACGAGACCACCCCCAGCAAGCGACGTTTTCTCCACCACTGCGCCTGGTGCGCGGCCGGCCTGGGCCTGGCGGGCGCACCCGCCTGGGCCCGCGAGGGCGTGGAGGTGGGCAAGGAGTCCGCCTTTGCCAAACTGGTGCCTGCGACCGAGGTCGAGCAATCGGCCCTGCAGCAGTACCGCCAGATGCTGCAACAGGCCTCGAGCAAAAACGCCCTGGGCCCGGACAACCATCCTCAGGTGCTTCGGTTGCGCGAGATTGCGCGGCGCATCATCCCGCACAGCTACGAGTGGAATCCCCGCGCGAGGGAATGGAAGTGGGAGATCAACCTGATTGGCTCCAACCAGATCAACGCGTTTTGCATGCCGGGGGGCAAGATCGCTTTTTTTTCCGGCATCCTCAAACAACTGGAATTGACGGACGACGAAGTCGCCATGGTCATGGGCCACGAGGTGGCGCATGCCTTGCGCGAGCACGCCCGGGAGCGCATGGGCAAGACCGCCGCCACACAAGGACTGTCCCGTCTGGGCGGTGCGGTGGTGGCGGGCATTTTCGGCATCGATCCGCGGGTCACCGACTTCGTGGCACGCGAGGGCGCCAATTTGCTCACCTTGAAGTTCAGCCGTGAGGATGAAACCGAGGCCGACCTGGTGGGCATGGAGCTGGCTGCGCGCGCGGGCTTCGACCCGCGATCGGGGGTGACCTTGTGGGAGAAGATGAGTGCATCCAACAAAAATGCCCCCCCGCAGTGGATGAGCACGCACCCGTCAGGCACCACCCGCATTCACGAGATCGAAGCCAACTTACCCAAGGTGATGCCGCTCTTCGAGCGCGTGCGCAACTGAGCGGCTTGGCGTGTCAGCGCCGTGCCGGCACCTTGTGTGTCTGGCGGCGTGGTGCCTCGATGCACGTGGCACCTTGCGCGAATGCAACCCTTCAGGTGCCGCCCACGTAAGGGTTGCTGCGCCGCTCACGCCCGAACGTGCTCTCGGGTCCGTGGCCGGGAATGAACACGGTGTCATTGCCCATGGGCCACAGCCGTTGTGTGATGCTGTGAATCAACGCATCATGGTCACCGCGCGGGAAGTCGGTGCGGCCGATGCTGCCGGCAAAGAGCACATCCCCCACAAAAGCGCGCTGCATCTCGGGCGAGTAAAACACCACGTGTCCCGGCGTATGGCCCGGGCAATGGCGTACCTGCAAGGTGTGCTCACCAAGACTGACGGTGTCGCCATCGTGCAGCCAGCGGGTGGGTTTGAAGGGCTTGGCGGGGGGGAAGCCGTAGGTCGCCGCCGCCTGGGCCAGCCCGTCAATCCAGAACTGATCGCCTTCATGCGGGCCGATGATGGGCAACTGCAAGCGCTCGGCCAGCTCGGCGGTGGCCCCCGCGTGATCGATGTGGGCGTGGGTGATCCAGATTTGCTCGAGCTTCAACCGGAGTTGGTCAACCGCATCGAGGATGACCTCCAGGTCACCGCCCGGATCGATGACCGCGGCCTGCTGCGTGACATCACACCAGACGAGGGAACAGTTTTGCTGGAACGGGGTGACGGGGATGGTTTGGTAGTGAAGCATGGTGTGCTCGAAAAGGGGGTCTATTTTGTGGCCATGGCGGGCCTCTTGCCCAAGCGGGTCGTGTCAACCAGGGGCTGGCTCAATCCCGGTAACCCATGAGTTGTTCCATGTCGGCCACCCATTCGGTGCGGCTTCGAAATCGGGGGCGGCTGCGGGCCAGCGCCTCCGCAGCGGCCATCACCTGCGCGTCGCTCTGACTCAGGTCGATGGGCTCGCGCAGGGGTTGCTCACAGTACCAGGGCATGTCCACGAACACCTCCAGACGGTTACCTTCAGGGTCACGGAAGTAGATCGAGACGGCGTTGCCATGGGTGGCGCAGACCAGTTCGGTGATATCGGGGTCGGCGCTCACACGCTGGTGCACCTCGCGCAGCGTGGCGAGATCCGGCACGCGCATCGATATCTGATTGATGATGCTGAAGCGCAAGTCGCTCGGACGGCCAGAGGCCAGCACGATCTGGTGATGCTCTTGCGGATCGCGGCTGAGGAAGATCAGCTGGACCGCACCCAGATCACCCCGATCGGTCTCGAAAAAACACATCACATCCCGGTAAAAGCGAGCCATGCGCTCCAGGTCGCGCACGTAAAAGCCCATATGACTGAACACGAGCGAGTTGCGCTGGGTGAGAGAGCGGTTCATGGTGTCTCCTGGTGAATGAGATCGGTGCAGAGGCCAGATCAGGAACAAGCCAACACGAATGGATTCATCATACTGGGACACCCAGCCACTGGGTCTGCAGTGCAGCCCTCATCGCGCCATGAAGCATTCTGCCGCCGCGCCTGCCCCCGGTGCCGTGCCGAAACCAAGTTGCCGCGAAGCGGGTTGCCCGCAGTCCCTGAGAACCTGGCTGAAGGTTCTCACTCACCAGGCCATGTCATAGCCCACGCTGATGGGCGCGTGGTCTGAAAACTTCTCATCTTTGTAGATGCTCACCTCGCGCGCGGTCTTGCCCAGTTGCGGGGTTGCCAGGTGGTAGTCCAGACGCCACCCCACGTTGTTGGCATAGGCCTGTCCGCGGTTGCTCCACCAGGTGTAGCAGGCGTCCGTGGTGTCGGGGTGCAGGTGGCGGTACACGTCGACCAGTCCGCGGTCACGGAGCATCCTGGTCATCCAGGCGCGCTCTTCGGGCAGGAAGCCGCTGTTCTTTTGGTTGCTGCGCCAGTTCTTCAAATCAATTTCCTGGTGTGCGATGTTGACATCGCCACACAGGATGAATTCGCGCGTGGCCTGCAGGGACACCAGGTGTGGCTCCATCAGGTCGAGAAAGCGGAACTTCGCGTCCTGCCGATCGGGGCCGGAAGAGCCACTGGGAAAATAGCAACTGATGATCGAACGCTTGCGGCGTGCGGTGTCAAAACGCAGTTCGATATAGCGACCTTCGGCGTCAAACTCGTCTGAGCCAAACCCGATGATCACCTCAGACGGCTCCAGTCGCGTGTAGATGCCCACCCCCGAGTAGCCCTTTTTCTCGGCAAAGTGGAAACGACCGGTCAGTCCGGCCAGCGTCTCGAACTTGCCGGCCACGTCAGCGGCTTGCGCCTTCACCTCTTGCACGCAAATACAATCCGGAGCGCTGCGTTCGATCCAGGCCTCCACGCCCTTGGTGGTGGCGGAGCGGATGCCGTTGAGGTTGAGACTGGTGAGTTTGAACAAGGAAGAAGCCATGACACAAAACGTAAAAGCGCAGGACGCACTGGCACAGGAATTTGTGCAATTCTCGCTCGATTGCGGGGTGCTGCGCTTTGGCGAGTTCAAAACCAAGGCCGGCCGCCTGTCCCCCTACTTTTTCAATGCCGGTTTGTTCGACGATGGCGCCAAACTGGGGCGTCTGGCGCAGTGCTATGCCCAGCGCATCATCGACAGCGGTATCGAGTTCGACATGATCTTCGGTCCGGCCTACAAGGGCATTCCCCTGGGGGCGGCCGTGGCGATCGAACTGGCTCGTCTGGGGCGCAATGTGCCCTTTGCCTACAACCGCAAGGAAGCCAAGGACCATGGCGAGGGCGGATCGCTGGTGGGGGCGCCGTTGCAGGGCCGGGTGCTGATCGTGGATGACGTGATGAGTGCGGGCACCGCGGTGCGCGAATCCATCAACCTGATTCGACAGGCGGGAGCCACCGCACACGCGGTGGCGATTGCCCTGGATCGCCAGGAAATGGCCACCGAACCACGCGGCGACCAGGTGGTCGATGTGCCCTACAGCGCGGTGCAGTATGTGCGCTCGCAACTGGGCATGCAGGTGTGTGCAATTGCCTCGCTGGCCGATTTGCTGGCCTATTTGCAGCACCACCAGGGTGCCGACATGGCGCCTCATCTGGCCCGTGTGCAGGCCTACCGAGAGCGCTACGGCGTGAGCTGATCTTCAGCGCGTGGCCGTTGCCACCGCGCCAGCGGACGGTGCATTGCGCATGGCGAGGTTGAGGTGGCGGCGCACATGCCAGTCCAGCAACCCCAGACGCGCGCGCGCTTGCTGGTCGAGTGGGTCAGACCAGCGACACGTGTCTGACACCTGCCCTTGTGCATTGATGCACCCCAGGCTGTTGGGCTGCCCCACCTGCCAGATGGCTTGAGCCGTGCGCACACCGCCCAGCATGGACAAGGCCATGGGCGTGGAGGCAGGCGTGGGTGCAAAGGAAGCCAACGGCGAGGTCTGGGCGTGCCGGGACGTTGACGGACCTGACGTGTCGCACTGCGTCAGGTTGCGACCGGTGTGCAGATACCCGTGTTCTACGCCGAGCAAGGGCAACAGCGTCGGAAAAATGTCCAGGTGGCTGGCGGGTGCGTCCAAGGCTGCGCGGCACGCCAGAGGGCCTGCACCCCACACCATGAAGGGCACACGGTGCTGCAACACGCGTCGCGAGGGCGTGGTCACCTGCCCGGTGGTGCGCATGGTGTGGTCACCCGTGGCCGCGATCAGGGTCTGTGCGCCCTTGGGCCCGTGTTGCACCGCTTGCACGAACGTCGCCAATTGCTCATTGGCGTAACGGTAGGTCTTGAGGCTGGGGATGAGCGACTCGTCTGAGCGCTCGCCGGGCCAGTCGCGCAACTGAAAGTCCGGTGCGCGGTAGGTGGCGGGCAACTCGTAGGGCGGGTGGTGCGTGGTGGGCATCGCGTACACAAAGAGCGGGCGTTTGCGTTGCGGGTCATGCAGGCGCTCGGCGATGTAGCGAAACAGGTACTCGTCCCACACGCCCCACAAGCCGCCCTCGTCAGCGCCATCGTGCGCGCGCAGGGTGGCGGCATCCACCACCTCGTCAAAGCCCTGGGTGGGCAGGACGCGGTTGAGTTCGCGCCACCCGGTGTGACCGGAGGTGACAAAGAGCGTGTCATAGCCGGCCCGCTTCAGCACGTGTGCAAGGCTCCACTCAAATGGAATATGTCGGTACTGGCCGGTGGTGATGGGGGTGATGGGCGTGCCCAGCAGCAGCGTTTCCAGCGCCGGGTGCGTGCCCACATGCGCGGCATCGAAGTTGCGGAAATGCCAGGCCTGTTCCATCACCGGTGCCAGCGAACCGGCCACATCCATGCGCGGCGACTGGTACATCAACGGCTCCGCGCTCCAGGACTCCATTTGCACGAAGACCAGGTGCTGCCCTCGCGGTTGCCCCGTTCCGTCGCGCACCAGCCAGCGAGCGATCGACGCGTCATCCGTCAACCCAGAGGCGCCCAGCACCTGGGCGGCTTGCTGCGGGCTCTCGAATCCGTGCGCGCGCAGTCCGGTGCGGTCGTCCCCCACATCGGACGAGTCCTTGTAGGCATTCCAGGCAAAGTACAGCGACATCACACCGTTGGGGATGGTGTGGTTGAGGACCGGCTTGCTGGTGGCGGTCACGTTATCGAGTTGCAGCGCCATGCCCTTGAGGGTGCCTTTGCCGGCCAGCACCCATATCACCAGGCACAGCAGCGACAGACCGACGGCCGTGAGCGGGTGTGTGCGGCTGTGGGCGGGGGGCTCCAGGTGCTGCATCAGCCAGCGAACCGGCCAGGCCATGACCAGCAGCGTGATGGCCAGCATCAGGGCGATCTGCAACACAGGGAAATCCAGCAGGATGGTCAGGAGCACCGATGTGGTGTCGTCGTCCACCAGGCCAAAGATCACGCTGTCAATCGGCGTTTTGTAGAACTGGTAGTAAAAGTGGTTGGTCACCGCCAGCACGCCGAAGGTGCCCACCCACACACCCACCACGAGGCGACGCACCAGACCGCGCACACACAACAGCGGCCACAGCACAAAGGCCGCGACCGCGGCCGCCTTGGCATCAAAGCGCAACCCCATCAGGAGCGCACGTGGCAACTCTGCCCACAGATCATCGCCGGGGTGGGGCCATGCACTGGCCAGTTGGACCCCGCGAAAGAGAAACAGGCTCAGGCACAGGACGCCGCCCACTGCCGTGGCCAGTCGCACGGCATCCCACCAGCCCAGGGCGACACGTCGAGTCCAGTCGCGAAGCAGGTTCACGGTTTGGCCTTGACGCGGTGGGCGATGTTCAACCGAGCCGGGCCTTCAGCACGGCGTTGACCTGCTGCGGATTGGCCTTGCCCTTGCTCGCTTTCATCACCTGGCCCACCAGCGCATTGAAGGCCTTGTCCTTGCCGGCTTTGACTTGCGCCACGTTGTCGGGATTGGCCGCCAGCACCTCATCGACGATGGCCTCCAGCGCCGAGTTGTCGTTCATCTGCTTGAGGCCTTTGGCCTCGATCAGTCCGTCCACTTGCGCCTGTGCTGTCTGGCCCGCCGCGGCTTCGCCATTCCACAGGGCATCGAACACCTGCTTGCCCGCGTTGTTGGACAAGGTGCTGTCGCTGATGCGGGTGATGAGTGCGCCCAGCTGGGCGGCGCTGACCGGCAATTGCCCCAGCGACAACTCGCCCGTGTTGAGGCGCCGGGAGACTTCGCCCATGATCCAGTTGCTGGCCAGCTTGGGTTGCTGGCAGGCCTGCACCACGGCTTCAAAGTAGGCCGCCATGGCCTGGCTTTGCGTGAGGGTGGTGGCGTCGTATTCGGGCAAGCCGTGTTGCGCCACGAAGCGCGCCGCCATCACGCGGGGCAATTCATTCATGTGGGCCCGCACGTCCTCGACCCACTCGCGTGCGATCACCAGCGGGGGCAGGTCGGGGTCGGGGAAGTAACGGTAGTCGGCCGCGTCTTCTTTGGTGCGCATGGCGCGTGTCTCGCCGGTGTCGGGGTCAAACAGCACGGTGGCCTGTTCGATCGCATGGCCGTCCTCGATCTGCTCGATCTGCCAGCGCACCTCGTAGTCGATGGCCTGCTGCATGAACTTGAAACTGTTGAGGTTCTTGATCTCGCGCCGTGTGCCCAGCGGCTGACCTGGCTTGCGCACCGACACGTTGGCGTCACAGCGGAACGACCCTTCCTGCATGTTGCCATCGCAAATGCCGATCCAGGTCACGATCTTGTGCAGCTCCTTGGCATAGGCCACGGCCTCGTCGCTGGAACGAATGTCCGGTTCGGTCACGATTTCCAGGAGCGGTGTGCCGGCACGGTTGAGGTCGATGCCGCTCATGCCGACAAAGTCTTCGTGCAGTGATTTGCCGGCGTCTTCCTCGAGGTGGGCGCGCACCAGGTGCACGGTTTTGAGCTCCTCGCCCAGATAGAACTGCACCGTGCCGCCTTGCACCACCGGGATCTCGTACTGGCTGATCTGATAGCCCTTGGGCAAGTCAGGGTAGAAATAGTTCTTGCGCGCAAACACGCTGCGTTCGGCCACGTGGGCCCCCACGGCCAGACCGAAGCGAATGGCGCGCTCGACGGCCCCACGGTTCATCACCGGCAAGGTGCCCGGCAGGGCCAGGTCCACTGCACAGGCCTGGGTGTTGGGCTCGGCGCCAAAGGCGGTGGGCGCGCGGCTGAAGATCTTGCTCTGGGTGGAGAGTTGGGCGTGGGTCTCGAAACCGATCACCACCTCATAGCCCTGGACGAGACGCGAGCTCATGCGGCCTCCTTGGATGCCAGTGCGGGGCGTTGTTGATGCCAGTCGGTCTGACGTTGGAGCTGATGCGCCACATTCAGCAAGCGGGACTCCTGCAGGTAGTTGCCGATGAGCTGCAAGCCCACGGGCATGCCGTGCGCGCCAAATCCGCTGGGCACGCTCATGCCCGGCAGCCCTGCGAGTGAGGCCGGGAGTGTGTAGATGTCGGCCAAGTAGCTGGACAGCGGATCCGCGGATTTTTCACCCAGGGCCCAGGCCACCGTGGGCGCAACCGGGCCGGCAATGACGTCACACTGCGTGAACGCTTGCTGGAAGTCGTTGGCGATCATGCGGCGGATTTTCTGGGCCTGCAGGTAGTAAGCGTCGTAGTAACCATGCGAGAGCACATAGGTGCCGATCATGATGCGGCGTTGCACTTCTTCGCCAAAACCCTCGCTGCGGGTGCGGCGGTACAGGTCGAGCAAGTCCACCGGGTCGGCCGCGCGGTGGCCGAATTTCACGCCATCGAAGCGGCTCAGGTTGCTGGAGGCTTCGGCGGGCGCCAGGATGTAGTACACCGGAATCGACAGCTCGGTGCGCGGCAGTTGCACGGGCACCACCACGGCGCCGAGTTTCTTCAACTCGGCCAGGGCCTGATCGATGGCGGCCCGCACATCGTCTGCCAGGCCATCGCCCCAGAACTGCGCCGGCAGGCCAATGCGCAGCCCTTGCAACGAGTCGTTCAGGCGCAGCGTGAAATCTTCCGCGGGTACATCCAGCGAGGTGGAGTCGCGATCCGGGTCAGGCCCGCACATGGCCGACAGCAAGAGCGCGCAGTCTTGCGCGCTGCGCGCCATGGGGCCGGCCTGGTCCAGGCTTGAGGCGTACGCAATCATGCCGTAGCGCGAGGCGCGGCCATAAGTGGGCTTGATGCCGGTGATGCCACAAAAGCTGGCGGGCTGACGGATCGAGCCACCGGTGTCGGTGCCGGTGGCGGCCGGCGTCAGGCCAGCGGCCACGGCGGCCGCGCTGCCGCCCGAGGAGCCGCCTGGCACGCGCTGCATATCCCACGGGTTGCGTGATACGCCATAGGCCGAGTTCTCGTTGGCCGAGCCCATGGCGAATTCGTCACAGTTGAGTTTGCCCAGCGACACCATGCCGGCTTGTGCCAGGCGGCTCACCACCGTGGCGTCAAACGGCGAGCGATAGCCGTCGAGCATGCGCGACCCCGCCGTGGTGGGGAAATCGCGGGTGACGAAAATGTCCTTGTGGGCGATCGGCACCCCTTCGAGCAGGCCGCCCTGGCCGGCATCCAGGCGCGCCTGGGCAGCCTGTGCCTGGGCCTGGGTGACCTCGGCGTCCACGGCCAGAAAGGCCCCGGTGTTGTCCGCGGCTGCGTTCGGGCCAGCCAGGTGCCGCGCCGCGCGCTGCTGAAAATGGGCGGCGACTTCCACCGCACCCAGGCGGCGATCGCGCAACTGTTGGGCCATCTCGGCCAGGCTCAGGTGGTGCAGGTCGTTCATGGTTTACTCGATCACCCGGGGCACCAGAAAGAGACCTTGCTCCACGGCCGGGGCGCTGCGCTGGTTGGCTTCGCGGTTGTTGGGTTCGCTGGCCAGGTCGTCGCGCAACCGCAGGGCGATGTCCTGCATGGCCGCCACCGGGTGGGCCAGGGGCTCGATGCCCTGGGTGTCCACGGCGCGCATTTGTTCGACCAGGTCGAAAAATCCATTGATTTGGCCAAGCATGCGCTCACTTTGCTCAGAAGTGAGTGATAACCGGGCCAGCGAAGCGATGCGGCGAATGTCGTCGGGTTGCAAAGACATGGTGATGAGGCCCCCCAAACAGGGGATGACCCCCCTGGTGAAGCGGGTTGGAGACTGGTGATCGGGTATTATCTCGCCTTTGCCTCACCCCCTTGGGGCACTGCCATTTGACGGGGCGAACGGGCGCTGTGCGCTGTCTGCTGTCGCCCCCCGTAATTGATCGATGCGAGACCCCGCATGCCTGTTGCGCGTGGTCCTGAGAGGACTGTATGTTTGGAGCTTTTCGTCGGTATTTCTCCACCGATCTGGCCATTGACCTGGGCACTGCCAACACCCTGATTTATGTTCGGGACAAGGGCATTTTGCTGGACGAACCGTCCGTGGTCTCGATCCGCCATGAAGGCGGGCCCCAGGGCAAGAAGACCATTCAGGCGGTGGGCCACGAAGCCAAGGCGATGTTGGGCAAGGTGCCGGGCAACATCGAAGCGATTCGTCCCATGAAGGACGGCGTGATCGCGGACTTCACGGTCACCGAGCAGATGCTCAAGCAGTTCATCAAGATGGTGCATCCGCGTTCGGTGCTCAAGCCCAGCCCGCGCATCATCATTTGTGTGCCTTGTGGATCGACCCAGGTCGAGCGCCGCGCCATTCGCGAATCGGCCCTGGGTGCCGGTGCGTCCGAGGTCTACCTGATTGAAGAGCCGATGGCCGCTGCCATTGGCGCAGGCCTGCCGGTCAGCGACGCCAGTGGTTCGATGGTGGTCGACATTGGCGGCGGTACCACCGAGGTGGGCGTGATTTCCCTGGGCGGCATGGTCTACAAAGGCAGCGTGCGCGTGGGTGGCGACAAGTTTGACGA
>CALBSC010000005.1 GCA_937927685.1 uncultured Burkholderiales bacterium | reverse complement strand
CGAAGCGCACTTCCAAGTTGCCCGTCAAGCTGGCCACTGTGGGGTCAGCCCCTTCGATCTTTCCGTCGGAGCGAATGGTTTCAATGCGTGCCAGATTGTTCGAATAGGTCAACTGCGCTGCGACCACGTTACCCAAGGCTTGGCCATTCTTTTTGATCGAACCCTGGAACTGGTTGAAGCGAGTGATCGGCAAGGTCGTGGGTGTGGCGTCTGCGCTGGCAGTACGCTTGACTTCGCCTTGAGCAATCAAACCCAAAGTGGCGTCCGCTGCACCAGAGCGGGCAAATTTCACTTGCAGCGAGTTGGCCATCACACCAGAGGCCAGGAAGTACGCCGGAATGTCCGGCAGTCCCGTCTCCAGTGAGAGGCTCGGCAGCCCTGAGTTGCCAGATACAAAAGTGTGAGTGTGCGCGGTATCTCCAAGGCTCACAGGACTTCCCAGCAGGGCTTTGAGCCACATGCCGATGTTTCGCAGGTCGATGGGAATGACGATGTCACCCTCGACTTTGATCACGTCACGGATGGGCGCACTCGGGTCTCGGCCCAGGCCAATCAGATCGTTAGCAATCAGGCCTTGCTCTGAGCCCAAGGTGGTGGAGACAAAAGGAATTTTTCCAAAGTCTCCAGTCGGTGTAGTTCCATAGGTGGGTTCAAACGCAGCCAATAGGCTGGCGTTCGCGCCATAAGCACGAGCCATGGTGAATCTCCAAGTGGTTAAGGTTTGTGTTGCGATCAGGCCAAGGGATGGCTGCTCGCGTAATGCATCACCACATCCAGCGTGCAGGCCTTGATGCCCACAGACCCATCTGGGGTGACGTCTTCAAATTTGGGCGGCATCACTTCGGCATAGTCAATCTGTCCAGCCAAAGTCGGATCAGCCAAGATCAAGGTGCCAAGCGCCTGAAGCAGCTCGTCCATGCGCGCGTCTCTGGCAGATGCTTCGGGATGCGCGACATAGATTTCGATGCTTGCAGCGTGCTCCCAAAGGTAGGTCACAGGCGACAAGGTGACATCGACCTGCGTCATGTCACCATCGCGCAGGAACACCATCGCGTGCTCGCTAAGCCGCTCAGGCAAGGATGAATTTCTGCGTATGGCGTTGGGCTGCAAGGGAAGTCCGTCCAACAGCGTGAACAAGGCCCCCAGTGCCGCTTCTCGTTGGCTTGCTTTCATCGTCATTTCATTTGTCCGAGCGTTCTTCTGGCCACGACTGCGTGACCAACACCATCAGCCGGTCTTGCCACCGTTGAGCGGCACTGGCGATGTCGAATTTCTTCTTGAGTTGGGCTTGCGGCACCAGCAAAAAAATGGGGACTGTGGTGAGCCCCCGTCCTGATTTCTGAGCAGAGGCAGATGCCGCCGCAAAGCCGCCGCGTTTGCCTGTTTTGGCTCGAAAGTTGTCCGCCACCAGCAGTGACGGTTTTCCAGAGCGATAGACAAAGCGCAGTCGTTGACCACGCATGCGCTCCCAAAGGCCTGGCGTCATTCGTTTGCCGCGAGGCCCATTGCCTGCCGCAGGGAGCGGGATGGCGAGCCAGAACCCGTTCTTAGAACGTATCAACGCGCCTTGGTCATGCGCCGCGACGACAACAGGAGCGCGGCTGTAAACAAGCCCTGCCGATCCGAGACTGGGGCGTCCCTTCGGGTACACCTCCCCCCGCCATGTATTGGCCAGGCGCGAGCCCAGGCCAGACCCTTCGATTTGCGAGCGCAACTCACCCTTGAGCCCTTGTGTCGCCTCTCTAACGCCGGTGGTCACCGCCACCCGCGCCGAGGTCAACTCCTGCTCCATCATCTTGGAGAGGTCGCCCTGAAGAGCAGCCAGAAGTCGAACGCTCATGCTCAGCTCGCCGTCGGGGAATAGTCAGACAAGGGATAGGCACTCACAGTCCAGATCAAGCGATCACGATCGACAAGCGCATCGCCTTGAATGACATAGATGACACCCCGCCACGTCAGACGATCGCCCTCTTGAGGTCGGGTGATATCTGCCGCTTGCAAGTCAAACCGATTCGAGGTCACCGCAAGGTGCGACTGGCCAAACTCTTGTACCGAATCCGGTGCCTTACTGATGACCTTGAGCTCGATGGTCTCCCCGGTCACAGTGCTGTACTGCGCCGGGGATCCCAAACTTGCGAACAGCCGTTTGACACCCAGTGCAAACGGATCGCGGGACATCAGCTGGCCAAAAGCTTGACCAAGAGCCCCGGGCGATGGCACATCGGCAACGGATTGCTCTGCGTATGCAGATCCGTGCCGCGACCAAATTCTCGAGGTTCTTGCTTGGCGTACAGGGGCTGCCCCAGCGTATTGACCGTCTCATTGAAGTCAGCCGGTGCAAAGTACGTGGCAAAAGTGTCCAAGGTGCCCTCGGGGAAGGCATGACCTTCTCCAGAAGCGATGAACTTGCGCACATTGCCATCCACATCAGAGGCCTGCCCAAGATACTCCTCGAAGGTTATGCCCGCAAAGGTGAAGCCAGTGCGTTGGTCTGCACGCAGCGCCAGGCTCTCCTGATACCACTGATAGGCCTTGACCACATTGGGGTGGGCGGTCAGCAGATCGAAGAATTCCGGCGAGACCAGTACGCGAACACCGGTCATGTACTCGCCCTTGAGGTTGAGTTCAAGGTATCGCTTGAGATCCAGGCACTTTTTCTTGACATCGGTTTTTTCGTTGTTGAGCGCGAAGTTGAATTCCTTGGGCTCAATACCGAACTCATCGAAGAGGTTGTAGAGGACCGAGCCATCAGCATCCAGAATCACGCCCTTGAGTGCGCCCATGCGCAAATGCTCTAGCGTGATGGCGTGCTTGTTGCGCATCGACTGCAGATGCTCGGTCATCACGTTTGCGATGGTTTCGGTGTCGGTCTCAGAGCCAAAGGCGCGCAGGCCTTGAACCTCTTCTGGCAGCACCACATCGTCGTGCGGAATATGCGGGATGATGAACGAGCGCAGAGTACGGCGACCGCGCTTTCCCACCGTGCCAGGCGCACCTACGGGCAGCGTGGGCAGCAGGTTCAGAACGCCGTTTCGCTCTTCCACCGCAATCTGACGAAAGCGCACAGGGCGAGCAGGCATCAAGTTGAGCTGATCGAGTTTGCCGAATTGGTTGGGCAGGATATTGATGGCAGCAGTAAGCGCCGTCATCGAAAACGCAGGGGACTGGAAAGGGTTGTTCATTGCTTAGACTCCTTGACGAACGAGGATGCCGATCGCTTCGAGTTGAGCGATAGCTGCGGTTTTTTCTTCCGTGGTGATGGCAGCGGGCCAGATCAGCGCGTGATCGGCCACGATGGCTTGACGCGAAACAATCAGGCCGTTGTTTTTTTCTGCGGCACTGGCATCGATGCTTTGCAGCACCACGCCAGCGGCGACTTCTGAACCATCGGTCGCAGAAGGGTCGAGGGCTTTGACTTTTTGCGTCGCACTCACTCGGCCAATCACGGTCCCGAGCTTCAAGTTCTGCCCGGACACCACCGTGACCTGGTCGCGGGAGTAGAGGTTTTCTTCCTCGTACTTGAGCACGTCGCCCAAGGTGAGGTCGTTGGTAATTGCAGTCATCAGGTTCTCCTATTAACGGTGGTTGAGTTGCGCTGCGTCACGCTGGCTTTGAGCGCGCTGCTTCGCTGCTCGAACGACAGGGCTGTCTTCGGGCTTGGTTTGGGCTTGTGTTCCTGCCTCGGGCAAGATGCGACTGGAGATTTCGGGGGATCCAGAGGCCTTGGCTGCCAGAAGCTCCTTGCGCGCCTGGTCAACCGAAACACCGCGCTCAATCAGGCCCGCTGTCATCTCGGACTTCCCAGCCAGAAGACACATCTCAGCAATGGCCAGCACCTGAGCACTGGCTGCCCTGATGTCATGGCCTTGGATGGCGGCACTTGCTTGCACCTGCGCACCGGTTTCGCCCCCTGCGTCTTGCGAGGTATCGTTGCCTTGGGCAGGCTCAGATCCAGCACTCAGCTGATTGGCTAGTTGAGATTGACGTTGATCTTCTTGGGTTGTCTGCCCATCGGCAGCTTGGGTTGCATCGTTTTGCATGCAAACACTCCTTTTCATGGACGATCCGGGCGTAGAGATCCCCATCTCGCGGCCCGAACCTTGAATTCGCGCGATGGATGTCGATTGCGTGTGGAGCTCTTCACTCAGAGCGAGCAGTGCGTCGTCAAGCGTCCCGACCACATCGGCTAGACCGGCATCAATCGCGTCTTGCGCGAAATACAGCCCTGCTTCGGTGTCTTGAACGTCTTGTTCAGAAAGGTTTCGATTGGCTGCGACCGTCGACACGAACAGGCCATACAGACGGTCCACTTCGGCCTGCAGGGCCTGAGCCGCATCGGTGGACAACGGCGCATGGGGAGACATATCGTTCTTGCGGTCCCCGGCGTACACCGCTGTGTAGCGAAGCCCGCTCATGGCGTCCCGCTGCGACTGATCCACATGCAACGCGATAACCCCAACAGAACCCACACCGCCGGTCCGGGTGACGTAGACCCGGCTGGCCGCACTGGCTATGGCATATGCCGCCGAGAACGCATCGTCGTTGGCAACAGCCCAGATGGGCTTGATTTGCCGAGCCGCCATGATCTGATCCGCCAGATCAAAAGCCCCACCGGCCTCACCGCCGGGTGAATCGATGTCCAGCAAAATCGCATTGACAGCCGGATCACGCACAGCTTGCGCAAGCTGCGCACTGATGGCCGCGTAGCTTGTCAGGCCCGAAGCCGCATCGACTGCTGCAGCGCGACGGACCAATGTTCCAGACACGCTGATGACAGCAATGTTCGATGTCAGCGCCGTGGGATTGACAGGCGAGGCTTGCGAAGCCAAGTGCTTGATGAGTGCTTGCGAATCGTCTGACATGGCCAACCCCAAACGGGGGCCAATCACCGAGAGAATCACATCCAGCTTTCTGGGGTGAATCAGCAGGGGCGTGCCAAAGATTCGCGATGCCAGATGTGGCATCGACGAGATGTGGTTCATAAGTCCTCTGAGTTAGGTTTGCTGATCCACCAAGGGCGCGCTTGGTGAGTCAGGGGGGAGCGAGGGCGTAGCCGTGTTGGTCGCACCATTGCGAGCCACTTGCCTGGGGTCTGTATCCAAAACGAGTCCCAATGCATCGGCTCGCGCGTTGTCAGCTGCGATCTCTTTGTCGATCGTTTCCGCGTCGTAGCCAAAGGACGAAATCGCTTCGGAACGGCTCATCAATCCGGATCGAATGGCCAACTGCAGGGCTTTGAATTCCTTTTCAGGATCCACCCACTGCCAGCCTTGGGGAATCCACTTCGCCGCTTGCCATGCTCGGGCGGCTTGACGGCTTTTGGCATATCCCGGCGCAGCCAGGGCACCACTGAGCACTGCCGCATCCATCCAGGCACGCCAGATCGGGCGACACATCTGATGCACGATCACACCGTGCTGGATCGCTTCACATCGGCGACGGAATTCCAGGAGCCCTGAACGAATCGACGAGTAGTTCACGCCCGACAGATCGCCGGTCAACTGCTCATAGGTGATGCCCATGGCTACAGCGACTGCACGGAACTGCACCCGCAGGAACTCCGCGTAGGAACCACCAACATCCGCTGGAGATCGGAAG
>CALBSC010000004.1 GCA_937927685.1 uncultured Burkholderiales bacterium | reverse complement strand
AAAGCAAGGGAAAACCCGGGTTTTGGGCCACTTTAGAGTGCAGACTCCAAGTCGGCGTTTTTCACACGGTCGACATGCGCCCGTTGCGCTGGACCTCTGCGCTCAGGCCTTCTTCAAAAAAGCGGCTTTGAGCATGAAGCTGCCACTCTCCATCTTGCAGTCGACTTCGTGATCCCCATCGACCAGGCGAATGCTTTTCACCTTGGTGCCTTTTTTCAGCACGGTCGAAGAGCCCTTGACCTTCAAGTCCTTGATCAAAATCACCGCATCGCCATCGGCCAAAGGATTGCCGTTGGCATCGCGAACCACACCGTCGCCCGCAGGGGCTTCATCATCTTCAGGGGCACGGCCTTGCGCGGGCCACTCAAATCCGCAATCGGCACACACCAGGTTGTCGCCATCGGGGTAGGTGTTTTCTTGGCCGCATTGCGGGCAGGCGGGAAAGGATGCAGTAGAGGTCATAGTTGGATCATGTTAAACGCTGAAGGACAGGGCGTTGAGACTTTCTCCTTGCATCGAGCGAATCGATTACTTTGGCAAAACAGTACAAGATGTTGTAATCGAGGAAATGAATCCTCTGCATCAACGCGCATCCTACGTAGCCACGCTGAAAGATTTTCTGGCCTCTGACCTGTTGCGGTGCTGGGTGCGTTGTCTGCCGATGCAGACGGCGATGTTACTTCTGCCCAATTGAGCGCCTGGAAACAACAGATCGAACTGCTTCAGAATGCATTGCCCACCGACGTGTCAGGAATCATTTGCTTTGAGTTCGTCATTCCTCGCATTGGCAAACGTGCCGACAATGTCATTTTGATCGGGGATCAAGTCATTGTTCTTGAATTCAAAGTGGGCGCGACAAGCTACGATTCAGACGCCAAAACTCAGGCTATTGATTACGCTCTGGACCTGAAGAACTTTCACAGGGGAAGCCACGACGCCTTAATTGTGCCCGTACTGGTCGCAACCAAGGCAGCCGCCGTTATCACGGAGAGGGCGGAACCATTTGATGGCGTGTACCCGGTAGCACTGGCAAATGCGCAGACGCTGACTTCCCTCCTGCGCGATATCGCGGCCCATGCGCAAGCAACTTTATTGCCGCACGATGAATGGTTAGTTTCAGGTTACCGACCTACGCCCACCATTGTGGAAGCATCACAAGTCCTTTACCGCGGGCACAGTGTTTCAGCGATCACCTACTCAGAGGCGGGAGCAGACAACTTAGGCGCAACGACACAAGCCGTGGCGATGGCCATCGACCGCGCGCGTGCAAACAACGAGAAAATCATTTGCCTGATTTCTGGGGTGCCGGGTGCCGGCAAAACCTTGGCAGGGTTGAACCTGGTCTGCGAGCGACGCAGGTCTGATCAGGGAGACCTGGAGCACGCCGTGTTCCTGTCTGGCAACGGCCCGTTGGTCATGGTGCTTCAAGAGGCATTGGCACGCGACGATGTGACCCAAGCCTCAGCCCGTGGTGCTAGGCTCACAAAGACAGAAGCGCACCGCAAGGCCGTCACCTTTATTCAGAACATCCACCACTTTCGGGATGAGTACCTGAAAGACCTTGATGCGCCCACTGAGCGCGTGGCGGTATTCGACGAGGCACAGCGCGCGTGGAATAAAGCACAGACCTCCAAGTTCATGCGGCAAAAGCGCAACCAACCGGACTTTGATGCCTCTGAGCCAGAGTTCCTGATCAGCGTGATGGATAGGCACGAAGGATGGGCGGCGATCGTATGCCTCGTGGGTGGCGGCCAAGAAATCAATACCGGCGAAGCCGGCATTGAAGAATGGTTGCGCGCCGTGCGCGACCACTTTCCAAAGTGGCATGTTCATTTGCCCAGCCAGTTGGAGTCAATCGACTATTTACGCGAATTCAAGATAGAGGAGCTTACTGGCCGCGTGACGCGCTCTCAATCACTGCACCTCAGTGTTTCTTTGCGGTCGTTTCGATCTGAGCGGGTTTCGGCCGGAGTTGCCGCTTTGATGACGGGTGACTCAAACCAGGCAAGATCCGAAATGGCAGCCGTGCTGGCAACTTTCCCCATTGTCATTACTCGCTCATTGGAAAGTGCCAGGCTTTGGTTGAAAGTAAAGGCGCGCGGCAGCGAACGCCTCGGACTGCTCGCATCTTCTGGAGCCAAACGCATCAAACCATTGGGCATCAACATGGATGTGCAAATTGATCCTTGCAACTGGTTCCTCAACGGTCCATCGGATGTTCGTTCCTCCTACTATCTGGAAGACGCTGCCAGCGAGTTTGACGTCCAAGGTCTGGAACTCGACTGGACTGCAGTGATATGGGACGGAGACCTGGTGCATCAACCAGGAGGTTGGCACTTTCGCAGCTTCAAAGGAACCCGCTGGCAAGAGGTCAGGGGTGAAGACGCTCAGCGCTATCGGCTGAATGCCTATCGGGTGTTGCTGACGCGCGCCAGACAAGGCATGGTCATTGTAGTTCCTGAGGGCTGTGCGTCTGACCCCACAAGGCACCCCTCGTTTTACGACCCTACCTGGCAATTCCTGCTCTCCATCGGACTTCCCCAATTCAATTGAAGAGTCATCTTGGGCATACTTCACGGCGTTGCAAACTTGACAAACCGACATGAACCAGTCGGGACCCTACCGCAGTGAGTTTGAAAATGCACCTTTCACCAAACGGGCCTTGCCGCTATTCGCAACCTCTTTTATGGAAATTCACGACGGGTGTGAATCACACTCACCACCTCAATGCATGTGGCGGTAACCCGGTAATAAACAATGTAGTTTGGATGCGCCACAATTTCACGCACAGCAGGTACGGTTTGGCTTTGCCGATAAAGGTACGGATGCTCAGATACCGGCAGCACAGATTCCATCAGAACCTGACGCAGACGTCGCGCTGCAATGGGGTTTACCTGTGCCACATAACGAATGATCTCGGCCAAGTCGCTGCGGGCACTTGCACGCCAAACAATCGGCAACATTATTTTTGGATGCTGTGGCGGTCTTCTGCCTGGGCGATGATGGCGTCCATTTCCGCCATCACTTGATCGTGCGCAATGCTGGGACGCGGATCGTCAAGGCTCGCTTGTACTTTGACCTTGAGCCACGCCGCATAACTTTTTGCCTGCTCCTCATTCTCGAACTCAGAGATCAATGGGGAAAGAGCTGCAGCCATGTTCGAACCTCCTGCCTTACTGTCGTGCAACAAAGTTTACTCCTTAGAACGGTTTTGAGCCAATTCCAAACCAGCAACCCACCCCTAGAGTGATTCACGCATGTGAAATGGTGGTTTGTTTAAAATAACCAAGAACAACGCCACCGCAATGGGTGGCGAAGTGGCGTGTGGTGCGGCTGGCGGGGATCGAACCCACGACCCTTGGCTTCGGAGGCCAATACT
>CALBSC010000003.1 GCA_937927685.1 uncultured Burkholderiales bacterium | reverse complement strand
CACTTGCACTGCCGATAAAGCCTTTGAAGTCCTTGCGCAAAATGATGTTGACGACACCGGCAATCGCATCGGATCCATAAACAGCGGATGCACCGTCTTTCAAGATTTCAACACGGTCAACCAAATCCAGAGGAATGGAGCTCAAGTCCACAAAGTTACGCTGACCGTCGTCAGCCAATCCGTAGGGCGCCATGCGACGACCGTTGAGCAAAACCAGTGTCGAGTTGACAGTCAAACCGCGCAAAGAAATGCCGGAACCACCAGCGGCAAAACCGTTGCCAAAACTGGTCGGTACGCTGCCGTTGTTGTTCATCGGCAGCGCTTGCAAAACCTCAGACAATGTCAATTTGCCTGTGGATTCGATATCCGCACGTGTGATGATTTGGACAGGGGCTGATGTTTCGGCATCAACGCGTTTGAGTCGGGAACCGGTGATTTCAATGCGATCACCTTCCTGTGAGTGAGCAAGAGGGATAAATCCAACCCCTCCAGTCATTGCAGCGAGCACTGCAATGTTTAATTTCGAACGCGCAAACATAGACATCCTTTTTTATGACAGTGGGTAATTGAGACCTGTTACATCTCAATTACATTGTCTACAAATATGTCAGTGATGTGAAGTTGGTTCTTTCAGTTGTCTTAAAAAAGACACACGTGTATTTATGCAAAAGAATACAAATTGGTCATCAATTATTGAACTGCTCGCTCAGGAACTTCTGAATTTTTGTGTAAAGCAGGATGTTGTTGGCTGGTTTTGTAAATCCGTGACCTTCGCCTGCTACGGCAACGAATTCTTTAGGAGGATTACCAGATTCAGTCATGGCCTTGGCCATTTTCTCAATTTGAGGGTACGGCACACGGTAATCAAACTTGCCTGCATACAAAAAGACCGGTAATTTGATGTCCTTCGCAAACGAAAGTGGTGAGACATGAGTCAACTTGGCATCATCCAAACTTTTGGCCCCAATCACTTTCAGCCAAAAATCCTGCCCACTGCTCGACAGTGCCGTGTCACCATCCATGGTAGTCAACTGATATTTCATGTCCGTGGGCGCAAGTCCGGAAATCGCACACTTGTAAAAGTATGGATTGATGGCAGGGCCCATCAATGCGGCATATCCGCCATAACTGGCGCCGGAGATGCAAACCTTGGCTGGGTTGACGAAACCTTGTTGAACACCCCACTTCACAGCATCTTCATGGTCAAAGAGCATTTCTTTGCCATAGCTGCTAAACCCGGCATAGTAGTTCTTGCCACCCAAGCCGGGAGTGATACGAAAATTAGGAACAATAACGGCATATCCCCATGACGCAAATAATTGAGCTTCATTGAATCCAAATCCACGTGCAAATTGGTCAGCCCGAGCAAAAGGACCACCGTGGATGTGAAGGATAGTGGGCAACTGTTTACCCTTTTGATGGTCCTTGGGCAAGTAGTAATAGCCACTAAACTTCAAACCGTCTCGTGATTCGAAGGTGAAAGGCAATTGTTTTACCAATTTCCCGTCCAATTGGGGTTTTGACGTTGCCACCTCGACAAGCGTCTTCTGAGCCAAATCAAAAACATACCACCTGGCGGGGCTTACATCGGAATAACTGGTGATGAGTACTTTATTGCTTCCGTCATTGATTGAAAAATCATTGACCCTGTCAGGCAATGCTTTATCCACTTGCGCCTGCACTGCGGCATGAACTTCTGAAAACCAGACCTTTTGCGGCTTATGGGCGTTGACTTTCAGTCCGATAATTTCTTGTTCCTTGGTATTGAAAACCAACCCATCCACCGGAGTCCCCATGGCTGTTGCCCCCATATCAAATTGAGGGTGCTGAGCAAGTTGTTCAAGGAATTTTTTTGTAACCGGGTCGTATTTGTAGATGGCCATCGTGTCACGGCCATGGTTAGAGGCCACCAGAATATTATTTTCTGAATCTTGGTAGGCAAGCGGCACGAACGTAGGCCCCTTCGTGGCATCGAATTCCGCAATTTGAATCCAGGCACCGTTTGCAGTTTCACGAAAATGAACCTGAACAGTGTTGGTGTTTTTCATCACGCCCATGACAACACGAGGCACCAAATCCTTATCCAAAATCCATGTATCAATCTGTGTTGCAGGACGCCCCAGCGAAAGCAAAGTGGTTTTACCTGTATTCAAATTGACTCTATACAAGTCGGAAGCATCTTTGACAGTCAGATTTCCAGCCGCAATGATCTCATCATCGTTTCC
>CALBSC010000002.1 GCA_937927685.1 uncultured Burkholderiales bacterium | reverse complement strand
ACTACACCGGCAAAGGTTTGTCGGGTGGCCGCGTGGTGGTGCGCCCCAGCCTGGACTTCCGTGGCGTGGCCACCGACAACATCATCGTGGGCAACACGGTGATGTACGGCGCCACCAGCGGCGAGGCCTACTTCAGTGGCGTGGCCGGCGAGCGTTTCGCAGTGCGCCTGTCGGGCGCCACGGCTGTCGTGGAAGGCACGGGCGACCATGGTTGCGAATACATGACCGGCGGCACGGTGGCGGTGCTGGGCAAGACCGGCCGCAACTTCGCCGCTGGCATGAGCGGCGGTCTGGCCTATGTGTATGACGAGGACGGCCAGTTCGCCAAGCGCTGCAACACCGCCATGGTGTCGCTCGAGAAGGTGCTGACCACCGCCGAACAGGAAGCGGCCATGTCCAAGGACATCTGGCACCGTGGCCAGAGCGATGAAGCGCAACTGCGCAAATTGCTGGAAGACCACCACCGCTGGACGGGCTCCAAGCGCGCCCGTGACCTGCTGGACAACTGGGCTGAAGCCCGTGGCAAGTTCGTGAAGGTGTTCCCCAACGAATACAAGCGCGCGCTGGGTGAGTTGGCTGCCAAAGCCAAGGCCAGCGCCGCGGCGCCAGCCAAGAAGGCCCGCGCCGCCACCGCCAAGTAAGGACAGCGCTCCACGACACGCCGACGAGCAAGAAGGAATCACATCATGGGAAAAATCACCGGCTTCATGGAATTCGAACGTCTCGAGGAGGGCTACAAGCCTGTCACCGAACGTCTGAAGCATTACAAGGAATTTGTCATTGGCCTGGACGAGTCGCAAGCCAAACAACAAGGTGCGCGCTGCATGGACTGCGGCACACCGTTTTGCAACAGCGGCTGTCCGGTCAACAACATCATTCCGGACTTCAACGATCTGGTCTACCACGGTGACTGGAAGAATGCGATCGAGGTGCTTCACTCGACCAACAACTTCCCCGAGTTCACCGGCCGCATCTGCCCCGCGCCTTGCGAGGCCGCCTGCACGCTGAATGTGAACGACGATGCGGTGGGCATCAAGTCGATCGAGCACGCCATCATCGACCGCGCCTGGGCTGAGGGCTGGGTCACCCCGCGTCCGGCCAAGCACAAGACGGGCAAGAAAGTGGCCGTGGTGGGCGCCGGCCCCGCCGGCCTGGCCGCAGCCCAGCAACTGGCTCGCGCAGGTCACGACGTGACCGTGTTTGAAAAGAATGATCGTGTGGGTGGCTTGCTGCGCTATGGCATTCCCGACTTCAAGATGGAGAAGTCGCACATCGACCGCCGTGTCGCGCAAATGCAGGCCGAGGGCGTGACCTTCCGCACCGGCGTGCTGGTGGGCAGCCTGCCCAAGGACACCAAGGTCACCAACTGGGCCCAGGAAACCGTGTCGGCCGAGCAGTTGAAGAAAGACTTTGACGCGGTGCTGCTGACCGGCGGCTCCGAGCAGTCGCGCGACCTGCCGGTGCCGGGCCGCGAGCTGAGTGGCATTCATTTCGCCATGGAATTCCTGCCGCAGCAAAACAAGGTCAACGCCGGCGACAAGCTGCCGGGCCAGTTGCGTGCCGATGGCAAGAAGGTCATCGTGATTGGCGGTGGCGACACCGGCAGCGATTGCGTGGGCACCAGCAACCGCCACGGCGCCACCAGCGTGGTGCAGTTCGAGGTGATGCCCCAGCCGCCCGAAGAAGAGAACAAGCCCCTGGTGTGGCCGTACTGGCCGCTGAAACTGCGCACCAGCTCCAGCCATGAAGAGGGTTGTGTGCGCGAGTTCGCCATCTCCACCAAGGAATTCATCGGCGAGAAGGGCCAGGTCAAGGGGCTGAAGACTGTGCACATCGAACTCAAGGACGGCAAGATGGTTGAGGTGCCCGGCACCGAGAAAATCTACGATGCCGACCTCGTGCTGCTGGCCATGGGGTTTGTGAACCCGGTCGCCACCGTGCTCGACGCCTTTGGCGTGGAGAAGGACACGCGTGGCAATGCCAAGGCCAGCACCGAAGCCGAGGGGGGGTACACCACCAATGTGGCCAAGGTATTCGCTGCCGGCGATATGCGCCGGGGTCAGTCGCTGGTGGTCTGGGCCATCCGTGAAGGCCGTCAGGCCGCCCGTGCGGTGGACGAGTTCCTGATGGGAGCCACCGTCCTTCCGCGCTGATGGACGTGGGAGGGCCGGCGGTCGTGGCGGGTGAGGTCCGGGGCATCTTGCCCGGGCCGCTGCGAGCCCTGATCCCCCATCAGTCAGGCTTTACAATGAACACTTATGATTTAAAAGCCGGTCATCCCGGCTTTTTTGTCTTTCATGTCCACAGACACCTCCCCACTCGTCGAACTGCGTGACCTGCAATTTGGTTACAACGACCGTCTGATTCTGGACGGGGTGAGCCTGTGCGTGCCGCGCGGCAAGGTCACCGCGCTGATGGGCGCATCGGGGGGCGGCAAGACCACGGTGCTGCGCCTCATCGGCGGGCAGGTCCGGGCCCAGTCGGGTCAGGTGCTGTTTGATGGCCAGGATGTGGGGCACCTGAACCAGGATGGTCTCTACGCGTTGCGTCGCCGCATGGGCATGCTGTTTCAGTTTGGCGCCCTGTTCACCGATCTCACGGTGTTTGACAACGTGGCCTTCCCCTTGCGCGAGCACACGGACCTCGACGAAGCCCTGATTCGCGACGTCGTGCTGATGAAGCTCGAGGCGGTGGGCCTGCGCGGCGCTCGCGATCTCATGCCCAGCGAAGTGTCCGGCGGCATGGCCCGGCGTGTGGCATTGGCCCGCGCGATTGCGCTCGATCCCGAGTTGGTCATGTATGACGAACCCTTTGCAGGGCTGGATCCGATTTCCCTGGGCACGGCGGCGCGCCTGATTCGCCAACTCAACGACAGCCTGGGCCTGACCAGCGTGGTGGTCTCGCACGATCTGGACGAAACCTTTCACATTGCCGATCAGGTCATCATCCTGGCCAATGGCCGGGTGGCGGCGCAAGGCACACCGCAGGAAGTGCGCGCCAGTCAGGACCCGCTGGTGCACCAATTTGTCACCGCTGCCCCCGAAGGGCCGGTGCGCTTTCATTTTCCGGCCACTTCGGTGGAAGAAGATTTCGGCTTGAAGCCCCTCGGCGGAGACCGACCATGACAGGGTTGTCTGAACTGGGCTTCAAGACCCGCCAGCAACTGGCCGACATCGGCCATGCGGCGCGTCTCTTTGCCCGCCTGGTCTGGTTGATCGGCCCCACCCTGCGCCGCTTTGGTCTGGTACGAGACCAGATGCACTTCCTGGGCAATTATTCGCTCGCCATCATCTCGGTGTCGGGCTTGTTTGTCGGCTTTGTGCTGGGCCTGCAGGGCTACTACACCCTGCAGCGCTATGGGTCATCCTCTGCGCTGGGGTTGCTGGTGGCCTTGAGCCTGGTGCGTGAACTCGGGCCTGTGGTGACCGCACTGCTCTTTGCGGGGCGAGCAGGCACATCGCTCACGGCGGAGATTGGCCTCATGAAAGCGGGAGAACAACTCAGCGCCATGGACCTCATGGCGGTGGACCCTTTGCGTCGCATTCTGGCCCCCCGCTTTCTGGCGGGCGTGCTGACCATGCCCATCCTGGCCGCGGTGTTCAGCGCGGTGGGTATCGTGGGCGGCTGGGTGGTGGGCGTGGTGATGATCGGGGTGGACCCGGGTTCTTTCTGGGGCCAGATGCAAGGCGGTGTCGACGTCTGGAAGGACGTGGGCAATGGCGTGATCAAGAGCCTGGTGTTTGGCGTGACGGTGACCTTCGTGGCGCTGTTGCAGGGGTATGAGGCGCAGCCCACGCCCGAGGGGGTGTCGCGTGCGACCACCCGGACCGTGGTGGTGGCGTCGCTGGCCGTGCTGGGCCTGGACTTCCTGCTCACCGCGCTGATGTTCAGTATTTGAAGGGGGACGTGATGCAACGATCCAAGAATGATGTGTGGGTGGGCTTGCTGGTGCTGATTGGTGCCGTGGCCTTGCTTTTTCTGGCCCTGCAGTCGGCCAACCTGCTGAGTCTCAATCTGCAGTCCACCTACCAGGTCACGGCGCGCTTTGACAACATTGGCGGGCTCAAGCGTCAGGCGGCGGTCAAAAGCGCAGGTGTTGTGGTCGGCCGTGTCGACGCCATCAGCTTTGACGACAAGACCTTCCAGGCCACGGTCACCATGGCCCTGGAAAAGCGCTACGCCTTTCCCAAGGACAGTTCGCTGAAAATCCTCACCAGCGGTTTGCTGGGTGAGCAGTACATTGGCAT
Source organism: uncultured Burkholderiales bacterium (assembly GCA_937927685.1). GTDB lineage: Bacteria > Pseudomonadota > Gammaproteobacteria > Burkholderiales > Burkholderiaceae_C > Limnohabitans. Next base: position 98,646 of record CALBSC010000002.1, on the reverse strand, counting down.
TGAAGCGGGTGCTGGCGAGACCAACCTGGCCAATGGAGACCGAGTACAGCAAACGCAATCGGCCATGGTGCTCGAGTCACTGCTGAGCCAGTTCCTCTATAACAAAGCGGCCGATACGCCGACCACGAACAAACCATGAGTCCGAATTTCTTCCAATCCTCTGTCAGGGGGGTATTGCTGGCCATGGTGCTGGCCCTGACCGGTTGTGCCAGCGGCCCCAACGCCGTGGCTCGCGATCCGCTGGAACCCCTGAACCGCAGCATTCACGGGTTCAACGAGGCACTGGACAGCTCCGTTCTTCGTCCGGTGGCGCGCACCTACCAGGAGGTGACGCCTTCGCCCGTTCGCGCCGGTATTGGCAACTTCTTTGCCAACCTGGCCGACGTCTGGTCGACGGTCAACAACGCCTTGCAACTCAAGCCCGCGCAAACGGTGGAAAGCGGCGCCCGGGTGCTGGTCAACTCGGTGGTGGGTATCCTTGGGCTGTTTGATGTGGCCACTTCCATGAACCTGGAGCGCCATCCCGAAGACTTTGGTCAGACCCTGGGCTACTGGGGTGTGCCCAGTGGCCCTTATGTCGTGCTGCCTGTGCTGGGTCCTTCCACCTTGCGTGACGGGGCCAGCTTGCCGGTGGACACCAAGGGCAACCTGGTGCGTCATATCGAGGAGGTGCCCGCGCGCAACACGCTCACGGTGGTCAATCTGGTGGACAAGCGCGCGCGTTTATTGAAAGCCACCGACCAGGTGGACGCCATGGCGATCGACAAGTACAGCTTTGTGCGTGATGTCTACCTGCAAAAGCGTTTGTCCGACGTCTGGGACGGCAACCCGCCGGAGGCGGGTGGCACTGACCCCGCCCCCGGATCTGAAGGACAATCCAAGCCATGATGCCCCCCCCCTGCTGTCGCCCTGTCGCCTGTCTCGCGCGCCCTGATGGCGTGGGGAGTGCGGTTGGACACCGCCGGGCGGCATTTTTCTCCCGCCGTGCTTGTTTGCTCGCCGGGGCAGGCCTGGCGCTGCTGGGGGCTTCCCTGCTGAGTCCCACCCGGGCCCGGGCGGCCGACGAAGCTGCCGACGCCTTTGTGCGCCGGCTCTCCACCGATTTGCTGGAGGTGGTGAAAAACGACCGCACGCTCAAGACTGGTGACGTGCAGCGCGTCGCGGCCGTGGTGGATGCCCGCGTCATGCCGCACCTCAACTTCCGTCGCATGACGGCGTCGGCCGTGGGCCCCGCCTGGCGTCAGGCGACGCCAGAGCAACAAGCCCGGTTGCAGGACGAGTTCAAGACCTTGCTGGTCCGCACCTACGCGGGTGCGCTGGGCCAGCTCAAGGACCAGACCATCCAGGTCAAGCCCCTGCGCGCGGCCCCGGACGACACCGAGGTGCTGGTACGCTCTGAAATCCGCGGGGGGGCCGAGCCCATCCAGCTGGATTACCGTGTGGAAAAAACCCCCGGACAGGGCTGGGGCTGGAAAATTTACAACCTGAACGTCATGGGTGTGTGGCTGGTGGATACCTACCGCACCCAGTTCGGACAGGAAATCAATGCCCGCGGCCTCGACGGCCTGATTGTCAGCCTGAGCGAGCGCAACAAATCCGGGGTCCGCCCCTGATCGCGCCGCGCCGGGAACCAGACATGACTGCCCCCCTCACGTTGTCCATGCCTGCGGTACTGACCCACCGCGAGGCTCCAGCCTGCTTGCAGGACTGGTTTCGGCGTTTGCCCGCCCAAGGCGAGGTGTTGCTCAACGCGTCTGCCTTGCAACGCTTTGACTCTTCGGCACTCGCGGTGTTGGTGGCGCTGCAGCGCGAGGCGCTGCAACGCGGATGCCGGGTGCAGGTGCGTGAGTTGCCTGCCCAGGCCCGGCAACTTGCCCACGTCTACGGCATCGAATCTGCCCTCGGCTTGTCAGCGGCTCACTGAACCGACGAGCCGGGCTGGCGGTTGCGCAAGCCCGCTCTCGAGACGAATGCCCGGACATGCGCCGGGACATACGCCCCGTCCCACCAACGAACCACGGCCCGCTCGCCTTAAAATAGCGGGTTCGCCATGCCCGCCATCTCCTTTCAATCCGTCTCCAAGACCTACTCCACCGATCGCGGGCCGTTCCAGGCCCTCGATGGCGTGAGCCTGGACATCCAGCCCGGCGAGTTCTTTGGACTGCTGGGGCCCAACGGGGCGGGCAAGACCACCCTGATCAGTATTCTGGCCGGCCTGAACCGGGCGACCTCGGGGCGTGTGCAGGTCATGGGCCACGATGTGCGCGAGCAACCCGCCCTGGCGCGACGCCAGTTGGGCGTGGTGCCGCAGGAACTCGTGTTCGACCCCTTCTTCAATGTGCGCGAGACCCTGCAATTCCAGTCGGGCTACTTCGGCGTCACCGGCAACGACGACTGGATCGACGAACTGCTCTCGAGCCTGGGCCTGGCCGACAAGGCCAACAGCAACATGCGCCAACTCTCGGGTGGCATGAAGCGCCGCGTGCTGGTGGCGCAGGCCCTGGTGCACAAGCCGCCGGTCATCGTGCTCGATGAGCCCACCGCCGGGGTGGACGTGGAGTTGCGCCAGACCCTGTGGCAGTTCATCGCCAAGCTCAACAAAGAAGGCCACACGGTCTTGCTCACCACCCATTACCTCGAAGAGGCCGAAGCCCTGTGCGGACGCATTGCCATGCTCAAGCAGGGGCGCGTGGTGGCGCTGGACCGCACCAGCGAGTTGCTGCGGTCCGCGTCCAGCAATGTGCTGCGATTCAAACTCGATACGGCCTTGCCCCCTGAGCTCGCCAGCAAGGCCCGCGTGGTGGGGCGTATCGTGCAGCTGCCCGCGCACGACGCGGCCGAGATTGAACGGCATCTGTCCGCAGTGCGGCAAGCCGGACTGGTGGCCGAGGATGTCGAGATTCGCAAGGCCGACCTGGAGGATGTGTTCCTCGAGGTCATGAACCAGCAGCAGTCACCGACCGCTTCCGGAGGCTCGGCATGATCGGCTGGCGCGCGTTGTTTTACAAGGAAGTGATGCGGTTCTGGAAGGTCAGCTTCCAGACTGTGGCTGCACCCGTGCTCACTGCTGTGCTGTACCTGTTGATCTTTGGCCATGTGCTGGAAGACCGCGTGAAGGTCTATGACCAGGTGAGCTACACCGCCTTCCTCATCCCTGGTCTGGTCATGATGAGCCTGCTGCAAAACGCGTTTGCCAACAGCTCGTCCTCGCTGATTCAGAGCAAGATCATGGGCAACCTGGTGTTTTTGTTGCTCACCCCCTTGGGACACTGGAGCTGGTTCGGGGCCTATGTGGGCTCGGCCATGGTGCGCGGCCTGGCGGTGGGGCTGGGCGTATTTGCCGTGACGGCCTGGTCCACCCCGATGAGCTTTGTGGCCCCTGGCTGGATTCTGGCGTTTGCGTTACTGGGCGCCGCCTTGTTGGGCACGCTGGGGTTGATTGCCGGTTTGTGGGCCGAGAAGTTCGATCAGCTGGCGGCCTTCCAGAACTTCATCATCATGCCCATGACGTTTTTGAGCGGCGTGTTTTATTCCATCCATTCCCTGCCTGCGTTCTGGCAGGGTGTGAGTCACCTCAACCCGTTCTTCTACATGATCGATGGGTTCCGTTTCGGCTTTTTCGGGCAGAGCGATGTCTCTCCCTGGCTGAGTCTGGGGCTGGTGGCCGGCACCCTGGCGGTGGCAGCGGGCATTGCCCTGCACTTGCTGCGCACGGGCTACAAAATTCGAGGCTGACCCCATGACCGCCCAGGAACTGCAACAGATCATCGCGGCCGGCATGCGCTGCGACCACCTCGACGTGGAGGGCGATGGCCGTCACTGGCAGGCGCTGGTGGTGTCGCCCGAGTTTGAGGGCCTGCGTGCCATCAAGCGCCATCAGCGCGTGTATGCCACCCTGGGTTCGCGCATGCACACCGACGAGGTGCATGCGCTGTCCATGAAAACTTTCACCCCGGCCGAATGGGTCGAGGCCCAACGGAGCGCCTGAATGGACAAGTTGCTCATTCGTGGCGGCCGCTCCCTGCACGGCATGGTCGAGGTGGCGGGCGCCAAGAACGCCGCCTTGCCCGAGTTGTGCGCGGCACTGCTGACCGATCAGCCCGTGGTGTTCGACAACGTGCCGCGCCTGCAGGACGTGTCCACCATGCTCAAGTTGCTGGCCAACATGGGCGTGCGGGTGGAACGCACCGAGCATGGGCAGGTCACGCTCGATGCCAGTGCGCTCGAGCGTGCCGAAGCGCCGTACGAATTGGTCAAGACCATGCGTGCTTCGGTGCTGGCCCTGGGCCCTTTGCTGGCTCGCTGTGGCCATGCCCGGGTGTCCTTGCCCGGCGGTTGCGCCATCGGTTCACGACCGGTTGACCAGCACATCAAGGGCTTGCAGGCCATGGGCGCCGACATCGTGGTCGAGCATGGCTACATGGTGGCCCGCCTGCCCGTGGGGCGCAACCGCTTGCGCGGCGCCCGCATCGCCACCGACATGGTCACCGTCACCGGCACCGAAAACTTCCTGATGGCCGCTGCCCTGGCGGACGGCGAAACCGTCCTGGAAAACGCGGCGCAAGAGCCGGAGATCCCCGACTTGGCCGAACTGCTCATCAGCATGGGTGCGCGCATCGAAGGCCACGGCACCAGCCGCATCCATGTCCAGGGCGTTGAGCGTTTGAATGGCGCGCGTCACCGTGTGGTGGCTGATCGCATCGAGGCCGGCACTTTCCTGTGCGCCGTGGCCGCCACCGGGGGCGACGTGGTGCTGCGCCACGCCCGTGCTGACCATCTCGACGCCGTGATCGACAAGCTGCGTGATGCCGGTGCCACGGTGACGGCGGTTCCCGAAGGCATTCGCATTCACAGCCCGGCGCCCGCCTACGAGCATCTGCGCGCGCAATCCTTCCGCACCACCGAATACCCCGGATTCCCGACCGACATGCAGGCCCAGTTCATGGTGCTCAATGCCGTGTCGCTAGGCACCAGCAAGGTGACCGAAACCATTTTTGAAAACCGCTTCATGCACGTCAACGAACTGGTGCGTCTGGGTGCCCACATCCAGACGGACGGCAAAGTGGCGGTGATCGAGGGGGTGCCCCAGCTCTCGGGCGCGCACGTGATGGCCACGGACCTGCGTGCGTCGGCCAGCCTGGTCATTGCCGGCCTGGTGGCCGATGGCGAGACGGTGGTGGACCGCATTTACCATCTGGACCGCGGCTACGACCGCATGGAGTCCAAGCTGCGCGCCCTCGGGGCCGATATCGAAAGGACCTCATGATCACCCTCGCGCTGTCCAAAGGACGCATCTTTGACGAGACCCTGCCGCTGTTGAAGGCCGCGGGCATCGAGGTGCTCGAGAACCCCGACACCTCGCGCAAGCTCATTCTGCCCACCAACCAGGCCGATGTGCGCGTGGTGCTGGTGCGCGCCACCGACGTGCCCACCTATGTGCAATATGGTGGTGCTGATCTGGGCGTGACCGGCTTGGACACGCTGATCGAACACGGCGGCCAGGGCTTGTACCAACCGCTCGATTTGCACATCGCCCGCTGCCGCATGAGCGTGGCGGTGCCCAAGGACTTCGATTACGCCGGCGTGGTGCGCCAGGGTTCGCGCCTGAAAGTCGCCACCAAGTATGTGAGCATTGCCCGTGACTTCTTCGCCACCAAGGGCGTGCATGTCGATCTGGTGAAGCTCTATGGAAGCATGGAACTTGCCCCGCTGACGGGTCTGGCCGATGCCATTGTCGACCTCGTGTCCACCGGCAGCACGCTCAAGGCCAACGACCTGATCGAGGTCGAGCGCATCATGGACATCAGCTCGCGACTGGTGGTCAACCAGGCCGCGCTCAAGCTCAAGCAGGCGCCCTTGCGCCGTCTGATCGACGCCTTTGCCCAGGCAACGGCGGCCCGCGCCGCCTGAGGTTTTTTCAAACGGTTCTCACCATGCCCCCCGTGCTTCAACTCTCTACCGCCTCGCCGACCTTTGACGCTGATTTCCAAAAGCGTCTGCATTGGTCCGCCGAGACCGACGAGGGCATCGAGCAGCGCGTGGCCGATATCCTGGCCGATGTGCGCCAGCGTGGCGACGAGGCCGTGCTCGATTTCACCCGTCGCTTTGATGGTCTTGCCGTCGAGCGCATGGCCGACCTGGAACTCGGGGCCGATGAATTGCGCCGTGCTTTTGAGGGATTGCCCGCTGAGCAGCGTCACGCCTTGCAAGCCGCCGCGACGCGCGTGCGCCGCTACCACGAGGCGCAAAAGCAGGCCAGCGGCGAGAGCTGGAGCTTCCGCGACGAGGACGGCACCTTGCTCGGCCAGAAGGTCACACCGCTGGACCGGGTGGGTATCTATGTGCCCGGCGGCAAGGCGGCTTACCCGTCCAGTGTTCTGATGAACGCCATTCCTGCCCATGTGGCGGGCGTGTCCGAGATCATCATGGTGGTGCCCACGCCTGTGCGGGGCAGTGTGGCCACCGGTGGATCGGGCACGGCCGCGGCCGCGCGGGGTGAGCGCAACGAGTTGGTTCTGGCTGCCGCGCACGTGGCCGGCGTCACACGCGCCTTCACCCTGGGCGGCGCGCAGGCGGTGGCCGCCCTGGCGTACGGCACGGCCAGCATTCCGCGTGTGGACAAGATCACCGGCCCGGGTAACGCCTACGTGGCGGCTGCCAAGCGGCGCGTGTTTGGCACCGTCGGCATCGACATGATTGCCGGCCCGAGCGAAATCCTGGTGCTGGCGGATGGCAGCACGCCGCCCGACTGGGTGGCCATGGACCTGTTCAGCCAGGCCGAACACGACGAACTCGCGCAGAGCATCCTGTTGTGCCCCGATGCGGCCTATATCGCGCAGGTGCAGGCCGCCATCGACCGCTTGCTGCCCGATATGCCGCGGCGCGACATCATCAGCGCCTCCTTGCAGGGGCGCGGTGCGCTCATCCACACCCGCAGCATGGAAGAGGCGTGCGAGATCAGCAACCGCATCGCGCCGGAGCACCTGGAAGTCTCGAGCGCCGAGCCGCACCGTTGGGAGCCCCTGTTGCGCCACGCGGGCGCCATCTTCCTGGGGGCCTTCACCAGCGAGTCGCTGGGCGACTACTGTGCCGGCCCCAACCACGTGTTGCCCACCTCGGGCACGGCCCGCTTCAGCTCGCCCTTGGGGGTCTACGATTTCCAAAAACGCAGCAGCCTGATTGAGGTGAGCGAGGCTGGTGCCCAGACCCTGGGGCAGATCGCTTCCGTGCTGGCCCACGGCGAGGGCCTGCAGGCGCACGCCCGTGCCGCCGAAATGCGCCTCAAGCCGCGCTGAGCCCTGGGTATGATGACTGTTGTGAGCCACCCTTCATGAGCCAGCCCCTGCGATTCATCCGACCCGACGTGCAGTCCATGCACGCCTATGCGGTTCAGCCCTCCGCCGGCTTCCTGAAGCTCGATGCGATGGAGAACCCCTACACCCTGCCTGCACCGCTGCAGGCCGAGTTGGGCCGTCGTCTGGGTGCGGTGGCGATCAACCGCTATCCCGGCTCTCGCATTGACGACCTCAAACGGGTCCTGGCGGCGTATGTCGACCTGCCACCTGGCACCCAGTTGATGTTGGGCAATGGCTCGGACGAACTGATCTCCCTCCTGGCCATGGCCTGCGATGTGCCGGGTGCCAGCATCCTGGCGCCCGAGCCGGGTTTTGTCATGTACGCGATGGGCGCCAAGTTGCAAGGCTTGTCGTTCATCGGGGTGCCCCTGACCGCTGCGTTTGAGCTCGACGAGGCCGCCATGCGCGCGGCCATTGCCCAGCATCAGCCAGCCCTGGTGTATCTGGCCTATCCCAACAACCCCACCGCCAACCTCTGGGACGCCGACGTGATTCGCCGACTCATCGCCCAGGTGTCAGCCTATGGCGGTCTGGTCGTCATGGACGAGGCCTATCAACCGTTTTCCAGCCGCACCTGGCTGGACGAGATCCGACGCGACCCCGCGGCCAACGCCCACGTGCTGTTGATGCGCACGCTGTCCAAATTCGGCCTGGCCGGTATTCGTCTGGGCTACATGATCGGCCCGGCTGCGCTGGTGGCCGAGGTGGACAAGGTGCGTCCGCCTTACAACGTGAGCGTGCTCAACGCCGAATGCGCGCTGTTTGCCCTGGAGCATGCCGAGGTGTTCGCCCAGCAAGCCCGTGAACTGCGCGACCAGCGTGCCTGGTTGCAACAGCAGCTGAGCGCCTTGCCGGGCGCCACGCCATTTCCCAGCGAAGCCAATATGTTGCTGGTGCGGCTGAGTGCCCCCGGCGAAGCCCCGCACGACACGGCGGCACGGGTGTTCAACGGACTCAAGGCGCGCGGCGTGCTGGTGAAGAACGTCTCGGCCATGCACCCCTTGCTGGTTGGTTGCCTGCGCCTGACCGTGGGCACCCCCGACGAGAACCAACGCCTGATGGCGGCCTTGACAGAGGCCGTGCCGGCCTGATCCACTGGGGTCCTCAAGCCGCTTAAACCCAGCCGTCCAAATCCAGCCGCCGACTACCAGCCGCCGAAAACCGACAGACCCGCGAAACCACACCATGAACGCACGCACCGCCGACGTCAGCCGTCAAACCGCCGAAACCCGCATCCGGGTGCAGCTCAACCTGGATGGCACAGGTCAATGCAAGGTCAACACCGGCATCGGCTTCTTTGACCACATGCTCGACCAGATTGCCCGTCATGGCCTGATTGACCTGGACATTCAGGCCGACGGCGACTTGCATATCGATGGCCACCACACGGTCGAGGATGTGGGCATCACCCTGGGCCAGGCAGTGGCCCAGGCCGTGGGCGACAAAAAGGGGCTGCGCCGCTATGGCCACGCCTACGTCCCCCTGGATGAAGCCCTGAGCCGCGTGGTGGTGGATTTTTCCGGCCGTCCTGGCCTGGTCATGCACGTGCCCTTCAAGAGCGGCATGATCGGCACCTTCGATTCGCAACTGGCCTTCGAGTTTTTCCAGGGCTTTGTGAACCACGCCTTTGTCACCCTGCACATCGACAACCTGCGCGGCGAAAACGCCCACCACCAGGCGGAGACGGTGTTCAAGGCATTTGCTCGCGCACTGCGCGCCGCGCTCGAGATTGACCCGCGCGCGGCGGGTACCATCCCGTCCACCAAGGGCAGTCTGTAAGTTCTCCATGAGCACGGTGGCGGTCATCGATTACGGCATGGGCAACCTGCGCTCGGTGGCGCAGGCCGTCCTGCACGCGGCCCAGGGCAGCGGGATGGAGGTGGTGATCACGGCCGATCCCGACCAGGTGCGCGCGGCTGAGCGAGTGGTGTTGCCCGGGCAGGGCGCCATGCGCGACTGCATGCGCGAGTTGCGCGACTCCGGTCTGCTGCCGGCGGTGCTCGAGGCTGCCGCCTCCAAACCGCTTTTCGGGGTGTGTGTGGGCATGCAGATGCTGCTCGAGCACAGTGCCGAAGGCGGCAACGGCGGCACGGCCAGCCTGGGCCTGATGCCGGGCGAGGTGGTGCGTTTTGAGTTGCAAGGCCAGCACCAGCCCGATGGGAGCCGCTACAAAGTGCCGCAAATGGGCTGGAACCAGGTCTGGCAGACCCGGCCCCATCCGGTCTGGGCCGGGGTGCCGGACGGCAGCCACTTCTATTTTGTGCACAGCTATTTCGCCAAACCGTCCGATGCGCGCCACACTGCGGGTGAGACGGACTACGGCGGGCGCTTTACCTCGGCGCTGGCACGCGATAATATTTTCGCAACGCAGTTTCACCCCGAAAAAAGTGCCGATTGTGGCCTCGCCCTCTACCGCAACTTCCTGGCCTGGAAGCCCTGACAACGTTGTCCCCGATTTTTTCGACTTGCCCACTCTTGCCCGCTTTGCTGCGTTGACCGTCCCATGTTGCTCATACCCGCGATCGATCTGAAAGACGGCCGTTGTGTTCGCCTCAAGCAAGGCGACATGGACCAGGCCACCACCTTCAGCAACAACCCTGACGAAATGGCCCTCAACTGGGTGAACAAAGGCGCACGTCGCCTGCACCTGGTCGACCTGAACGGTGCCTTTGCCGGCAAGCCGCAAAACGACAGTGCCATCCGGGCCATCCTCAAGGCGGTGGGTGACGACATCCCGGTGCAACTCGGGGGCGGCATTCGCGATCTCGACACGATCGAGCGCTACATCGACAACGGCATCAGCTACGTCATCATCGGCACGGCCGCTGTCAAAAACCCCGGTTTTCTGAAAGACGCGTGCAGCGCGTTTGGCGGCCACATCATCGTCGGCCTGGACGCCAAGGACGGCAAGGTGGCCACTGACGGCTGGAGCAAGCTGACCGGGCACGAGGTGGTCGATCTGGCCAAGAAATTCGAAGACTACGGGGTTGAATCCATCATTTACACCGACATCGGTCGCGACGGCATGCTCTCGGGCATCAACATCGAAGCCACGGTGCGTCTGGCGCAAGCCCTGACCATTCCGGTGATTGCCTCAGGGGGTCTGTCCAACATGGCCGACATCGAGCAGTTGTGCGCGGTGGAGGAAGAGGGCGTCGAGGGCGTGATCTGTGGCCGCGCCATCTACTCGGGCGACCTGGATTTCGAGCAGGCCCAGGCGCGAGCCGACGAGCTCGGCGACGCTGACGCCTGACCCATGCTGGCCAAGCGCATCATTCCCTGCCTGGATGTCACGGGCGGACGGGTCGTCAAGGGCGTCAACTTTGTCGAGTTGCGCGATGCCGGCGACCCGGTGGAAATCGCGGCGCGTTACAACGAGCAGGGCGCTGACGAACTCACCTTCCTCGACATCACCGCCACCAGCGATGAGCGCGATGTCATCCTGCACATCATCGAGGCGGTGGCCTCGCAGGTCTTCATTCCCCTCACCGTGGGCGGGGGCGTGCGCGCGGTCGAGGATGTGCGCCGCTTGCTCAACGCCGGGGCGGACAAGACCAGTTTCAACTCGGCGGCCATTGCCAATCCGCAGGTGATCCGAGACGCCTCCGACAAATACGGATCGCAGTGCATCGTGGTGGCCATTGACGCCAAGCGTCGCACCCCCGAGGAAGAGCTGCGCCTGGACGCCGACGGGCGTCCCATGGGACCAGGCTGGGACGTCTTCAGCCATGGCGGCCGTCGCAATGTCGGGCTGGACGCCGTGCAGTGGGCGCGCCGCATGGCGGCGTTGGGGGCGGGCGAGATTCTGCTCACCAGCATGGACCGCGATGGCACCAAATCCGGCTTTGACCTGGCGCTCACGCGTGCGGTCACCGAGGCCGTGCCCGTGCCGGTGATTGCCTCCGGGGGCGTGGGCACCCTGGACCATCTGGCCGATGGCATTCAACTCGGCGGTGCCGACGCGGTGTTGGCGGCCAGCATCTTCCACTACGGCGAATACACCATCGGCCAGGCCAAGGACCACATGGCCCAGCGGGGCATTGCGGTTCGCCGCTGACCCGCCCTGCCCTGGGCCTTGCCCGCCCAGCCGCTGATTTCAAGCACAATCCCTGCATGAATGCCCAACTGTCCCCCCCTGCTGCCAATTGGCTCGACGCTGTCCGTTGGGATGCGCAGGGGCTGGTGCCTGTGATTGCCCAGGAGGCCGCCACGGGCGACGTGCTGATGTTTGCCTGGATGAACCGCGAGGCCCTGCTCAAGACGGCCGAGCTCAAGCGGGCGGTGTACTTCAGCCGCTCCCGCGGCAAGCTCTGGTTCAAGGGCGAGGAGTCCGGCCATGTTCAGCAGGTGCACGACATCCGACTGGACTGCGACAATGACGTGGTGTTGCTGAAGGTCACCCAAACAGGCCACGAACCCGGCATTGCCTGCCACACCGGTCGCCACAGCTGTTTTTACCAGCGCCTGGACGCCGATCAGTGGCTGGCGGTCGACCCGGTTCTCAAAGACCCTGAATCGATTTACAAGTGAAACCCATGCCCAACCAGGACATCCTTGATCGCTTGGCCGCCGTGGTGGAAAGCCGCAAGCCCGCCAATGGCGGCGACCCTGAGAAAAGCTACGTGGCCCGCCTGCTGCACAAGGGGCCCGACGCCTTTTTGAAGAAGATCGGCGAGGAAGCCACCGAAACGGTGATGGCTGCCAAGGACGTGGACCACGGCGGTGACCCCGCCAAGCTGGTGTACGAAGTGGCCGACCTGTGGTTCCACAGCATGATTGCCCTGGCCCACTATGGCCTCACGCCCGCCGATGTGGTGAACGAACTGGCGCGTCGTGAAGGCTTGAGCGGGCTGGAAGAAAAAGCGCTGCGCAAAGCCCAGGCGCGCGAAGCCAGCGGAGAGTGACCCCATGAGCCAGGACCCTAACTGCATCTTCTGCAAGATCGTGGCCGGCGCGATTCCTTCGCGCAAGGTGTTTGAGGATGACGAGGTGTACGCCTTTCACGACATCAACCCGTGGGCGCCGGTGCATTTCCTGATCATTCCCAAGCTTCACATTGTGTCGCTGGCCCATCTGGAGCCCCAGCACCAATCGCTGATGGGCCGCATCATGACCTTGGCCCCCCAGTTGGCCCTGCAAGAGGGCGCCCGGGCCTACCCCGAAGGGGGTTTCCGGCTGGTGACCAACACAGGCAAAGAGGGTGGCCAGGAGGTGCATCACCTGCATTTCCACGTCATGGGTGGGCCCCGACCCTGGTTGCGGGGCTGATTTCCATGCCCCAGCGCACTCAGTGGTGATGCGCGGACACTACAATGCTCCTTCGACTTAGAGGAGTGATGTCATGGGTTCCTTTTCGATCTGGCACTGGCTGATTGTGCTGTTGATCATCGTGCTGGTGTTTGGCACCAAAAAGCTCAAGAACATTGGCTCGGACCTGGGCGGCGCCGTCAAGGGCTTCAAGGACGGCATGAAAGAGGGTTCGACCCCGGCCGAGGACAAGCCCGCTACACCGGCCGCCACCCAGCAAGTGGCCAGTGCTGCCAAGACCGATGGCAACACCATCGACGTCGAGGCCCGGACCAAGCCCTGAATACACGCGCCGCTGTGGCTGTGATGGCCTGACGCGGCAGAGCACATGATCGACCTCGGCATTTCCAAGATGGCGCTTATCGGCGTGGTGGCGCTCATCGTCATTGGCCCCGAGAAACTGCCGCGCGTGGCCCGCACGGTGGGCGCTTTGCTGGGCAAGGCGCAACGCTATGTCGCCGACGTCAAGGCCGAGGTGAACCGCTCGATCGATCTGGAAGAACTGCGCAAGATGAAGGACAACGTCGAGTCGGCGGCCCGTGACGTTGAGCATTCGGTGCAGACGGCGGCCACCGACTTCGAAAAAGATTGGGCAGCCACCACCGCAGGGCTGGAGTCCTCCTACGAGCCCTTGACCACACCGGTTCCCGAATACAAAAACCCCGGCAAGAAGTGGCGCCTCAAGCGCGGAGCCACTCCCGGCTGGTACAAGGCTCGCCACGGCGTACGCACCCGTGCGCTCTCGGGCGCCGCCCGCGTGGCGCGTTTCCGTCCGCGCGCCAGTTCGGGCAGCGGTCAGCCCTGAGTCACCATGTCCGAATCCAAACCCAACCCGGAAGACGAACTCGCCGGCACCGAACAACCCTTCGTGCAGCACCTGATCGAGCTGCGCGACCGGCTGGTCAAAGCCTTCATCGCGATTGCCGTGGCGGGCGCCGGGCTGGCCGTTTACCCGGGCCCCGGGCCGCTGTACGACTTGCTGGCGGCGCCCCTGGTGGCGCATCTCCCTGTGGGAGCCACGCTGATTGCCACCTCGGTCATCTCGCCCTTCATGGTGCCGCTGAAGATTCTCCTGATGTCGGCCTTCCTGATGGCCTTGCCCGTGGTCCTGTACCAGGTCTGGGCCTTTGTGGCACCAGGGCTGTATGCCCATGAGAAAAAACTGGTCTTCCCCCTGGTGATCTCCAGCACGGTGCTGTTTTTCGTTGGCGTGGCGTTCTGTTATTTCTTCGTGTTTGGCCAGGTCTTTCAGTTCATCCAGAGTTTTGCACCCAAGAGCATCACGGCGGCACCGGACATTGAGGCCTATCTGAGCTTTGTGCTCAGCATGTTCCTGGCTTTCGGGCTGGCTTTCGAGGTGCCCATCGTGGTGGTGGTGCTGGCCCGCCTGGGCATGGTGTCGATCGACAAGCTCAAGAGTTTTCGTTCCTATTTCGTGGTGCTGGCCTTCATCATCGCGGCGGTGGTGACCCCTCCCGATGTGGTGTCGCAACTGGCCCTGGCCATTCCCATGTGCCTGCTTTACGAACTGGGCATCTGGGCAGCGCAGGTCTTCATCCGCCACACGCAGGCACCGGCAGAGCCTGAGCAGGAGACGAGTGCCAGCGACCCGGCTTCGTCCTCCGTCGCGTCTGCTTCTGCGTCCGATCAGACCGACCCGTCGGCGGGTTCTGTGCCGTCGTCCTCCGCGTCCACTTCTGCGTCCTCCTCTCAGGGACAACCATGAAACGGCTGTGGCTCCTGTTCGCTCAGGTGGTCACAGTGCTAGTGGCGATCTGGTTTGTCGTGGTCACGCTCAAGCCCGAGTGGTTGCAACAATCGCCGCGCGCCTCCCTGAGCCTGCTGGAAGCGCCGCCACTTCCCCCGGGTTCGGTGGCCGCTGGCAGCCTGAGTCCCGCCGCCCGCGTGGCCGCGCCCGCGGTGGTGAGCATCAACACCTCGCGCTTGCCTGAGCGCCATCCCCACCAAAAAGACCCCTGGTTCCGTTTTTTCTTTGGCGATGGTGAAGAGGGCCCGCAAGCCGGACTGGGTAGCGGCGTGATCGTCAGCCCCGAGGGCTACATCCTCACCAACAACCACGTCATTGAAGGGGCCGACGAAATCGAGGTGGTGCTGGACGACAGCCGTCGTGCGCGCGCCAGGCTGATCGGGGCTGACCCGGAAACCGACCTGGCCGTGCTGAAAATACAACTCGATCGCTTGCCGGTGATCGTGTGGGCGGCGCCCGAAAACATCCAGGTGGGTGACCAGGTACTGGCCATCGGCAATCCCTTTGGCGTGGGCAAAACAGTGACCAGTGGCATCGTGTCTGCCTTGGGGCGCAGCCAGCTGGGCATCAACACCTTCGAAAACTTCATTCAGACAGACGCCGCCATCAACCCGGGCAATTCCGGCGGCGCGCTGGTGGACGTGCAGGGCCATCTGCAGGGCATCAACACGGCCATCTATTCGCGCTCGGGGGGCAATCTGGGCATCGGGTTTGCCATTCCGGTGTCCACGGCACGCCAGGTGCTCGACAGCCTGGTGCGCGATGGACAGGTCACGCGGGGCTGGATCGGGGTGGAGCCCAACCCGCTCAGCCCCGAGCTGGCGGAGACCTTCGGGCTGCCTGCCACGCAGGGGGTGGTGATCACCGGCGTGTTGCAAGGCGGCCCCGCCTTCAGCGCTGGCATCCGTCCGGGGGACTTGCTGCTGCAGGTGGGCGATCAACCGGTGAACTCTGTTGACCAGCTCCTCAGCCGCGTGGCTGCCCTCAAACCCGGTCAGCGCGCTTCGGTGGTGGTGTTGCGCCGCCAGGACAGGCTCACCCTGTCCATCACCCCGGTGCAGCGGCCCAAGCCGAGCGCTGCGCCGCGATGAAAGATCGACCCATGGTCACCCGCCAAGCCCTGATCGACACCTGCCACACCTTGCTGCAACCGGAGCGTTTTCGTGACTACGGCCCCAATGGCTTGCAGGTGGAGGGGCGGGTCGAGATCCGCACCCTGGTGAGCGGCGTGACCGCCAGCCTGGCCCTGATCGAACGCGCCATCGAGCTCAACGCCGACGCCCTGTTCGTTCACCACGGGTTGTTCTGGCGCGGACAGGACGGCATGGTGACCGGCTGGATGCGGCAGCGACTGGCCCGTTTGCTGGCCCATGACATCAACCTGATTGCCTATCACCTGCCGCTGGATGCGCACGCCACCCTGGGCAACAACGCCCAACTGGGGCAGCGCCTGGGGCTGACCGCTGACGGCACGTTTGGCGAGCAGTCGCTGGGCCTGATTGGCGGCGGCGTCGAACCGCTCACCGATGCGCCGGCGCTGGCCCGGCGTGTCACCCAGGCGCTGGGCCGTTCGCCAGTCGTCGTGGCGGGTGCCCCAGGGCGCGAACTGCGCCGCATCGCCTGGTGCTCGGGCGGTGCGCAAAGCTATTTCGAGGCGGCCATTGCCGCAGGCGCCGATGCCTTCATCACCGGAGAAATCTCCGAACCCCAGGCTCACCTGGCCCGTGAGACGGGCGTGGCCTTCCTGGCCTGCGGCCACCACGCCACCGAGCGGGGAGGGGCGGCGGCCGTGGGTGCGCACCTCGCGGCCGAATTCGGGCTGCGGCACGAGTTCGTCGATATCGACAACCCGGCCTGAGGCGACGGCGGTCGATGTCGGACACCCCTGCGTTTCCCCTGCTGGCCCTCACCCAGGGCGAGCCCGCCGGCATTGGCCCCGAAATCATCTGGCAGGCCTTTGCACGTGAACCGCAATGGATGCGAGGTTGCCTCGTGGTGGGTGATGTGGCGGTGGTGGAACGTGCGCAGGCCTGGGTGGCTGACCAGCCGGCCGGCCGCGGGGCCGCCTCCTGGCGGGTCCAGGCGGTGACGTCCCTGGCGCAAGCCCGGGACTGTGACCCGGGCGTGATGCCGGTGTGGCAGGTGGGGGCGAGCGGTGCGGGCTGCGTGGCCCCGGGCCAGATCACCGCCGCCGGGGGTCGCTCGGCCGCAGATGCCGTCATCTGGGCGGCCCGCGCCGCACTGCGCGGGGAAGTGGCGGGCTTGGTCACGGCCCCGGTGCACAAGCAGGCCCTGGCCGCTGCGGGGGTGCCCTATCCCGGCCACACCGAGTTGCTGCAGGCTGAGGCCGCCGCCCACCTGGGTTGCCCCCTCGCTGAAGTGCCGGTACGCATGATGCTGGCCAACGACGAATTGCGCACAGTGCTGGTGAGTATCCACGTATCCTTGCGGGACGCCATCGAAGCGGTCACTCACGAACAGGTGCTGCAAACCTTGCAAATCACCCATGACAGCCTGAGCCGGGTGCTGGGCCGTGCGCCGCGCATTGCCGTGGCGGGCCTGAACCCGCACGCTGGCGAAGGCGGTCTGATGGGGCGCGAGGAACTGGACATCATTGCGCCAGCGGTCGAGGTGGCGCGAGCCCGCGGCCTGCTGGCCAGCGGCCCGTATCCGCCCGACACCGTGTTCATGCGTGCCCGCCGGTCACCCGGACACCCCGGCGAGTTCGATGCCGTGGTGGCCATGTACCACGACCAGGGCTTGATTCCGGTCAAGTACCTGGGCGTGGAACAGGGCGTCAACGTCACCCTGGGGCTGCCCCTGGTGCGCACCAGCCCCGACCACGGCACGGCCTTTGACCTGGCTGGCACGGGGCGGGCCGACCCCACCAGCCTGATCCAGGCGGTACGAATGGCCCGGACCCTGTCAGGCGTTGTCAGTTTCACGCCAAGCAGCCCTTGACACCTCCGCTACAATCTCGGGTTGACCCTGAAATGTCGTTTCTCTGAGGAATTCCATGAGCGATAACGCAGTAGACACCAGCAAACGGACGTGGATCATCGCGTCCACCTGTGCCGGTGCCGCCGGCGGAGTGGCCGTTGCCGTGCCCTTCGTCAGTACCTTCCAACCCTCCGAGCGTGCCAAAGCTGCTGGTGCCGCTGTCGAGGTGGACATCTCCGCCCTCAAGCCCGGCGAAAAGCTGACCGTCGAATGGCGGGGCAAGCCGGTGTGGATCATCAAGCGCACCCCCGAGCAGCTCGAGTCGCTCAAAAAGACCGAGGGCCAGCTGGCTGACCCCAAGTCCGAGCGCAAACCCAGCGACCTCACGCCCGAGTACGCCCGTAACCAGGGCCGCTCGATCAAGCCCGAGGTGTTCGTGGGCGTGGGCATTTGCTCGCACCTGGGATGCTCGCCGTCCGACAAGTTCCAGACCGGCGCGCAGCCCTCGCTGCCTGACGACTGGCAAGGTGGCTTCCTGTGTCCCTGCCACGGTTCGACCTTCGACATGGCCGGCCGCGTGTTCAAGAACAAGCCGGCGCCCGACAACCTCGAGGTGCCCCCGCACATGTATCTGTCTGACACCCGATTGATCATCGGTGAAGACAAGAAAGCCTGAACGGACGAGGACGAACCATGGCTGAATTCAAAGAAATCTCCCCCAACGCCTCGGCTGGCGAAAAGCTGCTCAACTGGGTGGATAACCGCTTCCCGGCCAGCAAGCTGTACAAAGAGCACCTCTCCGAGTACTACGCGCCCAAGAACTTCAACTTCTGGTACTTCTTCGGCTCGCTGGCTCTGCTGGTGCTGGTGATCCAGATCGTGACCGGCATTTTCCTGGTCATGCACTACAAGCCGGAAGCCACGCTGGCCTTCGCTTCGGTGGAATACATCATGCGTGATGTGCCCTGGGGCTGGCTGATCCGCTACATGCACTCCACCGGCGCTTCGGCGTTCTTCATCGTGGTGTACATGCACATGTTCCGCGGCCTGATCTACGGTTCCTACCGCAAGCCGCGCGAACTGGTCTGGATCTTCGGTTGCGCCATCTTCCTGTGTCTGATGGCCGAAGCCTTCATGGGCTACCTGCTGCCCTGGGGTCAGATGTCCTACTGGGGTGCCCAGGTGATCGTCAACCTGTTTGCCGCCATTCCCTTTGTCGGTCCTGACCTGGCCCTGCTGATCCGTGGCGACTACGTGGTGAGCGACGCCACCCTGAACCGCTTCTTCAGCTTCCACGTCATTGCCGTGCCGCTGGTCCTGCTGGGTCTGGTGGTGGCGCACATCATCGCGCTGCACGAAGTGGGTTCCAACAACCCCGACGGCATCGAGATCAAGGCCCACAAGGATGCCAACGGCAAACCCCTGGATGGCATTCCTTTCCACCCCTACTACTCGGTGCATGACATCATGGGAGTGAGCGTGTTCCTGATGGTGTTCTCTGCCATCGTGTTCTTCGCACCCGAGTTCGGCGGCTACTTCCTGGAGTACAACAACTTCATCCCGGCCGATCCGCTCAAGACCCCCGCGCACATCGCGCCGGTGTGGTACTTCACCCCCTTCTACTCCATGCTGCGCGCCATCACCAGCGAGATGATGTACGCCCTGATTGCCTGTGTGCTGGCGGGCGCCTTCCTGGGCGTGACCAAGGCCAAACTGGCAGGCCTGCTCAAGGCCGTCGTGGTCGGTGGTGCCGTGGTGCTGGTGGCGCTCATGCTCTCGATCGACGCCAAGTTCTGGGGCGTGGTGGTGATGGGTGGCGCCGTGATCATCCTGTTCTTCCTGCCCTGGCTTGACCACTGCGCGGTCCGCTCGATCCGCTACCGTCCCGACTGGCACAAGTACCTGTATGGCATCTTCGTCATCAACTTCGTCATCCTGGCCTACCTGGGTGTGCAGCCCCCGTCCCCCATCGGTGAGCGCGTCTCGCAAGTGGGCACGCTGTTCTATTTCGGCTTCTTCCTGCTGATGCCGTGGTGGAGCCGACTGGGCCAGACCAAGCCGGTTCCCGACCGTGTGACTTTCGCCGCACACTGAGCCTGACGGAGCAAGACAACCATGAAAAAATTCCTTCTCAGCCTCATGCTGGCATTCGGTCTGGTGGCCGGTGCCCAGGCCTCGGGTGGTGACACCATTGCCTGGGACAAGGCCCCCAACAAGACCAACGACCTGGGCGCCCTGCAACACGGTGCCAAACTGTTCGTCAACTACTGCCTGAACTGCCACTCGGCTGCTTTCATGCGCTTCAACCGCCTGAAGGACATCGGCCTCACCGAGCAACAGATCAAGGACAACCTGCTGTTCACCACCGAGAAGGTCGGTGAGACCATGAAGGCGGCCATCGATCCGCGTCAGGCCAAGGACTGGTTCGGTGCCAACCCGCCGGACCTCACCGTCATCGCCCGCTCACGCGCGGGTCACGGGGGCACGGGTGCAGATTACCTCTACACCTACTTGCGCACCTACTACCGCGACGAGACCAAGGCCACCGGCTGGAACAACCTGGCCTTCCCCAACGTGGGCATGCCGCACGTGTTGTGGGAGCTGCAAGGCGACCGTCGCCCGGTGTTTGAAACCCATAGCGAACATGGTCACGATGTGCAGGTCTTCAAAGGCTGGCAACAAGTCAGCCCCGGCACCATGAGCCCGTTGCAATACGACCAGGCGGTGGCTGATCTGGTGGCCTACCTGCAGTGGATGGGCGAGCCCGCCCAGAATGACCGCGTGCGCATTGGCGTGTGGGTGCTGATGTTCCTGGTGGTGTTCACCATCATCGCCTGGCGCCTCAACGCATCGTTCTGGAAAGACATTCGCTGATTGCCCTTCTGACCCTGTCAGCCAAGGCTGAACAGGGTCCCCCTAGAGTGACCGGGGACCCGGTCACTCTTTTTGATTTTCAGGAGTCCTCAAAATGATGGTCTTGTACTCCGGGACGACCTGTCCCTTTTCCCACCGCTGCCGCTTTGTGTTGTTCGAAAAAGGCATGGACTTTGAAATCCGTGACGTCGACCTCTACAACAAGCCCGAAGACATCAACGTGATGAACCCCTACGGCCAGGTGCCCATCCTGGTCGAGCGTGACCTCATCCTGTATGAGTCCAACATCATCAACGAATACATCGATGAGCGCTTCCCGCACCCGCAGTTGATGCCCGGTGATCCGGTGGACCGCGCCCGCGTGCGACTGTTCCTGCTCAACTTCGAGAAGGAATTGTTCGTGCACGTGACCACGCTCGAGGCACGCAACGTCAAAGGCAACGAGAAGGCGCTGGAAAAAGCGCGTTCGCACATCCGTGACCGCCTGACGCAGCTCGCACCGGTGTTCCTGAAGAACAAGTACATGCTGGGTGAAAACTTCTCCATGCTCGACGTGGCCATTGCCCCGCTGCTGTGGCGTCTCGACCACTACGGCATTGACCTGTCCAAGAACGCCGCACCGCTACTCAAGTACGCTGAGCGCATCTTCTCGCGTCCGGCCTACATTGAGGCGTTGACGCCGTCCGAGAAGGTGATGCGCAAGTAATCCTCGCGGCCATGCAAAGCGCTCTCGAGTCCCCCTCCACCCGTCCCTACCTGCTCAGGGCGATGCACGAGTGGTGTGTCGACAGTGGCTTCACACCGTATGTGGCGGTCATGGCCGACGACACCGTGCAGGTGCCGCGCGAGTTCATCAAGGACGGGCAGGTGGTGCTCAACATCGGGCCCGACGCCACCAATGGCCTGTTGATCGGCAACGAACTGATCGAGTTCAAGGCACGCTTTGCCGGTGTGGTGCGTGAAATTCTGGTGCCGATCGACCGTGTGATGGCCATCTATGCCCGTGAAAACGGACAAGGCATGGCGTTCCCGGCTGCGCCGGCGGCCAGCAAAGGACCGCGCGCGGTGACGACAGAGAGCACCGGGAACGAAGATGCGTCCCCCGAACCGCCCACGACGCCGACGGCCGGCAAGCGCCCAACGCTGACCCGCATCAAATAACGGCGCGGGTAGAATTCCAGATACGCCGATTTAGCTCAGTTGGTAGAGCAACCGCCTTGTAAGCGGTAGGTCATCAGTTCGAATCCGATAATCGGCACCACTTTTCAATGGCCTGACGCGTTCAGGCCATTTTTGTGGGCGATGTCCGGTGTCCGATGGCAAAGTCATTGCGCCCCGTGCGGTCCTCGCCTCGCAACAACCACAGGGGCCGCGTGGCAAAGCTCACCGGCACGCCGGTCTTGCCTTGCGAAGGCGTCAAGCTTCGGTCAAACAGGGATGAGCCCGGCATGTAGCGCAAGGCCACACCGGTGCGACGCTGCCCGGATCGGTTGGCCTCGGCACCATGCACCATGTAGACGTCGTGCAGGGACATTTGCCCGGGTTGCAGTTCAAGATCAGCGGCCTGCCTGACGTCGAACGTGCCATCCGCCATGCGTTGTGTGAGCGTGAGGTCGGTGCGGTCCTCATGCAGGTGCGGATGCAACTGCTGATCGCGGTGAGACCCGGGAATCACCCGCAAGCACCCGTTGTCACGGGTGCTGGGTTCGAGGGCGACCCAGACGGTGCAGGTGGCCAAGGGCCGGATGGGCCAATAGTGGCCGTCCTGGTGCCAGGGCGTTTCGTAACCCTCACCCGCTGGTTTGCAAAACACGTGGCAACCCCACAGGATCACGTCCGGCCCGATGAGCTGCGTCACCATGTCCACGATGGGCGGGTGCATGGCCAGTTCCAGAAAACGCTGGCTGCCTTTCACGCCTTCATCGTTCATGCCCTCGATGTGCGCGCTGACCAGTTTTTCGGGGCGCACGCCCGGGTTGTCGCGAATCAGCTGATCCAGGGTCTGTTGCAGCTGTTGCAACAGGGCAGGCTCCAGCTGGTAGGGCGGGATCAGGTAGCCCTCATCGTGGTAGCGCTGAATGTCTTGCGGCTTGAGTTGCATCGTCACTCCTGTCAGCGCTCAGCGCTGGGGCATGTCCTTGGATGAGTAGCCCAGGCTGATGGTGGCGTCGTCGGGAATGGGCGGCATGGACGCGTTCCAGTCTTCCCAGGCCTGACGCATCGCGGCAAGCCGATCCGGCTCGCGTGTGGCCAGATTGGCCCGCTCGCGCGCATCAGCGGGGATGTTGAACAGGTAGTCGTGGCCATCGACCCGCAGGTATTTCCAGGGTCCCAGCCGCATGGCGCGTTGTCCGCGGTGGTTCATGCGCCAGAACATCGCGCGCTCGAAAGCATGCGCGGGTTCGCGCAAGATCGGCGCCAGGGACACCCCATCCAGGGGGTGGCTCGCAGCCGGGGTGGCCCCGCCCAGTTCCAGCAGGGTGGCCGACCAGTCCATGGTGAGGCAGTGCTGATGGCTCACCGACCCGGCCGGAATGACGGCGGGCCAGTGCGCAATCCAGGGGACGCGGATGCCGCCTTCGGTCAGGTCCATCTTGCCGCCCACCAGGGGCCAGTTGTCACTGAAGCGCTCCCCCCCGTTGTCGCTGGTGAAGACGATCAGGGTGTTGTCGAGTTGCCCGGTCTCGCGCAAGGCGTCCACTACCCAGCCAATGCCTTCGTCCATGTGATGGATCATGCGGCGGTAGGTGTGGATGTTGCCGCCATCCAGGTGAAACAGGTTGTCCTTGACCTGTGACGCCACGTCGCCATCGTCGCGTGTTTCCCACGGCCAGTGCGGTGCCGTGTAGTGCAGGCTCAGGAAAAATGGCTGCCCGTTGCGCGCAGGTTCAGCCATGCGCCGCACATAGTCCACCGAGCGTTGTGAGAGCAGATCCGTCAGGTAGCCCTCCTCGGCATGCTCGGCCTCATTCAGGTAGAGGTCGTGTGAGCCGTTGTTGCTGCAGTGGGTGAAGTAATCCACACCGCCAGACATGGGGCCAAAGAATTCCTCGTACCCCGACTTGAGCGGGCTGAAGGTGGGCGGATACCCCAGGTGCCATTTGCCGATCAGGGCCGTGTGATAGCCCGCCTGCTTGAGCAGCGAGGGCAGGGTGGGGTGTTCGGGGGGGAGTCCCAGAACGGTGCTTCCCTTGCTCTTGCTGTTGATCGGCTCATCGGCCGCACCGCGCAGCCGGGTTTGGTAGCGCGCGGTCATCAGGGCAAATCGCGTGGGCGAGCACACCGGTGAATTGGCATACCCCTCGGTCAGGCGCAGGCCATGGGCGGCGAGTTGGTCAAGGACGGGCGAGACCGGCCCGAACTCGGCGGCTCGCCCGCCGTAACAGCCCAGGTCGGCGAATCCCAGGTCGTCGGCCACAATGAAGATGATGTTGGGTCGGGTCATGCGCTTACTCCAGTGTCACGCCGGTGGCCTTGATTGGCTTTTCCCAACGCGCCAGATCGGCGCGTTGCGCAGCGGCCAATTCTGCCGAGGTGGAGCCGACCGGGTCATACCCCAGCTGCGTCAGCCGCTCGCGCACCTGGGGCTGCTGGATGGCACGCACCATGGCCGATTCCAGACGCTTCAAGGTGTCAACCGGGAGCTGCGCCGGGCCGTACATGGCAAACCAGGCTGTCGCCTCCATGGGCACGCCCGATTCCTTCAGGGTCGGGACCTCGGGCACCTGACTATCGCGTTTGCTGCCGGTGACGGCAATGATGCGGACCTTGCCGCTGCGGTGCAGCTCGGCGGTCTCGGACACCACGTCAAACTTGTAGCCGATGTGCCCACCCAACAAGGCATTGTTGGCTGGCCCGCCCCCCTGAAACGGCACATGGTTCAAGGAAATGCCCGCAGCCTGTTCCATCATCACACCCATGAAATGGGGCAGGGTGCCCAGCCCTGGCGTGCCATAGCTGGCTGTGCCCGGATCAGTCCGGCTTTTGTGGACCATCTCCTGCACGGACTTGACCTGGGTGGCAGGTCCGGAGACCACGCTGAACTGGAAATGGCCAATGAGCGAGATCGGCGTGAAGTCCTTGACCGCGTCGTACTCGAGCTTTTTGTAGACATGCGGAAAGAGCACCATGGGCCCGCTGGGCAGCACGATGACGGTCTGGCCATCCGGCTTGGCGGCTTTCACGGCGGCCAAGGCAATGCGGCCACCAGCCCCGGGCTTGTTCTCTACCACGATGGGGCTGAAATCCTGGCGCAAGGCGTCTGCCACCAGACGGCCCATGACATCGGCAGAGCCCCCGGGGGGAAAGCCCACCACAATTTTCAACGGGGGTTTGTCCTGGGCCGAGGCGCCCACGGCCATCACCAGCGCGAGGGCCAGGCCGACCAGACCTGTTTGGGTCGCCTGTCTCGGCTGGGTTGTGAATGTTGTGACCATGAATTCTCCTGTGCGAGGCTCTATTGTGGCCCGTACGGTTGCAAACGCTGCGCCTTTGAACACGGCGGCAGCCTGCCCAGACGCACAACACCGGGGTAATCCCTGGACTGGGTGCCTAGCGAGTGGACCGAACCTTGATCCGTATGGTCTGGACGGCCCAGCCACGCGTTCGCAGGTGCGCGGCCATGGCCGGCGCCCACTGACGGATTTTGGCGGCCACGGCGTTGTTGGAGACCAGCACACACCAGGTGTCAGCCTCGATCGGGCCTGCACTCAGCTGGGCCCAGAGCAGGGGAGGGAGCACCCGTTGCAGCGACTGCAGGCGAAGCTGCGACTCGCGCGACAGGGCGCTCAGTTGCGCCAGGCTGCTGCTTTCCTGGACAGCACGTTCCACGGGCACCGCACGGCCGCGCATCGAGGGCCGGCTGGCCTGAGGGGGGCGGTTGTAACCCAGCGCCTGGTAGGCTGCCAGGGTGGACGAGCAGGCGGACGAGGCGTCCCCCCCCCCAGCCTGGCGGGGCGGCCTGTCGGGTGGTGGGGGCGTCACGGGGGGCGGGTTGGCCATTTGTCCATTATGCGGTGAGCCGCCGGGTAAAATCGCCCGCTTCGACACAAGGATTGTGCGCGGTGGCCCGTGGACCCACGGGAAGCCGATTCGCGCACTGCTCGCATGGCCTTCAATCTCCTGACCAAGATCTTCGGCAGCCGCAATGACCGGTTGCTGAAACAGTACCGCAAGACGGTGGAGCGCATCAACGCGCTTGAGCCCGCATTGGAATCCCTCTCGGATGACGAGTTGCGTGGCAAAACCGAGTCGTTCCGTCAGCGGTTGGCGCAGGGCGCCACCCTGGACGACATCCTGCCGGAAGCGTTTGCGGTGGTGCGAGAAGGCTCCAAGCGGGTCATGCGCATGCGTCACTTCGATGTGCAGTTGATGGGGGGCATGGCCCTGCATCAGGGCAAGATTGCCGAAATGCGCACCGGCGAGGGCAAGACCCTCACCGCCACCCTGCCGGTGTACCTGAACGCCCTGAGCGGCAACGGCGTGCACGTGGTGACGGTCAACGATTACCTGGCCCAGCGTGATGCCCAGTGGATGGGGCGCCTGTACAACTTCCTGGGCCTGAGCGTGGGCATCAACCTGCCGCAGATGTCCCGTGAAGACAAGCAGGGTGCCTACCGCAGTGACATCACCTACGGCACCAACAACGAGTACGGCTTTGACTACCTGCGCGACAACATGGTGTACGAACCGGCCGACCGGGTGCAACGCAAGCTGTCCTACGCCATCGTCGACGAGGTTGACTCCATCCTGATTGACGAGGCCCGCACGCCGCTCATCATCAGCGGTCAGGCCGAAGACCACACCGCCATGTACATGGCTATCAACCAGGTGGTCCCGCATCTGACCCAGCAAATTGGCGAGGCCGATCCGCGCACCGGAGAAGGCGTCATCACCCCGGGCGACTTCACCGTCGACGAAAAGTCCAACCAGGTCTTTCTCACCGAGCAAGGCCACGAAACCGCCGAGCGACTGCTGTCCAGTCAGGGGCTGCTGCCCGAGGGCGCGTCACTGTATGACCCCTCGCACATCAGCCTCATGCATCACCTGTATGCGGCGCTGCGCGCGCACAACATCTACCACCGCGATCAGCACTACGTGGTGCAAAACGGCGAGATCGTCATCGTGGACGAGTTCACCGGTCGACTGATGTCCGGACGCCGGTGGAGCGATGGGCTGCACCAGGCGGTGGAAGCCAAGGAGGCAGTGCAGATCCAGGCCGAGAACCAGACCATGGCCTCGATCACCTTCCAGAACTATTTCCGCCTGTACGGCAAGCTGGCTGGCATGACGGGCACGGCGGACACCGAGGCCTATGAATTCCAGGAGATCTACGGCCTGGAGACCGTGATCATCCCGCCCAACCGGCCCAGCAGCCGTGACGATCAGCTCGACCGCGTCTACAAGACCACCCAGGAAAAATACAACGCCGCGATTGCCGACATTCGCGAGTGCCATGAGCGTGGACAACCGGTGCTGGTGGGAACCACTTCCATCGAAAACTCCGAACTCATCGCTCAACTGCTCACCCAGGCCCAGTTGCCGCACCAGGTGCTCAACGCCAAACAGCATGCGCGCGAAGCCGATATCGTGGCCCAGGCCGGTGCGCCCAAGTCCATCACCATCGCGACCAACATGGCCGGTCGTGGCACGGACATCGTGCTCGGGGGCAACGTCGAGAAAGCCGTGGCGGCCGTCGAGGCCGATGAAACCCTGGATGCCGCCACGCGTGAGACGCGCATTGCCGCGCTGCGCGAGCAGTGGAAAAAAGACCATGAGTTCGTGGTGGCACAAGGCGGCTTGCGCATCATTGCCACCGAGCGCCACGAGTCCCGCCGCATCGATAACCAGTTGCGCGGCCGCTCGGGCCGCCAGGGTGACCCGGGTTCATCACGCTTCTTCCTGAGCCTGGACGATCCGCTCATGCGCATCTTCGCGGGTGAGCGCGTCAAGGCCATCATGGACCGCCTGAAGATGCCCGAGGGGGAAGCCATCGAGGCCGGTATGGTCACGCGCAGCATCGAGAGCGCGCAGCGCAAAGTCGAAGCGCGCAACTTTGACATCCGCAAGCAATTGCTCGAGTACGACGACGTCTCCAACGACCAGCGCAAGGTGATCTACCAGCAGCGCAATGACATCCTGGACGCTGCTGACCTGAGCGCCCAGATCGCCTCGCTGCGCGAAGGCTGCTTCACCGATCTCGTGCGTCATCACGTGCCCGCTGAATCGATGGAAGAGCAATGGGACCTGCAGGGCCTGCAAAACCTGCTGGCCAAGGAGTGGCAGATCGAGGTGCCGCTGCTGCAAACCCTGCAATCCGCCGCCGACATCACCGACGAAGACATTCTCGAGATGGTGCTCAAGGCTGCCCATGAGGCCTTCCAGGTCAAACTCGACCAGGTGGGCGCCGAGCAGTTCACGCCGTTCATGCGCATGGTGCTGCTACAGAACATCGACTCGCACTGGCGCGAGCATCTGGCCGCGCTGGACTATTTGCGCCAGGGCATCCATTTGCGTGGTTACGCGCAAAAACAACCCAAGCAGGAATACAAGCGCGAGGCGTTTGAGCTGTTTGCCCAATTGCTCGACATGGTGCGCAACGAAGTCACCCGGCTGCTGATGACGGTGCAAATCCAGTCGCAAGCGCAGATCGATGCGGCGGCCCAGGACATCGAGGCACGGGCTGAAGCCATCTCCAATGTCACTTACACCGCACCGACTGAAACGGGTGAGGCCCAAACCACGACGGATCCGCGCACCCTGGCGGCGGCTGTCCCGCAAGTGGGCCGCAACGACCCCTGTCCGTGTGGCAGTGGCAAGAAATACAAGCACTGCCACGGCACGTTGAGCTGAGGACCGACCGGACGCGTCGCAAGAGGCATCAGGGTCTCTGAACGGATGTCTGCACCGATAAGTCGTGTGGACGCTATGTCAGAAATGACTCCCGTTATCCTCACTCACCGGTCCCAAGTCCCGCTCAGGACTTGAGCAAGGACACCACCGTCTTGAGTGCTGCCGTGCGCGCTTGCGCACAGGCCGAACAGATACAGGCTTTGCCCTTGAGGTGGTGGGGGATGTGGGCCATCAGGCTGGCCGATGAATACCCTTGGTGGCACCAGCACGAAACGGCCGCCTCACCTTTTGCCACCGAGCAGTGGTTCTCACGCTGGCAGATGGGGCAGGTGGTGGGGGAACTGCTCATGATTGCTCAGGGACTGCAGCGCAGGCTGCAGGTGAGAGTGCGCTTGCAGTTCGACGGGCAGTGTGATGGCATGAACAGAAGTTTAGCTTCATTGGAACCACATGGCCTGGTGTCCAGGCTTGGCGTGAGTGGACTGCGCCGCAACCGGCTCACCGAGTTGGCCGCGGAACCTTCGCCCGCCAGGCCACCGCAATTCGCCGACTTTCTGGTCAACGAGGTGAACACATGGGTCCGGCCGGTCAGGGAGGCACGCTTGCAGATCGAGCCGTGAGGGTCAGCCGATGTCCGCCTCGATCACTCGGTCAGGCCCTTGCGCGCCAGCCAGTCATGAATCAGCTGGGCGATTTGCTGGTTGTTGCGGTCCATCATCAGCATGTGGGAGTTGCCCTTGAAGCCGTGCTCGGGCAGGTTGATCACGTCCACCTGCGCACCCGCCTGGCGATAGCGCTCGTTGAGGGCCATTTGCGTCTTGCGCATGCCGGGCCAGCGCGCGTCTTGCTCGATGTAGTCGCCATAGACCGTGAGGATGGCCGTGTTCTTGAGGGCATCCGACTTCACGGGGTCACCAAAGCCAGCGGGCTCCACCAGCACCAGGGCTTTGACCAGGTCGGGACGGGCCTGGGCCACTTTCTGCCCAAACTGACCTGCCTGGCTGTGCACCAACACCACACAGGGGCCCACCTTGTCGACCAGCTCGGTGTAGGCGCGGAGGGTGGCTTCGTCGGTGGTGGTCCAACGAGGCACGTTCTGCCGCATGAAGTTCAGATAGCCCTCGGGCGGGAACTGGCTGTCGGGATATTGGGCCCGCTCGGCGGGGTCATCGCTCCAGGGCTTGGCGCCCATGCGGAAACGGTTCCAGGGGTTTTCAATGGGCAGAAATTGCGGGGGGCTGGACCAGATGTCGGGCGAGGCCCAGCCCGAGCGACCGCGCTCCACAGCGTCCGACACATAGGTCTTCCAGCCATTGCGGATGAAGAAGTGCGCCCAGCCTTCGCGGCCATCGGGCGTGGTTTCATAGGTCACCCCGGTCAGGCCGCCCCCGTGCCACATCAGGATCGGGTATTTGGCCTTGACCTTGGACGGGGTGAAATACTGCACGTACATGGACTCGACCATGTATTGCCCGTTCGGGTCGATCTTTGCGGGCGCCCCGCCGGGGGTGAAGACCACTTCCTTGACCGGTTTGCCCTGAACGGTCGCCAGGCGGCCACCTACATGAAAAGAACCGAAATCGGCAATGTCCATCGAGGCTTTGGATTGAGCCGAGGCCGCTCCGGGTGTCACCATGCTCAGGGTGCCCAGGGCCATGAAACCAAAAAGATGTTTGAGTCGCGTGAACATGAGGTGTCTCCAGGAGGGCGTCGGCGGCAGTCCCGGTCGCTGGGCCGGGTGTCTCTCATGATAGGTCAAGCCATCGGGGCGTCACGACCATCCGATAAACTAGACTTTTTGTGGCGGTTGTGCGGTGCGGGATGCACCGGATTTCCCCGTCCCCTGTGCCCTGTTCGCCGTTTTGTGAACCTCACCATGCCCGTCAATCTGTCCCCTCCCCATCCTTCCTCCCTGCACCCGATTGCCGGCGTGCGCATCGGTGTGACCAGCGCCGGCGTGCGCAAGGTTGGTCGCCAGGATCTCACGGTGGTGTTGCTCGATGAGGGGGCGGCGGTGGCCGGCGTCTTCACACAAAACCGGTTTTGTGCCGCGCCGGTGCAGGTGTGTCGTGAACACCTGGCGGCAGGTGTTGCTGTCCGTGCCATCGTGGTGAACACGGGTAACGCCAATGCCGGCACGGGTGAGGACGGTCTGGCGCGTGCACGCGCCACTTGCACGGCGTTGGGCGATCTGCTCAAGGTCAGCCCCGAGAGCATCCTGCCGTTCTCCACCGGCGTCATCATGGAGTCGTTGCCCTCGGATCGCATCATGGCGGCGCTACCGGCCGCCATTGCTGCAGCCAAGCCCGACAACTGGGCGTTGGCGGCTGAAGGCATCATGACCACCGACACCGTGCCCAAGGCCAGCAGCGTGCAGATCACGCTGGGCGGGCGCACGGTGAGCGTCACCGGCATTGCCAAGGGCGCGGGCATGATCCGCCCCAACATGGCCACCATGCTGGGCTATGTCGCCACCGACGCCTGCATCGACCCCTCGCTCATGAAGGCCCTCGCGCTGGAACTGGCTGAAGGCTCGTTCAACCGCGTGACGGTGGACGGCGACACCTCCACCAACGATTCGTTTGTCGTCATCGCCACGCAGAAAGCCGGCCACGCGCCCATCACCTCGCTTGACAGCGCCGAGGGCCGCGCCTTGCGAGACGCCATGCTGCACGTCTCGCGCACCCTGGCGCAGGCCATCGTGCGCGATGGCGAAGGCGCCACCAAGTTCATCACGGTGCGGGTCGAAGGCGGACGCACCCCTGAAGAGTGCCGTCTGGTGGCCTATGCGATTGCACACTCGCCCCTGGTGAAGACCGCGTTTTTCGCCAGCGACCCCAACCTGGGCCGCATTCTGGCGGCCGTGGGCTATGCCGGCATCACCGACCTTGACCAGACGAAGATCGACCTTTACCTGGACGATGTCCATGTGGCCACGCAAGGCGGTCGCCGCGCCGACTACCGCGAGGAAGACGGCCAGCGCGTCATGAAACAGGCCGAAATCACGGTGCGCGTGGTGCTCGGTCGGGGCCATGCCGCCGACACCGTGTGGACCTGCGACTTCAGTCACGAATACGTGACCATCAACGCCGATTACCGAAGCTGATTTGTATGAATGAACATTTTGAACGCCTGATCACCCGCGCGGAAGCCCTGATCGAACGCATCGAGTCGGTGTTGCCGCAGCCCATGCGCCAGCCGGACTGGTCTGCCAGCATTGCCTTTCGCTATCGCAAGCGCTCGGGTGGTCACGGTGTGCTCGAACCCGTGCGCCACGTGGCCAGCCTTTCGCTGAAAGACTTGCGCGAGATTGACGGTCAGAAGGAAAAGATCCAGCGCAACACCGAGCAATTCGTGAGCGGTGTGCCGGCCAACAACGTGCTGTTGACCGGCGCTCGCGGCACGGGCAAATCCTCGCTGATCAAGGCCTGTCTGAATGAATACGCGCCGCGCGGTCTGCGCCTCATCGAGGTGGACAAGGCCGACCTGGTGGACCTGCCCGACATCATCGAGGTGGTGAGCGATCGCGCCGAGAAATTCATCATCTTCTGTGATGACCTGAGCTTCGAGGACGGCGAACCCGGCTACAAGGCGCTCAAGTCGATTCTGGATGGTTCAGTGGCTGCAGCCACCCCGAACGTGCTCATCTACTCCACCAGCAACCGCCGCCACCTGCTGCCCGAGTACATGAAGGACAACCTCAGCTACACCCATACCGATGACGGCGAGGTACACCCGGGCGAGGTCATCGAAGAAAAGATTTCGCTCTCCGAGCGTTTTGGTTTGTGGGTGAGTTTCTATCCGTTCTCGCAGGACGAGTACCTCACCATCGTGGACCAGTGGTTGCGCTCGCTCGGCCTGCCCGCGAGCAAGACCGAGGCATCACACCCCGAGGCGCTGGTCTGGGCCCTGGAGCGCGGCTCGCGCAGCGGCCGCGTGGCCTACCAGTTCGCGCGCGACTATGTCGGCCGTCAGGCCTGAACCCGTCGTGCAGGTGGCCCACCCCGAGCGTGCGCGCGAGGGAGGGGCCGATCGACCGCTGGTCCAGGTGGCCGTGGGTGTCTTGATGCGTGGCGAGTCCTTCTTGCTGACCTCACGCCCCGAGGGCAAGGTGTACGCGGGCTACTGGGAATTTCCGGGGGGCAAGCTGGAAGCGGGCGAGACGGTGGAGGCGGCGCTGAAGCGCGAGCTGCAGGAAGAACTGGGCATCACCATCGAGGACTGCATCCCCTGGCGCACCGAGCGTTTTGATTACCCGCATGCGCTGGTGCAACTCAATTTCTGTCAGGTCACGCGCTGGCGAGGTGAGATCGAGATGCGGGAAGGTCAAACCGCCGCCTGGCAGACCTTGCCCGTGACGGTGCAACCGGTGTTGCCGGGCACGGTGCCCGTGTTGCAGTGGATGGCGCAGGCGCAAGGGTTTGTCGGAGCCACGCATCCTGCCAGCTGACGCCCTCGGTGCCCCCCATCGTTGCTGACAGTTGGCCCTGGCCCGCGGTGTGTCACTCCGCCGGGAGGGTGTGATCACTGCAGGGGTGGAACGCCCAGGTCGAAGTCGTCCGGAGGCGTGGGGTCGGGCACGCGGTGTTCCTCGCTGGCCCAGGCGCCGAGATCATGGTTCTTGCAGCGTTCGCCACAAAAGGGCCGATAGCGATTGCGGGGTGCATACACGCTGGGCCCGCCACAGCCGGGACAGGTGACGATGCGCTCGGGCGTGTGGCTGCTCATGCCGTCCATCGTGCACGCCCCGGGTTCAGCCGCACAGGCCCATTTCAAAGGGCACATCCTGGTTGCAGGCCTGCAGATGACCGCTGTCATCCTGCACCATCATGCGGATGGACACCATCATGCGGTTGCCGCTGATTTCGGGCACCACGTTCAGGCTGGGGTCGATGCGCAGTCGCATGAGCTGAAAGCGCCCCTGCGGCAAATTCTGCTGGAACTGACCCGACGCCGCCATGACCTTCTGCGCCGAACCCCCTTCACGCAACAGGCCCATGAGGAGATCGATGCACGCATGCAGCGGACGCAGGGGCTCGCTCCAGCGAATGATGTCGTCGCGGCGTTGTTGCGGGCTGTGTTGTTGCCAGCAGTGGTAGCTGGGCAGGTCGAAGCTGCAGGTGCCGCCCGGAATGGCCAGGCGGTTGCGCAGTGCCGACAGCCAATCGTTGTCGTTGACGAACTGGTTGATGCGGGTGCTGGCGGTGTTGAACGATTCAAACGACTCGTCGATGCGTCCGAGCAGTTGGTCCAGCGTGGCCTCCGAGACCGACGGGTTGCCGCGGTAGGACTGAAACTGCTGCTTGTGGCGTTCGAGATCCTTCAGGATGTCCGACTTCAGGTCGCTGCGTCCGCCCACCTCGACAATTTCAAACAGGGTGGTGAAGCCGAAATGATGATCGATGGGGTGATCGCGCTGCACCAGGACTTCAAAGCGTCGAAACAGGTGCTCGAGCCGCAGATAGGTGCGTACGCGTTCGTTGAAAGGGTGTTCGAAAAGGATCACGGGCGTCGCGCTATTCGAGTGGTCGGAGGGCGTGGTGGGGATCATACCCCGCTTGGCGGGTACGGCAGTGGTGTGCCGGCCATCTGCTGGCCAGCCGATCTGAGTTTTTCCATCAGCGCATCGATCTGCTCGTTCAGTTGCGCCAGGCTCAGCCCCTCGTTGAGCAGCACCCAGTCTGCGATGGCGCGGCGTTGTTCGCGGGTGGCCTGCGCCGCGATGATGCGCTCCACGGCAGCGGGTTCCAGGGCGCTTCTGGCCACCACCCGCTGGATCTGCGTTGCAGGTGAGCAGTCCACCACCAGAATGCGGTCCACCCGCTCGCGCCAGTGCGCTGACTCGACCAGCAATGGCACATCAAAGACGATCACAGGTGGGTGCAGGGCCAGGGCGGCGCGGGTTTGGCGCGCGGTCTCCTCGCCCACCAGGGGATGCACGATGGCCTCCAGTTGCTGCTTGGCCTGCGGATCGCTGAAGACACGCTCACGCATGCGGTCGCGGTCCAGCGCGCCGTGAGCCGTCACAAATCCGTCGCCGAATTGTGCCCGAATGGCCGGCATGGCCGCCCCCGCCGGCGCGGTGACGCGGCGGGCGATGTCGTCGGCATCGATCACCACGGCCCCCAGTTCGGCCAGGCGCCGTGACACCGTGCTTTTGCCACTGCCGATGCCGCCGGTCAGACCCAGCAACAGGGGGCGGGAGTTGGACGAGGCAGTGGAGTGCATGGCCGACAGTCTATGACACGCCCCAGGTCGTCTGGATCAGACGGTCCAGGCCCAGACGCAAGGCCACGGCCGCGCCAATCAGGAACGGCCCGAACGGGATGTAACGGCCTTCCCGCAGTTGCCCGCGGTGACGCAACATCACCCCCACCATCAATCCCAGCACCGAGGCGATGAGCACCAGCGGGATCAGCAGCACCGGACCGAACCAGGCGCCCAGTGCGGCCAGCAGTTTGAAATCGCCCCCGCCCATGCCCTCCTGCCGGGTGACCCACTGAAACACGGTGGCCACGCTCCACAGTGACAGGTAGCCCAGCACGGCACCTGCCAGTGCCTGCGGCAGGGGCAGGCCGCTCCACCCGAGCCCCGCCGCCACCAGACCGCCCCACACCAGTGGCTGGGTCAGGCCATCGGGCAGCCAGGTGCTGTCCCAATCGATCCACGCCAGCGCCAGCACGGTGCTGCCCCACAGCGACCAGGCCAAGGACGGCCCCCAGGTCAGCATGCCGGGCAGCCCGACCATGGCGCCCTGCAGTGGCAACGGCGTCAGCCAGGCCGGCAGGGCGAGCCCGCACCACAGCCACCACGCCATGTTGATCAGTTCAACCACCGGGTAGCGCCAGGCGATGGGGTGCTGGCAGTGGCCGCAACGTCCGCGCAGCCACACAAAACTCAGCACAGGAATCAGCTGCGCGAGGGTCAGTGGCGCGTGGCAATGGGGACAGTGCGAACGTGGAAAGGCCAGGTTCAGGGGCCGTGGGTCGAGATGCGCCGCGTTCTCAGCCCCCTCAGCCTCCGCATCGAGCATCAACGGCCAGCGATGGATCATGACGTTCAGGAAACTCCCGCACAGGAGCCCGCCCACCGCCCACAGCCAGGGCCACACCGGGTCGACCGTCATCACAGAATTTGTCCCAACTGAAACAGCGGCAGGTACAGGGCGATCACCAGCCCGCCCACCAGCCCCCCGAGTCCCACCATCAAGGCCGGTTCAACCAGTCGTGAGAGCGCAGCCACGCGCTGGGCCAGGTCGTGCTCGAGTTGTTGGGCGGCACGCTCCAGCAGCACGTCCAACGATCCGGATTCTTCCCCGATGTGTGTCATCTGCAGCATCATGCCTGAAAACAACTCGGGCTCATGCCGCCGCACCCGCTGTGGGCCAAAGCGGGCCAGTGCCCGCGTGAGGCTTTGACCCTGAACCAGGGCGCGGCGGATGTGGTGGGTGGCCGCATCAAATCGTGGGTGGCCCGAGAGACCTGACAGGTGTGTCAGGGCATCGGTCAGCGGCAGGCCTGCGGCGCTCAACGTGGCCAGTGCGCGGGTCCACCGGGCCTGGCAGCCCAGCCGGTGCAGGCCCCCCCAGCCGGGTACCCGCCACCACCCTTCCAGCAACCATCGACGCCCCTGCGGATGACGCCAGGTCGCCATCAGGGTCAGCAGCGCCAGCGCCAGCCCACTCACCAGGCCGGGCCCGTGCGCGGTGACCCCGTGGCTGAGCGCCAGCACCCAGCGGGTGGCGGCCGGCAGCTGCCCGCCCAGTGCGCTGAACATGCCTTCAAAGGCCGGGATGACCCACACCATCATCACACCCATCACGGCCAGGGCGATCAGCAGCACCAGCAGCGGGTAGGTCAGTGCGGCACGCAGTTGCCGCGCCAGGGTGAGCCGTGACTCCAGTTCGTCGGCCAGGCGTTGCAGGACCTGCGGCAAGGATCCCGAGGCCTCGCCGGCCGCGATGCTGTGCGTGTAGGCGCGCGGCATGTGGGCCAGCGCACCCAGGGCCGCGTGCAGCGAGCGTCCCGCCATGATCTGACGCCGCAGGTGACGCACCAACTCAAGCGTGTGGCGGGGCGGATGGCCCTGCGCCATCAGGTCCAGGCCCGCCAGCAGGGGCAGGCCTGCTTGCAGCAACACCCGGAGTTGCCGGGTGAACGCCAGCAGTTCGGGCTCAGGCATGCGCAGCCCCTTGCACTTCTTCCAGGGTGGTGAGGCCCTGGCGCGCCTTGTCGCAACCATCCTCGAACACGCTGCGAACGCCCTCCTCACGGGCCTGCCGGCTCAGGGCTTGCACATCGGCCCCGGCACTGATGAGGCCTTGCATCGTGGCCGTGATCGGCATGACCTGAAACAGGCCCACCCGACCGCGGTAGCCCTCATGGCAGTGGGGACAGCCACGCGCGTTCCAGGTGCCGGCCTCGGTGTCGGGCGGCACACGGCAATGCGGGCACAAGCGCCGCACCAGCCGTTGCGCGACGATGAGGTGTACGGTGTGTGCCACCTGTGTGCGCTCCAGGCCCAGTTGCACCAACCGCCACAGCGCGCTGGGCGCATCATTGCTGTGCAGGGTCGAGAGCACGAGGTGACCGGTTTGCGCGGCCTGGAGTGCGATGCCGGCGGTTTCGCGGTCGCGCATCTCGCCCACCATGAGGATGTCGGGGTCCTGCCGCAACAGGGCGCGCAGGGCTTGCGCAAACCCCAGTCCTGCCCGTTCATTCACCGACACCTGGTTGATGCCGTCCAGCGGGATTTCGGAGGGATCCTCCACGGTGGCAATGTTCACCGCCTCGTGCTGGAGGTGCGCCAGGCAGCTGTAAAGCGTGGCGGTTTTGCCCGACCCGGTGGGGCCGGTGAGCAACACCATGCCGTGCGGACGCGCCAGGGCCTGGGTGAGTTGTCGCAGGTCGTGTGGCGTGTAGCCCAGGGCGGGCAGGGACAGCGGCAATTGCCGCGTGTCGAGTACCCGGAGCACGATTTTTTCGCCTTGCAGGGTCGGCAACGTGCTCACCCGCAGGTGGACCGTCTGCCCGTGTTGCGACCAGTTGAGTTGCCCGTCCTGGGCGATGCGTTTGTCGGCGATGTCGAGCCGGGCCAGCACCTTCAGGCGTGACAGCAACCGCTCGCGCAACCCCGGGGGAGGGGACTGCATCAGCCGGAGCCGGCCATCGACCCGGCACCGCACCCGCAGCCCGTGCTCGAATGGCTCGAAATGGATGTCCGAGGCCTGCCAGTGCAGTGCCTGTGCGATCAGCGCGTCCAGGCAGGCCGTGGCATCGGTCTCCAGGGCCGCACGCGAAGCGGTCATGGGCTTGGCCGGAAGGAGCGCGGTGGTGGGCGTGGCGGGCATGGCGCTGGGGGGTAGGCATGAGGGCAGGTCGCGGATTGTGCGAGCCGGATGTCGGGTCGGGGGTGAGTGGGACTGCCGCGCTGCCGTCAGTGCCGTGCAATCCCTGAGTCGACCCGCCTGACGGGTTCGTTAACATCACCCCATGCTTGTTTTCATGCTTCGCAGAATGTTCCAGGCCACCCTGGTCATGGGGGTGGTGGCGTTTATCGCCTTCATGTTGTTTCAGTACGTCGGCGACCCCGTGCTATTCATGCTGGGTCAGGACGCCACGCCAGAAAAAGTGCGCGAGTTGCGGCAAGAGTTGGGGCTGGATCAGCCCTTCATCGTGCAGTTTGGCCACTTCGTGCTCAATGCCCTGCAGGGGGACTTCGGGATCAGCCTGCGTCAAGGCGCCAAAGTGTCTACGCTCATCGCCGAGCGCCTGCCAGCCACCCTGGAGCTGGCCGTGTGTGCGGCCGCCCTGGCGCTGTGTGTCGGCATTCCCATGGGCGTGTTTGCGGCCCTGCGCCCGCGCCATGTCATGACGCGCGTGTTCATGACCTTGTCCTTGCTGGGCGTGTCGCTGCCCACCTTCCTGATCGGTATTTTGCTGATCCTGGTGTTTGCCGTGTGGCTGGGCTGGTTGCCCAGCTTCGGGCGCGGGCAGGTGGTGCAATGGGGCACCTGGAGCACCGGGATGTTGACCCGTGATGGCTGGCTGCACCTCCTGTTGCCGGCGATCACGCTGGCTATTTTTCAACTCACGCTCATCATGCGACTGGTGCGTGCCGAGATGCTGGAGGTGCTGCGTACCGATTTCATCAAGTTTGCACGTGCACGCGGGTTGCCTGAACGAACCATCTACTACGGCCACGCCTTGCGCAACACCCTGGTACCCGTCATCACCATCACAGGCTTGCAACTCGGCTCCTTGATTGCTTTTGCCATCATCACCGAGACGGTGTTTCAGTGGCCGGGCATGGGACTGCTGTTTATCCAGGCGGTGTCGAACGCAGATATCCCTGTGATGGCGGCCTACCTGTGCCTGATCTCCCTGATTTTTGTCACCATCAACCTGGTGGTGGACTTGCTGTATCTGATGGTGGATCCGCGTCTGAAGGAGGCACGCTGATGTCGGTTCAAGGCGAAGGCTTCTCCTGGCGCGACACCTGGGCGCGCGCCTGGGACAGCGATCTGGCTTACCACTTCCGCGGCACGCCCACCGCCTGGGTGGCCCTGGCGGTGGCCCTGGCCTGCCTGTTCGGGGCGATGCTGGCGCCCTGGATCGCGCCACACAACCCGTTTGATCCGGCCAGCCTGCAACTCTCGGACGCCTTGCTGCCCCCGGCCTGGAGCGAAGGCGGGCAATGGCGGTACCTGCTGGGCACGGATGACCAGGGACGCGACATCGTGTCGGC
Source organism: uncultured Burkholderiales bacterium (assembly GCA_937927685.1). Classification (GTDB taxonomy): domain Bacteria; phylum Pseudomonadota; class Gammaproteobacteria; order Burkholderiales; family Burkholderiaceae_C; genus Limnohabitans. The sequence continues at coordinate 59,805 of CALBSC010000002.1, read as the reverse complement.
CCTGTTGTACGGTTCACGCATCTCGTTGCTGGTCGGGTTGGCCTCCGTGCTGCTGTCCACCTTGCTGGGGGTGTCGCTGGGGCTGCTGTCGGGTTTTGTCGGTGGGGCGGTCGACAGCCTGGTGATGCGCATTTGCGACGTCATGCTGTCGTTTCCCGCCATCCTGGTGGCCTTGCTGATTTCAGGCGTGGGGCGGGCCATGTTCCCGAATGCCGACGACTCGCTGGCGTTTGGGGTGCTCATTCTCTCGATCAGCCTGACCGGTTGGGTGCAGTATGCGCGCACGGTGCGCGGTGCCACGCTGGTCGAGCGTAACAAGGAATACGTGCAGGCCGCGCGCATCACGGGGGTGGGACCGCTCAGCATCATGCGCCGACACATCCTGCCCAATGTGCTGGGGCCAGTGCTGGTGCTGGCCACCATCCAGGTGGCCACGGCCATCATCACCGAGGCCACCTTGTCGTTCCTGGGGGTCGGTGCGCCACCCACCTCGCCATCGCTGGGGACGCTCATTCGCATTGGCAACGACTTCCTGTTTTCTGGCGAGTGGTGGATCACGGTGTTTCCCGGCGCGATGCTGATGCTGATCTCGCTGTCCATCAACTTACTGGGGGATTGGCTGCGCGATGCGCTCAATCCCCGGTTGCAGTGAGGTCGCGTCATGGCATTGCTTGAAGTCCGCCACCTGAGCGTCGAGTTTCCGCAGCGACGCGCGGTGCTCCAGGCCCTAGACCAGGTCAGCTTCAGCATTGGAGCGGGGGAAATTCTGGGCTTGGTGGGCGAGTCCGGTGCTGGCAAGTCGCTGACCGGTGCGTCCATCATCGGCTTGCTGGAGCCTCCCGGGCGCATCAGTGAGGGCCAGATTTTGCTGGGAGGCGAGCGCATTGACAACTTGCCCCCTGAACAGATGCGCCACGTGCGTGGCAAGCGCATCGGGGCCATTTTTCAGGACCCGCTCACCTCGCTCAACCCCTTGCTCTCGGTGGGGCATCAGCTCACGCAAACCATTCAGGCGCACCTGCCGCTGTCCGCCCAGGACGCCTGGCAACGTGCAGTGCAGTTGCTGCAAGACACGGGCATTCCCGCAGCGGCCGAGCGCATGACGCATTACCCGCACCAGTTTTCGGGCGGCATGCGGCAACGGGTGGTCATTGCGCTGGCGCTGGCGGCCGAGCCCGAACTCATCATTGCCGATGAACCCACCACCGCACTGGACGTGTCCATCCAGGCGCAGATCATCGAACTGCTCAAGCGCCTGTGCCGGCAGCGCGGTGCGGCGGTCATGCTCATCACCCACGACATGGGCGTCATCGCCGAAGCCTGTGACCGCGTGGGCGTGATGTACGCCGGTCGTCTGGTGGAAGTGGGCGCGGTGCAGCAGGTGATTCACGCCGCGCATCATCCCTACTCGCGGGGACTCATGGCCTCCATTCCGTCCACCGACGTGACCCGTGAGCGATTGCACCAGATTCCGGGCAGCATGCCTCGACTGACGGCGATTCCCACCGGCTGTGCCTTTCACCCCCGGTGTGAGCGGGCATCGACCCGTTGCCTGTCCGAACGTCCGGTGCTCACGCAACCGGACGCCAACCTGACCCATCACCCCGTGGCGTGCTGGCATCCCCTGCACGCCGACCTTGCGGTGTCTGCGGAGGTCGCGCCATGACGGGCCATCCCCTGGTGCAAGTGCGGGGCCTGAGTAAGCGCTTCGACGTGTCGGCCCCCTGGCTCAACCGGGTGATCGAAGGCAAACCCCGACAACTGCTGCAAGCCGTGAGCGAGGTGGACTTTGACATCGAGCGTGGGAAAACGCTGGCCTTGGTGGGCGAATCCGGATGCGGTAAGAGTACGCTCGCCCGGTTGCTGGTGGGGCTGCATGCCCCCAGCCAGGGCGAGGTGCTGTTTGAGGGTGCCAACCTGCATGACACCCTGGCACAGCCCCAAGGACGCGCGCTGCGGCGGCGCATGCAGATGATTTTCCAGGACCCCTATGCCAGCCTCAACCCGCGCTGGCGGGTGCGCGACATCGTCGCCGAACCGCTGTGGGTGCACCAGACGGTCACGTCGCAGGCACAGTGTGTACAACGGGTGGGCGAGTTGCTGGAATCGGTGGGATTGAATCCGCTGGACGCCAACAAATTTCCGCACCAGTTTTCCGGGGGCCAGCGTCAACGCATTTCCATTGCCAGGGCCTTGGCGTCACAACCAGAGTTTCTGGTGTGCGATGAGCCCACGTCCGCGCTGGATGTGAGTGTGCAGGCCCAGGTGCTCAACCTCATGCTGGATTTGCAGCGCGAGCGTGACCTGACCTATCTCTTCATTTCACACAACCTCGCGGTGGTGCGGCAGGTGAGTGACCAGGTGGGGGTGATGTACCTGGGGCGCCTGGTCGAGATGGCCTCGACCGAGACGTTGTTTGCCAAGCCCCGTCACCCCTACACCCGCATGCTGCTGGACGCGATTCCCAAATTGCGACCGGGCACGCAGCCTCGCTTGCCCGTGCAGGGCGAGGTACCCAACCCCCTGTCGCCGCCCAGCGGCTGCGCCTTCCATCCGCGCTGTCCGCAGGCCACGGACGTGTGTCGTCAACAACGCCCCGAGATGAGAAGCTTCCAGGGCATTCGCATCGCCTGTCACGCCGTGACGTGACGTTGCGTTGCGTGGCGTGGCGTGGCGTACGAGGCTGAGGCTTACTTCGCCACGGTCACGTACATCATCTTGGGGGCGTCGTTGGAGTTGTGCACCATGGTGACGTTCTTTTTCATGGCCCACGGGCGCATCTGGTGGTGGATGGGCAGCGTCAGCACCTGGTCACGTGTGAGTTCCAGCGCCTCTTTCAGCAGGCGGTTGCGCTCGGCACCTGCGGCGCTTGCGTTGATGCGGTCCACCAGGGCGTCGAGTTGCGCATTGCTGACTTTGCCAAAGTTGAAATTGCCATCAGCGCCCTTGGTGCGCGTGCGCACGATGGACTGCAGGGTGTACACCGCGTCGTAGTTGGCCACACCCCAGCCCAGCAGGAAGGCGCTGGTGTCCATGCTCTGGAACTTGGCGGCAAAGGTGGCAAAGGGCATGGCGTTGAGCTTGACCCTCACGCCAATGCGGGCCCACATGTTCACCAGCGCCTGGCAAATCTCTTCATCGTTGACATAACGGTTGTTTGGGCAATCCAGCGTGAACTCGAAGCCATTGGGAAACCCGGCCTCGGCCAGCAGCTTCTTGGCGCCCTCCACGTCCACGGCGGGCGGCTTGTCAGAAGCTTCCGCGTAGCCGTTCACGCCCGGGGCCACCATGATGGCGGCCGGGATCGACAGGCCGCGCATGATGCTGCGCTGAATACCGCTGCGGTCCATGCTCATGTTGAGCGCCTTGCGCACGCGCAGGTCCTTGAAGGGGTTGGGGCCCTTGGTGCCGTACTTGAGTTCGTCGCTGCCCAGGTCCATCACGATGAAGATGGTGCGCACTTCAGGCCCATCGAGCACACTCAGGGTGGGCGTGGTGCGCAAGCGGCTCACGTCCTGCGTGGGCAGGTCGGTGACGGCATCCACGTCGCCGGCGATCAGGGCGGCGATCCGGGTCGGGTCGGACTTGATGGGGGTGTAGATCACGTCGGTCACATTGCCGGACATCTTGTCCCACCAGCCCTTGTTGGCCGTCAACACGATGCGCTGGTCAGCCACCCATTCCTTGATGAGGTAGGGGCCCGTGCCATTTGCATTGCGTGACGCGAAGGTTTCTTCCTTGTTGCGGTAATCCTGCACCTTCTCGGACTTGTTCTTGATGGCCCACGCCTTGCTCATGATGTAGAAGGTGCAGAAGTTGTTCAGCAAGACCGGGTTGGCCGACTCGCTGATGACGTCGATGGTGAAGTCATCCACCTTGCGGATTTCCTTCACGCCGGCCACATAGATGCTCAATGTGCCTTGTGGTTGACGGATGCGGTCGAATGAGAACACCACATCGTCAGCGGTGAAGGGGCTGCCGTCATGGAATTTGACGTTGCGACGCAAATTGAAGCGCACCGTGGTGGGGTTGACCTGTGACCAGCTGGTGGCCAGTGCCGGCTCGGGCTTGTAGTTGCGGTCAAAACGCACCAGGGGTTCGTAGGCATGGCCCACGATGTTGTTGGTCGTCGCGTGGTTCTGCGCGTGCGGGTCGAGGGTGAGGATGTCGTTCTGGGCCGCCCAGCGCAGGGTTTCAGCCGACACCGCCCCGGCCAGCCCCAGGCACAAGCTGGAGAACAGGGCAAACCTCACCGCGAGTTGTTTGATAGACAGAGGATTCATGAAAGCTCCCAAGGGGGCCACCAGGATGTGGCCAATCAAGAAGTCAAGCCTAATCGGGCTGAGAAAGTTTGACAAGCTTGACTGCAGTGTAGTGAACATGAGATGTCTCCTCAAGTGCCGTCGTGTTCGGGGAAAACCCCTGCCGAGGCGTGGGGCTGTCCTTTCATTCGGCCCGTGGTGGTCACCACGGCCAGGTGGGCGCGCAGGCGCTGCATCCGGGTGCGCTGCTTGGCCACCAACCGGTCATCTCTGATACGGGCCCTTTTCGCACCAAAATTTATAGTGATCACCTTGTTGTTTCGCAAAGCGTTCAGCAGCCAGTTGACAGTTGTTCTGGTTGTAATCGCTACCGCCTGACGCGTCAAAGGTGAACACATGGAACCTGGCGGTCTCTACAGATGAATCGGCTCTGTAAAGGGTGAAGCCCTCCTCCGAGGACGTACAGCCAGCCAGGACCCAAGCCAAGAGGAAGATGAGTGGCCGCATATCGCCGTTGTTAAAGGAGCAATTCAGTCCATTGCAATTTGGAGATGGGCCAGTACAGATGCGTACTTCACCGCAGCTAGCTGAGCCTCCACCTGCTGGATGGCGCCCCCGACAGGAATCGAACCTGTATCTAGCGCTTAGGAGGCGCTCGTTCTATCCATTGAACTACGGCGGCGGATAGGGGATTTTAGAGGCTGCTCTTGTGGCACCCGCGAGCCGATAGCTGGAGTCTGGCTCCGCGAGGCGTTCTGCTTCTAAAGGGCCAGCTTGGTCTGCAAGCCCACCACCCAAGACCTGGGCATGCCAGGCTCATAAAACTGTCCCGCGGTCTGGTTGACGATGACCGAGCCGATCCACGGACGATTGCCCAGGTTGTCAACGCCCAGGTAGGCTTCCATGTGCAGTGGCTCGGCAGGCTGGAATCGCTGCTTGATTCGTCCGTTCAGGACGCCGTACCCAGGCGCAGCGGATGTGTTGGCGTCATTGGCCCATATTTGCGAGCGAGCAAGCCAATCGAGGGACACCTCCAGACCGGGTGATGGAACCTGGCGCGGCTGGCCGAATCCGTCCTGGGACCATTGGAGGGATGCAAACGCCTGTTGCTGCGGAATACCCGGCAGCCGATTTCCAGCTGGTGGCGCAGGTATCAAGGTGGGGGCTGAATTTTGGCCATAGGCGGCTCGCATGGCGGTGAAGGAGCCCATGGTTTTCCAGTGTCGATTCCATTGGTGTCGGATATTCAATTCCCAACCCACACGTTCGGTTTGGCTGGCATTGGCATAGCTGGTTCTGCCACCCGTGTTGGTATCCACGATGATGTCATTCTTCGTGTCAATCTGAAACCAGGCGGTTGCGATCTGAGTGGTTGGCGAGGGAGCCCATTTGGTCCCCAGTTCGCGGTGCAAGCTCGTTGCCGCTTTCAGTGATGCGTTGAAGGTGGGGCCAGTGGAGGCATAGGCGGTTTCTGACAAGGTGGGCGTTTCAAAACCCTTGCCTTGGTTGGCATACACGTTCCATTGATCTGTCACGTGCCAGGCCAGTCCCAGGACCGGGCTGGTGGCTGTGTATTGGACTGAGCCCGAGCCATCGCCGTTGCTCAAGTAGTCGTCCTTGCTCGTCAGATCAACTTTGCTTTTGCGAATGCCTGTCGTGAGTGTCCATCTGTCCGCGATGAACCAATTGGCCTGGCCAAAAAAATCCTGGTTTCTGGCCTGGTTCCATTCGTTGCGGTTGGGCGCGCCCGAGATCTGTCCACCAGGCGAAAGGCCACCCTGGCGTTGTTCGCCGGAAAAATCCTGATCAGTGCCCGCCACCCACTCGACAGGCACTGTCTGAACCTGACCTTTACCCTTGAGCTGCACCCCCCAACCATCGAAACGGCGATCTAAGCCCACCCAGGTGCCCGAGGACTGATACTGCAAATTGTTTCGTGTGCCCCCGTAAACGCGCGCCATCAGACTCAGATCGCGATCGATCTGATGATCGAGGACCACCCCCAGCTGATTTTGATTGACTGTCTTGCGGGTATTGGCCGACACCGCATTGTTCAGCGCTGCTCTCGGGTCTGCCAGCTGCGTAGCCGTCAACCCCAGCGGATCCTTCGCATACGGCATGTCAAACATGTTCACCACCAGCTTCCAGCGCGTGCCGGGCTGGCTGTCGAGGGTGATCACGCTGTTGAGTTGCTGGCGCCGTGTGTCGCTGTGGTCGCGGTAGCCGTCGATGCCAAATGTGCTGTAGTCCGCCACGATGCCCACTTGTCCGGTACGTCCGCTCACTTGCCAGTCGGTTCGCGTCTGTCCATAAGAGCCCACGAACACTTGGTTGGACAACTCAGGCTGTGCAGAGGCCTCGCGTGTGAAGGTCTGGATCACACCACCCGAGGCGTTTCCATAAATCTGAGCCAGCGGGCCGGTCAGCACCTCGATGCGGTCGGTGGAGGTCAGGCTCACGGTGGAGGCCTGGCCTTGTCCATCCGGCGTGGTGGCTGGAATACCGTCGGTGATGAGCCGGATGCCACGCAAGCCGAAGGGCGCGCGAGCGCCAAAACCACGGATTGAAATCTGCACGTCTTGCGCGTAGTTGTTGCGGTTGAGCGCCACCACGCCGGGGACTTGCTGCAAAGCGTCAGACAGATTCACCTGCATGCCCGTTCGCAGCACCTGGGCGTCGAGGGCGTGGACAGACCCTGGCGCATCGAACTGCCGCTGTTCGATGCGGCCGCTTTGCACCATGACGTCCGGCAAGGTGGCCTCGGGCGTTTGAGCCAGGGACAAGGTGGACACAGTGCCCCACAGGGCCCAACCCCAGCGATTGCGATGCCTCATGTCAGGGGGCTGTCTGCGCCAGGAAATGCGCAATCGCTTGAAAATCCACATCACTGATGCCGTGCAACGATGCCGACATGATGGGGTCACGGCCCACCGCCTGGTTGGATTGCATCGCGCGCATGGTGAGGAGGAGATAGTCCTCGCGTTGACCGGCCAGTCGAGGCATTTGCTCACGCCCCACATAGTTGGGCAGGTGGCAGATACCGCAGCGCATCTCCTTGGACAAGGTCTCGCCGCGTGCATACAAGGCAGGTTGTCGCGCCGTGGTGGGTTTGGCCACCGGCAGTGCGGCATAGTGCTGGGCCAGCGCGGTGAGTTCGCTGTCGGGCACGTTGTCCAGCATGCCCTTCATGGGCGGAATGTCCCGCATGCCTTCACGGATGAGCACCAACTGGTTTTCCAGAAAGATCTTGGGCTGTCCGGCCAGCGAGGGGATATTCGGTAGGCTCGAGTTACCTTGCGCGCCATGGCATGCGCCACACAGAGCCACACGACTGGAGGGCGCCTGGCCCCAGGAAAAAGGGGTGGCCAACAAGGCCACCCCCAGGAAGGCCCAGGCCTTCCGGATGTTGAACAAGGGCATGAGGTTACTTGCTGTAAGACACTCGGTAGATCACGCCCATTTGCTCGTCAGACACCAGCACCGAGCCATCGGCCATCTGGTGCAGGTACGCCGGACGGCCCCAGAAGCTTTGATCAGCCTCGTTGGAGAAGCCGGTCATGAAGGGCTCCACCTTGGCATTCTTGCCATCGGCGTCAGCTCGCACCATCACCACGTCGTGGCCAATCTTCTTGGTGCGGTTCCAGGAACCCTTGCGGGCGTTGAACAGCACATTGCGGTACTCGGGCGGGAACATGGTGCCGGTGTAGAACATCACGCCCATGGTGGCGGCGTGCGGGCCCACGAGTGCCACGGGTTGCTCGATGCCGTCGCACGGCTTGACGCGCTTGACATCGGGGTCAGGCAGGTTGCCCTGGTGGCAGCTGGGGAAGCCATAGTGCCCACCCACCTTCAGGCGGTTGATGGTGTCGTTGGGGGTGTCGTCACCCAGCCAGTCGCGGCCATGGTTGCTGAACCACAGCTCCTTGGTTTGCGGGTGCCAGTCAAAGCCCACGCTGTTGCGGATGCCACGGGCCAGCACTTCCATGCCGGAGCCGTCGGGGTTGTAGCGGCGGATCTGGGCGTACTCGGCACTGGGCGGTTCGCAGATGTTGCAAGGTGCGCCGAAGGGGATGTACAGCTTGCCGTCCGGACCGAAAGCGATGTACTTCCAGTTGTGGTGCTTCTCGGGCGGCAGGTTGAAGTTGGCCGTCAGGTCCACGGGGGCCACGTTGGGGTTCTTGTCGATGCCGTCAAAGCGCAGCATCTTGTCGACAGACATCACTTACAGGGCACCGTCCTTGTAGGCGACGGTGGGCTGGTCCAGCTTGTCGATGACCACGCGAGCGGTGCGGGTAGAGCCGTTGTCGGTGACTTCATAGACCCGGCCCAGCGGGCGGGTGCCCACGTAGTACTTGCCGCTGTCACCGCGGGCGATCGCACGGCTGCCTGGAATGCTGTCGGCCCACACTTCCACCTTGAAGCCCGGGGGAACCTTGATCTTGTCCAGGGGAACGTCGGCAGCCTTGGTCACCGTCAATTTGCCCGCCAACGGGGCCAGGGTCGAGTTGGCCATGCTGTCGGGCATGCCCTGTTTCCAGGCCGGTGCGGGGGCCGGCGCCGTTTGCGCTTGCGCCGTCACGGCACTCACGCCCAAGGCCACCATGAGGCCCAGTCGGGAGAAAAGGTTCAGTGCGTGTTTCAAAGAGGTCTCCTGCGTTGTCTAGGACGAGGAGTATTCTCCAAATCCCCAACAAATCAGAGTCACCTTGGTAACGTTCGACAGCATGTGAGGGTTATTCGGATGAACCGAGGGGAAACCCTGTCCTGCGTTTCTCCGATCGGCCACGGGCCAGCAGGGTGCCGCGGGGTTGCGGTGCGCTATTTAGACAGCATCCGCATCGCTTCTTCCAGCCCCCTGAGGGTGAGCGGGAACATCCGGTTGCTGGTGAGTTGCTGGATGATGCTGATGCTCTGCCGGTATTGCCACACGCCCTGCGGTTCCGGGTTGATCCAGACGAACTTGGGGTAGGCGTGGGTGAGGCGCTGGATCCATTCGGCGCCGGGTTCCTCGTTGTTGTATTCCACGCTGCCACCGGGCTGGAGGATTTCATAGGGACTCATGGTGGCGTCACCGATGAAGATGAGCTTGTAGTCCTTGTTGTACTTGCGGATGATGTCCCAGGTGGGGAACTTCTCGGCAAAGCGGCGCCGGTTGTTCTTCCACAGGTAGTCGTAGATGCAGTTGTGGAAGTAATAAAACTCCAGGTGCTTGAACTCCGACTTCACCGCCGAGAACAGCTCTTCCATGCGCTGTATGTGCTCGTCCATGGTGCCGCCCACATCCATCAGCAGCAGCACTTTCACGTTGTTGTGCCGCTCGGGGATCATCTTGATGTCCAGATACCCCGCATTGGCTGCGGTGCTGCGGATGGTGTCGTCCAGGTCGAGTTCGTCGGGTGAGCCTTCACGCGCAAACTTGCGCAGACGGCGCAGGGCCACCTTGATGTTGCGGGTGCCCAGTTCCTGGCTGTCGTCGTAGTCCTGGTACGCGCGTTGCTCCCACACCTTTACCGCGCTTTTGTTGCCACCCTTGCCGCCAATGCGCACGCCTTGCGGGTTGTAGCCGCCGTTACCAAAGGGAGACGTGCCGCCGGTGCCGATCCACTTGTTGCCGCCTTCGTGGCGTTCTTTCTGCTCTTCCAGGCGCTTTTTGAGTGTTTCCATCAACTCGTCCCAGCCCATCTTCTCGATGGCGGCTTTCTGCTCGGGGGTGAGTTCCTTTTCCAGGGTTTTGCGCAGCCAGTCGAGCGACACGTCCTGGGTGAAGTCGGTCATCAGCTCCACGCCCTTGAAATAGGCGGCGAAGGCGCGGTCGAATTTGTCGAAGTGCTTTTCGTCTTTCACCAGGGCCGTGCGGCTCAGGTAATAAAAATCGTCCATGGAACTGGCGTCGCTCGCCGGACCCACCACCTGGGCTTCGAGCGCCTCCAGCAGCGAGAGGTACTCTTTGACCGAGACCGGAAGCTTGGCGGCGCGCAGGGTGTAGAAGAAATCGATCAGCATGGTGGTCGCTTCTCAGGGGGCTGGCCGCGGACGTGTCAGTTGATGGTCCAGGTGCGCGCGAACCGCCGGCCATTCGCTGGCGATGATGCTGTACACCACCGTGTCTCGCACGGAGCCATTGGACGCGATCTGGTGCGAACGCAACACGCCGTCGAACTTGGCGCCCAGCCGCTCGATGGCGTGGCGGCTGTCGTGGTTGAACCAGTGGGTGCGGAATTCCACCGCGATGCAGCCCAGTGTGTCGAACGCGTGCGACAACAACAGGCGCTTGCACTGGGTGTTCAGGGCCGAGCGCTGCACGCTGCGGCGATACCAGGTGGAGCCGATTTCGACGCGGTGGTGGGCGCGGTCGATGTTCATGTAGGTGGTCATGCCCACGGCCTTGCCGGAGGCCGGCTCGATCACCGCGAAGGGCAGCATGCTGCCTTGTGCCTGCAGTTGCAGGCGCCGCTCGATCTCAGCCTGCATGGCGTCGGGTGTGGGAATGAAGGTGTACCAGAGGTTCCAGAGCTCGCCATCCCGCACGGCCTCCACCAGGTCGTCCTGATGGTGCGCAGCCAGGGGTTCCAGCCGCGCATGACGGCCTTGCAACACCAGCGGGGTGATCTCGATCATGGGGCATCTCCCGGTGGCGTGGAGCGACCTCGCAGGTGTCGGACCGCTTGCAGGCCCATGCCGCCACCGAGACCCACCAGCGCAATGGCCGCCAGGCTGCCGGCGCTGTAGCCTTCGGCAAACAGCTCAAGTCCGACCAGTCGACCCAGGCCAAAACCCAGCAATGATCCCACGACAAAGCCGACCGCATCGGTCAGTCCTTCGAGCAGGAGTTGGCGTGTCATGGGGTGGTGTCCAGGTTCAGCGGTTGCGGCTTTGCATGAACACCAGTTTTTCGAACAGGGTCACGTCCTGCTCGTTTTTGAGCAGCGCGCCCACCAGCGGCGGCACCGCCACCTTTTCATCGGCGGATTGCAGGGCGGACAGCGGGATGTCCTCGGCCACCAGTAGCTTGAGCCAGTCCAGCAACTCGCTGGTGCTGGGTTTTTTCTTCAGACCGGGCAGGTTGCGTACGTCGTAGAAAGTTTTGAGGGCAACGGTGAGCAGGTCTTTCTTGAGCGTGGGGAAGTGCACGTCCACGATCTGACGCATGGTGTCTGCGTCGGGAAACTTGATGTAGTGGAAGAAGCAGCGGCGCAAAAAGGCGTCGGGCAGTTCCTTCTCGTTGTTGGAGGTGATGAACACCAGTGGGCGCGTCTTGGCCTTGATGAGTTCCCGCGTCTCGTAGCAGTAAAACTCCATGCGGTCGAGTTCGCGCAGCAAGTCGTTGGGGAACTCGATATCGGCCTTGTCGATCTCGTCGATCAGCAGGGCCACGGGCTCTTCGGCGGTGAAGGCCTGCCACAGCACGCCCTTGACGATGTAGTTCTGGATGTCCTTGACCCGCGCGTCGCCCAGTTGGCTGTCGCGCAGCCGGCTCACGGCGTCGTATTCATACAGGCCTTGCTGGGCCTTGGTGGTGGACTTGATGTGCCACTGGATGAGCGGCAGCCCCAGGGCCTGGGCCACTTCCTCGGCCAGCATGGTCTTACCGGTGCCAGGCTCGCCCTTGACCAGCAGGGGCCGCTTGAGCGTGATGGCTGCGTTGACCGCCAGTTTCAGGTCCTGGGTGGCCACGTAATTGTCGGAACCTTGGAATTTCATGGTGTTGAGCAGTTGGGCAAAAGCTACGTCTAGCTTACAGGGAGGCGTGGAAGGGATCGATATAATGCGCGGCTGGCGTCGGCCCGTCTGCGCCCATCTTGCCCCTTGTTGCACTTGATTGTCAGTCCAAAATGAACAAGTTATTGTCCTTTGTTTTTGTTTCGCTTGTCGCTTGCGTGACCACCCCGGTTTTGGCGCAAGACGCCCAGGGCGACGCCAAGGCTGGCGAGAAAAAAATTGCCATGTGCATCGGTTGCCACGGCATCATCGGTTACCAGGCCAGCTTCCCTGAGGTTTACCGCGTGCCCATGATTTCCGGCCAAGGCGCCAAGTACATCGCCTCCGCCCTCAATGCCTACAAAAAAGGTGAGCGCAAGCACCCCACTATGCGCGGTATTGCTGACTCGTTGACCGATCAGGACATTGCCGATATCTCTGCCTACTATTCCACCCACGGTGCGGGCGAGGCGGCTCCCGAAGCTGTCAAGGAGGCCACGGGCCCCGTGGCCGACCTGCTGAAGAAAGGCGCTTGCAACTCCTGCCACGGCGCCAACTACAGCAAACCCATCGACCCGTCCTACCCCAAGATTGGCGGTCAGCACGCCGACTACCTGTTTGTCGCCCTCAAGTCCTACAAGACCGAAGGCCAGGCCGCCTGGGGGCGCAACAACGGCGTCATGGGTGGCATTGCCAAGCAGTTCACCAATGCTGAACTCAAGCAACTGGCCCAGTACATGGCCAGCCAGTCAGGTGAGTTGAAGGTCGTGCCCCAGTCGCGTTTTCGCTGATTGGCGTGACGCCGGCTTAGCCGGGCTTCCATGAAAAAGCCAGACCTTGCGTCTGGCTTTTGACTTTCCGACGGCTTGCTGCCGGACTGTTCGCTGTCTGGCGTCAGGTGTGTGGCGTCAGGTGGCGGGTGGGGCGCAGGCCGAAACGCTGTCGGTCTTCCAGCGCAGGCTTTGAGCCCTCGCCCACCGAACCAACGCTCAGTCGCGCGTGGCCCGTCGCTGCACTTCGTCGATGTAGGCTGCGCCGTCGGGTGGCCTGCCGCTGCGCTGGCTTTCCCACACCATGCGTCCCAGGCACTCCATGGTTTCGTGGTGCGCCTGGTGGATCGAGTCGCGCCGTGCGGCCAGCAATTCGACGGCCTGCCGAATTCCCCGCGGCTGATCGATGGAGCACTGCTCGCTGATGGACAGGTGCATGGACAGGTGCAGAAAAGGGTTTTCCCGGCCCTCCTGTACCTCGTACACCCGGGCCACCGCCGCCTCGGCATCGGACAGATCGGCGTGGACCTCGGGGTGACGCTCGATCCACTGGCCAGCCAGGGTTTCCAGCGCATCCAGCGGCTCACCGGCTTGTTGCTTGCGATGCACGCCGCAGAAGAACCGGCGCACATCTTCTTGGGAGGGAGTGAACATGACCGGATTGTCCCGCATGGCTGTCGTTGCCGGGGCCGATGGGGGAATCTCCCACGCGTCTACCCCGCCATCCGCTGCGTTTCATAATAGCCCCATGATCAACAAAATAGCCCCCTCCATTGAGCAGGCCCTGGCTGGCACCCCCGATGGTGCGGTCGTGGCGATTGGCGGATTTGGCACCGCCGGCATCCCGGCCGAGCTGATTGACGGCCTCATTGCCCAAGGTGCCCGTGACCTCACCCTGGTGAACAACAACGCCGGCAACGCCGAGCACGGCATCGCCGCCCTGCTCAAGACGGGCCGTGTGCGCAAAATCATTTGCAGCTTTCCGCGACAGGCGGACTCCTATGTGTTTGACGAGCTGTACCGCAGCGGCAAGCTCGAGCTTGAACTTGTGCCCCAGGGCAACCTGGCCGAGCGCTTGCGTGCAGCGGGGGCTGGCATTGGCGCCTTCTTCACGCCCACCGGCTATGGCACCGAACTTGCGCTCAAGGCGGACGGCACACCCAAAGAAACCCGTGAAATCGAGGGGCGTCACTATGTCCTCGAATACCCCATCCGCCCCGATCTGTCGCTGATTCGGGCCGAGCGCGGCGACCGCTGGGGCAACCTCACCTATCGCAAGGCTGCGCGTAACTTCGGTCCCGTCATGGCCATGGCCGCCAAGCGTACCGTCGCCACCGTGCACGAGGTGGTGGAACTGGGGCAGCTCGACCCCGAGACCATCGTCACTCCCGGTATCTTTGTGCACCAGGTGGTGCTGATCGACCGCGTGGTCACCCAGGCCGGAGGCATCAAGGCATGAGCTACACCCGTCGCACCAAAGATCAACTCGCCGCGCGCGTGGCGCAGGATATTCCCGAAGGGGCCACCGTCAACCTGGGCATTGGCATGCCCACCACGGTGGGGAACCACATCCCGGCCTCACGCGAGGTGCTGCTGCACAGCGAGAACGGCATTCTGGGCATGGGCCCGGCGCCCGCTGCCGGCCAGGAGGACTACGACCTCATCAACGCCGGCAAGCAGCCGGTCACCTTGCTGGCTGGCGGCGCCTATTTTCACCACGCTGACAGCTTTGCCATGATGCGTGGCGGCCACCTCGACATCTGTGTGCTGGGGGCCTTCCAGGTCAGCGCCACCGGTGACCTGGCCAACTGGCACACCGGCGAGCCCGGCGCCGTGCCTGCGGTGGGCGGTGCCATGGACCTGGCCATCGGGGCCAAGCAGACCTGGGTGATGATGGACCTGCTGACCAAGCAGGGACAGAGCAAGGTGGTGTCACAGTGCACCTACCCCATCACGGGGCTGGCCTGTGTCAAGCGCATCTACAGTGACCTCGGCACGCTGGCGTGTACGCCGCAGGGCCTGAAGCTCATTGACCTGGTGCCCGGGCTCAGCCTGGAAGAACTCAGCCGTATCATCGGTTTGCCCATTGCCGCTTGATCGGCAGCCCTGTGCCGCCCACGCGGTGGCGCAAGAACGATTTATCTTTTGACGAGGACCCGACATGACCCAAGCCTTCATTTGTGACGCCATCCGTACGCCCTTTGGCCGCTATGGCGGCTCGCTCAGCAGTGTGCGCACCGATGACCTGGGCGCCATCCCGCTCAAGGCCCTGATGGCGCGCAATGCCAAGGTGGACTGGCTGGCGGTGACCGATGTGATTTTTGGCTGTGCCAACCAGGCCGGTGAAGACAACCGCAACGTGGCCCACATGGCCAGTCTGCTGGCCGGACTGCCCATCGAGGTGCCGGGTGCCACCCTGAACCGTCTGTGCGGATCGGGTCTGGATGCCCTGGGCACGGCAGCCCGTGCCATTCGGGCTGGCGAAGCCGGTCTCATGATTGCCGGCGGTGTCGAGAGCATGAGCCGTGCCCCCTTCGTGATGCCCAAGGCGGAGTCCGCCTTCAGCCGCAGCAACGCGGTGTATGACACCACCATTGGCTGGCGCTTCATCAACAAGCTGATGAAAGAAAAATACGGCGTGGACTCCATGCCCGAAACGGCCGAGAACGTCGCCACCGATTTCAAGATCGAGCGCGAAGCCCAGGACCGCATGGCACTGGCCAGTCAGATGAAGGCCGTGGCCGCGCAAAAGGCCGGCGTTTTTGACAGCGAGATCACCCCGGTCACCATCCCGCAAAAAAAGGGTGACGCCATCGTGGTGAGCAAGGACGAGCATCCGCGTGAAACCAGCCTGGAAACCCTGGCCAAGCTCAAAGGCGTGGTGCGCCCCGATGGCACGGTGACCGCGGGCAACGCCAGTGGCGTCAACGACGGCGCCTGTGCGATCCTGTTGGCCAGCGAATCCGAAGCGGCCAAGCACGGCCTGACGCCGCGTGCCCGCGTGGTTGGCATGGCCACCGCGGGCGTGCCCCCGCGCATCATGGGCATCGGCCCGGCGCCGGCCACGCAAAAAGTGCTGGCCCTCACCGGCTTGAGCCTGGCCCAGATCGATGTCATCGAGTTGAACGAAGCCTTCGCCGCGCAAGGCCTGGCCGTGCTGCGCCAATTGGGCCTGCAAGACGACGACCCCCGCGTCAACCCGAACGGGGGCGCCATTGCGTTGGGCCATCCGCTGGGTGCCAGTGGCGCACGACTGGCCACCACCGCCGTCAATCAGCTGCACCGCAGCGGTGGCCGCTACGCCCTGTGCACCATGTGCATCGGGGTGGGGCAGGGCATTGCGGTCATTCTCGAGCGCGTCTGATACCGCTCCCACTTCAAGTTCCCGGGGTCCGTCGTCAGGAGCGGGCGCGGGAAAAGAGTTTTGAATAACCAGAGTCACGAGGAGAAAACCATGGCAAACAAAGTAGGCTGGATCGGGTTGGGGCGCATGGGCGAGGCGATGGTCAAGCGTCTCACCAAAGCGGGACATGGCGTTGACATCTGGAACCGCACGCGCAGCAAGGCCGAGCCGCTGGTCGAGTACGGCGCCACGCTGGTCGACAGCAAGCTCGACCTGGCCGCCTGCGAAACGGTGTTCACCATGGTGTCCACCACCGACGACCTGAAAGAAGTGTTGTTTGGTGCCGGCGGACTGGTCACAGGCAAGACCTTGCCGCGTCTGGTGGTCGACAGTTCCTCCATTTCACAGGAGGGGTCGACCGAGGTGCGCGAGCGCCTCGAGGCCCTGGGCGTGGCCTACCTGTGTGCGCCCGTGTCGGGCAATGCCAAGGTGGCCAAGGCCGGCAAACTGCTGGTGGTGGCCTCGGGCCCGAAACACCTCTATGACCTGGCCGAGCCGTATCTGCGCGCCATGTCCCGCAAGTGCATGTGGGTGGGTGAGGGCGAACTGGCGCGTGTCTGGAAGATTGCCCACAACACCATGTTTGGCGTGGTCATCCAGAACCTGTGCGAGATCACCGTGCTGGCCGAGAAGGCGGGCATTCCGCGCCACGTGTTCCTGGAGAGCATCAACGACTCGGTGCTGGGTTCGATGTACACCCGCTACAAGACGCCGGTGCTGTCCAACCTCACGTTTGAACAGGTCACCTTCACGCCCAAACTGTTGCTCAAGGACCTGGACCTGGGCATGGCGGCGGCCAAGGCGCAGGGCGTGTCCATGCCCGCCGCGGCGGCCACGCGTGAGTCGGTCTCGCGCCTCATTGGCCGCGGCTACGACGATGTGGACTTCTCGGTGTTGCTGGTGGAAGTGGCCAAGGACGCCGGCCTCGAACTCAAGCCCGAGGCGGTCAAGATCAGCGACGGACTGGAGTCCTGAGCATGGCTGCGCGCACCCTGATCCGTGGCGCGACCGTCATCACCCTGGACCGGCAAGGCGACTTGCCCGAGGCCGATATCCTGGTCTGCGGCGATGTCATCCAGGAGATCACGCCGCACATCCAGGCAGACGATGCCGAGGTGGTGACAGCCACTGGTTGCATCGTCATCCCCGGCCTCATCAATGCACACCTGCACACCTGGCAAACCGCCCTGCGCGGGGTGGCGGCCAACTGGACGCTGCTGGAGTATTTCCAGAAGATGCACGCCGGCCTCGCCACGGTGTTTGCCCCCGAGGACCTGCACATTGCCACGCGGGTGGGCGCGCTCAACCAGTTGAACAACGGCACCACCACGCTGGTGGACTGGTGCCACAACAACCGAACGCCCGCGCACAACGATGCCGCCATCGACGGCTTGTTGCAATCGGGCATTCGGGCGGCGTTTTTCCATGGCACGCCCAAGCCGGATCCGAAGCCGGGCGAGACCCCCTTCTGGGAGGTGCCGCATCCCCGCGCCGAGGTCGAGCGTTTGCTGAAGGCGCATCAAGGACGAGCACTGCTGAGCATTGGCGCGGCCGTGCTGGGGCCGCACTACTCCACGCTGGAGGTTGCGTTGCACGACTTTCGCATGGCACGCGACCTGGGGGTGATTGCCTCGCTGCACCAGGGCGGCGGGCCCGCCCGCACACCGGACGGATGGGACAAGTTGCAGGCCGAAGGCTTGCTGGGCCCCCACGTCAACATCGTGCACGGTCATGCGTTGACGGATGCGCAACTCAAAACCTTCTGCGATCTGGGCATGAGCTTTTCGGCAGCCGCCGAGAGCGAGATGTCGCAAGGTCATGGCCATCCGCTCACCGGGCGCTTGCGCGCCCTGGGTCGCGCGCCCTCGCTGGGCGTGGACCTGGAAAGCGTGATGAGCGGCGACATGATCAGCCAGGCGCGCATTGCGCTGGGCATCCAGCGCAGCCTGGACAACGTGGCCTACCGTGCCGAGCACAACACGGTCCCCTCCACCTCGACCATTCCCGCCCGCGAGGCCCTGCAGTGGGTCACGGTGGAGGGCGCACGCATGCTGGGGCAGCTCGACCGCATCGGCACGCTGGCGGCCGGCAAGCAGGCGGACCTGGTGGTGATTCGCGCCAGCGACCTCAACATGCAGCCCGTGCACGATCCGGTGAGCAGCGTGGTGTTCCAGACCAGCTTGGCCAACATCGACAGCGTGATGGTGGCCGGCCAGTGGAAGAAGCGCCATGGCCAGCTGCTGGGGGGGGACCTGGCACCCCAGCTCGAGGCGCTGCGTGCATCGGGACGAAAAATCACGCAGGCACTGGGCTTGCACTGACCCTCAACAGGAGATCACCCATGAAGACCCCCTCTGTCTCGACCCTGCGTCGGGCCTGCCTGGCCGCTGCCGTGACCATCACCGCGTTCCCTGCGTGGGCCCAGGGTTTCCCGACCAAGCCCGTGCGCTTCATCGTGCCGTTCACCGCGGGCAGCGGCACGGACATCGTGGCGCGCTCGGTGGCGGACGTGATGTCCAAGTCACTGGGGCAGCCCATCGTGATCGAGAACAAACCGGGCGCGGGCGGGACCATCGCCGCCGCCTTGGTGGCCCGGTCCGAACCGGATGGGCACACGCTGCTCATCCCGTCCTCGGGGCATGCGCTCAACCCTGCCATCTACCCCAACCTGTCGTATGACACGCTCAAGGATCTCACCGGGGTGACGCCGCTGGCCTCGCTGGCCAACGTGTTGGTCGTGTCGCCCGCCAAGGGCTGGAAGACCGTGAGTGATTTGGTGACAGCCGCCAAGGCCAACCCCGGCAAGTTCAACTACGCCTCGGCGGGTGTCGGCGGGGCCACGCACCTCAACGCCGAGAAGTTCAAGCTGCAAGCGGGTTTCGATGCGGTGCACGTGCCGTTCAAAGGCACCCCGGAAGCCATTTCCGATGTGATCGGTGGACGCAGCGACTGGTACTTCTCGCCCGTCTCCGGCGCGCTTCCGCTGGTGCGCGAAGGCAAACTCACTGCGCTGGCCGTGAGTACTCCGCAACGAAGCCCTATCCTGCCGCAGGTGCCCACCACGGTGGAAGCCGGCGTGCCGGGCTCGGACTACATTTTCTGGGTGGGCATGATTGCCCCCGGCGCCACACCCCCGGCGGTGATCAAGCGTCTGAACGAAGAAGCCATCAAGGCGCTCAACAACCCCGAGGTGAAGGAACGTCTGACCAAGCTGGGCGCTGAGCCGATGCCGATGACGCCCGAAGCTTTCAACGCGTTCATCCGCACCGAGATGGAGTCGGCCGCACGCATTGCGCAGGCCGCTTCCCTCAAGGCCAACTGAACCAGGAGCGATCATGCGCAGTCTCTTCATGGGCGTGGGCAAGATGGGCTTGCCCATGGCACGCCATCTGCAGCAAGCTGGCCACGCGTTGTCCGTCACTGACCTGGATGCCGGGCGCCTGCAACTGGCCCGTGACGCCCAGTTGACCGTGGCAGACGATGCCGCAGCCGAGTTGGCCCGTGTGGACCGCATGTACTCCTCGCTACCGCATGACCAGGCCTTGCTGGCCGTGGCCGACCAGGTGGCCGGTCTTGCCCGCCCGGGCACGATCTGGGTGGACACCAGCACGGTGTCGATGGCGGCTTCTGCGCAGGCAGCCCTTCGATGCCAGGCCCGGGGCATTCGCTATTTGCGCGTGACGGTGTCAGGCAACAACCACATGGCCGAGTCGGCCCAACTCACCGTGCTGGCGTCCGGCTTGCGTGCCGATTACGACGAGCTCTTGCCCGCCTTGCGTTGCTGGGGGCCCAACCATTTCTACCTGGGTGAGGCCGAGCAGGCGCGGCTGATGAAACTGGTCATCAACCTGATGATTGCCCAGACCTCGGCGATGCTGGCCGAAGCCATGACGCTGGGGCGCCAAGGCGGACTCGACTGGCAAACCCTGTGGCAGGTGGTGGGTTCGAGTGCGGTGGCCTCGCCCATCATGAAGGCCAAGTCGCAACAACTGGGCCGTGCGCTGGGTGAACGTGATTTTTCGCCCACCTTCACGGTGCATCAGATGCTCAAGGACATTGGCCTTATCCTGCAGGCCGGGGCGGACCTGCACGTACCGCTCGCGCAAACCAGCCAGACCCAGCAATGGATGCAGTCCGCCATCGCGCAAGGCGACGGCGAACTCGATTACGCGGCCATCATCAAGGTGGTGGAGCGCGCGTCAGGTCTGTCCGGCGCGTCCTGAGCCGGCTTATTGCTCGGCAAACGCCCGTTCGATCACAAAGTCACCCGGCCGGGTGGTGTTGCCTTCCTGAAACCCCCGGTGCTCGAGGAGGTTCTTGAGGTCTTTCAGCATCTGCGGGCTGCCGCAAATCATCACACGGTCCTGGGTGGGGTCGAGGGTGGGCAGTCCCAGGTCGGCAAACAGTTGGCCACTCTCCATCAGGTCGGGGATGCGGCCCATGTGTTTGTAGGGCTCGCGGGTGACGGTGGGGTAGTACAGGAACTGGGACGACACCATCTCGCCCAGCAACTCGTGTTGTGGCAACGCTTGCGTGAGGTAGTCGTGGTAGGCCAGTTCGTTGACCTGGCGCACACCGTGCACCAGGATGACTTTCTCGAAGCGCTCATAGGTCTCGGGGTCGCGCAGCACACTCAGGAAAGGCGCCATGCCAGTGCCGGTGGAGAGCATGTATAGGTTCTTGCCGGGCAGCAGGTAATCGATCAGCAGCGTGCCGGTCGGCTTGCGGCCCACAATGATGCTGTCGCCCACCTGGATGTGCTGCAGGCGCGAGGTCAGCGGGCCATCGGGCACCTTGATGCTCAGGAACTCGAGGTGCTCCTCGTAATTGGGGCTGACGATGCTGTAAGCGCGCAACAGGGGCTTGTTGTTGACGGTCAGACCGATCATGGTGAAGTGGCCGTTGGAGAAACGCAGGCCCATGTCGCGGGTGGTGGTGAAGCTGAAGAGCCGGTCGGTCCAGTGGTGAACGGACAGGACTTTTTCTTGGTGCAGGGCGCTCATGGTGGGTTTTTATGGCTGAATACATGACTGTACAACAGGACTTCTAACCAGGTGTCATAAGGCGTGACAGGGTCTTGCATAAGCAGCGAGGGTGGCGATGCCGACCCTGGTGCGCCCAATGCGGTGATGTGGGGTCCCGGCCGCGAACAGGGCAATGTGTATACCGCTGTCAGAGGGGGGAGCCGTTAAACTGACCCCCCCTTCGAAAGTCAGGAAGCACGCATGTCCTCACGCATTACCAAGCAGGTCAACCGTACGGTGCGCCATCTGGCCCTGGGCCTGGGCGTTCTGATGTGCTCAGCAACTGCCTGGGCACAGGGCGTGATCAAGATTGGCGAGATCAACAGCTACAAGGCCCAGCCGGCGTTTCTGGAGCCCTACAAAAAGGGCATGGAACTCGCGCTGGAGGAAATCAACGCCGCTGGCGGTGTGAACGGTCGCAAGCTGCAACTGTTCATCCGTGACGACAATGCGACCCCCGGCGACGCGGTGCGCGCGGCCGAGGAATTGATGACACGCGAACAGGTGGACGTGCTGAGCGGCACCTTCCTCTCGCATGTGGGGCTGGCGGTGGCCGATCTGGCGCGCCAGCGCAAGATGTTCTTCCTGGCGGGTGAGCCCCTGACCGACAAGATCGTGTGGCAAAACGGCAACCGATACACCTTTCGCCTGCGTGCCTCCACCTACATGCAGGTGAGCATGCTGGTGCCCGAGGCGGCCAAGCTGCGCAAAAAACGCTGGGCCATTGTCTATCCCAACTACGAATACGGCCAGTCTGCGGCCGCAACGTTCAAGCAGTTGTTGAAAGCGGCCCAGCCCGATGTGGAGTTCGTGGCCGAACAAGCCCCGGCGCTGGGCAAGGTGGACGCCGGGTCTGTGGTGCAAGCCCTGGCCGATGCCAAACCCGACGCCATCTTCAACGTCCTGTTTGCAGCGGACCTGGCCAAGCTGGTGCGCGAGGGCAACACGCGTGGACTCTTCCAGGGGCGTGAGGTGGTGAGCCTGTTGACGGGCGAGCCTGAGTACCTGGACCCGCTCAAGGACGAAACCCCCAACGGCTGGATCGTCACCGGCTACCCCTGGCACAGCATCAACACGCCCGAGCACAAGGCCTTTCTGGCGGCCTACCAGGGCCGTTTCAAGGACTACCCGCGCCTGGGCTCGGTGGTGGGTTACACCATGATCCACGCCCTGGCCGCCGGTATCCGCAAGGCGGGCAGCACCGAGACCGAGAAACTCATCACCGCCTTTCGCGGCCTGACCTTTGACAGCCCTTACGGCAAGCAGAGTTTTCGCGCCATTGACCACCAGTCCACCATGGGCGCATTTGTGGGACGCACCCGCAACGAGCAGGGCAAGGGGGTGATGGTGGACGCGCGTTACCAGGATGGGGCCGCCTTCCAGCCCAGCAACGACGACGTCCGCAAGTTGCGTGCCGCGGACTGAGCGCAACGGCGCGGACTGACCAAGGATGGATGCCTGGGGCTGGACCGTCCAACTGCTCAATGGCTGGGCGGGTGCGTCCTCGCTGTTTCTGGTGGCGGCCGGGTTGTCGCTGATCTTTGGCGTCACCCGCATCGTCAACTTCGCGCACGGCTCGTTTTTCCTGCTCGGCATTTATCTCGCCTACTCCCTGGTGGAGTGCATCAGCCGCCCCTTGGGCCAGGCCTGGGGCTATGCCTTGGCGGTGCCCCTGGCCGCCCTCATCACCGGGGCACTGGGGGCGGTGGTGGAGGTGCTGCTGCTGCGACGCATCTACCGCGCGCCCGAACTCTTCCAACTGCTGGCCACCTTTGCCCTGGTGCTGGTGATTCAGGATGGTGTGCTCTGGGCCTGGGGCCCGGAGGATTTGCTGGGTCCGCGGGTGCCTGGCCTGTCCGGTGCCGTGGACATCGGCGGACGCCGCTTTCCCAGCTACGACGTGCTGCTGATGGCCGTGGGTCCGGGGGTGCTGGCCGGTGTGTGGTGGTTGCTGCACCGCACCCGCTGGGGTCTGCTGGTGCGCGCAGCCACACAAGACCGCGAGATGGTGAGTGCTCTGGGGGTGCCTCCCCGCCGGGTGTTCACCAGTGTGTTTGCGCTGGGCTGTGCACTCGCCGGTTTGGGCGGAGCTTTGCAGTTACCGCGTGAGCCCGCCAGTCTGGGGCTGGATTTGCAAACCATGGGCGATGCCTTTGTGGTGGTGGTGGTGGGCGGGATGGGGTCCATCCCTGGCGCCTATGTGGCCGCCCTGTTGATTGCTGAAATCAAGGCGGTGTGCATTGCCATCGGGACCGTGGAGTGGGGGGGTGTCAGCGTGTCGTTCTCCAAGCTCACCCTGGTGGCGGAATTTGTGGTGATGGCCGTGGTGCTGGTCCTGCGGCCGTGGGGGCTGATGGGCAAGCCGCCCCAGCAGGACCGCAACCAGACCTATCCCCAGGCGCCATTGCGCAACGCTGCGGCCAGCACACAACGGGTGGTGTGGGTGGCGCTGATCATGGCGAGCCTGCCCCTGTGGTCATCGGTGTTCCCGTACGCGCTGGTGCTGGGCATTGACGTGTTGGTGGCTGTGCTGTTTGCCTGCAGTCTGCACTTCATCCTGGGGCCTGCCGGCATGCACTCATTTGGCCATGCCGCGTACTTTGGTGTCGGGGCGTATGCGGCCGCACTCGGAGTGTCGCGGGGAGGATGGCCGATGGAGGCCATGCTGTTGGCCGCCCCGCTGATCACCGCGCTGGTGGCCATGGGCCTGGCCTGGTTCCTGGTGCGCATGAGCGGGGTCTATCTGGCCATGCTCACCCTGGCCTTTGGCCAGATTCTGTGGGCCATCGGATTTCAGTGGGATGCCGTCACCGGCGGCAGCAATGGTTTGACGGGCGTGTGGCCCAGTCCCTGGTTGTCGGATCGATCGCTGTACTTCGGGTTGACGCTGGCGTTGGTGACGGCGGGCGTGCTCGCGATGCAACGCCTGTTGCATGCCCCCCTGGGCTATGGCCTGCGCGCGGCGCGTGATTCTGTGCTGCGTGCGCGTGCCATCGGCTTGCCGGTCGAGCGCTTGCAGTGGACAGGCCTGGTGGTGGCCGCTGGCTGGGCCGGGCTGGCCGGTACGCTGTACGCGTTTTCCAAGGGCAGCATTGCACCGGATGTGCTGGGTGTGGCGCGCTCGGTCGATGCGCTGGTGATGGTGCTGCTGGGAGGTGTGCAGTCCACGCTGGGCCCCCTGATGGGGGCAGCGGTGTTCACCACCCTGCAGGACACGCTGGCCCGCAACACCGAATTCTGGCGCGCCTTTTTGGGCGGGGTGATCCTGCTGTTGGTGTTGCTGGCTCCGCAAGGCCTGGTGGGCCTGGTTCGGCTTGCGCCATCCTGGCTGGTGTTGGGCCAGGGCGCACGCGGGGGGCGAGGATGAATCCGTCCTTGCAGGTCCGGGGTCTGCGCAAGTCCTTTGGCGATGTGCATGCGGTGGACGACGTGTCGTTCGATCTCGCGCCCGGCGAACTGCTGGCCATGATTGGGCCGAACGGGGCGGGCAAGTCGACCACGTTCAACCTGATCCACGGCCAACTCGCCCCCGATGCCGGTAGCGTCGTGTTTGAAGGCCAGTCCCTGTTGGGTTGCTCGCCACGTCAGATCTGGCAACGCGGCATCGGCCGCACCTTTCAGGTGGCCGAGACCTTCGCCTCGTTCACCGTGGTCGAGAACGTGCAGATGGCGCTGTTGTCTGCCGATGGGCGGGCATTCTCGCCCTGGCGGCGTGCCACGCACCACCGCCGGGCAGAGGCACTCGATTTACTCGCGCAGGTGGGCCTGGATGCGCAAGCCGAACGCGCGGCGCATTCGCTGGCTTACGGGGATGTGAAGCGACTCGAACTGGCGATTGCCCTGGCCAGCCAGCCCCGCCTGCTGTTGATGGATGAGCCGACGGCCGGCATGGCCACGGCCGAGCGACGTCAACTCATGGCGCTGACCAAGTCCCTGGTGCAGCAGCGTCAACTCGCGGTGCTGTTCACCGAGCACAGCATGGATGTGGTGTTCGAGCATGCAGACCGTGTGCTGGTGTTGGCGCGTGGCCGACCGATCGCGGTGGGCAGCCCCGCGCAGGTCCGCGAGGATGAACAGGTGCAGGCGGTGTATCTGGGGCAAGGCCGTCTGACAAACGCCGTGCCCGCAGGCGTGCGTCAGACGCCGGCCTGGTCGACCATGGCATCTGCCGCCCTCACACAGACCCCAGCTGCTGTCGCGGTGGCCGCACCAGTGGACCGAACGCAAGCCCTCGACCGCGAGCCGTTGCTTGCGGTGGAGGGGTTGTGCGCCGGCTATGGGGCGGCACGCGTCCTGTTCGATGTGCAGGTGCAGGTGAACCGCGGCGAAGTGGTGGCCCTGATGGGACGCAATGGTGCCGGCAAGTCCACCCTGCTCAAGGCCCTGATGGGCCTGGTGCCCGAGCGTTCAGGACAGGCCAGCTTTCTCGGTCAAGACCTCATGCGGTGGGCCCCGTTTGAGGCGGCCCAGGCCGGTCTGGGCTATGTGCCCGAGGACCGCCGCATCTTCACCGATCTCACCGTGCTGGACAACCTGTGCGTGGGGCAACTACCCGCCAGAAGTTTTCCCGATGGCGCGCCCGCGCCGCACTGGACGCTTGCGCGCGTGCTGGAACTTTTCCCGCGGTTGGCCGAGTTGCTGCAGCGCCCTGGTGCGCGCATGAGTGGCGGCGAACAGCAGATGCTCACGGTGGCGAGGAGCCTCATGGGCAATCCGCTGGTGTTGTTGCTGGATGAGCCCTCCGAGGGGGTGGCCCCGGTCATCGTCGAGCACATGGCCGAGATGATCCTGACACTCAAGGCCGCCGGCGTGAGCCTGCTGCTGTCCGAGCAAAACCTGGCCTTTGCCTCATGGGTCGCGGACCGGGCCGTGGTGCTGGAGAAGGGACAGGTCCGCTACAGCGGACCCATGCAGGCCCTGGTGTCGGATGACGCCTTGCGCCGGCAATTCTTGAGTGTGTGAGCGGCAGCGATGTCGCGGTCCCGCCTGTCAACAGAGTCGCCAGCCCACGGCCCGATGGATCAAATCCTCCAGCCCAGGACCTGGTCGATCACACCGGTGGCGTTCTCCACCGCTTGTCCCCGCCAGGCCACGATGTGGTCTGGCCGGATCAGGGCCAGCGGGGCCTCATAGAGAGCCAGCAAACCCGGCTCATCGAGCCGAACCACTGGCAGGTCCACATGGCGTGCAGTGGCCTCCGTCTGCAGCGCCACCACAGCGGCTTCCACCGAGGGTGGGGCGCCTTCAAGGGGTGACAGCACCAGCAAACTCCAGCCCAGTCCCAGCCGGTCAAACAGGGACTGCCCATCTGCCAACCAGACATGGGGGGGACGCCCCCCGGGAGTCGCGGTGGGCTGGTAGACGTTCGGGTGATCCGCCGGCGGCAAGGTGCCGTCGCTCACGATCAGCGGCGAGCCGTCGTAGCGGCCCCCAAAGGTCACGCCCGGGATGTTGAACTCCAGGCGCACGTGCGCATTGAGATGCGCGCTGGCGCGGGCGCGTTCCGCCTCACCGGCCGGGCTGTCCTGCTCCAGCAATTCGGTGGCCGGGAACAAACCCACCGAATCTGCAAACTGGCGCGAGTAGCCCGTGTTACGTTGGGCGATGGGCTTGCGCTCGCTCGCGTAGGTGCTCAGCAGGGCTTCGGGGGCCTGACGGTGGTGCACCGCCGCCAGTTTCCAACCCAGGTTGACTGCGTCTTCCACGCCGGTGTTGTAGCCCAGCCCGCCGGTGGGGGTGAACAGATGCGCCGCGTCCCCGATCAGGAACACCCGACCGCGAGCCAGGGCCTGCGCCACCAGGGCATGGCCTGCCGTCCAGGTCTGAACCGACAGCACCTCCATGTCGATCTCGCAACCCATCACCTGATGCACGATGCGACGCGCATCGTCAGCGGTCCAGTCGTCGGCGGGTTCGCCCTCATGGATGGCCGCATGAAACGCAAACTCGCTCACCCCGTCCACCGAGGCCAGCAAGGCGCGGCGCTCGGCGTTGACTGCCACGTACATCCAGGCACGGCTGTGCGGGATACGTTCATACACCTCGGATGAGCGGAAGTACACGGCAAACATCTGCCCACCCATGTAGCCGCGTTTCATGCCGGTCGCACCCTCATAACCAATGCCCAGTTGGTGGCGCACGGGACTGCGCGGTCCATCGGCCCCCACCAGGTGGCGCGCCCGGACCATTACCTCGGGCTGCGAACCGTCGGTGGGCTGGATCCAGGCCTCCACGTGGGTGCCGGTGTCGACAAACCGTTTGAGCGTCCAGCCAAAACGGATGTCCACCCCGGGCCACTTCTCGGCGTGGCGGCGCATCACGGGTTCGACATATTTCTGGGAGATGCGGTGGGGCAACTCGGCGGCACTCCAGGAACCGCTCATGTTGCGGATGTTGCGCACAGCCTCGGCGGCGGTGGGCAGCGACAGACGCGCCAGTTCGTCGTCACACAGGCGGGTGAAGTAGGCGATGTCGGTCGGGTGGTCCGGGGGCAAACCCAGCGCCCGAATCTCGTGGGCGAAGCCATGCCGACGGTAATGCTCCATCGTCCGTGCCTGGGTGGCGTTGGCCTGGGGGTTGAAGGCGGTGGACGGTTTGGCATCCACCAGCAGGCAGGGGGTCTGTCGGGCACCCAGTTCATTGGCGAGCATGAGGCCGCTGGGACCGCCGCCAATGATGAGCACGGGAATATCGATCATGTCGGAAGCCATGAGAGAAATAAACGAGAAAGAGCGAAGGTTGTTCAGGTTGACGACAATGCCGCCAGGACTCGACCCGGTTGTCAGGGCAACCGGCATTGCCGCCATGGTGCCACGTCTGGGCAGTTTTTTGCGGTATGGTCGATCAAAATCTGACAACCCGCGGCTGGCCGCGTCACCGATTGGACATCATGGAAACTCAACTCGAACAACAACTGCGCATTCGGCAACTGGTGGAGAACTGGGCTGTCTGGCGTGATGCCGGCGACTGGGATCGCTTCAAGACGGTGTGGCACGACGACGGTGTGATGATGGCCACCTGGTTCCAGGGGCCGTTTGAAGAGTTCATCCGTGTCACCATCGAAGGCTGGAACAAGGGGGTGAGCATCCTGCACTTCCTGGGAGGGTCCTCCATCGATGTGCAGGGCACGCGGGCCATCGCCCAAACCAAGATGACCATCTCCCAGCGCGGCCTGGTCGAGGATGTGTTGTGCGATGTGGTGTGCACGGGCCGCTTTTACGATTTCTTTGAAGAGCGCAACGGCCGCTGGGGTCTGGTGCATCGCCAGCCCATTTACGAAAAGGACCGCATTGACCCGGTCGACCCTGCCGCCCGTTTGCAACTGGATGCCGCCGCGCTGGCCGGTTTTCCCGAGGGGTATCGCCACCTGGCCTACATCCAGACGCGCATTGGTTACCAGGTCAAGATGGACATGCCGATGCTCAAGGGCGAGGGCGTGCAGGATTTGTACCGCCGCGGCGCCAACTGGCTGGCCGGCAAGCCGCTGGAGCGCTGAGCCATGAAGCTGTTGCGCCCTTCTGTGCTGGCGACCCCATCAGACTGGCCCCAACGCCGCCGCGTGTTGGGCGGGCTGGCGGGTTCGGTTGCGGGTGTCATGTCCGGTTCGCTGGCGGGCGCTCTGGTGTCCGGGTCTGCCTGGGCCCAGGAGACGTTTCCCAGCCGTCCCATCCGCGTGATTGCACCGCAACCGCCGGGCGGCGGATTTGACTTCGTGGCCCGCACCCTGGCCGACAAACTGGGCCAGAGCTTCAAGAGCGGCGTGGTGGTGGAAAACCGCACGGGCTCCGGAACCCTGGTGGGCACCGACATTGCGGCCAAAGCCCCGGCGGACGGCTACACGGTGTTGACGGGTTCGGTGTCCAACCTGGTGTTGAACGTGGGCCTGTTCAAAAACCTGAGCTACGACCCGCTCAAGGATTTCGACCCGATTGGCCTGGCGGTTTCCTACGGCTACACCTTGCTGGCACGCAAGGATTTGCCGTTTGCCACCCTGGGTGAGATGGTGGCCTATGCCAAAGCGCATCCCGGACGGTTGAGTTACGCCTCGGCCGGCAACGGCTCGGGCCAACACGTGCTGGCCGCCGCTTTGTGGCACCTGGCGGGCGTGCAGATCACCCATGTGCCGTACCGCGGTGCACAACCTGCGTATGCGGATGTGCTCGGGGGTCGGGTGGACGTGTTCTTCGATTTGTCTTCCACGGCGCGTGTGCACGTCGAGGCCGGCAGCCTGAGGGCACTGGCCGTGTCGAGTTCAACCCGTTTGCCGATGCACCCCACGGTGCCGACCCTGCGCGAAACCGGTGCGGCATCGCTCGAGCTGGAATCGTGGTTCGGTTTCTTTGCCCCTGCGCGCACCCCGGCGCCCGAGCTGGCACGGTGGCGTGCCGAGTTTGCGCGCGTGGCCCAGTCGCCGGACGTGATGGAGCGTTTCGAGAAAGCCGGTGGCCGGCCCATGGCCGTCATCGGCGAAGACGCGCGCGCCTTGTTGCGCCGCGATCTGGATCGCTGGGTACCGCTGATGCGCGCCGCCGGATTGCAACCTGAGTAAGCCCCCATTTGTTCAAGGATTTTTCATGACCATCGCCCCAGCCGCTCTCGAGCAACTGTTTCTGAACGCCCGCACCGCCAATGGGTTCACCGACCAACCGGTGCCCTTGTCGCTGGTGCAGCAGGTGTATGACATCGCCAAGATGGGCGCCACCTCGATGAACGCCCAACCGGCACGCTACGTGATCCTTCACACCCCGCAAGCCAAGGAGCGCCTGGTGGCCACCATGAGCCCTGGCAACGTCGACAAGACCCGTTCGGCGCCCGTGGTGGTCATCGTGGCCACCGACAACCAGTTCTTCGAGCACATGCCGCTGGTGTTCCCCAATTTTCCGGACGCCAAGGCCCTCTTTGAAGGCAACGCGGCCTTGGCATCGGCCACGGCCACGCGCAACAGCACCCTGAGCGGTGCGTACTTCATGCTGGCGGCGCGTGCTGTCGGCCTGGACTGCGGGCCCATGAGTGGCTTTGATGCGGCGAAGTTGAACGCCGAGTTCTTCCCCGACGGCCGCTGCTCGGTGAACTTCGTTCTCAACCTGGGCTATGGCGACAACAGCAAGCTGTTCCCGCGCAACCCGCGGCTGAGCTTTGAGCAGGCCTGTACCGTGCTGTGAGGCGCGGTGTTTCGCGGTTCAAAACGGAGCATAGACATGAAAGTGTTCGCATCCTTGCAGGACGTGGCCTCGTGTGTGGGGCAGGAAGTGGCGGTCAGCGAGTGGACCACCATCACCCAGGAGCAGATCGACCTGTTTGCCCAGGCCACCGGTGACCACCAGTGGATCCATGTGGACCCCCTGCGTGCGGCCGAGGGGCCGTTTGGCAGCACCATTGCCCACGGCTACCTCACCTTGTCCCTGGTGCCCACGTTTTTCGAGTCGGCCATGCGCATCGACAACGTGCGCATGAGCATCAACTACGGACTCAACAAGGTGCGATTCATGGCGCCCGTGCCGGTGAACAGTCGCTTGCGCGCCCGCATCACCTTGCTGGCGTGCGACCCTGTCGAACCGAAAGGGTTCCAGCAAACCTGGCAAGTACACGTCGAGCGTGAAGGCAGTGACAAACCCGTGTGCGTGGCCGAAACCATTGCCCGCCGCTTTGCCTGATGCCCGCCCCAGTTTCTTGTGCTCAGGTGCCCGCGCCGGCAAAGCCTTGCTGACGCCAGGCCTCAAACGCCACCACGGCCACGGCGTTCGATAGATTCAGGCTGCGTTGTCCGGCCCGCATGGGCAGACGCAGTTGTTGTGCCGGGGCAAACTGCTCGCGCAGCGCGGCCGGCAGGCCCTGTGTTTCGCTGCCAAACACCAGCCAGTCCCCGGGTTGAAACGCCACCTCATGCACCGCGCGCTGGCCACGCGTGGTGAGCGCAAAACAGCGTGCGAGGTCGGGGTTCTCCTGCGTCACAAAGGCTGCCCAGTTCGGGTGGCGGCGTACCTCGGCGTATTCGTGGTAGTCCAGCCCGGCACGCCGCATCAACCGGTCTTCCATGGAAAACCCCAGCGGTTCGATGAGGTGCAGGGTGCAGCCGGTGTTCGCAGCCAGCCGGATGACATTGCCCGTGTTGGGCGGAATCTCAGGATGGACCAGGACGATGTGAAACATGCGGGCTAGCTTACCTCAGGCGTGCGCGCCAGCACCACACCCACCACCCGGCGGGCACCGGCTTGCAACAGCGCCCGGGCGGCTTCGTGCAAGGAGGCGCCGGTGGTCATGATGTCATCGACCACCACCACGTGTCGACCCTGGACCCATCGCTGGTCAGCGGGTAAGACGTGACAGGCATGGGCCAGATTGGCCTGGCGTGTGGCGGCATCCAGGCGGGACTGGGCCTGGGTGTCGCGCAGTCGGTGTAGCAAGCAGGGGTGGACGCGACTGCGGGGATGGGTGGTGGTGTCCAGGGAGCGATGCCGTTCAAGTTCACGGGCCAGTTCGCGGGCCTGGTTGAACCCGCGTGATTGCAGCCGCTGGCTCGACAGCGGCATGGGCACGACCAGGTCCGCCTGCTCCAGCGCCGGCGCGATGCCCGGGGCATGCCACATCAAGGTGCCCAGTGTCCTGGCCAGGCCCGGTTGACGGCCATACTTGAACCGGGCGATACAGCGGTTCCAGGGATAGGCGTAGTCCAGCGCCGCATGGCAACTGGCCAGCGGGGACCACTGCGGTGATGGCGTCATGCGGCATGAGCGGCACAGCCTCGGTCGGCCTGGTGCCGCCGGGGTGGGAAGGGTTGCCGCTTCATGCCAGGGAAGGGGCAGGGCACAGCGCAGACACCGCGGCCTGGGTTGGGCAAACCTGGACACACAGGCTTCGCACAGCGCAGGGCCCGGCCAGGCCCCGCACACCCAACACCGGCTGGGCCAGCGCCAGGATTCCGAGGCTGGCGTGGCGCGGCGTAGGCTTGAGATGAGCGCGTGCAGGCCAGGGGTCACCGCACCAATATACTGGCGCAGCCATGTCGTCCCCGCCCGATGTAACCACCTCACGTCCCCCCATCGATGCCGTCGCCGCCGGTCGTTGGCTGGAGGGCCGTGTACCCGGGGCGGGGGGCGCCCAGGCCTGGCTGCACGGCGAGGTGGCCCGGCGCATGGAGTCGCGTTTGCAGTGGATGCGCCAGGCCCCGACCGACTGGATTGACTGGTCGCCGTCGCTGGGGGGGTGGGAGGCGGCCACCTTGTTGGCCCAGCGCTACCCGCAGGCCCGGGTGCTTCGGGTCGAACCGGCGCAGGCTCGGCAGGCAAGCGCCCGGATCGCCCTGGCCCCGCCGCGCTGGCAGTTCTGGAAACCCGACCCTGGCGTCGTGTCCCAGGCCCCGGCCGGCCAGGCCCGGATGCTGTGGTCCAACATGCTGTTGCACGCGCACCCAAATCCCGAATGGCTGTTGAGACAGTGGCACGAGGCGCTGGCGGTGGACGGGTATGTGATGTTTTCCTGCCTCGGGCCCGATTCCCTGCAAGAACTGCGCGCTTTGTTCGCCCAAAACGGCTGGCCATCGCCTTCGCACAGCTTCACCGACATGCACGACTGGGGCGATTTGCTGGTGCAGGCCGGTTTTGCCGAACCGGTCATGGACATGGAGCGCATCACCCTGACCTACCCGGATGCCCCGGCCTTGCTGGCCGATTTGCGAGACCTGGGGCGTAACTTGAGCCCCTCACGTCACCCGACTTGCCGCTCTCGTGCCTGGGCGCAGCGCCTGCGAGAGGCGCTGGCAACCCCGGATTCGCCCCTGCGATCCTCGCAGGATGGCCGTCTGAGATTGACGTTTGAAGTCATTTACGGCCATGCGTTCAAACCCACCGCGCGGGCCCGGGTCACCCCGCAGACCTCCGTGCCGTTGCAGGATTTGAAGGCCATGTTGGGTCGTCGTCCCGCGCGCGACTGACCGGGGTGTGTCAGAGGGAACTGCAAGTTAGCCGTCAGCAGGGTTAACCAGAAGGCTTGCTACAATGCGCGGCGCTGTTTCGCTCGGGAATGCCCGGGCTGGTTATCGTGTGTTCTGCCTGGCTATCGGGTCGGGTCGGGATCACCCCACGAGGTCACTCAAGAGAAGATGATGAACAAGTTGAACAGAACGTTGGCGTCAAGCCTGCTCATGCTCGGAACCTGGCTGTCTATGGCCGCCTGGGCCGTGAACGATTTGCCCGGTGGACCGGGCGTGCGACAGCTCAATTTGCCCGCAGGCGCCACCAAGATCGCCGAAGAGCAGGCGTGGCTGCACTGGTTCATGCTGATCATCTGCACGGTGATCTTCCTGGCCGTTTTCGGGGTGATGTTCTATTCCATCCTCAAGCACCGCAAGTCGCTGGGCTACAAGCCGGCCACCTTCCACGAGTCGGTCAAGGTTGAAATCGCCTGGACCGTGGTGCCTTTCGTCATCGTGATCCTGATGGCGTTGCCCGCCACCAAGGTGGTGGTGGCCCAGAAGGACACCTCGAACGCCGACCTCACCATCAAGGCCACGGGTTACCAGTGGAAGTGGGGCTATGACTACATCAAGGGCGAGGGCGAGGGCCTGGCCTTCATTTCCACGCTGGACAACGAGCAGCGTGAAATTTCCAACAGCGGCGCCAAGGGTGTGTCCCTCGACAACTACCTGCTGAAAGTGGACAACCCGCTGGTGGTGCCGGTCAACAAGAAGGTTCGCATCATCACCACGGCCAATGACGTGATTCACGCCTTTGCCGTGCCCCAGTTGGGCATCAAGCAAGACGCGCTGCCCGGGTTCGTGCGTGACACCTGGTTCCGTGCCGAGCGCACCGGCGACTTCTACGGTCAATGCCAGGAACTGTGCGGCAAGGAACACGCCTACATGCCCATCCACGTCAAGGTGCTGAGCGCCGACGACTATTCCGCCTGGGTGGCTGGCGAGCAGAAGAAGCTGGCCGCCAAGCAGGACGACCCTTCCAAGGTCTGGACGCTGGACGACATCACCAAGCGCGGCGAGAAGGTGTATGCCGCCAACTGTGCCGCCTGCCACCAGCCCAACGGCAAGGGCGCTGGCCCGATCAAGCCGCTGGACGGCGCAGCCGTGGTGCTCGATGCCGACAAGACCAAGCAGATCAATGTGTTGCTCAATGGCCAGGCCAATGGTGCGATGCCGTCCTGGAAACAGCTGAGCGACACCGATCTGGCGGCCGTCATCAGCTTCACCAAGAACAACTGGTCCAACAAGACGGGGCAGCTGGTTCAGCCGGCTGACGTCAAGGCCGCCCGCAAGTAACTGAACCCATTCGAAGGAATCCACCATGAGCGCAGTTCTCGATCCCCACGGTCACGTTGCTGACCACGGACACGATGATCACCAAGGTGCACCCCACGGGTGGCGTCGCTGGGTGTTTGCCACCAACCACAAGGACATCGGTACCCTGTACCTGCTGTTTGCTTTCACCATGCTGATCGTGGGCGGTGTGCTGGCCCTGCTGATTCGCGCCGAGCTGTTCCAGCCGGGTCTGCAAATCGTCAACCCCGAGTTGTTCAACCAGTTCACCACCATGCACGGCCTGATCATGGTGTTCGGCGCCATCATGCCGGCCTTCGTGGGCTTCGCCAACTGGATGATCCCGCTGCAAATCGGCGCCTCCGACATGGCCTTCGCCCGCATGAACAACTTCAGCTTCTGGCTGATGATCCCGGCAGCGGCCATGCTGGCGGGCTCGTTCTTCATGCCCGGCGGTGCGCCGGCGGCTGGCTGGACGCTGTATGCGCCCCTCACCCTGCAGATGGGACCTTCCATGGACGCCGGCATTTTTGCCATGCACATCCTGGGCGCCTCCTCCATCATGGGTTCGATCAACATCATCGTGACCATCCTCAACATGCGTGCCCCGGGCATGACGCTGATGAAGATGCCCATGTTCGTCTGGACCTGGCTGATCACTGCTTACCTGCTGATCGCCGTGATGCCGGTGCTGGCTGGCGCCATCACCATGACGCTGACTGATCGTCACTTCGGCACCACCTTCTTCAACCCCGCGGGTGGCGGCGACCCGGTCATGTACCAGCACATCTTCTGGTTCTTCGGCCACCCCGAGGTGTACATCATGATTTTGCCGGCCTTCGGCATCGTGAGCCACATCGTCCCGGCGTTTGCCCGCAAGAAGCTGTTTGGCTATGCCTCGATGGTGTACGCCACGGCCTCCATTGCCATCCTGTCCTTCATCGTGTGGGCGCACCACATGTACGCCACCGGCATGCCGGTGACGGGCCAGTTGTTCTTCATGTACGCCACCATGCTCATCTCCGTGCCCACCGGCGTGAAGGTGTTCAACTGGATCGCCACCATGTGGCGCGGCTCCATGACCTTTGAAACCCCGATGCTGTTTGCCGTGGGCTTCATCTTCGTGTTCACCATGGGCGGCTTCACCGGCCTCATTTGCTCCATGGCGCCGATCGACACGCAGATCCAGGACACCTACTACATCGTGGCCCACTTCCACTATGTGCTGGTGGCGGGTTCGCTGTTTGCCATGTTCGCCGGTTTCTACTACTGGGCACCCAAGTGGACTGGTGT
The DNA here is from genome assembly GCA_937927685.1 of uncultured Burkholderiales bacterium. Taxonomy (GTDB): domain Bacteria; phylum Pseudomonadota; class Gammaproteobacteria; order Burkholderiales; family Burkholderiaceae_C; genus Limnohabitans. The sequence continues at coordinate 24,091 of CALBSC010000002.1, read as the reverse complement.
GATGGTCAATGAGACCCGCGGCAAAGTGCACTTCTGGTGGACGCTGATCTCCTTCAACGTCACCTTCTTCCCGATGCACTTCCTGGGTCTGGCCGGCATGCCCCGTCGCTACGCCGACTACCCGATGCAGTTCACCGATTTCAACCAGATCGCCTCGATCGGCGCGTTCACCTTCGGCTTCGCACAGGTGTATTTCTTCCTGTTCGTCGTGCTGCCCGCCATGCAGGGCAAGGGTGAAAAGGCGCCTCAGCGCCCCTGGGAGGCTGCAGAAGGTCTCGAGTGGGAAGTGCCCTCGCCGGCGCCGTTCCACACCTTCGAGAACCCGCCCAAGCTGAACGCCGACGCCACCCGCATCGTCGCCTGATCACGGACTTCATGGGCATGACACCCGAGCAAAAAAAGAGCAACCTGCGGCTGGGTCTGATCCTGGCCTCGGTGGCGCTCGTTTTTTTCATCGGGTTCCTGGCCAAGATCATGCTGTTGAACCGCTGAGCCCGCTGCCATGGCGCTGAACCGCAACAACCTGCTGATGCTGCGCAAACTCGTGGTCGTGGCCGCGGGCATGTTCGCGTTCGGCTATGCGCTGGTGCCTCTCTACCGCGCCATTTGCGAGTTCACCGGTATCAACATCCTGGCGCTGGGCGAGCGTTCGGTCACCGCGGCGGGCAATGCCCGCATGGCAGCACCGGCCAACACCCAGGTGGACACCAGTCGCACCATCACGGTCGAGTTTGACGCCAATGCCCGCGGGCCCTGGCAGTTCCGTCCGGCACAGCGCTCGGTGGACGTCCACCCGGGTGAGATGGTCACGGTCATGTACGAATTCGAGAATGTGCAGGACCGCGTCATGTCGGCGCAGGCCATTCCCAGTTATGCCCCGCGCCAGGCGGGAGCGCATTTCAACAAGATCGAGTGCTTCTGCTTCAACCAGTACACCCTCGCCCCGGGCGAGAAGAAGCAGTGGCCGGTGGTGTTCGTGGTGGACCCCAAGTTGTCCAAGGACGTGACCACCATCACCTTGTCGTACACGTTTTTTGAAGTGGGCAGCAAAACCCCTGCTGCCCCGACCGCACAAAGTGCGCCCGCTCGTTCACAGGTGGGCGTATGACCGAACCACAACCCGTCCGCAAGGGGTCGCTGTGGCGCACCATTGTTGCCGTGGGCTGGTCTTTTCTGGGTATTCGCAAAAGCAGCGAGTTCCAGGAAGACATCGCAAAGATCACGCCCCTGCATATTCTGGGCGTGGGTTTGGTGGCGGGTCTGTTGTTTGTCATCGGGTTGATGCTCATCGTCAACCTGGTTGTCGCGAAATCATGAAGGAGTGGAAATGAGCAGCACCTCGCACGGCGGCACGCCGTACTACTATGTCCCGCACGAATCGCGGCACCCGGCCCTGGCGGCCCTGGGCCTGTTCTTCGTGATCCTGGGCGCTGGCCAGTGGGTCAACGGAGCCGACTGGGGGAAGTACTCCCTGTTTGGTGGTCTGGCCTTCTGGCTGTTCGTGCTGTACCAGTGGTTTGGTGACGCCATCGCCGAAAGCGAAGGCGGCCAGTACGGTCACAAGATCGACCTCTCCTACCGCTGGAGCATGAGCTGGTTCATCTTCTCTGAAGTGATGTTCTTCGGTGCCTTCTTCTCCGCCCTGTGGTGGACCCGCGCCCACTCGGTGCCGGAGTTGGGCAACCTGAACAACGCGCTGCTGTGGCCCGATTTCAAGGCCGTGTGGCCCACCCTCGCCGCAGGGGCGACCGCCTCTCCGGGCGGCATCATCGAGCCGTTCCAGACCATGACGCCGTTCTGGCTGCCGACCATCAACACGGCGTTGCTGCTGTCGTCGGGGGTCACGCTGACGGTTGCCCACCACGCCCTGCGTGAAGGTCACCGCGCCAAGACCATCCAGTTCATGTGGCTGACGGTGTTGCTGGGTATCGTGTTCCTGTTTGTTCAGGGCTATGAATACGCCCACGCTTACTCCGACATGAACCTCAAGCTGACGTCGGGCGTCTACGGCTCCACATTCTTCATGCTCACGGGCTTTCACGGCTTTCACGTGTTCCTGGGCATGCTGATGCTTCTCGTCATCACCCTGCGCTTGCAAAAGGGTCACTTCACGGCTGACAAGCACTTCGGTTTCGAAGGCGCAGCCTGGTACTGGCACTTCGTGGACGTGGTGTGGTTGGGCTTGTACATCCTGGTTTACTGGATGTAAGCGGGGCGGCTGACCCCATTGCGCACAGGCCGCTCATGCGGCCTGTGTTGTTTGAGCGGTCAGGGGACGTGTGCGCGGCATGAGCGCCTGAACCGGTTCGGTGCCTTGTCCGTTCGTTGCTGAGGCGGGTCCCTACTGGCCGACAGGAATTCCGGTGGGCTGGATGTAGCCCAGTTTCCAGGCCAGCAGGATGCACAAGAAGAGCAGAATGGAAAATCCCACCCGAAAGCCCAGTGCGCGGGCCATGCGGTTGGTTTTGGCTGCGCCATTGCGTCCATCGCGCATCATGAAGATGAGCGCCGACGCCAGACTACCCAGGATGGCCACAAAGGCCAGTGCAACAAGCCATTTCATAGACAGGATTATCGCGTGACTGAACCCCACATTGCCCCGTCAACGCCAACCCCACCCGCCGGGCGCGGCCTGCGCTGGTGGGTGGTGACCTTGACCGCGCTCGTGGCCATGGGGGTGACGGCCTCCCTGGGGCGCTGGCAGTTGTCGCGTGCCGACGAAAAACAGGCCCAGCAAGCCGTCCTCGATGCGCGGGCTGACCAACCCGAACTGGGCCACGACGACTTGCAAGACCTGCCGTACCCCCTGCCCGATACCCTGATGCACCGCCGCGTGAGTCTCCAGGGCTTTTGGCGACCGCAATACACCATCTGGCTGGAGAACCGCAGCCACCGTGGGCAAGCGGGTTATTGGGTGCTTACCCCCTTGCAACTGGACGCCGACACGGCGGTGCTGGTGCAACGTGGCTGGGCCCCGCGCATCTCGCAAGACCGCAGCGTGTTGCCCCCTGTGCAGACCACCCTGGAAGTGGTGGAAGTCGACGGCGTGCTGGCCGCCGGGCCCGGTCGCTTGCTGTCGTTGGGGGAAGAACCCCCTGGGGGCGAGTCAACCCTGGGGTCGGCGTCGGGGTCATCCAGGATTCGGCAAAATCTCACCCTGGAGCAATTCCGGCAGGACAGTGGCATTCCCGTCCTGGCCTATGTGATCCAGACCGATGACGATGATGAAGGCCTGCGCCGGGACTGGCCCGCTGTGGGTTCAACGGCTGATAAAAATCTGGGCTATGCCTTTCAGTGGTTTGCCCTGTGTGCGCTTCTCTTTGTGCTGACCTTGTGGTTCCAATTCATACAGCCTGTCCGACATGCCTCAAGACCATCCTGATTCTTCTGCCGACCACCCGCTGGGTCTGACGGTGTATGACCTGCCCGATCCCCAGGCGGCGGCACAGGCCGATGAGCGGCGCGCGGTCCAAGGCCGCTGGCGCATGCTGTTGGTGTTGCTCGTGTGTGCCGCACCGGTCCTGGCGTCCTATTTCACCTATTACGTGATCCGCCCCGAGGCGCGGCGCAACCACGGTGAACTCATTCAGCCGACCCGGGCCGTGCCGGACGTGCCCACACGCAACCTGCAAGGCGAAGCCGGGCAACTCATGGCACTGAAGGGGCAGTGGTTGCTCATCAGCGTGTCCTCGGGCGCGTGTGATGAACGGTGTCAACAGCACCTGTACCTGCAGCGGCAAATCCTCACCGGCCTGGGCAAGGACCGCGACCGCACCGACTGGGTGTGGCTGATCGACGACGAGGCACCGGTGCCCGCTTCCATTCAGCCCGGCCTGACAGAGGCGGTGGTGTTGCGCGTGCCGCGAGAGGCGCTGGCGCAATGGCTGTCCCCCCAGCCCGACAAGCGCCTGAGTGACCACTGGTTTTTGGTGGATCCTCAAGGCGAGTGGATGATGCGCTTCGGCCCGGACATCGATGCCAAGCAAGCCACTCTGATCAAAAAAGACCTGGAGCGTTTGCTGCGCGCCGCTGCGGGTTGGGACAAGGCAGGACGCTGAACCATGGATACGACCCGCCTGGTTGATTGGGGTCCGGTGTTGCACATCATGCTCACCGGCCTGCTGCTGGCGCTGGGTCCCCTGTGCTGGGTGTGGCTTCGCCATCGGCAGGCATCTCCGTCCACACGTCTGCAGCAACTGACCCTGCTCACCTTGTTCCTGACCTTTGACCTGGTGCTGTTTGGTGCCTTCACCCGATTGACCGATTCGGGCCTGGGTTGTCCGGACTGGCCGGGCTGTTACGGACACGCCAGCCCGGTGGGGGCACAGGCGTCGATCAGCGAGGCGCAGGCGCAGATGCCCACCGGGCCCGTGACGCACGAGAAGGCCTGGATCGAGATGATTCACCGCTATCTGGCCGCGGCGGTGGGGGTGTTGATCCTCACGCAAGCCCTGTTCGTGACATGGCTGGCCTGGCGCGCGCGTCACCAGCCGGTACCCTCGCCGTCGCTCGCGTCGCCATCTTCCTCCACACACCACGCCGCAGTGACGCCACGCGAGACCATCAACCTGTGGTGGCCCTGGGTCACCCTGGTCTGGGTGTGTCTGCAGGGGGCCTTTGGCGCCTGGACCGTCACGCTCAAATTATTTCCCGCCATCGTCACCTTGCATTTGCTGGGCGGACTGGTGTTGCTGGTGCTGCTGGCTCGCCAGGTGGCGCAGCAGCGTCTGGCCAGTGGCGTCACACCGTGTGTGCCCATGACGACGGCGTTGCGGTGGTTCAGCGTGGCATCGGTGCTGGTCCTGTTGATGCAAATCCTCCTGGGGGGCTGGGTCAGCACCAACTATGCGGTGCTCGCATGCAACACGTTTCCCCAATGTCAGGGCAGCTGGTGGCCGGTGATGGATTTCGCGCAGGGCTTCAGCCTGTGGCGTCATCTGGGCATGACCCCCGAGGGCCGCCCCCTGGATTTTGAAGCGCTCACCGCCATTCACTACGCGCATCGGTTGATGGCGTATGGGGTGCTGGTGCTGCTGGGTACGCTCGCCTGGTGCTGGAAACGAAACGGTTTCAAAACGGCGGGACGGTGGCTCAATCTCCTGTTGTTGTGGCAATTCCTCACGGGCTTGTCCAACGTGCTGTTCGACTGGCCGTTGTTATCCGCTGTCGCGCACACCGGCGGCTCGGCGGCCTTGCTGCTGTGCCTGAGCTGGACGCTGTTCACCTCCCGAGCCACCGCGCCTGTCACAATCACACCGACCTTCACCCGGCCCTTTGCATGACGACACCCGCGCTTTCTCTTCCCTCCCGATGGCGGCAGTTCAACGCCCTGACCAAACCCAGGGTGATACAGCTGATCGTGTTCTGCGCCCTGATTGGCATGGTGCTCGCCGTGCCCGGTGTTCCCGGCTGGGCTGATGTCGGCCTGGCTGCGCTGGCGTGTCTGGGCATCTGGCTGGTGGCGGGCGCGGCGGCGGCATTCAACTGTATCGTGGAAAAACAGATCGATGCACGCATGAAACGCACCGCCTGGCGACCGACCGCCAAGGGTGAGCTGAGTGACCGCGACACCCTGTTGTTCTCGTTTGTGCTGTGCCTGGCGGGCTCGGTCATTCTGTATGTGTGGGTCAACCCGCTCACCATGTGGCTGACCTTCGCCACCTTTGTCGGGTATGCGGTGATCTACACCGTCATCCTCAAGCCGCTCACGCCGCAGAACATCGTGATCGGGGGAGCGTCCGGGGCCATGCCCCCGGTGTTGGGCTGGGCGGCCATGACGGGCGACGTGGGCCCGGAGGCGCTGATCCTCTTCCTCATCATTTTCCTGTGGACGCCGCCGCACTTCTGGGCCTTGGCGCTTTACCGCGTCGAGGACTACCGCAAGTCCGGCTTGCCCATGCTGCCGGTGACACACGGCAACGAATTCACCCGCTTGCAAATCCTGCTCTACACCTGGGTGTTGCTGGCGGCCTGCCTGATGCCCTTCATCTACCGCATGAGTGGCTGGTTCTACCTGGCCAGCGCGGCGATCCTGAGCCTGATGTTTTGTTACTACGCTTGGGCCTTGTGGCGCGAGTATTCGGACGACCTGGCGCGCAAGACGTTTCGCTTCTCGCTCATTCACCTGAGCCTGCTGTTTGCCGCCTTGCTGATCGACCATTACCTGTGAACGCGATGCGCCAGTCCCCGAACAAGTTCCGGCGTCGCGCCCTGTTGACGGCTTTGGCGGTCGTATCGGTGGTGGGGGTGAGCGCGTGTGACCCGAGCAAGCCCCAGTTTGTGTCGATCGATGTCACCGGGGCCGACTATGCCCGGTCGTTTCGACTGCCTGACCAGCATGGGCAAGTGCGCACGCTGGACGACTTCAAAGGCAAGGTGGTGGCGGTCTTCTTCGGCTACACCCAGTGCCCCGATGTGTGTCCCACCACGCTCACCGAGTGGGTGGAGATCAAGCGTCAGCTGGGGGCCGACGGCGATCGTCTGCAGGGCCTCTTCATCACCGTGGACCCCGCCCGTGACACACCCGAGGTGCTCAAGGCCTACATGGGCAACTTTGACCCCTCGTTCCTGGCCCTGATTCCCGAGAACGCCGAGGCGCTGGCGCAAGTGGCCAAGGAGTTCAAGATCATCTACAAGAAGGTGGATGGCAAGACCCCGGGCAGTTACACCATGGACCATTCAGCGGGCAGCTACCTGTTTGACCCCCAGGGTCGATTGCGCTTGTACAGCCGCTATGGAAACCAGGTCGATGGCTTGGTGGCCGACATTCGGCAACTGCTGAAGTAGTGTCCACCGCGAGGAGCTTGCAACCTCCACCCAGGGCGAAGAAGACGCCCCTCAGCCAGCCTGGCTGCAGGTGAGACGGTTGATCCGGTTCAAGCGTAGTCGGCCAATGCCGCACGCATCTTTTTCATGGCCGCCACTTCAATCTGGCGGATCCGCTCGGCACTCACGCCATACTCGGCGGCCAGTTCGTGCAGCGTCATGCCGCCCGAGCCGTCGTCATTGACCTTGAGCCAACGCTCTTCCACGATGCGACGGCTGCGTGCATCCAGCGATTCCAGCGCGGCCGCAATGCCGTCGGTGGCCAGCACGTCACGCTGATGCGCTTCGAGGCGGGCCGTGGGCTCATGACTGGCGTCAGCCAGGTAGGCGATGGGGCCAAAGGCTTCCTCGCCATCCTCGCGCGGCGCCGGGTCGAGCAGCACATCACCACCGGACATGCGCGTTTCCATCTCGATCACGTCCTCGCGCTTGACGTTGAGTTCGCGCGCAACCACCCCGATCTGCTCTTCAGACAAGGTGTCACGGTGGGTGACGCCTTGCTCGGCGGCGTCGGCCTTGAGACCTTGCTTCATCGAGCGCAGGTTGAAGAACAGCTTGCGTTGGGCCTTGGTGGTGGCCACCTTGACCATGCGCCAGTTGCGCACAATGTATTCGTGAATCTCGGCCTTGATCCAGTGCAGTGCGTAACTCACCAGGCGCACGCCCATCTCCGGATCAAAGCGTTTGACCGCCTTCATGAGACCGACGTTGCCCTCCTGAATCAGGTCGGCGTGGGGCAAGCCGTAACCCAGGTACTGGCGTGAGACAGACACCACCACACGCAGGTGCGACATGATGAGTTTTCCGGCGGCTTCGAGGTTGCCCTGATCTTTGAGTTCGCGGGCAAAGCGTTGCTCTTCTTCCAGCGTGAGCATGGGCATGCGGTTCACCGCCGAGATGTAGGCGTCCAGGTGGCCCAACGGCGGGACCAGGGCCCACGGATTGCGGGCCACCAGGGCTTGGGAGGAGGTCGTCAGAGCAGTCATGCGTGTAGTCCTTTCGGATACGTATGACGCAATATTAGCACTCCGGATGGCGGAGTGCTAATCCCTGTCGGAATTAAGGGTAATCCCTTGGTTTTGGTCGGGTATGGCCCCCGGCAGGTCACCGGGCTCGGGCCAGGTCCACCAACGCCTGGACAGAACCGGCCTGCCCCAGCCCCCAGCAGGCCTGGATCAGGGCCTCGACCTGGGATGTGCCCAGCACCGGGTCCGCCTGGTCGTGGAACTTGCGTGCCAGCATGGCGTCGGTCATCGGGCGCTCGAGCGAGCCAATCGCGTGATCCACCCGCAGCGCGATGCTGCTGCCGTTGGTCAGCACCGCCGTCACTTCGACGGCGGCCTCGTCAATGCGGTCATCAACGGTCGCGACGATCTTGCGGCGCAGGGCCACCATGTCGGGGCGGTTGACGATGTCATCGGCGTACTCCGGCTCGCCGGCACGACCAAAAATCAGGCCGGCAGCGCAGCCGTGGTACACGCTGAACTTGGCTTGCAGGCCGTCCACCGGTTCCTTCTTGCCGGTGAGTTCCAGCACCAGCGAGTGAACACGCAGTTCCAGCCGCTCGATGTCCTCGGCCTTCACGCCGCGCTCGCGCAACTGGGCGCAGGCGTCGATGCTGGGGTGGATCACGATGCCGCAGGCAAACGGTTTATAGGTGTTGAAGCTGATCTCGAAGCGCTGACCCAGCTCGCCGTTGATCTCGTTCCAGTCGCACTTGGGCGAGACCACCTGGGCAAAACCACGCGGTGCCTCGATGGCGCGCGGGCTGGCGGTGAAGCCTTGCTGGGCCATGAGGGCAGCCATCAGGCCGGCACGGGCCGCACCACCGGGGTGGAAGGGCTTGGTCATGGTGCCGAACTGCTCACGCAGGCCCACCGGCTGCGAGGCGGCAATGCCCAGGGCCATGGCGGTCTTCTCGGTGTTCAGCCCGAGCAGACGCGCGCACGCGGCGGCCGAGCCCAGCATGCCGGTGGTGCCGGTGATGTGCCAACCGCGGTCGTAGTGGTCGGGGTAAATGCAGTTGCCCACCCGGCAGGCGACATCAATGCCCAGCACCAGCGCGTCGATGACCTGACGGCCGGACGCCCCGGTTTTTTCGGCCAGGGCCAGCAAGGCCGATGCCACCGGGCCCGCCGGGTGGATGATGGTCTTGAGGTGGGTATCGTCAAAGTCAAAGGTGTGCGAGCTGATGCCGTTGATCAGTGCTGCACTGGCCATGTCCACGCGTTCGCGGCGACCGGCCAGCGTGGCCTGCGGGGCCGGCTCCAGCATCTGTACCGCGGCCAGCGCCGCTTCAGCCGCTTCGTGGTGCGCTGCGCCCACGGCACAACCCAGCCAGTTCAGGAAGGTGCGGTGCGCCTCATGGTCCACCGCGTCACTCCAGCCGCGCGAGGGGTGGGTGGCGACAAAGCGGGCCAGGGTCTGGGTGACGGGGGGGGCGTTGTGATCAGCGTTGACCTGGGTGTTGCGGGCCATGAAGGTTCCTGAGTCGAGGGGTGAAAGGGTATGTGGTTGAGGGGTGACGCGGTGCGACGTGCAGCATCGCACGTCAGGACGGAGGTGGGATTGTGCCCCGGGCGCTGCGCATCAGTTGTCGAGTTGAATATTGCGCGCCTTGGCCAGCCGCGACCAGCGCTCCAGGTCGGCGCGGATGTATTGCGCGAATGCGTCCGGGCTCATGGGCTGCGGCTCGATGGCCTCGACCGAGAGCTTGTCGCGCAGGTCGGGGGCGGTCAGCACGGTTTTCAGCGTGTCGTTCAGCAGCTTGACCACGGGTGCGGGCATGCCGGCCGGGCCCACCACGCCGTACCACTGCACGGCATCGAAGCCCTTGAGGCCCAGCTCTTCCAGCGTCGGCGTGTCTTTCAACTGTGGATGGCGATGCGGTCCGGTCACGGCCAGGGGGCGCGCACGACCTGAGCGGATGTGGGTCAGGGCGGCCGCCAGTCCGGGGAACATGGCCTGTGTCTGTCCTGCGATCAAATCGGTGAACGCCGGGGCGATGCCGCGGTAGGGCACGTGCGTGATCTCACTGTGGGTCTGGAGTTTGAAGAGTTCCATCGTCAAATGGGTGAGCGACCCTTGACCCGAGGATCCATAGCTGGCGCTGGGGGTGTTGCGCAGGTAGGCCAGCAACTCGGTCACCGATTGCGCCGGCACTTGCGGGTTGACCACCAGCACATTGGGCGTGCTGCCAATCATGCCCACCGGCGTGAAGTCTTTCAGCGCGTCGTAGGGCAGGTTACGTCGGGTGGCCGGGCTCGTGCCGAGGGTGGCCACGTAGCCTTGCATCAACACATAGCCATCCGGGGCTGAGCGCGCCGTGTTCTGGCAAGCGATGACACCGCCCCCACCACCCTGGTTGTCCACCACGATGGATTGGCCGAGTTGTTTCGCCCAGCGCTCGCAGACCGTGCGGCCCACCATGTCGCTGCCACCCCCGGCGGCCACCGGCACGATGTAACGAATGGGTTTGTTGGGATAGGCGGACTGGGCCGACACAGACAGCGTGTTCAGCAGGCCGGCGCCGGCCATGGCCTGCAACACCGTGCGTCGTGATGTGCTCATCGTTCACCCTTCCTGATTCAAGCAGGCGGCGATTATGCGCCGAGCAGGGCGTGGGCGAATTCGCGTGCGTGAAAGTTTTGTAAATCTTCCAGTTGTTCGCCCACGCCGATGAAGTACACCGGCACCGGGCTGCGTACCCCGTCGTGCTGGCGCTCCTGGCCCCAGCGGGCAATGGCCGCCAGCACCCCGCCCTTGGCCGTGCCATCGAGCTTGGTGATGATGAGGCCGGTGAGCCCCAGGGCCTCATCAAAGGCCTTGACCTGCGCCAAGGCATTCTGGCCGGTGTTGCCATCGATCACCAGCAGCACTTCGTGGGGGGCGCTCGGGTCGGCCTTCTGCACCACGCGTCGCACTTTCTTCAATTCTTCCATCAGGTGGAGTTGGGTGGGCAATCGTCCGGCCGTGTCCACCAGCACCACGTCGCGTCCCCGCGCCTTGCCCGCGGTGACCGCGTCAAAACACACGGCGGCTGGGTCGCCGCCCTCCTGGCTGATGATGTCGACCGAGTTGCGGTCCGCCCACACCAGCAGCTGCTCGCGGGCAGCGGCCCGGAACGTGTCGCCGGCGGCCAGCAGCACGCTGGCCCCATGGTCGCTCAGGTGGCGGGTCAGTTTGCCGATCGACGTGGTTTTCCCCGCGCCGTTGACACCGGCCACCATGATGACGGTGGGGGTGTGCTCGCCCACGCGCAGCGGTTGTTCCAGCGGTTGCAGCAAGTCGGTCAGCGCATCGACCAGCAGACCGCGGACCCGTGCGGGGTCTTCGGCCTTGGTTTCCTTGACGCGGCGTTTCAGATCGTTGAGCAGGAATTCGGTGGCAGGCACGCCGGCATCGGCCATCAGCAAGGCCGATTCCAGCGATTCATACAGCGCGTCATCGATCTGCTTGCCGGTGAACACCTCAGCCATGCTCTGGCCGGTGCGTCGCAGGCCCTGGCGCAGGCGGGACAGCCAGCCCGCGCGGGCAGCGGGTTCAGTGACTGGCGATGCAGGTGTGCGGGGTGCCTGCGTGCCAGCCGCGGCCGTGGCCGTGACGCCGGGTGCGGCTGCGGCTGTGGGAGCAGGAGCCGGTGCGGAGGTCGGGCTGAGTGCGCTCGGGCTCGCAGCCACGTCGGTGGCCGGGGTTTTTTTCCGGAAAAAGCTGAACATGCGCGGGAGGTTCCTAGAATCGCGGAACCTTGCAGCATCTGGTCTGCAAGTCCAACTCAAGTCAGAACCGCGATCCTTCATTGTATGAAACGTCTCTTACTGGCGGGCCTGACGGCCTGCGCGATGGGGTGGGGGCTGATCTCCACAGCCGCTGCCGCCGGCTCGGCCGCCACCGACCCGGGCATCCATGTGTCCACACTGGCCAACGGGCTCACCCTGGTGGTCAAGCCCGATCGGCGTGCGCCCACCGCGGTCCACATGCTCTGGGTACGGGTCGGCTCCATGGACGAAGTGGATGGCCATTCCGGTCTGGCCCATGTGCTCGAGCACATGCTGTTCAAGGGAACACCCAGCGTGCCCGCGGGTGAGTTCTCGCGCCGTGTGGCGGCCATGGGCGGGCGCGAGAACGCGTTCACCAGCCGCGACTACACCGGCTATTTCCAGATGATTCCCGCCAATCGCCTGGCGGATGTGATGCGGCTGGAGGCCGATCGCTTTGCCCACAACCGTTGGCCCGATGAGGAGTTCCGCAAGGAGCTGGAGGTGGTGAAGGAAGAGCGTCGTCTGCGTACCGAGGACACGCCGCGCGCCTTGCTCATGGAGCAGCTGGGTGCGGTCCAGTTCACCGCCTCTCCCTACCGTCGACCCATCGTGGGCTGGATGAGCGACCTCGATGCCATGACGCCCGACGATGCCCGCGAGTTCTACCGCCGCTGGTACACCCCGTCGAATGCGGTGGTGGTCGTGGTCGGTGATGTCGAGCCGCAGGCGGTCAGGCGTCTGGCCGAGAAGGCCTATGGGACCCTTCCCGCCCGTGCCGTGCCCGCGCGCAAACCCAACGCTGAGCCGCCTCAGCTCGGCCAGCGTCGCCTCGAGGTGAAAGCGCCGGCCGAGCAGGCCTACCTGATGATGAGCTGGAAAGTGCCCGGTTTTCAGGGCTTCAATGACAGCGCCGAGAGCCGCGATGCCCTGGCCCTGACCGTGCTCTCCGCCGTGCTGGATGGGTACGGCGGCGCGCGACTGGACCGCCACCTCACCCAGGGCGCCGATCGTCTGGCTGACGGTGCCGGTGCTTATCACGACTTCAGCGGTCGTGGACCGTCCGTGTTTGTACTCGATGGCGTGCCCGCAGCGGGCAAGACCACGCAAGCGCTGGAAACCGCCTTGCGTGCCCAGGTCGACCGCATCGCGCGTGAAGGCGTGAGCGAGGACGAGCTGCGCCGCGTCAAGGCCCAGTGGGTGACCCAGGCGGTGTACAAGCGGGACTCGGTGTTCAACCAGGCGCGCGAGATCGGCACCTACTGGATCGAAGGCCTGCCCCTGGACACCAGCGACCGCTTGATCGAGCGCTTGCGGGCCGTCACCGCCGATCAGGTGCAATCGGTGGCGCAGCGTTACTTTGGCAATGACACGCTCACCGTGGGCACGCTGCTGCCGCAACCGCGCGACCCGGCAGCGGTGCGCAAGCCTGCCACGCCCATCCGGCACTGACGCGAAGGATTGACCATGCACACCATTTGTTCACGTCTGCTGGCGGGTTGCTTGTTCGCGCTGGCCAGCGTGTCGGCGCTGGCTGGCCTGCCGATCCAGCGCTGGACCGCTGCCAACCAGGCCGAGGTCTTGCTGATCGAGAGCCCGGCCCTGCCCATGGTGGATATCCAGATCGACTTTGATGCTGGCTCGCGCCGGGACCCGTCGGCCCAGGCCGGGCTGGCCAGTGCTGTCGCCGCCATGCTGTCCAAAGGGGTGCGCGCACGGGACGGCGCACCCGCCATGGACGAGAACGCCCTGGGCGAAGCCTGGGCTGACCTGGGTGCCATGCTGGGTGCATCGGCCGGGGGTGACCGCTTCAGCGTCACCCTGCGCACACTCACCGTGCCCGATGTGCTGCAGGGGGCGTTGACCCTCGCGGCCCGTCAACTGGCCGATCCTGACTTTGCCCCTGAGGTGTGGTCCACCGAGCGGGCCCGCTTCATCGCCTCCATCAAGGAAGCCAACAGTCAGCCCGGCACGGTGGCTCAACGCACGTATGCCCGCGCGGTGTATGGCGCGCATCCCTATGGTCAGGAGGCGGATGAGTCGAGCCTGCAAGGCATCGGCGTGGCCGATTTGCGCCAGTTTCATGAGCGCCATGTGCAGGCTTGCCGGGCGCGGGTGAGCATCGTGGGGGCCCTCAACCGCGCCCAGGCCCAGGCCGCGGTGGAACAGTTGTTATCCAGGCTGCCGTCGGGCGGCGCCTGTGAGGCCTTGCCGACCGTTCCCGAGGTGCAAGCCTTGACGGCACCGGCGCAGCAACGCGTGCCCATGGCGTCCGCGCAAGCCCATGTGCTGATCGGTCAACCCGGCATTCGGCGTGTGGACCCGGCTTTTTTTCCGATCACGGTGGGCAACTACATCCTGGGCGGTGGCGGATTTGTCTCGCGCCTGACCGAGCAGGTGCGTGAAAAGCGCGGCCTGAGCTACAGCGTGTACAGCTACTTCTCGCCAGCCTTGCACGCAGGGGCTTTCACGGTGGGATTGCAGACGCGGCCGGATCAGACCGCGCAGGCTGTGGACGTGGCCACCGAGGTGATTAAACGCTTTGTGCAGGAGGGTCCCACCGAGCGCGAACTCCAAGCCGCCAAGGACAACCTGATCGGCGGCTTTGCCTTGCGACTCGACAGCAACCGCAAGCTCCTGGAGCAACTCGCCAACATTGGCTGGAACCGCTTGCCCCTGAACTACCTCGACACCTGGACCGATGAAATCCGTCGGGTCACCGTGGCCGATATCCGCGCCGCCTTCCAGCGCGTGCTGCAACCCGACCGCATGGTGACCGTGATCGTGGGGGGGCAGCCCTGATGGGGGGCGAGATCCGCATCATTGGCGGACAGTGGAAGCGGACCCGTCTGGCCGTGCCTGACAAGCCAGGCCTGCGGCCCACCCCGGACCGGGTGCGCGAGACCTTGTTCAACTGGCTCGGTCAGTCGCTGCAGGGCTGGTCCTGTGTGGATCCCTTTGCGGGCACGGGAGCCCTGGGTCTGGAAGCCGCGTCACGTGGTGCCGCCCAGGTGCAACTCACCGAGCAGGATGCCGACCTGGCCAAGGCCTTGCAAGCCACGGTGCAACGCCTGAAGGCCACCGCGCAGGTCAGCGTCAAACGTGGTGATGGCGTGGCCGCCCTGCGCAGCCTGTCCGCGGCCAGCGTGGACCTGGTGCTGCTGGATCCCCCGTTTGACGCGAACCTCTTCGAGACGGCGTTGAAGACGGCCAGGCCGGGTCTGCGCGCATCGGGCTGGCTGTACCTGGAAGCGCCCCAGGCCTGGGGTGAGGCCACCCTCGCGCCGCTGGGCTACAGCCTGCATCGACACCTGAAGGCGGGAGCCGTTCACGCTCACCTGCTGCAACCCTTGTCCTGAACCCAGGGATGGCGACACCCCGTCGCCCCTCGCTGCATAATGAGCAGCATCTTCCCTGTGGACAAGGAACCCTCTGCATGACGTCTCCGGTGATTGCCGTCTATCCCGGCACCTTTGACCCCCTGACCCTGGGCCACGAGGACATCGTGCGCCGTGCCGCGCGCATGTTTGACCGGGTGGTCATTGCGGTGGCCATGGCGCATCACAAGAAAACCCTGTTCACCTTGCCCGAGCGGCTGGCGCTGACCCGCGAGGCCATGGCCGACTGCCCCAACGTGGAAGTCGACGCCTACGAGGGGCTGGTGGTGGACTACCTGGCCCGACAGGGTGCGACGGTGATGGTGCGCGGCGTGCGCTCGGTGACCGACTTTGACTACGAATTTCAACTGGCCGGCATGAACCGCCGGCTGTCGCCCGAGGTGGACACCGTGCTGCTCTACACGCAGGACGTCCATCAATGCGTCTCGAGCACCCTGGTGCGCGAGATCAACATGCTCGGGGGCGAGGTCGAGCAATTTGTTTCACCGACGGTCTATCGACGTTTGCTGGACAAACGTGCGGGCGTGCAGCGCGCATGAAGCCTGTTCGGCTGCTGCTCATTCGGCACGGGGAAACCGACTGGAACCGCGCCTTGCGGTTTCAGGGACAGATTGACGTGCCCCTCAATGCCATGGGACTGGAGCAAGCGCGTCGTGTGGGCCAGCGGTTGGCGGCGTTGCATCGGCGGGGAGACGCGGCCGTGCCGGAACTGCACAGCAGCGACTTGCAGCGCGCCGTGCAAACCGCCACACCCATCACCTGGTCCTCACATGACAGCGCCGACGGTGGCGAGACGCACGCCCAGTCCGAGCCGGTCAACACCCTGCGCGCTTTGCGAGAGCAACACTTCGGTCTCTTTGAAGGCCACACAGCCACTGACAACCAGACCCGCCACCCCGAGTTGTGGGACCGGTGGCGGCGGTTTGATGCCAACTTTGCCTTGCCCGAGGGTGGCGAGAGCACACAGGCCTTTCATGACCGCGTGATCGCGGCCCTGCTCGACCTGTGTCGAAACACCGAGCGTGCCGACTTGACCGTGGTCACCCACGGCGGGGTGCTGGACATGGTGTGGCGTCATGCCCGCGGCGAAACCCTGCATGGTCCCCGACGGTGTGACATACCCAACGCCGGCCTGAACCGTGTGCGGGTCGAGTCCGGACGTTTTCATATCGAAGCCTGGGGGGATGTGGACCACCTGGCAGGCATGCCACCGCAGCCGGTCTACCGCACCACGGACGCCGCCTTGCCACCACTGGCAACGCCTTGAACACACGCAACGTCTCGAACACACGCCATCCCCCTGGACGGCTGACAGCGGGAAACGGCTGACCGACACCCGGGCAAAACCGCCTGCCCACCAGGGGCACGGCCGTCATCGGATAATCGCCCCATGGCTTTGATGATCACCGACCAATGCATCAACTGCGATGTGTGCGAACCTGAGTGCCCCAACCAGGCCATCTCGCTCGGGGTGGAGATCTATGAAATCGATCCGGCGCGTTGCACCGAATGTGTGGGTCACTTTGATGAACCCCAGTGCGTGCAAGTGTGTCCGGTGGCCTGCATCCCGGTGCATCCCGGGCATGTCGAGTCACGCGAATCGTTGTGGGACAAATACCGTCAGCTGCAAGCCTCGTCTGGAACCGCCTCGCCTGGCGAATGATTCCCGGGCCCTCCCGGCCAAACCGTGGCAGGGCTAGCGATAGATCTTCTGCAGCAACCGCAGCAGCGTCTCACGCTCCGATGCGGTGAGGCGCTGGGTCTCCTTCAGCTCGGACTCGATCACCATTTGTTCGGCTTTTGTCATCAAGGCCACGCCCTCGCGCGTGGGGTGCAAGCCCATGGCCCGTCCATCATGCGGATGAGGCTTGCGCACCATCAAGCCCCGCTTGACCAGCGATTGCACCAAGCCCACCAGGTTGGGCGGCAATATGTTGAGGGCGGCAGACAGTTGTCGCGAGGTGATGCCCGGGTTGTGCCGCACCAGCGACAGCACCGAGAACTCCACCGGCTTCAGGTCATACAGCGCCATGTGCTCCATGAAGCCACCGATGATGCTCAGGGCCGCACGACGGGCGTTGTAGCCGATCAGTGATTCCAGAAACCGGGCGTTGATGGTATCGATGGCTGCGGTGTCAGCCTCCCTGACGGCCGCCGCCGGGGACGCTGCCGTGACCGACGCCGTGGTTGACGCTGTGGTTGACGCGCTCGGGGGCTGCTGACGACCGCCCGAGCGGGTGGGGCCGCTTGCAGCGGCGCGTGTGCGCGGGGCCTTGCGTCCTGCGGTGCTGGCAGAGGGGGTACGCGTGAGGGGCATGGGACGGCTCGGGTTCAAACCACCGCGGCGGCAGGCACTGGCCTCATGCCGTTGCGCTGGTCTTCACCAACGCGTCCATGATGCCCAGCCGCATCGCGCCTTCCGGCAACACCCAGGTGCGCAACGCTTGCAGGGGGGCTTCCCACCGGGTCGACCGCTCGGGTGTGTCAGCGGGCAGTTGAGCGTCGATACGTTGCCAGGCCCAATCCAGTAACACCAGTGCAAACGCGCGCAAGTAATCGTCGGCCGCCTGGTAGGGTAAGGAGACGTTGCCACGTGCAGCCTGCACCAGTGATGTGGTGCAACGGCGCAGATGCTCCAGCCGTGTCTGACCTGTATCGTCCAGTTCAACGGCGATATCGTCCAGCAGGGCGTTCAACGCGGCCCCACCATCCGGCACGATTTTTCGCACCAGCAGGTCGATCGCCTGAATTTCGTTCGTTCCTTCGTAAATCATCGCCACGCGGGCGTCGCGCAGGATCTGCTCGATGCCCCATTCGCGCACATAGCCATGACCCCCCAAGACTTGAAGACATTCGCTACCGCCATGAAAAGCCTGATGGGTCCACGCGGCCTTCAGCACCGGTGTGACCAGCGAGCACCAGCGTTGCGCCGCAGCCGCCTCTTCGGCGTTGCCGTGGCGGATGCGGTCCAACTCCAGGCCGGTGCGGTACGCCAGAATGCGCCCGCCATCCACCCAAGCCCGCTGGGTGTTGAGCATGCGCTGCACCGCAGGATGCTCGATGATGAAGTCGGCATCGGATGCGTTGGCTTTGCGCTCGGGCGCGCGCATCTGGCGCCGCTCGCGTGCATACGCATCAGCCTTTTGCCAGGCGGAGTCGAGCAGGCCGATACCTTGCATGGCCACATGCAGGCGGGCCGCGTTCATCATCACGAACATGGCGTTCAAACCCTTGCCGGGTTGGCCTACGATCCAGCTTGCGGCCTCATCAAAGCGCATCACGCAGGTGGCGCTGCCGTGCAGCCCCATCTTTTCCTCGATGCGTTCGCAGTGCACCGCGCTGCGTGCGCCGTCCGCATAGAACTTGGGCACCACAAACAGGGACAAGCCTTTGGGGCCGGGGGGCGCATCGGGCAGCCGAGCCAACACCAGGTGCACGATGTTCTCGCTCAAATCGTGCTCGCCGCCGGAGATGAAAATCTTGGTGCCATTGAGCGCGTAGCGCCCATCGGGCAGTGGTGTGGCGCGGGTGCGTGCCAGGCCCAGATCGCTGCCTGCGTGGGGTTCGGTCAGGCACATGGTGGCCAGCCACTCACCGGTGGCCAGCTTGCTCAGGTACTGGGCTTTGAGCTCGTCACTGGCGTGGTGCTTGAGGCATTCATACGCGCCGTGCAGCAGTCCGGGGGCCATGGTCCAGCCGTGGTTGGCCCCGCACAGCATGTCGTAGAGCATGACCTCGAGCACGGTGGGCAGGCCTTGTCCACCATCTTCGGTGGCCGCCGCCAGCGCCGGCCAGCCCGCTTGCCAGAAGGCCTGGTAGGCTTCGCGAAAGCCAGGGGGTGTCACCACGCGACCCTGGTCGAATTGACAGCCGATTTCGTCACCATCCCGGTTCAACGGCGCAATGACCTCGCTGACAAACTTGCCGGCCTCGTCCAGCACCTGCTCCATCAGGTCCGAATCGACCTCGGCAAACGCCTCGATGTGTGCGAGGTGCTGAGGTGCTTGCAGCACCTGATGCAGCAAGGTGAACATCTCGCGGGTGTTGGGTTGATAGGCACTCATGCCCGAGCCTCCGTTTTTTTGCTGGCACCCAGGTAGGTGTCGATCACACGCGGGTCCTGGGCCAGTTGTTCGGCCGGGCCCTGCAGCGCGATCTCCCCCATTTCCAGCACATAGCCGTGATCCGCCACGGCCAGCGCAGCGCGCGCATTCTGTTCTACCAGCACGATGGTCACGCCGGTGCTGCGCAGGGTCTCGATGATGGAGAAGATGTCTTTCACAATCAGCGGGGCCAGCCCCAGGCTGGGTTCATCCAGC
Source organism: uncultured Burkholderiales bacterium (assembly GCA_937927685.1). Taxonomy (GTDB): domain Bacteria; phylum Pseudomonadota; class Gammaproteobacteria; order Burkholderiales; family Burkholderiaceae_C; genus Limnohabitans. The sequence continues at coordinate 4,792 of CALBSC010000002.1, read as the reverse complement.
ATCAGCACCGAGGGACGGGACATGAGCGCTCGACCAACAGCCAGCATCTGGCGCTCACCGCCCGAGAGCGTGGCCGCTTCCTGTGCGCGGCGTTCCTTCAGCCGCGGGAACAAGGCGAACACGTCGTCGAGCCGATCGCGCCACTGCCCGTTGCCCAGTCGCATCTGGCGAAAGCCTCCCAGCACCAGGTTGTCTTCCACGCTCATGGTGCCAAACAGTTCACGTTTTTCAGGCACCAGTGCAATGCCCAGCATCACACGTTCTTCCAAGGTGAGTTCTTCGATGGACTCACCATTGAATTCGATGCGTCCCTGGCTCGGCAACATGCCCATCAGGCTGTTGAGAAAGGTGGACTTGCCCGCCCCATTGGGGCCGATCACCGTGATGACACTGCCCTTGTCGGCTTGCAGGGTCAGACCGTGCAAAACCTCGGCCCGGCCATAGCCGGCGCGCAAGTCGGTGACGTGGAGGAGGGGCGTTTTCATCAATGCTCCGTTCCCAAGTAAGCGGCTCGCACGGCCGGGTTGAGCTGCACTTCGGCCGGCGTGCCGCGGGTGAGCAGCGTGCCAAATTCCATCACCACCAGCTGATCACAGACCTCCATGACCAGGTCCATGTCGTGCTCGACCAGCAGAATGCTCATGCCTTCGCCTTGCAGTTGACGCAGCACCTGGGCCAGCGCCTGCTTTTCTTTGTGACGCAGGCCGGCGGCCGGTTCATCGAGCAACAGGAGTGCGGGGTCACAGCACAAGGCACGGGCAATTTCCATCAGGCGTTGCGGGCCCATGGCCAGATTGCCGGCTTGTTCGTGCAAGTAGGCCCCCATGCCAATGCGCTCGAGCTGGCGCTGGGCCTCTTTCATCAGGCGTTGCTCTTCGGCCTGGTTGGTGCGCAGCATGGAGGCGACCACGCCGCTGTGGCCGCGGGTATATGCGCCCATGGCGACGTTTTCCAGCACCGTCATGTCGGCAATCATCTTCACGTGCTGGAAGGTGCGGGCCATGCCCTGGCGTGCAATATCGCGCGAGGGCAGATGGCTCACATCCTCGCCGCAGAAGCTGACACGCCCCGAGGTTTTGGACAGCACGCCGGTGATGAGGTTGAAGGTGGTGGATTTGCCGGCGCCGTTGGGGCCAATCAACCCCACGATTTGGCCTGCAGCAATCTCGAAGCTGATGTCATTGACGGCGGTGAGTCCGCCAAACTGCTTGCGAATGCTGTCCACCACCAGCACAGGTTCACCCAGGGCCGGCTTGCTTCGCACGGGCAGATCCGCCGCATCCTGCCAGTTGACCTCGCGGGGCGGACGTGGGAACTTGCGCGCCACCACCGACCACAAGCCGTCGGGCAGGTATTTCAGCACCAGCACCAGGGTCACGCCAAACACAATGACTTCGTAGCTGCCACTGGTGCCAATAAGGGCCGGCAAGGCGACTTGCAGGTAATCGTCCAGCAACTTGACCAGGCCAGCGCCCACCATGGCGCCCCACACATAACCCACACCGCCCACCACAGCCATGAACAGGTACTCGATGCCCATCTTCAATCCAAAAGCAGACGGGTTAACGGTGCGCTGGAAGTGCGCGAGCAACCATCCCGCCACGGCCGCGAACAAGGCCGCAATCACAAAGATGGTCACCTTGTAGCGGAAGGTGCTGATCCCCATGGCCTCAGCCATCTGCGTGCCACCCTTGAGCGAACGGATGGCGCGCCCGGGACGGGAGTCCAGCAGGTTGATCAGGGCCACGGCGCCTGCGATCAGCAGGGCCCAGCACAGCACAAAGAAAAGACGTCCCTGGCCGATGTCGATGCTGCCCACGGACAGGCTTTTGAGGCCCAGCAAGCCGTCATACTTGCCCAATGCATCCAGGTTGCCCATGAGGTAATACAGCGACAAGCCCCAGGCAATCGTGGCCAGTGGCAGGTAGTGGCCTGACATGCGCAAGGTGATGAGGCCCACGACCACCGCGCTCACCGCCGTCAAGCCCAGGCCCATGAAGAGGGTGATCCAGGGCGACAGACCCAGGTTGAGGGTGAGCCAGGCGGTGGTGTATGCACCGATACCCACAAAGGCCGCCTGACCAAACGAGGTCAGTCCACCCACCCCGGTGAGCAGCACCAAGCCCAGGGACACCAGGGCGTACAGGCCGATGTAGTTGAGTTGCGCAATCCAGAAATCGGGCAGGGGCAGCAGGGCGATGAGTGGTACCGCCAGGGTGAGCAGCAGGACGGGGCGATGTGTGTTCACCTCAGTGCTCCTCGTCCGAATGACCGCTGCGCAGTGAGCGCACCAGCAGGATGGGCAGGATCAGGGTGAACACGATCACCTCCTTGAAGGCACTGGCCCAGAAGGCACCAAAGGCCTCCACGATGCCCACAAACAAGGCGCCCAGCAATGCACCGGGATAACTCGAGAGACCGGCCACCACCGCGGCCACAAATCCTTTGAGGCCAATCAAAAATCCGGAGTCGTAAAACACCGTGGTGGTGGGCCCGATCAACAGGCCGGAGAGCGCACCGATCAGGGCCGCCATCAAAAATGTCAGCTGACCCGATGCGAGTGTGGAGATGCCCATCAGGCGTGCGCCGGTGCGGTTGACTGCCGTGGCCCGAAGCGCCTTGCCGCGCAGTGACTTTTCAAAATACAGCCACAACAACACGATGAGTGAAACGGATACCCCGAAAATGATCACGGTCTGTCCCGTGAGGGTGACCGGGCCGAGCGCAAACCGTTCGTCCCAGAAAGACGGGTTGCGAAACCCCTCCGCACCAAAGAACAGCAGGCCCAGGCCCGTCATGGCGAAATGCACCCCCACCGACACAATCAGCAGCACCAGGGGCGTGGCGGCTTCCAGCGACTGGTACGCCACGCGGTACACCAGTGGCCCGAAGGCGGTGACAATCGCCACGCTCAGCACGGCCTGCACCCCCAACGGAAACTGCTGGGGGGCGGCCCAGATCGACACCACCGCCACCATGACCGGCAACACCAGGGTCTTGAGCGCAGACTGCAGCGCACGAACCGGGTTGCTGTGGTGGCGCCAGCGCTCCCACCACTCCATCACGGACGCCACCACCGCCAGGCACAACAGCAACCAGACGGTGCCGGGTGTCTTGCCGCTTTGAAACATGGCCAGCGTGAGCGCACCGTAGGCCACGAATTCACCTTGCGGAATGAAGATGACCCGCGTGACGGTGAAGACGAGCACGGTGGCCAGCCCAAGCAGGGCATAGACCGCGCCGCTGGTGATGCCGTCAAGCAGCAGGATGCTGGCAATGGTGGAGTCCATGGTGTGTGGCTTTATTCGACCTTGAACTTGCCGTCCACAACCTTGAGCATCACAGCCGTGTCCATGGTGTAACCCCAGTGGTCATCCTTGGTCCAGTTCATGATGCCGTGCGCAAAGTTGGTGCGACCCATCGTTTCGAGCGAATCACGCAAGGCCGTGCGGAATTCGACTGTGCCGGGCTTGGCCTTCTTCAGGGCCATCGGGATGGCTTTTTCCAGGGCCACTTGGGCGTCGTAGGCATGACCGGCAAACTGGTTGTGGCTGCCTGCGCCATAGACCTTGTCGTACTTGGCCACGAAATCCTGTGCCATTTTCTTGGAGGCATGGCTGTCGGGCAGTTGATCAGGGGCGATCACCGGGCCGGCTGAGACGAAGGTGCCTTCCACGGCCTTGCCGCCCACGCGCATGAGATCCATGGTGGCTGCTGCGTGCGTCTGATAAATCTTGCCTTTGAAACCACGCTCCAGCAGGCCCAGTTGGGGCATGGCGGCGCCCGACCCCGAGGCCACCACTAGCATGGCGTCCGGGTTGGCTGCAACCAGTTTCAAGGCCTGCGGGGTCACACTGGTGTCGGTGCGGGCAAAGCGCTCGGTGGCCACCAGCTTGATGCCGGCCTTGTCCAGCAGCGGCGCCACTTCTTTCAGCCATTGCTCGCCATAAGCGTCGGTGTAGCCGAGGAAGCCCAGGGTCTTCACCCCTTGTTTCTTCATATGCTCGACCATCGCGTAGCCAATCACGGTGTTGGATTGCGGCAGACGGAACATCCACTTGTCCTTGCCCGCCGGCACGCCCACGGGTGAACCCGCCAGTTGGACCGTGCTGGCTTCGGCGGCGATGTCCGTCATGGCGGCGGCCACGGCCGTGATGCACGAGCCGATGATCACGTCCACCTTGTCTTCGGTCACGAAGCGGCGCGCATTGGCGGCACCCTTGCCCGGATCGGTCGCGTCATCGAGCACGATGAGTTGCACTTTTTCGCCACCGATGGTCTGCGGGAACAGCTTGAGCTGGTTTTGCATCGGGATGCCCAGACCTGAGCCCGGACCGGTGAGCGCCAGACTCACACCGACCTTGATGTCGGCCAGTGCAGCGGCGCTGGCGGTCACGGTGACGGCCAGGGCCAAGAGGGTTTTCTTGAGTTTCATGCTTGTCTCCTTGGGGGTAAAAATGGATGCGGGGGTTGGGGAAAATGAGCGGGTCGTGTGGTCAGCTGCACAAGGCCTTGATGTCCTCGGGCACCGGGATGGCCTTGATGCGGTCGGGATCCTCCGGATGCTTGATACAAAAAGCACGGGTCTCCATGCCTTCGCACAGCACGGTGTCCCCGCGCATCACCACATGCTTTTGCAGCACCACCTTGTCACGCCACTCGGCGATGCTGGTGTGGACCTGGATGCGCTCGCCATAGGTGGCGGGTCGCATGAACTTGGTGTGAATCTCCAGCAGGGGCGTGCCGATGATGCCGCGCGTCTTCACCAGTTCGCGCCAGGGCGGAACGCCGC
>CALBSC010000001.1 GCA_937927685.1 uncultured Burkholderiales bacterium | reverse complement strand
CCCATGCTCATCACCGGGGCCAGTGTTCGCAGCCAGCCCAGTTATCAGCGGGTACTCTCTTCATTGGAACCCTGGCAACCGGTGATCCTCTCGCCCGTGCCCTCGCATGCCTCGGTGCAATGGGTCACCCAGGCAACCCAGGTCGCCCGGGATCAAGGGGTAGATGCCTTCATTGCCTATGGCGGCGGCAGTTGTTGCGACACGGCGCAGGCCACCGCCTTGTTGCAAGCCGAAGGCGGGGAACTCACCCAGTACGCGATACGCTTCACACCGCCCAGTACCCTGGTTGCACCGACGCTGGTGAAGCCCAAGCACCCGGTCATTGCCATTCCCACCACGGCCAGTGGCGCCGAGATGACCCCCAGCATGGGCATCACCGACGAACACGGCCACAAGTTCATCCTGCATGATGTGGGCACCATGAGTCGCGTGGTGTTGCTCGATCCGGTGGCCAATCTGGAAGTACCCCCCGGGATTCTGATGAACACGGGGTTCAATGCCCTGGCCCACGTGCTCGAAGGCTTGTACTCCTTGCAACGCACACCCATCACGGACGCCCTGTGTCTGCACACCATCCCGTTGCTGGTGCGATCACTACCGGCTGTGCTGGAGCAGCCCAACAGCGTGACCGCAAGAGCTGACTTGATGACGGCCGCCCACCTGGCCGGTCGTGTGATCTCCAATGCACGCACGGCCTTGCACCATGCCATCTGCCACGCCATCGGCTCACGCTGCGGCGTGGGCCATGGCGAGGCCAACGCCGTCATGCTGCCCCATGTGCTGGCCTTCAATGCCACGCATGTGCAAGCCGCCCTCGATCAGGCGCTGGCCGTGTGGCCGGATCGACCGCCACACGGCACCCTGGTGACGTGTGTGCAGGCATTGCAAGCACGCCTGAACACGGCTCTCCGCTTGCGTGATCTGGACATTGACCGCCCTCAACTGCAGGCGGTTGCCCAGCAAGTCATGGGCGAGCGTGGCTTGTATTTCAACCCGAGAACCGTCACCGACCCGGCCGAGATCCTGTCCTTGCTGGAACTGGCCTATTGAACGACTCTTTTGACACGCAACGACTGACACGAGAGAACACCATGAGCTTTCGACTTCAACCCAACGCCCAGGGACTGGGCGCCCGCGTGTTGGGACTGGATCTGTCCCAACCCTTGTCCGCGTCCGATCGGCTCTCGCTCATCGCGGCCCTGGGCCGCCATGGCGTGCTGTGCTACCCCGAACAACAGCTGACCCCGCAGCAGCAACGCGATTTCTCCGCCAATTTCGGGTCGCTCGAGATCAACGTCGCGGCCAGCACCCAGGAGACGGACATTCCCGAGATGATGACGCTGTCCAACATCATCGAGAATGGCAAACCCATCGGACTCTCCGACGCAGGACAGGACTGGCACACCGACATGTCCTACAGCAAGATGATCGCCTTCAGCAATGTGCTCTATGGTCTGCGCATCCCCATGCGCCATGGCGAACCCCTAGGCTGCACCGAGTTTTGTGACATGCATGCCGCCTACCGCGACCTGAGCCCCGAGTGGAAGCAAAAACTCGCTGGCACCACCGCCCTGCACGATTTCGCCAAGTTCTGGGACAAGATGCGCAGCCAACCCGGCAGCCTGCGCAAACCGCTGACCGAGGCCCAGCGCGCGGCCAAGCCGCCCGTGTCTCACCCGGTCGTGATGCGCCACCCCATCACCCGAGAGCAGGTGCTCTACCTCAACCCCGGCTACTCGATGCGGATCAACGAAATGTCTGCCACCGACAGTGACGAGGCCCTGGCGTACTTGTTTGCCCACCAACTGCAGGACAAGTACCGGTACCGCCACCGCTGGAGCGAGGGCGATGTGCTGATGTGGGACAACATGGGCACCATCCACAACGCAGTGGCCGACTACACGCCGCAGGAGCCGAGGCTCATCAAGCGCTTCCAGGTCATGGCCGATTTGTTTTTCCACGCGGATGGCAGCGCCAAACCGCTGATGGACCTGCCGTCACTCGAGGGAGCCTACGCATGAACACGCCCCCCCCCTTTCAAGGTGTGAGCTTCAGCCTGGCCGGCGGCGCACGACGCGCTGGCCTGGTGGTGGGCGCCGACGTGCTCGACATCGAGGACGCCCTGACCGCCCTGGACATCCCGGCTGAGGTCCAGGCGCATCTTCACACACACGGCCTCGCACCGGCTCCAGGCGGGTGGATGCGCTGGCTGCAGGCGGGTCCGCAAGCGCGCGCTGCACTTCGATCCTCCCTGACGGGCGATGCGGTGAAGCGGGTCAGCCACCCGCTGGCGACGGTGCAACTCCACGCCCCGCTGGCACGCCCCGGCAAGATTGTGGCCATTGGCCGCAACTATGCCGACCACGCCAAGGAAACCGGCGTGCAGCCGTTTGAAAAGCCCCGCATCATCTCCAAGCTCCCCTCCTCCGTCTGCGACCCCGGTGCCACCGTGCCGATTCCTGCCGATGTGAAAAAGATGGACTTTGAAGCCGAGCTGGCGGTGGTGATCGGCAGCCGTGCCCACGCGGTCTCCCGCGACAACGCTTTGCAGCATGTGGCCGCCTATTGCTGCCTGAACGACCTGAGCGCGCGCGAATTCCAGTTCGATGTCAGCCCGGCGCAAACCACCTTTGCCAAGAGCATGGATGGCTTTTGTCCGCTCGGTCCGCTCTTGCTGGACGCTGCCGATGTGGCCAACCCGCAGGACCTGTGGGTGCGCAGCTGGGTCAATGAGGCGCTTATGCAGGAAGCCAACACGCACGACATGCTGTTTCCGGTGGCCGAACTCATTCACTACATCAGCCAGTACATGACGCTGGAACCCGGCGACGTGCTGGCCACCGGCACCCCGGCGGGTATCGGGGCCTTCCGCACGCCCCCGGTGTGGCTCAAGCGGGGCGACACGATCCGGGTTGAGGTCTCCGGCATGGGATCATTGGTGACCCACATCGGCTAATCGGCACGGCTCAGCGCAGGACTTGACTGCGCTGCGCAGCCTCAATCAGATTTTTTGCATCCTCCGGCAGCAGAAAGCCCGCCTGCAGGGCGCGCTCCGTCGCTGCGCGCACGGCGTTCACATAGCCCTCGTGTGAGCCGTACCGCTCTTCCAGTGACAGGCGTGAATCAGCTTGCGCCAGGCGTTGCGCACGGGTGCGCGCAAAGGGCACCATGCCGCCCACGTAATTGCAGATCTCGCCCTGGTGGAATGGCTTCTCGCCACCGGCCGTCACATTCCATCCCAGGTAGGTGCCCAGGGGCGCATCGAGCAACACCACGGGCACACCCCCCCGCTCATTGCCATCAGCATCCACCTTGGGGGCCAGCATGGTCAGCACCTGTTTGATCCGCGGCGGTGCCAGGGTCGGTATCCCCGAACCATCCACCGCGTTGAAGGGGGGGCCCCAGTCGTAATCATGCACCGGCATGATGAAATCCCGCTCCGGGATCGTGCTGCGCAAACCCGGCAGGGTGGGAAATTCCAATGCAGACTTTTCAGCCACGGCCAGTTCGTTGCGCGACAACAGCGGATAGCGACTGGGTGGTGGTTCGATTCCTTTCATCACCCATTGGCGGAAGTGCATGCGCAGGGCGTTGACGGTTTCCTTGTGCGGAACAGGATTGGCGGGCAGCACGGCCTGACCAAAGTTGTTGCCAGGGCAGATCGGGCCGGCCGTCGGCAACCCCGCACCAGGCAGACTGGTGTCGAAGCCCCCCGCCCCGCCACCATGGGTGCTGCTGGCAATGTAGTAGCGTCGAACATGGGCTGGCAGTGGAAGGTCTTGCTTGGCATCGGTGCCCACCCACTCCGGGGTCAGCTTCAGTGCCCAGACTTCTGCCGAACCAAAATGCTCGATGATTTTGGGGCAGGTCTGGGTGCGGGTGCATCGATCCAGAATCCCCGCGGCGGGCAATCCACGAACGGGGTCCGGATGCGGCAACCACCACTGGGGTCCCTCACTGCCTGCTTGATACAACTCCAGCACCCCGTCTGGCTGTGCCCAACGGAAATTGAGGGCGATGCGACGGCCCGCGATGATCGGCCACAAGCCATCATGGACCTGTCGTCCTGTTTCATCCTGGTTGAAGCCCAGATGCAACCACCCACGCAGGTAATTGCCGGACTGCGACACCCCTCGTCCAATGCTGTGTTGGACCACACCCGCCACGGGATTGGGCGTTCCCGCATCATCCGTGCGCGCCTGTTTGAAAAACGCACCCACATCGCGCCAGGCGGCAAATCCAATGCCGAGCACATAAGGATCCTGTGCCTGAAAGGTGACCTGGTACAGGCGTTGGGGATCAAAGCCCGATTTCAGGCAGATCTGGGTCGGGTCGGGCGTGCCAGGAAATGGCGTCTGGGCATCGCACTTGGCCCAGGCCCATTCGCTGGCAGGAATCGGCTGTTCATCGAACACCTCGCCAGCCATGTTTTCCCGGCCCCTGGACACCAACCGGGACTGACGCGTGTCCAGGCTCATGGGCTGATAGGGCACGGGGTTGGTCTGCACCAAGAGGGGCGCAGAAGTTGGGCCTGAACGGTTAACGATGCGCGCAAATACCTGCCCCGTGACCGGTGAAGCATGGGGTTGACGTGCAACGGGGACCTGCAGAAATTGCAATCCGTTGATCGTCGCCTTGGGCTTGACCGTGGTCGCACCCGCGTTGTCACCTTGCCAGGCACTGGCCAGGCCAATGTCCCCCTGGGCGAACTCCTCAGGTGCATAGGGAAACACACGCCCGCGGTTGGGCACGTCATGCCACATCAAGCCGCTGGACTGCTGGAGATCGACGGGCTTGTAGATGACAAACGAGGCCATGTAGCGCACTTTGCCATCCGCATCCTTGGCCAGTTCAATGTCCTGAATGATCGCGTTTTGAGCCAGTCTGGGATCGAGTTCTCCAAACGCGCGTCCAGCGACCTGCTCATAGGCGACAACGCCTGCGCTGCCTGTTGCCGTGGGCACGGGACGAACTTCATCAATCACGATGCGCGTCACACGCGCGTGAACCGAGGTCACGCCCAGGGCCATCACGCCCGCCACGGCCAGTCCCGTCTTGAATGCTTTGAACATGTGGTTACCTGAATGAAGGGTCTGAAGAAAGCTCAGCTGGGCTGCCCATACCCACCCCCACCCGGGGTGTGGATTTCAAACACATCGCCCGGCTGCATCTCCACCTGGCCAATATGCGACAGCACCTCCACCTGACCATTGACGCGCACCACCCGGTTGATGCCGGGAGCGCCGGGCTGGCCCCCCTCCAGTCCATACGCCGGATGCTCACGCCCGTTGGACAAAATAGCCGCCGTCATCGGTTCGAGGAACTGCACACGACGCACCCCCCCGTCGCCACCGCGCCAACGACCAGCACCGCCCGAGCCCTGGCGTATGCTGTAACTCAGCAACCGGACCGGAAAGCGGAACTCGAAGACCTCGGGGTCGGTCAGTCGCGAGTTGGTCATGTTGGTCTGCACCACGGACGTGCCCTCGAAGCCGCCGTCGACCAGGCCCTGGCTGTCAAAGCGTGGGCCGGCACCACTGCCCCCGGAAATCGTTTCGTAGTACTGCACACGGTCATTGCCGAAGGTGAAATTGTTCACCGTGGGCTGGCTGGCCGCCATCACCTGCAGGGCACCGTACAGTGCATTGGTGATGCAGGTCGAGGTTTCGACGTTGCCGGCCACCACCGACGCGGGGGCTTGCGGCACCAGCATACAGCCGGGCGGCACCACCACCTCGATGGGCTTGAGGCAGCCGGCATTAAGCGGGATATCGTCCTCCACCAGGGTCCGGAACACATACAACACCGCCGCCATGGACACTGCACGCGGGGCATTGAAGTTGTTCGACTGCTGCGGTGAGGTGCCGGTGAAGTCGATCTTGGCACTGCGTGCGGCCGCATCGATCGACACCGCCACCTGGATCTGTGCGCCGTTGTCCAGCGGGAGGGTGAAGCTGTGGCGCGTTTGTTCGCCAAAGCGCCGTGCCAGGCGCGTGATGGCGCGACGCACCGACTCTTCGGCGTTGTCCTGCACATTGCGCATGTAGGCTGTCACCACATCGAGGCCAAACTGCTGCACCATGCGCCGCAGCTCCTGCACGCCTTTTTCGTTGGCCGCAATCTGGGCCCGCAAGTCCGCCATGTTTTGCGACGGGTTGCGGCTGGGGTACTGGCCACTGGAGAGCAAGGCCACCATCTCGGCTTCCCGCAGCACACCGGCTTGCACCAGCTTGAAATTCTGGATCTGCACACCTTCTTCATCGATGTGGCGCGAAAACGGCGGCATGGAACCCGGTGATATGCCACCGATGTCCGCATGGTGCCCGCGTGAGCCCACGTAGAACACCGGGGGGTCCTGCGGCCCGGCATCCTCACGCAAGTACACCGGCGTGATCACGGTGACATCGGGCAGGTGCGTGCCGCCATGGTAGGGGTCGTTGAGCACATACACATCACCCGGCTGCATGCTGCCACGGTTTTCCCGAATCACCGTCTTGATGCTTTCGCCCATCGAACCCAGGTGCACCGGCATGTGCGGGGCATTGGCAATCAGGTTGCCTTCGGCGTCAAACAGCGCGCAGGAAAAGTCCAGCCGCTCCTTGATATTGACCGAGTAGGCGGTGTTCTGCAGTTGCAGTCCCATCTGTTCGGCAATGTTCATGAACAGGTTGTTGAACACCTCCAGCAACACCGGATCCACCCGGGTGCCCGCAGCAAACACCTGCTCGCGCGGTTGTACCCTCAACAGCACCAGATGGTCCAGGCTGGTGAGGCGGGCCTGCCAACCCGGTTCAACCACCGTGGTGGCGTTGCGTTCGGCAATGATGGCGGGGCCGTCCACGCGATCGCCCGCACGCAGGTCTTCCCGCACCACCAGGGCAGCGTCATGCCAGCGGTTGTCACTGAACATGGGCACGGTGGCGCGTCGGGGCACTTCCCGCGGCGGCTGAATGTCCAGGCGTGGCTCCTGCGCAGATTCACCGCGGATCACCGCTTCGACGGACACGGCCTCCACCACCAGCGCCTTGCCCTTCATCAGGAAGGCGAACCGCTGTCGGTACGCCACCTCGAATGCCTCCTGAATAGCCTGCAGGCTTCCAAACGGAACGATCAAGGCCGAGTCCGTGCCTTCATAGCGAACATGCACCCGTCGACGCAATTCGATCGGGGCGGCTGAGACATGGCCAGCCGTGAGTGAGGTGGCCGACAGCGCCTGCTGAGCCTGTTCAGCCAGCGCATCCAGCCCACGGGACCACTCGGCGAAACTGGCTGCTTCGAGTTTTTTCTCGACCGCCTGCTCGCGAATCAGGCTCTGGTCGGCCAGGCCCATGCCATAAGCCGACAGCACCCCGGCCAAGGGGTGCACGAGGACACGCTCCATGCCCAGCACATCGGCCACGCGGCAGGCGTGCTGCCCCCCGGCCCCTCCAAAACACTGCAGGGTGTAGCGCGTGACGTCATAGCCACGAGCGACGGAAATTTTCTTGATGGCATTGGCCATCTGCTGCACCGCGATCTGGATGAACCCCTCGGCCAACGCTTCCGGGCTGGCCGGTGCGGAGGCCGGGCTGGCTGCACGTATCTCGTCCAGCATGGTCTGAAAGCGCTGGCGAACTGCTTGCGCATCCAGCAACTCATTGGCCTGCGGCCCGAACACGGCCGGAAAAAATGCTGGCTGGATTTTTCCCACCATCACATTGGCATCGGTGACCGCCAGGGGGCCACCGCGGCGATAACTGGCTGGCCCCGGATTGGCACCCGCGCTTTGCGGACCCACGCGCAGGCGCGCCCCATCAAACTGCAGAATCGAGCCACCGCCAGCGGCCACGGTGTGAATGCTCATCATGGGCGCGCGCATGCGAACGCCTGCCACCTGCGTTTCAAATTCGCGCTCGAACTCGCCGGCATAGTGGCTGACATCGGTGGAGGTGCCCCCCATGTCAAAGCCAATCACCCGGGTGTCCCCGCTGAGCGCCGGGGCTTCGCCCGCCTGCGGGCCTTCCGCAAAGGCCAGATCAGCCGTACGTGCCATGCCCACGATGCCCCCGGCGGGGCCGGACAAAATGGCATCCTTGCCCTGGAAGGCGTGCGCGTCCGTCAGCCCTCCCGAGGATTGCATGAAGAACAGCGGCACACCCGGCATTTCGCTCGACACCTGTTCAACGTAGCGGCGCAAGATGGGAGAGAGGTAGGCATCCACCACGGTGGTATCACCGCGACTCACCAGTTTCATCAGGGGGCTGACACGGTGCGACACGCTCACCTGGGTGAAGCCCAGTTCGGCAGCCATGCTCGCGGCGCGTGCCTCATGCTCGGTGTAACGATAGCCGTGCATGAACACAATGGCCACGCTGCGCAAACCGCGTGCATGTGCAGCCTGCAATTGTTCACGCAGGTGCAACTCGTCCAGCGGCTGCAACACATCGCCGTGCGCACCCACGCGCTCATCGGCCTCGATGACCTCGCTGTAGAGCAGCTCGGGCAACACGATGTGCCGGTCAAAGAGACGGGGGCGGTTCTGGTAGGCAATGCGCAACGCATCGCGAAAGCCACGCGTGGTCACCAGCAGGGTCGGCTCGCCCTTGCGCTCTAGCAGGGCATTGGTGGCCACAGTGGTGCCCATCTTCACGCAGGCGACCAGGTCCGGCGTGATGGACTGGCCCACCGCCAGTCCGAGCAGGTGCCGGATGCCCGCCACCGCCGCATCGCGGTATTGCTCGGGGTTCTCGCTCAACAGCTTGTGCGTGACCAGAGTGCCATCCGGGCGCTTGCCCACGATGTCGGTGAAGGTACCGCCCCGGTCGATCCAGAATTGCCAGCGGTTGATTTGAGAGGGCATCTGAACGCTTGATGTCATGTGAAAACTCTCAGCTCACCACGGGCAATGTTTGGGTGGAATAAGAATGCACCAGGCGTCGTTGCAACTGCGTGTCTTCGATCTCGAGTTGCATGTGCTCGGCAGGTCGAATCGCGACACCCTGGGCATTGGGCATGGCGGCGAAGGTGCCACAGAACATAAAGGCCCCCTCCTGAGCTTGCCCGTTGTCCCAATAGCCGTCACGCAACGACTCCAGCGGGCGAATGCCCGCGAGTTGACCCTGCTGGTACAAGACCCAGGCGCCGTTTTCCCAGATACGCGAGCGCAGGTGTAGTTCATCCTGACGGGCGACGACATCGCTCCAGCGCCAGGCCACCTGGGCCACGGGCTTGGCACACATCTGCTTGGACACGGCCACCGAGTAGGTTTCCACCTGGCGATCGGTGTGGTCGGACCCCACCGTCAACCACCACTCGCCCTGGGTGAAAAAGAGCACCGGCTCGGCCTCGCCCGAACTCTCCGCCCCCAGCGCTTCCACCCGATCGGACTGGGTGAGTTGCTGATGACTCACACGGTAATACAAGGGCACTGTGGAGGGACGCGGGACTCCCAGGGCCTCGAGTTCGTGGATGTGGTGCTCGATGGCAGCGCTGTTGCGCCCGGTCCAACCGGCGATCACCAGCTGGGTGGGCTCCACACACAGCAAGCGTGTGGTGGATCCGCTCTCCAGACAGGCGGCAGCAAAGTACAGGGTGGTCATGACAATACCTCTAAAAACAGAAAAGGGGTCAGCGCAACCAGGCGCTCACATCACGGCTTGCGGCAGCCACAGGGCGATGGCGGGACACACCATCAGGATGCCAATCGCGAGCATGTAAACCGCCATGAATGGCAACACACCCATGAAGACATCGGTGATGGGACCGGGTTGTCGCCGCATGCCTTGCAGGACATAGAGCACCGTGCCGTCGGGTGGACTGATCATGGCTATTTCCACCAGCATGGTGATCACCACCCCAAACCAGATCGGGTCATACCCCAGCGCCTTGACCACCGGAAACAGCAAGGGAATGGTGGTGATGACCATGGACATCCCTTCCATGAAGGTACCCAGTGCCAGATAAAAGCCAATGATCACCAGCATGATGGCCCACCCTGGCAGTGGCAGACCCGTGAGAAATTTGGCGAGCATCTGCGGCACACCCAGCGAGGACAGGATGTAGTTGAGGAAATACGCGCCAAACAGGATGAGCGCAATCATGGAGGTGGTGCGCGCCGTGGCGTGCAAGGACTCATTCAGCATGCGCCAGTTCAATCGCTTGTCAACTGCCGCCAGCACCAGGGAACCCGCCACCCCGAGCGCCGCGGATTCCGTCGGCGTGGCCCAGCCCGCATAAATGGTCCCCAGCACCAGGCCTATCAGCAGCGCCGTGGGCAGCAGGTCAAAGAGGCTCATCAGCCGATCGCGCCAGTTGGGCGCCGGCCCGGTCTCGGCCTGCAGGTTCAGCACCTGGCTGTACCAGAGAATCACGCCCAGGAACAGCACCACCACCAGCAGGCTCGGTCCGACCGCAGCCAGATAGAGCGCACCCACCGAGGTTTCGGTGATCAACCCGTAAATGATGAACGTGATGCCCGGTGGAATGAGGTTGCCCAGCGCACCCCCGGCTGCCAGCGAACCCAGCACCAGCCGAGGGGGGTAGTGGCTCTTCTCGAAGTAGGGCAAGGCCACCGACCCCATGGTGGCGGCCGTGGCCACGCTGGAGCCGGCCACCGCCGAAAACACACCGCAGGAAATGATGTTGGTGTGCAACAAGCCCCCCGGCAGGCGACCCATCCACACATTCAGGGAGCGGTACAGGCGATCGGACAGACCCGCCCGCAGCATGACCTCGCCCATCAACAAAAAGAGTGGCACCGACACCAGCACAAAGTTGGTGGATGGCCCCCACAACATTTCACCAATGAAATTCCAGAAGGGCCGGTCCGACAAACCAAAACCCGCCAGCAACGCCAGCGAGGACAAGGCCGCGCCCACATAGATGCCACCGGCAAAGAAGCCCACAAAGGCCAGCAACACCGCCAGCAAACTCCACCAGGGTACCGCCACGGCAACAGGCGTGCCGCCCCCCATCAGCGAGGCCACGGCCACGATCACCGCCATGATCACGATGAACACGATCGCAATCATCGCGACGCCCCTCCGGAGGAAAGGCGTTCAGCCGGATCGGCCCCCAGTGCCTGCAAGGTTTCGTCGGCTTCTTCCTGGTAGCTGCGTGACATCAGTGAGGTGTCCAGCGCCTGCCAGTCACCCTGCACACATTGCCGAAGGCCACGCGCCATCAATGCCACGGCGGCCAGGCCAAACAAGGCAAACCCCACGGCCCACAACCCCTGCGGCACCACCAACGGGGTTCGCAGAGCCGACAAATCCGTGGCGCCGAACGTCATTGAGTCCAGCGCCAGCGAGAACGCCCCCCAGATGAAGAAAGCAATCGACACGAGCATGGCTGACAGCGACAGCAGATGCAGGACCACACGCCAGCGCAGCGGCATTTTCTGCAGCAGCACATCGATGCGGACGTGGCCCCGCTCCAGCAAGGTGCCGGCCAGCCCCCAGCTCATGCCGATGGCCATGAGGTAGCCGCTCAGCTCGATGGTGGATTCAGACGAAAAGCCCAACAAACGCCGTGCTGAAATGTCAAAACAGATCAGCACGGTCATGGCCAGGTAACACCATCCCGCCAGCCCCATGGCACGACGGGATGCCCACTCGATGAGCCTCATCTTGAATTCCGGCCAGGCGTGGTCAACGTGCCGCCAGCGGCTTGATGCCGGTGATCGGCTCGATCACGTCGCGATACACCGCCGCGCAACGGTCACCGCAGCGCTTGATCCAGCCGGGGAGGACATCTTCGGCCAGTTCCTGTTGCAAGGTGGCGACCATGTTGCCCTGGGGCTTGACTTCGACCATGGGCTTCTTGATCAGGGTGTGCAACTTGCAATCCTTTTCGCGGCCGACGTTGCAAGCAATCCCGTCGTTGGTGGCTTCCACGCCCATGCTCCATTGCGCTTCTTGCACGGCCGCAAAGGTTTTCTCGAATTGCGCGCGAATGGCCGGATCGAGTTTGTTCCACCAGGCCAGGTTGACGAAATAGCCCGAGGTGGACCAGGACAGCGCCAGGGTGTAGAGGTGGGTGGACACCTCGGGCCACTTGACCCCGTTGCCCGAACCGGCGCCCGTGATGCCGCAGTCAACCGTGCCACGCTCGAGGGCGGTGTACACCTCGCCAAACGCCAGCGACACGGGTTGCCCGCCCAGCGCCTTGACCAGATCGGCCGCCGAGGGGCCATTGGTTCTGATCTTCAGGCCCTTGATGTCAGCCAGGGTCGCGATGGGCTTGCGACAAAACAGCATCTGCCCTGAAAAGGGGTAGGTGGCCACGAGTTTGATGCCCAGCCGCTCCAGCTCCTTGTTGGCCACCGGCATCATGGCATCCGCCACTTTGCGTGCCTGGCGGATGTCGGAGTTCATGCCGGCCAGATCCACCCCGTCCAGGATCGGCACATCACCCGACACGGTGGTGAGCGGCGCTGCCGCAATATCGACCTGCCCCGAGCGAACCAGTCGCAACACCTCCGGACCGCTGACGTTGCGCTCCGGCCAGGAAGCCAGGGTCACCTCGACACGCCCCTGGGTGGCACTGGCCATCCCGTCGCGCAGCAGCGGCTGATCCACCTTGGTGTATTGCGGCAGGTTGGGAGCCACTTGGGTGATGGCCTGCACCGAAATTTTCTGGGCCATGACGGCCTGGGACCCGAGCGTGGCCAGGACCAGTGCCAACATCTTGAAGCGCATTTTCATGGAATCTCCTGTGTAAAAAAAAACGTGGTCGAAATTTCAAAGGCTGGCCAGCGAAGCGTTGGCCAGATCGGTCACCAGCATGGCGCCCGGCGCGTGCGTGATACAAAACGGCAAACCCGCGGCCTGGACCACCGACTGCGGCGTCACGCCGCAGGCCCAGAACACCGGGATCTCATCGGGCATGACCTCCACCGCATCCCCGTAGTCGGGCTGTGACAGGTCCCGAATGCCGATGAGGGCGGGGTCCCCCAAATGAACGGGCGCACCATGCACGCTGGGGAAACGGCTGGTGATCTGGACAGCCCGGATCGCGTCCTGCGCCTTCATGGGCCGCATCGACACCACCAAGGGACCATGAAACCGTCCCGCAGGGGTGGTGGGCACCTGCGTGCGGTACATCGCCACATTGCGACCCTGGGCCACATGGCGCAGCGGCACACCGGCGTCCATCAAGGCTTGCTCGAACGAGAACGAGCACCCGATGACAAAACTCACCAGGTCCTCGCGCCACACATCCAGCACGTGGTCACTTTCCTGGGCGATGTGGCCATCCCTCCAGACCCGATACCTGGGCACGTCGGTTCGGATGTCGATATTCGCGCCCAACTGGGGAAAAGCCACCTCACCCGGGGCCGAGACACCCAGAATGGGACAGGGCTTGGGGTTGCGCTGGCAAAACAGCAGGAAGTCAGACGCGTGTTCGGCCGGCAAGATCATCAGGTTGCCCTGAACCAGGTCAGGGGCCAGCCCCGCGGTGTGGCCCGTCAGGGTGCCCGCACGAGCCTGCGCGCGGACCTGCTGAGCCAGCGTCGACCGTGCAGAGAAGGAAGATGAGGTCATGTGGCAGTGTTGCGAGTTTGACGGGTCCGGTCAAATTGAAATTTTCTGTTTATACCATCGAAATTTTCGATGATTGCCCATTGAACCTCGCGCCGGACGGGCCAGCGGGCCCCTCGCGTCAGCTTGACTGGGTGATGTGGATCGCTTGCTGGATGATGCGTTGCATGGGCGACTCATGGGGGTATGACCAGAAGCTGGCAAACACGGGCAGGGGCTGCAACTTGATGTCGCTGGCCAGCACCGTGATGTCATGCTTGAGCGCCAACTGCTCAGCGGCATGCAGCGGGAAGGTGGCCACGCCAAATCCACTTTCCACCATCTTCACCAACGCCGAAATGGACGAAATGGCATGCACCCGCTTGTCCTCCAATCCAATCTCGCGCAACACTTGCAGCAAAGCCACATGGGGCTGGGAGCCACGCTGAAACGTCATCAGGCCCAGTTCGCGCAAACCCTTGCGCGTGAGCCGGCGCGGCGAGCGGCCCCGCGGTCCGACAAAACACATGTCCATCGCCGGCAGCTCCACACAGGTGATGCCCTGGCCTTGCGCAGGCGCTGCCGAAAACACCAGATCCAGCGCACCACGGCGAGCCTGCTCGTTCAGCACCTGCGTCATCTCCACGGTGAGCTCGAACTCGATCCCGGTGTGGGATTGCTGCAGCCGCTCCACCAGCGGAATCAGCCAGGTGTGCAGTACGGTCTCGATGCCACCAATGCGCACCGTGAGTTGCTGCTGCTGTGCACTGTCGAATTCCTGGTGCATCTGCTGTTGCAAAGCCATGAACTGTTCGGCGAAGAGCAAGAAACGTTGGCCGGCATGCGTCAGCCGGAAACCCCGCTCACGCCGGTCGATCAGCGGGGTGCCCAAGGCATCCTCGAGCGCCGCGATGCGACTGCTCACCGCCGACTGCGTCAGACACAGTTTCTCGGCGGTGCGCGTGACGTTTTGCAGTCGCGCCAGCCAGACAAAAGATTCAACGAACCGCAGGTTCATGATGGAGGCAACTCTGCCAGGGTGTTGTCGCCATGCGGATCATGCCTCAGGCCACCGGGGCCACGGAGGCGCCCTGAATCCCGTGGCGGTTCAAGGCATCGGCCACGAAGCCTGAAGACTTCATGTCCTCGACGAAGCGGGCCAAAAACGCTGCGGCCTCGGGCCCGCGAGACCGGGGTATTCCCATCGCCTGCTGGATCACCATGAACCGGCCAGGCAACAGGCGATGCCCCGGGTAGCGCGCCAAATCGGCTTGCAATTGCTGCTTGACGCCGGCCGCCACCTCCAACTGCTGGTTGACAAACAGCTCCACCACCGCGGGCGAGGTGGGGGCGCGGACGATCTCGGCGTGCTGGAGTTCGCGACTCAGGAAGAGGTCGTAGGCGCTGCCCTTGCCCACCATGACGCGCACACCGGGCCGATCCACGTCCTCGTTCGCCTGCAAGGCCGACGACTGAGGCACCAGGTAACTGCCCTCGATCAGCACATAGGGCGCGGTGAATGCAATGCCCTCTCCGCGCAGGGGATCGATGGCAAAAAACCCGATGTCGGCCTGTTCGCCCCGCACCGCCTCCACCGACTTGCCCGCTGCGTCAAAGACGACCAGTTCGATCTCCACACCCAGTCGGGTGGCAAGTCCCCGTGCCAGGTCAATGGACACCCCACACGGCTCGCCCGAGAGTGGGTGCCGGTTGGCCAGGATGGGATTGCCCAGATTGATCGAGGCACGCAGCGTCCCGGTGGGACAAAACGCTTGTTGGATCGCAGTGCTCATGGCACGAGTGTAGAGGCGATCAAACCAGGGTGGCCACCATGACCTGGATCGTTCACCCACCAGCGGCCCCCCGCCCGCAATGGCTTCAACGCACGGCCACGGTGCAAGCCTGCCGTCCCGCACTTGTCATCAAGCGCACCTTCATATTGCGAATCATTCTCATTTGCTGTTATCCTGCGCATTGAATGGAAACAATCCTGATTTAAGTCAATTTCGCCCTTCTCCACTGAGGCTCCAATGAGGCTCCAATGAGCGCTCGGAACTTTGGACACCCATGACCACGTCAGCCAGCACCCTGGAATACCTGCCCTGCGGCCAACACGCCTTGATCAGCGCGGTGGACGTCGATGCGGACCTGCGCGGTCGCCTGTCTGCCCTCGGACTGGCCTGCGGCAAGGAGGTGTGGGTGCTCCGTCGTGCCAGCCTGGGCGGCCCATTGCATGTTCGCGTGGGCTCCACCGAGATCATCCTGCGCCGCCACGAGGCGGCCCACATCCAGGTCAGCCCGCCACGGGCCCTGGCGGCCTGAGGCCTTCCCCCGCATGACAACGGTCGCACTGGTGGGTATGCCCAACACGGGCAAATCCACGCTGTTCAACCGCTTGACCGGCTCGCACGCGCGGGTGGGCAACTGGCCGGGCATCACGGTGGACTTGCACAGCGCCCGGTTGCTGATCGGCGGTCAAATGGTCCACCTGGTGGACTTGCCCGGCATTTACGACCTCCAAGGCTATTCGGAAGACGAGCGCGTGGTCACCACCTTCCTGTCGCAGGCGCACCCCGATCTCATCGTCGTCGTGATGAATGCCTCGCAACTCGACCGGCACACCACCTTGCTGAGCGAGTTGATGGCGCATGGCATGCCCGTGCTGGTCGTGCTCAGCATGGCGGATGAGGCCAGGTCGCTGGGCATTTCCATTGATGCCGAGGGCCTGAGCGAGGCGCTGGGGTGTCCGGTGTGTTTGCTCTCGGCCAAATACGGCCAGGGCATGGAACATCTGCATGCGGCCCTGCGCCAAGCCTTGGCGCAGCCCCGGAGACCCGAGCCTGAAAACAGCACGCACGACGTGTCAGCCCTCTTCAAGCGGCATGTGCAAACACCGGCTCAGGCGACCCACGTGCTCACCGAACGACTCGACCGGGTGCTCCTGCATCCCTGGCTGGGGTTGCCCCTGTTTCTGGGCCTGATGTTCGGGGTCTTTCAGGCCGTGTTCACGCTGGGCAAGCCACTGCAGGACGGCATGGCCTGGCTGTTCAGCGAAGGACGTGCCGAGGTGCTGGGGCCACTGATGGCCACCTGGCCTGCCTGGCTGCAGGGCTTGCTGCTGGATGGCCTTTACAACGGACTGGGCACGGTGGCGAGCTTTGTGCCGCTGATTGTGCTGTTCTTCCTGTTGCTCGGCATCATCGAAGACACGGGATACTTCTCGCGTGCAGCGTTCCTGATGGATGCACTGATGGCCCGACTGGGTCTGGATGGGCGCAGCTTCGTCATGTTGTTGATGGGTTTTGGTTGCAACGTGCCCGCCCTCATGGGCACGCGTGTGATCCGATCGCGCGGATTGCGACTGCTGACCCTGCTGATCATCCCCTTCTCGTTGTGCTCGGCCCGCTTGCAGGTGTTCGTGTTTTTTGCCGCCGCCTTGTTCACACCGCAGCAAGCGCCCTGGGTGGTGTTCTCGCTGTACCTCATCAGCATGGCGGCATCCCTGGCCACCGCGCTGATGTTCAAGCGGCACTACCGCAACAGCGACCCCTTCGTGCTGGAGATGCCCCCCTACCGGTTTCCCACGCTGCGACAAATGTGGGCCCGAAGCACTCTGGAGGTGCGACACTTCCTGGACCGGGCCACACGCTTCATTGTCCTGGGCGTGGTGCTGGTGTGGTGGCTGACCCACTTTCCGCAAGGGGTTGAGCCAGGCAGTCTGCAGAGTTGGGCTGGCCAGGTCGGTCAATGGCTGGATCCGGTGTTGCATCCACTGGGCATTGATCCGCAACTGACCATTGCGCTGCTGTTTGGCTTTGTGGCCAAAGAAATCGTGATCGGCTCACTGGCCGTGATTTATGGCATGGAAGGGACGCAACTGGCGCAGGCCCTGGGCCAGCAGATCACCTGGATGCAAGCCTACAGCTTCATGCTGTTCACCCTCATCTACACCCCGTGCCTGTCAACCATCGCCACCATCCGCACCGAATCCCGCAGCCGGGCCTTCACCGCGCTTTCGCTGGTGTGGCCACTGGGCATGGCCTGGCTGGTCAGCTTTGCCTTTTACCAAATCGCCATCCGATGGGTCGCGGCGGCTTGAGGTGACGGCCTGGGATAATCCAGGCCAGGTTCGCCAGAGGAGCAAGCATGCAAGAACACCCGATCCGGTGGGAACGCACGGACAACAGCCGTATCCCATTTGCCGTCTACGCCAATCCGGACAGCCACCGCAAGGAACTGGAGCGCTTCTTCTACCAGGGGCATTGGTCGTATGTCGGCCTGGAAGTCGAGGTCCCGAATGCGGGCGATTTCAAGCGCACCGTCATCGGCGAGCGCTCGGTCATCATGACGCGCAGTCAGGACGGTCAGATCCACGTGGTGGAGAATGTGTGTGCGCATCGCGGCATGGCCTTTTGCCGCAAACGACAGGGCAACAGCAAGGAACTCGTCTGCCCTTACCACCAATGGAGCTACGCCCTGGACGGCACGCTGCAAGGCGTTCCTTTTCGCCGTGGTGTGCGCCAGGACGGCAAGGTCCATGGCGGCATGCCCGCCGACTTTGACCCCAAAAACCATGGCCTGACCCGATTGAAAGTGGCCACCCGCGGCGGGGTGGTCTTTGCCTCCTTTGATCATGAGGTCGAGTCACTCGAAGACTTCATGGGTCCCACGATCCTACGGTATTTCGATCGGCTCTTCAGTGGCCGCCAGCTCACCCTGCTGGGCTACAACCGACAGCGCATTCCGGGCAACTGGAAACTCATGCAGGAAAACATCAAGGATCCGTACCACCCGGGCTTGCTGCACACCTGGTTTGTCACCTACGGGCTTTGGCGCGCCGACAACAAATCCGAGTTGCGCATGGACGCACACCACCGCCATGCTGCCATGATTTCCACCCGCGGCAGTGCCGGACAGGCCTCGGGTGACAAGGCGCAGGTCACGCAGGTGGGCAGCTTCAAGGAAAGCATGCAACTCAACGATCCGAGCTTCCTGGACATCGTGCCGGAAGACTGGTGGGGTGGCCCCACCGCCGTGATGATGACCCTCTTTCCCAGCGTGATCTTCCAGCAGCAGGTCAACAGCGTTTCCACCCGGCACATCCAGCCGGATGGCCACGGCGCATTTGATTTCGTCTGGACCCACTTCGGGTTCGCGGACGACTCGCCCGAGATGACCGAGCGCCGTTTGCGCCAGGCCAACCTGTTTGGCCCGGCCGGCTTTGTGTCGGCCGATGACGGCGAGGTGATCGAGTTCTCACAACAAGCCTTCGAGACCAAGCCCGAGCACCGCACCCTCGCCGAACTGGGCGGGCGCGACGTGGGTGAGACCGATCACATGGTGACTGAAACCCTGATCCGCGGCATGTACGAGTACTGGCGCACAGTGATGGAGGATTGATGATGGTGGACATGCAAACCTGGTTCGCGATCCAGCAACTCTATGCCGACTATGCCGCCGCAGTCGACAGCGGCCAGTGGGACCTGTGGCCCGAATTTTTCACCGAGCAGTGCGTGTACCGCTTGCAGCCACGGGAAAATCACGAGCGTGGCCTGCCGCTGGCCACGCTATCCCTCACCAGCAAGGGCATGCTCAAGGACCGTGTCTATGGCATCACCGAGACCATCTTCCATGACCCCTACTACCAGCGGCATGTGGTGGGTGCGCCCATCGTGCGGCGGGTGGAGCATGGCCGTATCCACAGCGAGGCCAACTATGCCGTGTTTCGCACCAAACTCGATCAGGCGAGCACGGTGTTCAATGTGGGCCGATATCTCGACACGCTGGTGCAAACGGCTGAAGGCTTGAAGTTCGCCGAACGCCTGTGCGTTTTTGACAGCGAGATGATCCCCAACTCCATCATTTACCCCATCTGACCATGAACAACTGGACTGACGTGGCTGCCGAAGCCGACCTGTTTGAAGGGGCCGGCATCGCTGTCACCCCCGAGGGGCATGACATCGCTGTCTTCAAACTCGACGACGGCGTGTACGCCGTTGACAACCAATGCACCCACGGCAACGCCAAGTTGTGTGACGGGTTCATGGACGGCCATCGGGTGGAATGTCCGTTTCATCAGGCCCTGTTTGACGTGCGGGATGGTTCTGTCACCTGCGGCCCGGCCACCGAAGCGGTGAAGTCCTGGCCCGTCAAGATCGACAATGGCCGAGTCTGGCTGGACTTGAGCGCCTGAGGCAGCGCAGGCCCTCGGGCCACCGGGTCAGCGCTGCGGTAGGCGCCGTATCCACTCACCCGCGTCCTGCCCCGCCCAGTCGACGGCGCCCTCAATCATCCACACGGGTCTGCCCTGAGGCGAGATCAGCACCGTAGAGGGAAACACCTTGACGGCCCATGACCTGGCAGTCGACCCCTGGCGGTCAGACACCACCGGGAAAGTGAACCCGTTGCGCGAGACAAACTGCTGGATGCGGCTGAACGGGTCTTTCACGTTGACCGTCAGCACCACCACATCGCTGTCGCGGCTGAACTCATGCAAGGTTTGCAAAGAAGGCAATTCCTCCAGACACGGGGCACACCAGGTGGCCCAGAAGTTGACGACCACGGCCTTGCCCTGGAGCTGATCGAGGCTCCAGGTCTTGCCCGATACATCGACCCACTCGATCGCCGGCACAACCACCCGGGATGGCCAGGGGCTCTTGAGGTGCTGGGCCTGCACAGCCCCTGTCGAGCAGACAGCAAGACACGCCCAGAGCAGGCACCCTCCTTTGAGCCTGCGCATGGATCAGATTTCGCGCGCTGAAATCTGGTACTTGAAGTCGTCTGGCGCGTACGAGTCGAAGCGCCCTTCCTGGTTCTCGGCCACGGGATACATGAAAAAGCCGAGCCGGTCGCCCTTGCTTTGCGGCAACGACACATCGTGCGCCATGTTCCAGGCCACCCAGTTGCCCTCCCATCCACCCAGCAGCTTTTGGTAGACCGGTTGCACCACCGGGTGCTGCGGCGACTTGATCCACTCGGGGGTTTCCAGCCGCATCACCTTGGCCACATCGGCAGGGTCCATGGCCATCCAGCCACGGCCTTTCACGTACGCTTCGGCGCGGCAGTGCTGCGCACCTTTGAGGTTGGCCGGATTGCCCGAAAGCTCCTTGTAGCCAAAGGCGGAGGGCGCCAGTCGCAGGCCGTACACGTCGCGGGCCGGAATACCAACCGAGCGGCACAGGCCCACAAACAAGGCATTGATGTCGGCACACTTGCCGCCCAGGTTGCCGGTTTCCAGCATGGACTTGATGTCCCCTTCACCGCAGCCGCGAACCTTGGGTTCGCGCCAGGCATTGGTCACGATCCAGTCATAAATGGCACGCACCTTCTCGGCGTCCGTGCTGGCCCCCGCGATGGCTTTCATGGCGGTCTCTCGCACGATGCCATCGGTGGGCAGGAGTTGTGTGGGACGCGTGAAGTATTTCAAGGTCGCGGCGTCTTCCGCCGGCACCGCACCCATCGGCGTGGCCGAGGCGGCTCGGTTGAGCGTTTGCACCCGGCTGGTGACCTCGACATAGGGCTTCTCAAGCTGCGCCGGAAATTCGGCAAACAGCATCTGCACACCCTGCAGACTGTCGCTGCGCATGCGGGCATTGCCGTTGCTGGAAAACGAGCTCACCCCCGACTGCTGCCAATCGGTGTTGACGCTGGGGACCGGTAGCCACACCCGGGTCACGCCATCGGTCTTGAGAATGTCGACGCGTGTGGTCACGTCAAAGGTGCGCCAGGCACCCGGCTGGGGGTCGAAAGTACGGGCGGGGGGAGCAGGCGCTGCGAGGGCAGCGGCCGTTTGCGCGGCAGCCCAGGGTGAACAAGACAGGGTCGCCCAGGCAGCGACCCCCTGCAAGAGGGCGCGTCGATCGGTCGTCATGAAAAAACTCCGAGATCATCAAGGAAAGACCTGTCGGCGCATGGAAGGGCCACAGCCCAATGCCTCGAAGGCAGGTCATGCCCCTTCCTGATTGAAGGAACACGGTAGATATCTTAGCGCGTCAGGCTGACCCGCGTCTTGCTCACAACACCCGTCCTCGTCGCATCAGCCCCCACCCAGCGCCCAACACCAGCCACACCATGCCCGCCCCCAGCAGCAATGCCGTGACCTCGGTCTGCTGGTGCTCCTGCATGACGATGCGAGAGCTGATGGACTGGTAGATGCGCTGCACATCCTGCGTGTTGGCCACGCGGAAATACTCGCCCCGCGTGATTTCCGCCACTTGCTTGAGCGGGACTTCATCGAGCTTGACGCGTGCTTGAAATCCCTCGGCTTTCAGCACCACACCATCGGGGGTTCCCACCCCAATGGCGTAGACCCTGACTCCCCGGTCGGCCACCACACGGGCCATCTTGATCAGGTCAGGACCCGTATTGCTTTGTCCATCGGTGAACAGAACCAGCGCTGTCGAGGCATTGCTGCCAGGCTCCAGTGCGACAGCCGGCGCCGCTTTGTCCGTGGGTCGCTGACTCAATGGCGCTGGCGTCGCCGGTGGGGCGGAGGCAGCCTCCGGGTTCAGCAGTTTTTCCACGTCAAGCCCAGAAGCTGGTAAGAGCGTCGCCAAGCCGATCAGCAAACCCGCTCCCATGGCCGAACCCGGCTGCAGGCTCAGCCGATCAATGGCTTGCAGCAAGGCCTCGCGTTCGTGCGTCGGGCCTTGCACCACGTTGGCAGTCGCTGCCGCACTCACAATGCCCAGTTTGACCGTAGGTGGTTGTTGTGTCACGAATTCACGCGCCATGGCCTGAGCCGCATGCAAGCGGCTGGGCTTGACATCGTCGGCACGCATGCTCCCCGAGCTGTCCATCACCAGCATCACCGCTTCTGTGCGGGTGGGCAGCAACAACACGGCGCGTGGCCGCGTCAGCGCCAACAGCAACATGGCCAGCCCCACCGCAAACCACACGGCGGGCGCATGACGTCTCCAGCTTGAGCGCACCCCCAGCGCCTGCCCCCACCGGCGTGAGCGTCGATCCAGCACGACGTACACCGCCACCAACACGGGCAGCAACAACAGTGACCACACCATGAAGGGCCACATCAAACGGATGGAGTGCACGTCAACCATGCTGCGACGAATCGGGTATCAGGCCCCTGCCGGCGCGATGCCGCGGGTTTCGCATGCGGATGAATTCCAGGAATGCAGCATCCAGCGGTTCCTCCGTGCTGATCTCCAGACAATCCACACTCGCTTGCACCCAGGCCGCACGCAAACGCGCCTCGCGCCATTGCGCCAGTTCAGCAAAGCGCTGGCGCAATCCGGCGTCCTGCGAATCGAGCCAGAGAATTTCGTGGGTCTCCGCGTCCTGGACCGGCACCACACCCAATGCCGGCAGCGCCTGCTCAATCGGATCGCGCAACCGAATGGCAACCAGATCATGCCGTTGTGACAACTGGGACAGGGGGCGCTCCCAGCCCGGCGCCGAAATGAAATCCGACACCACCAGCACGGTACATCGACGCCGGATGCGTCCCGCCACGTCCTGCAACACCGCTCCGAAATCCGTCCCCTCGGACCCCTCTGCCGCAGGTGCATGGGCCATGTCGTGCAGCAAGCGCAACACATGCCGTCGGCTGCTGCCGGGCGGAACCATGCGGTCAATGCCTGGCTGACCACCCCAGTGCAGCATGAGCCCGACGGCGTTGCCGCGACGGGTCAACAACCGGGCCAGCACCGCACACACTTCCAGCGCCAGATCGTGCTTGCTGCGCTCACCGGAG
Organism: uncultured Burkholderiales bacterium; assembly: GCA_937927685.1. Taxonomy (GTDB): domain Bacteria; phylum Pseudomonadota; class Gammaproteobacteria; order Burkholderiales; family Burkholderiaceae_C; genus Limnohabitans. Next base: position 84,491 of record CALBSC010000001.1, on the reverse strand, counting down.
CCAAATCGCACCGAGCCGGACAGGTCCACCACCAGCCACGCGGTCATGTCGCGTTCTTCCTGGTAAGTCCTGACGGTCAGGGTTTGGGTGCGTGCAGTGGCTTGCCAATCGATATGCCGGACATCGTCCTGCGGTTGGTATTCGCGCAGGTCGGCAAACTCCAAACCGTTGCCCCGTAACAGTTGACGGTAGTCCCCTTGCAGCTGGCCGTCGAGCCGACGCAGCACCGTCCACTCCAACTGGTGAAGCAGTCGTGCCACATCAACCCGCCCGACAGGCGCGGCGTTGGGCGGCTGCCGCTCAGCCGCGGCCTTGCGCGATCGAAGCAACGTCCACATGGTGATACAGGGGCTGAACCGGCGGCGTCACGGCCTTCAGGATACGAGCAATGACAGCATCCGCCGTGAGTCCTTCAGACAATGCTTCGTAAGACAACACCAAGCGGTGGCGCAACACATCGGGCGCCAGGTCCACCATGTCCTGAGGCGTCGCATAGCCACGTCCGCGCAGGAAAGCCAGCGCACGAGCCCCTTCAACCAGTTGAATAGACGCCCGCGGGCTGGCCCCCAGGCTGAGATGCCGCGCCAGATCGTCCAGTCCGTGTTGCGCGGGGTAGCGGGTCGCCGACACCAGTTTGACCGCGTATTGCATGAGCGCCGGGTCGACATAGCCCTGTCGGCACCGGGCTTGCAGCCGTTGCAAGGTGTCCGTGTCCGTCACGGCACCGGCGATCGGCGTGGAGCCGGTCATGCGGTGCACCATGGCAAATTCCTCGGCCTCTGAAGGATAGCCCACGATCACCTTCATCATGAAGCGGTCCACCTGCGCTTCCGGCAACGGATAGGTGCCCTCGGTTTCGATCGGGTTTTGCGTGGCCATCACGATGAAAGGCCGTGGAACAGAATGGCTTTCCCCCGCAATGGTGACTTGGCGCTCCTGCATCACTTCCAACAAGGCACACTGCACTTTCGCGGGCGCCCGGTTGATTTCATCGGCCAGCAACAGGTGTGCAAACACAGGGCCCAGCACCGTGCTGAACTCCCCGGTTTTCTGGTTGTAGATACGACTGCCCACCAAGTCGGCCGGCAACAAATCCGGCGTGAACTGGATGCGCTTGAAACGCCCGCGCAGCGTTTGCGCCAAGGTATTGACCGTGAGGGTTTTGGCCAGTCCCGGCACCCCCTCAATCAACAAATGCCCTTGCGCCAGGAGAGCAACCAGAATGCGCTCCAGAAAGTGGTCCTGTCCCACCACCACTTTCTTGACCTCATACAACACTTGCTCCAGCAAGGCCGATTCGTCAACCAGTGACGGCGTCGCCGACTCGGGTTGTTGCCAGGACGATGAATCATGACGCATGAGAACCACTCACTTTCTTGACAGCAACTCTTCAGAAGGGCGGAATGCCCACAGCCACACCAGCAGACTCGATGGTGGTGGCAAACCCGATACCGATGAAGGTGCGGGCACGGGTGGGGTTGAGGATGGCCGTCACAATGCCGACCACCTCGCCCGCCATGTTCACCAACGGCCCGCCGGAATTCCCCGGGTTGGCCGCTGCATCAAACTGGATCAAGCCTCGCATCACCTGGTCCTTGCTGACCGGAAATTCCCGCCCGAGCCCCGAGACCACCCCCGCCGATACCGAGGGGCCGATACCAAAGGGAAACCCGACGGCGACCACCTCGTCGCCAGGTTGCAGGTCGCCAGAGCCGGCCAGCACAGCAGGCACCAGATCGTCAGGAATTTTTTGCGGTTTGATGATGGCCAGATCGTTTTCGGGGCGCACCCCCACCACCACCGCGGGCGATGTCGTGCCGTCCATGAAAGTCACTTGCAAACGGCTTGAACCCGACACCACATGCAAGTTGGTCATGATGGTGCCGTCATCCTTCACCACCACGCCGGTGCCCACGCCGTTGTCCGCCTCGGTCTCTTCCTTGTCCTTGCCTTTGACCACTTCGCGATAGCCGCGCACCAGCACCACCGAGGGGGCAATCACCGCAGCAGCCCGGGCGCTTCGCGAAGGCAGGTTTTGGGTTTGCAGGGTGTGTAAAACAGCGGCATCAATGTCTTCCTGGGTCAGGCGTGGTCCAGCAGGGGACCAACTGACACCCCCCCAGGCGCCGAGCGCACCGGCCGCCACCGCCAGCACCAGACTTCCAACCCACCCACGCCAGGGTGGGCGCTTGGCCATGGCGTCGTCTTCAGCCAGAGGGGGGTGCGGTGCCACGACCGGGGGCTCTGGCTGACGTGTCGGACTCGGGCGATGGACAGGCGCGCGTCTCATGCTTGCCAACATAACACAGCCCGTGATGTTAGAGTGTCATGTCCCTGTAAAGCCCGAGATCTTGCATGCACTTTGTCTGGCCCGAGGCACTCTGGGCCCTGCTCGCGCTGCCCCTCTTGTGGGGGGCCTATGTCTGGATGATCAAACGCCAGCGTGCGCAGGCCTTGCGCTTTCCCAGCCTGATGTTGCTGCGCCCCGCGCTGCAGGGACAACGGGCCTGGCGCCGCCATGTCCCCCCCCTGCTGCTGTGGCTGGCCCTGGCGTGCTGCCTGCTCGCCCTGGCACGCCCGTTCGCCAGGGTGGCACTTCCCTCCGATTACATGACCCTGGTGATGGCACTGGATGTGTCACGCAGCATGTTGGCACAGGATGTGCCCCCCAGCCGCATCGAAGCGGCCAAGGACGCCGCCAAGGCCTTTATTCGTGAGTTGCCTCCCAAGGTGCGGGTGGGCATCGTGTCATTTGCGGGCTCGGCCCAACTGGCCCAGCAAGTCACCGATCAGCGCGAGGATTTGCTGGCCGCCATTGACCGTTTTGAGTTGCAACGTGGCACGGCGACCGGCAGTGGTCTGTTATTGGCGCTCTCCACGCTCATGCCCGATGCTGGCGTACAGCTGGAGTCCGCGCTCTATGGTTCCTCGTTTGGCAGTTATGGGGCCCCCGGTGGGGCCCGTCCGCTGGGCACGGCACCCGCTGCGTCAACCACCAAGCCACCACCGGTGCCCGTGGGGTCGTATACCGCAGGCGCCATCATCCTGTTATCGGATGGTCGACGCACCACGGGGCCAGATCCCATGGACGCCGCCCGACAGGCCGCCGACCTGGGGGTGCGCGTCCACACCGTGGCGTTTGGAACGCCTGATGGCGTCATCCCCGGCATGGAGGGCTACTCGTTCTTTGCGCGCGTGGATGAGGAGACCCTGCAAGCCGTCGCCAAGGCCACGGGGGGCGAATTTTTCAGGGCGCAGAATGCGCAAGATCTGGCCAACATTTACGCCAAGCTCTCGAGCCGGGTCGCGATGGAAACACGTGACACCGAAGTCTCGGTGCTGATGGGACTGGCCGCCTTGGTGCTGGTTGTGTCGTCACTGGGTCTGTCCATGGTGTGGTTGCGGCGCGGGTAAAGGCACAATGCCGCCATGAGCCTCTTCAGCCTTCTGGACCGCACTGCCCGGCAATGGCCCCAGGCCGGCGCCGTTTACCACGGCACGCACTGCGTGCACACCTGGGCCGAGTTGAGACAACGCGCCCTGGCGCTGGGCCACTCGCTGACGCAGCACGTGCCCACAGGCAGCCGGATCGCCATCGTGAGCGAAAACAACCCGCACTACCTGGAGTTGATGTTCGGCACCTGGGCGGCACACCAGGCCGTCGTGCCCATCAACTACAAGCTGCATGCCAAGGAAATGGCGCACATCATTCTCGACGCCGAGCCGGCCCGGATCTTTGCCTCACCCGAACTGGCCAAGGGCCTGAAAGACGCGTTGGACAACGACTGGCCAGGTCGCGTGTGCGTGATCGGCTCTCCCGAGTATGCGCAGTTGTTTGCAGGTCCGGCCCTGAGGCCCGAGCCGGCGGACCCCGAGGCGCTGGCCTGGCTCTTCTACACCAGCGGCACCACCGGACGCAGCAAGGGGGCGATGCTCTCGCAACGCAACCTGATGGCGATGACGCTGTCGCACCTGGCGGACGTCGAACCCCTGAACGAGCAGTGCAGCCAGATTCACGCGGCCCCCATGTCGCATGGATCGGGCATGTACATCCCGGCTTACGTGGCGTGCGGGGCCCGGCAGGTGGTGCCGGCTTCTGGCGGATTTGAGCCTGACGAGTTCTTGCAGTTGTGCCATGCGCACGCCGGCGTTGGCGCCTTTCTGGCGCCCACCATGGTGCAGCGTTTGCGCCAATCCCTGCCCCACCCCGGCGCCGTCCCACCAGGACTGCGCTCGGTCATTTATGGCGGCGGTCCCATGTACGTGCAGGAGTTGAAGCAGTCGCTGGCTGCGTTTGGTCAGGTCTTTGTCCAGATTTATGGTCAGGGTGAATCGCCCATGACCATCACCTGGCTGCGGCGCGAGGACCACACCAGCGCTGATGACGCGATCCTGGGCTCGGTGGGGCTGGCCCGGACCGGCGTGGACGTGCGCGTGGTGGATGGGGCCGGGCACGATGTCCCCACCGGTGACATCGGAGAAATCATCGTGCGCGGTGACGTGGTGATGTCAGGGTACTGGCGCAACCCCAAAGGCACGGCTGAAGCGCTGCGGGAGGGATGGCTTTACACCGGCGACATGGGTTCGCAGGATTCGCGCGGCTACATCACCCTGCGCGACCGCAGCAAGGACGTCGTGATCAGCGGTGGCTCCAACATTTATCCGCGCGAAGTGGAGGAGGCCTTGCTCACGCACCCCGATGTGTCCGAAGTGAGCGTGGTGGGCCAGCGCGACGAGGAATGGGGCGAGATCGTGATTGCCTTTGTGGTGCCGCGGGCCGGCGCCACGCTGTCCACCGAAGCCCTGGATGCGCACTGCCTGGAGCGCATTGCCCGATTCAAGCGCCCCAAACGCTATGTGGTGCTGCCGGCCCTGCCCAAAAACAGTTACGGCAAGGTGCTCAAGCGCAGCCTGCGCGAGATGCTCGATTGACCGGTCAATGACAAGCCATGCGCCTGCCATGGACCGGACATCATCGTTTATTGACCCGCCTTGATGTTGTTCTCGCGAACCACCTTGCCCCAGCGCTCGACTTCGCTGCGCACAAATTTGCCAAACTCGTCGGGGCTGGATGCGCTCACCTGAACGCCCATGTCTTTCAGACGCTCCTGCACGGCCGGCAGTTTCAAGACCTTGACCATTTCGGCATTCATGCGCGCGACGATATCGGGCGGCGTGCCCGCCGGGCCGAGCATGCCCCACCACGCCTGGGACTCGAAATTGGGCAATCCCTGCTCGGCCAGGGTCGGCACATCGGGCAATTGCGGCATGCGCTTGGGCGAGGTCACGGCCAGGGGACGCAAACGACCTGACGCCAGGTGTGGCGCCCACAGCGCATAAGTGGCCAGGGTGACCGGCACATGCCCCGCGACACCATCGGTGGACAACGGGCCGCCCCCCTTGTAGGGGATGTGGGTCCAGTCGGCCTTGAGTTGGTTGCCCATGGAGGTCATGGCCAGGTGCGCCAGACTGCCCGAGCCGATGGTGCCGTAACTGACGGAGCCCGGCTTGCTGCGTGCGGCTTGCACCAGTTCGGAGAAGGATTTGTAGGGGGTGCTGGCGTGGGCCGTCACCACCATGGCGCTGGTGCCGATCAGCATGACCGGCGCCAGGTCTTTCACGGTGTCAAACGGCAGGTTGGGAATCAGGCTGGGGTTGACGCCGTGGGTGTCAAACACCATCACCCAGGTGTAGCCGTCCGGAGCGGCCTTGGCCACCGCTGCAGTGCCAATGGAGCCGGAGGCGCCCACCCGGTTGTCAATCACGACCGCTTGTCCCAGGGCCTGCTGCATGTGCGGCTGGAGCAGTCGGGAAATCTGGTCCACGGTGCCACCGGTGGGGAAGGGAACAATCCACTTCACAGGCTGGCTGGGCCAGGGGGCCGATTGAGCCCAGACACCTGTGGTCAGGAATAATCCGAGGGCAGAACCGACCGCAACCGATGTGAACAAGCGACGCAACATACCGTGACTCCAGAAATGGGCAGTGACCCGAGTATCGTACGAACCGGCAAGACCCTGTGGCATTGGGTGATTCCCTGCTTGGTCAAACGCCAACGCGCGTATCCTTCACCCTCAGACCCACGCCACCGGCTGACATGACCTCCCATGGACGATCATCACTTACCTGAATTCAGTGCAGACGACCTCACGCGATGCGCGGTGGGCAAGCCCTCAGCGTGTAACTGCTCCCTCAAGGCCTGCAGCGGCTGGGAGAGTGTGAGCCAGGACCGCTGGCCCGCGCAGCACTTGCAGGCGGTCGGCACCTTGCGGCGAGCGGTTCCCCACGGGCAGACAGAAGCCACGTTTGAAGAGTTCCATCCGAACGGGACGCGCTACGAGTCACCCGAAGCGCCGATTGCCCTGGACTTCTTTCCGTTCAACCGTTGCGATGTCCATGCCTGCCACCGCTGTGGATGCGCGGTGCTGCGGTACACCGAATACGGGGGCTATTACATTGATCCCCGGGCCCGCCTGGTGGATGCCCGCCTGGTGGTGGCTGATCCGCAGGACGCTGCCGGCTGAGTCAAGCACTGCGGCCTTGCACGGTCACCCGTCCAGCGGATGTTCGGGGGTCTCCAGCAGCAACTGATACAACGCCAGGTCGAGCCAACGGCCCAGCTTGAACCCCACCTGCGGCAAGGTGCCCACATGCCGGAATCCCAGGCGCGTGTGCAATGCAATGCTGGCCGCATTGGTGGCATCAATCCCGCCCACCATGGCATGCAAGTTGTGTTGACGGGCTGATTCGATCAACGCACGCATCACGGACTCCCCCAGCCCACGACCCCGGTGATCACGGTGCACATACACCGAATGTTCCACGGTGTATTTGTAGGCTGGCCAGGCCCGAAACGTGCCATAGCTGCCAAACGCCAGCAATTGGCCGTGGTCATCCTCCAGGCCAATGACCGGAAAGTTGCCCTGTTGTTTGGTCGCAAACCAGGCCGCCATGCTCGCCAGCGGGCGCGGCTGGTAGTCGTACAGCGCGGTGGAATTCACAATGGCTTCATTGAAAATATCCAGGATGGCTTGCGCGTGTCGTTCAGGCGTGCAGTGCACGCGTTGGGTTGAATTCATGCCGGTCTCCGTGCACCTGAAGCCCCATGGTGACGCATGGGCTCTGCTGCAGCGGAATCATAGAGTCGAACTCGCACTGCCACAACCAACCCGCGTGCCGGGACGGCGACCCGCGCATAATCCGTGCTGACACCACCCCCGCACATGCCTGCCCCCTCCTCCGTCAAGGTGCTGAGCCTCATCCCCCCGATGACGCAACTCAACACCCCTTACCCCTCAACCGCCTACCTGACGGGATTTCTGCGCTCGCGCGGCATGGAGGCGGTGCAAGCGGATCTGGCGCTGGCACTGGTGTTGCGCCTCCTGTGTCGCCAGGGACTGACTGAACTGCATGCCGCGGCGTTGTCGCAGCCCGAGACCCTGCGCAGCGCCACGGTGAATTTTTTTCTCGACCACAGGGCGCACTATGTGCAGACCATCGATGCGGTGATCGGTTTTTTGCAAGGGCGGGACAGCACACTCGCCCACCGGATTGCAGGCCGAGGGTTTCTGCCCGAAGGGCCGCGATTCGCCTCGCTGGACGCCTTCGACGACGAGGAAGGCGGTGACCCGCTGGGTTGGGCCTTTGGCGCCCTGGGGCAACACGACCGTGCCCGGCATCTGGCCACGCTCTACCTGAACGACCTGGCCGATGTGCTGCGCGACGCCGTGGACACGCGCTTCGAATTTGTGCGCTACGCCGAGAGCCTGGCCGCAGCACAACCCAGCTTCGACCCCCTGGCCGAGGCACTGGCCGCGCCACCCAACCTGATCGATCAGCACCTGGCCGAGTTGACCTTGGCCGCCATGGCCGAGCACCAGCCCCAGTTGGTGCTGCTGTCAGTGCCCTTTCCGGGTTCGGTTTACGGGGCTCTGCGCATGGCGCAAACGATCAAACGCCACCACCCTGAAGTTCGCGTTGCACTGGGTGGCGGCTTTGTCAACACCGAATTGCGCGAACTGGCTGAGCCGCGTTTGTTTGACGTCGTCGACTTCATCACCCTGGATGGCGGTGAGCGCCCGGTGTTGTCCCTGATTGAACATCTGCAGGGCACACGCAGCCGCGAACGGCTGGTGCGTACCTTCGTGCGCGAACAAGACCGCGTGCGGTATGTGAATTGGCCCGAACCCGACATCCCCTTTGAAGACGTGGGCACGCCTACCTGGGACGGCCTGCCCATCCATGCCTACTTGAGCCTGCTGGACTTGCTTAATCCCATGCACCGCTTATGGAGTGACGGGCGCTGGAACAAGCTGACCGTGGCCCACGGCTGTTACTGGAAAAAATGCAGCTTTTGCGATGTGAGCCTGGACTACATCAGCCGCTTTGAGACCGCCAGCGCCAGCACCTTGGTGGATCGCATCGAACGCATCGTGGCCGAAACGGGCCAGACCGGTTTTCATTTTGTCGACGAAGCCGCGCCACCCAAGATGCTCAAGGCCCTGGCCGAGGAGCTGTTGCGCCGCCAGGTCCAGATCAGTTGGTGGGGCAACATCCGGTTTGAAAAAACCTTCACCCCCGAACTCAGCGAATTGCTGGCACAAAGCGGTTGTATCGCCTTGTCCGGTGGCCTGGAAGTGGCCTCTGACCGCTTGCTTGCCTTGATGCAAAAGGGTGTGACCGTTGAGCAGGTGGCCCGTGTCACACGCGGCATGACAGAGGCCGGCATTCTGGTGCATGCCTACCTGATGTACGGATTTCCCACCCAGACGCTGCAAGACACGGTGGATGCACTGGAATATGTGCGTCAGTTGTTCGGGAACGGCTGCATCCACAGTGGTTTTTTCCACCGCTTTGTGTGCACCGTGCATTCCCCGGTGGGCCAGGACCCGGCAGCCTATGGGGTGGAGCTCATTCCCCTGCCCCCGGGCAACTTTGCCCGCAACGACATCGGGTTTATCGACCCCAGCCCCATGCCTGCCGGCATCGACCATGACCGGCTGGGTCAGGGATTGAAGAAGGCCATCTACAACTTCATGCACGGCGTGGGGCTCGACCAGGACGTGCGTGACTGGTTCGAACTGCCCAAGGGGATCTGCCCGAAACCCACCGTCAAACGTGACCGGATTGCGCGGGCCTTGCGCGACTGAGGGCCGTCTGCCCGAACAGTGGACAATCGCGTATGTCCAAAACCGATCCCTCCCCCGCCCAGCCAGTGGCAACCCCCACAGCGTTGGCCGACAACGCCTTCGCCAGACTGCCCTTGTCGGACTCGATGCAGTCCAACCTGCAGCAACTGGGCTATCTCGCGATTACGCCGATCCAGGCGGCCAGTCTGCCCCTGGCCCTGGCGGGTAAAGACCTGATTGCACAAGCCAAGACGGGCAGCGGCAAGACAGCCGCCTTCACGCTGCCCTTGCTGAACAACCTCAATCCCCGCCGCTTTGCGGTGCAGGCACTGGTGTTGTGCCCCACCCGCGAACTGGCCGACCAGGTCACCCAGGAGATCCGGCGACTCGCGCGCGCCGAAGAGAACATCAAGACGCTGACGCTGTGTGGCGGCGTGCCGCTTCGCAACCAGCTCACCAGCCTGGCCCATGGCGCGCATATCGTGGTGGGCACCCCGGGACGAGTTCTGGATCATCTGTCGCGTCAATCGCTCGTGCTCGATGCCCTCAACACCCTGGTGCTGGACGAAGCTGACCGCATGCTCGACATGGGATTTGCCGAGGACATTGCCCAAGTGGCTCAGGCCTGCCCGGCAGCACGCCAGACCTTGCTGTTTTCAGCCACCTACCCCGATGGGGTCTCCAAGCTGGCGGCCCGTTTCCTGCGCCACCCGCAAGAGGTCAAGCTCACCGAACGTCACGCCGACACCAAGATCCGTCAGCGGTTTTATGAGGTGAAGGAAACCGATCGCCTGCACGCGGTCGGTCTGCTGCTCAACCATTTTCGTCCTGTCAGCACGCTGGCCTTTTGCAACACCAAGCAACGTTGCCGCGAGCTGGTGGCGGTGTTGCAGGCACAAGGGTTTGCCGCGCTGGAACTGCACGGCGACCTGGATCAACGCGAACGCGATCAGGTGCTGGTGCAGTTTGCCAACCGCAGTTGCAGTGTGCTGGTGGCCACTGATGTGGCCGCGCGCGGTCTGGACATTGCCCAGCTGGAGGCGGTCATCAACGTGGACATCACCCCCGATCCGGAGGTACACACCCACCGCGTGGGACGCACGGGCCGTGCCGATGGCGAAGGCTGGGCCTTCAGCCTGGCGAGCATGGACGAGATGGGCAGCGTGGGACGTATCGACGCCATGCAAGGCACCGAGAGTCAATGGCATGCCTTGGCTGAGCTGAGCCAGGCAGACACCACCGCGCCCTTGCAGCCGCCGATGGTCACGCTGCAAATACTGGGCGGGCGGAAAGAAAAGATCCGTCCGGGGGATGTGCTGGGCGCACTCACCAAGGATCTGGGGTTTGCCGGCACACAGATCGGCAAAATCAATGTCAATGAATTCTCGACCTATGTGGCCGTCGAGCGACACGCCGCCGACGCGATGCTGCGTGGCCTCAATGCGGGCAAGGTCAAGGGCAAGTCGGTCAAAGTCCGGCGGATCTGACACCCCGCACCTCAACACGCTCGACGCAGGCCTTCATGACCGCCACCGCTGCCGCCTTTTTCGGAAATTTCGTCGTGGGCTGCGGTGTGCTGGTGGTTCCCGGCATGCTGGACCTGCTGGCACGGGACCTGTCCATCTCTATTCCACAAGCGGGCTCGCTGCTCAGCCTGGCCGCATTGACCATGTGCCTGGGAGCGCCGGTGGTGGCCGCCACCACCTCACGCGTGGACAGACGGCTGTTGCTCGTCGGGTCACTGCTGTTGCTCTCCGTCGGTCATGCCGCGTGTGCGCTGGCAACGGATTTCACCTCCCTGCTGTGGCTTCGCCCCATCGCGGTGCTGGGTGCCGCCGTGTTCACGCCCCAGGTGGCCGCCACGCTGGCCATGATGGTGCCGCCCGAGCAGCGATCCACAGCGGTCACCAGTGCCTTTGTTGGCTGGTCGCTTGCGTCGGTCATGGGCATGCCCATTGGCAATCTGCTGGCAGACCTGTTCAGCTGGCGCGTCAGTTTTGCCGCGGTGGCCGTCACGGGACTGCTGTCAGCCTGGACCGTCTGGCGCGTCGTCCCCGCGGGTTTACGGGTGGCACCGTTGTCGGTGCAATCCTGGCTCGACGTGTTGGGCTCGCCCCGACTGCGCTGGATTTTGTTGGCCACGATGATGTGGTGCACGGGCAATTTTGCGGTCATGGGGTACATCACCTCGGCCCTGCGGGAGGTTCTCCAGGCTTCACCGGTCACCCAGGCGCTGCTGATGGGCTTGCTGGGATTCAGCGGTTTGACCGGCAACATCATTTTGTCCAAACAAGTGTCCCGCATCGGCGCTGACCGGGGTGCGAGGGTGGCCCTGAGCTTTGTCCTGGCAGGTCTGATCCTCTGGGTAGTGGCATTGTCCGTGCTGCATGATCTGTGGGCTGTGGCGATGGCCGTTCTGGTCTGGGGCTTGGGCAATTTCGCTTTCAATTCGTCCCAGCAGGCCCGCCTGGCGCAGTCTGCACCGCACTTGGCATCGGCTTCGATTGCACTCAATTCGTCGAGCCTGTATGCGGGCCAAGCCATGGGGGCTGCGCTGGGCGCCTCACTGGTGGTGGCGTTGGGCTTTGAGTCCTTGGGCCCAAGTGGCGTGATGGTGCTGGGCGCGGCACTGCTATGCTCGCTGGCAGCCGATCGGTTCGCTTCGTCCCGCCCTGACCCGTCCGGCCCGTCTTCAACCTGAATGTCCGAGCACCATGCCACGTCCGCAGGATAGCCTGAGCCACCAGCCTTCGGGACTTCGCATGCGCGTGATCATGGCGCTGGTCACCGGGGCCATGTTCATGGAGATTCTGGACGGCACCATCATCACCACGGCGCTGCCGGCCATGGCCGAGTCGTTTGGCACCAGCGCCATCGCGCTCAACCTGGGCATCAGCGCCTACTTGCTGTCGCTGGGTGTGTTCATCCCTGCCAGCGGGTGGGTGGCAGACCGCTTTGGCGCCAGGACGGTGTTTGCGGCGGCCATCGGCATCTTCACCCTGGCCTCGGTGTTGTGCGGCATGACCAGCGATTTCAACACCTTCATTGCGCTGCGTATCTTTCAGGGCATGGCGGGCGCCATGATGGTGCCCGTGGGCCGTCTGGTCGTGCTGCGCTTCACCCCCAAGGAAGATCTGGTGAGTGCCATTTCTGCCCTGGTGTGGCCGGCGCTGATTGCACCGATCCTGGGCCCGCCCATCGGCGGCTTCATCACCACCCACTGGGGCTGGCGCTGGATTTTTTACATCAACCTGCCGCTGGGAATTCTGGCGTTCATGGCCACCCTCTGGCTCATCCCGAACATCAAGAGCGACTCGCCCCGCCGCTTTGACTGGACGGGATTTGTGCTGTGTGGTTTGAGCAGCTTCGCCCTTCTCTACAGCCTGGAGGCCTTGACCACCGCCATCGATGCACACGGGATGGCTCTGTTGCTGGCAGGCGTCGTCCTGCTCGTGCTGGCCATCCGGCACCTGAAGCAAAGCCCCCACCCGCTGATTGATCTGGCACCCGCGCGCATCGCCACCATGCGGGTGGCGTTACGAGGCGGTTCTTTTTATCGCACGGCCATCAGCAGTGCGCCCTTTTTGCTGCCCTTGTTTTTTCAGCTCGGTCTGGGGTATGACGCCTTCCACGCCGGATTGCTGGTGTTGGCGCTCTTTGCAGGCAACCTGGGCATGAAATCCATGGCCACGGCTGTGCTCAACCGGTTCGGGCACCGAAAGGTGCTGATCTGGAATGGCTGCCTGTGCGCTTTCTCGATCGCTGTTTGTGCTGCCCTGACCCCCGGGTGGCCACTGGTTCTCACTGTGGCGGTGCTGATTGCCGGTGGCATGACGCGCTCGATGCAGTTCACCACCCTCAACACCCTGGCTTATTCCGACATCCCGAAGGCCCAGATGTCGGATGCCAACAGCCTCTTCAACAGTGCCACACAACTGTCCAACGCCTTGGCCATTACCCTGAGTGCCCTGTGTGTACGAGCGGGCCAAAGCCTCACCGAGTGGAGCCACCTGCCGGCAGGAAGCGAGTACCGGTTTGCCTTCGTGATGATGGCCACGTTCGCGCTGATCGGGCTACTGGACGCTCGACGTTTGCGGCCTGATGCTGCCTCGCATCTGCTCAGGAAGACTGATCAGCGATGACCTGATCAGATGTTCGGACAACAATCATGTCCATCATCAGTTTTCATAGCCATGCGCACGCATCACCGCCAGCGCCTGGCTCGATCGGAGGAAAGTCATGAGCGCCTGCGCTGCAGGGGTGTTGCGCCCTTTGGTCAACATCACAGCATCCTGCCGTATCGGCGTGTAGAGGTGAGTTGGCACCACCCAGGCCGAGCCCTGGGACAGCTTGCCCTCCAGCATCACCTGGGACAGCGCCACAAAACCCAGGGAGGCATTTCCGGTGGAAACGAACTGATAGGTTTGCGCAATGTTGTCTCCTTGCACCAGCCTGGAAGACAGGTGTTGCACCAAGCCCATTCGGTTCATCACCTCCACAGCGGCAGCACCATACGGCGCCAGCTTGGGGTTGGCCATCGCCAGGCGCTCGAAACGGCCGGTGCGGAGCACCTCGCCGTGGTCATCCACCCAGCCCGCGCGCTTGCTCCACAGCACCAGCCTGCCCACGGCATAGGTGAAGCGGCTGCCTGTCACGCCCAGGCCCTCTTGTTCCAACTTGGCCGGTGTTCCCTCATCGGCGGACAGGAACACGTCAAAGGGTGCGCCATGTCTGATCTGTGCATAAAAACCACCGGTCGACCCGAACGACAACACCGCCTTGTGCCCCGTCTCCTGCTCAAACAACGAGGCAATTCTCTGCATGGGGGCGCTGAAATTGGCGGCCACCGCCACGCTGACCTCGGCCGCTCGTACACTGGCCATGCCTGACAGCAGCATCAACACCAATACCCGGACGTGGTTCATGACGGATCAGGGGATAAACCGTTGTCATCCGGGTGAGTGAGCGCCTGGATCTCTGCCGGGCCATAACCCAACTGCCCCAACAACTCGGCCGTGTGCTCACCCAGTTTGGGGGGCGACATTCGCACGTCGGGACGCTGGCCATCCAGCGTGAACGGCATCAATACCGTGCGCGAGGGTCGGCCATCCGGCAGCTCGATGTCGGCCAGGCTGCCGGTGGCATTGAGGTGCGGGTCATCAAACAAGTCTTGCGGTCGGGTGATAGGCGCATAGGGCAAGGCATGTTGTTCAAAGACTGCACTGATGTCTGCGGCGGTGTGGGGGGCCATGCGTTCACGCAAGACCGGCATCATCCAGTCCCGCGCCAGCACGCGATCGTTGTTGGTCTGCAAACGCGCATCGGCCTTGAGATCGGCAAACCCGAACGCGTCACAAAAAATGTCCCAGGCTGTGTTGGTGACGACTGCCAGGAAAATCTGTTCATCGTGCTTGACCCTGAACACGTCATAGACGCCCCAGGCAGAAATGCGTGCAGGCATGGGCGCAGCGGGTTTGCCGGTGACGGCGAACTGCATCATGTGCTGCGCCACCAGGAAGACGTTGTTTTCAAATAAGGCGCTTTGCACTTCCTGCCCCATGCCCGTCTTGTCCCGCTGCGCCAGGGCGGCCATGACGCCAATGGCACCGAACATGCCGCCCATGATGTCATTCACACTCGTGCCGGCACGCAACGGATCCCCCGGACGTCCTGTCATGTACGCCAATCCGCCCATCATCTGCACCACCTCATCGAGTGCCGTGCGGTGCTCGTAGGGGCCCGGCAAGAAACCCTTGAGGCTGACATACACCAACCGGGGGTTGAGGGCTTTCAGGCTGGCATAGTCGAGCCCCAGTTTTTGCATGGTGCCAGGCTTGAAGTTTTCAGTGACCACATCAGCGGTGGCCAACAGGCGCAACACGGCCTCCAAGCCTTCGGATGATTGCAAGTCCAGGGCAATGCTCTTTTTGTTGCGGTTGAACAGGGGGAAGAACCCCGCCCCTGATCCGATCAAATTTCGGGTGGCATCACCGTGGCGGCCATGACCGATGGGCTCCACCTTGATCACCTCAGCCCCCAGATCGGCCAGCACCATGCCACAGGTGGGCCCCATCACCATGTGGGTGAATTCCACCACGCGAAGGCCTGCATAGGGCAACGGGGCTGACGGTGTCGCGGAGGGATTCATGAATTTCATACGGCCTGCCAGGCAAGCCATCGCTGACCATGGGCTGGCAACAACATAACGTCGGGGGTTGGTCTTCTACGCTTTGAAGTAAACGATCTGGTGCGTGGTGGCCAGCAAACAGCGATCGGGGCTCCACACCTGGGCGGTCTGATCGTGATAGCCCATTCCGAAGTGCGACGCACGGGCGGTTCCGAGCAAGTGCGCTGTGCCACAGGCCGCCAACCTGGCCGAGTCGGCATGGAAGTAGGTGGTCAGTGAGACCGTGCCGGCTGGCACGCGCACAGGCCGTCGAACCATGATGCGGGGCACAAACACATCGCAAATAGAGGCCAGCGATACAAAATCCAGCGGTCTTTCGGGCTCATCGCGAACCCACAGCGTGGTGATCGAATCCATTTCTGCCAGGGGACGGGCGGTGTCCAGCGGCATCCCTTGCGCAATGCGCACATCGTAGTTGGCAAACCAGACCGGCACATCGGGGCCCGCCAGCTTGGGCAGGACTGACGGCGGGGACACGGAAGGGCACACGGCCTCCGTGCTCGACCAGGTTTCCCGGCGCGAGGCCAACACCGCGCTGGCCGTGGTCACCACGGTATCGCCCTGGGTCATGACCACCGACCAATGTTGCGTCGAACGGTTGGTTCTGACGGCCACGGCTTCGACAACAAAGGGGCCTTCGGCGATGGGCTGCGCGTAGTTCACCGTCAGCGCAATCGGCTCCCCCTGGCGCTCAGGGTGAACCAGCACGGCCTTGAGCAGCGTGGCCGCCGTGATGCCGCCAAAGGGGCCAATGCGGTGTGCGTACCTCGGGTCGGTCTTGCCCTGGGTGGTGTCACGCGCAGTCGGCGTGAGGGTGGTGGCCGCATCCAGGGGATGCATGGGTTCGCCAGTCATGTGTCACATGGCCAGGATGTACAAGCGCAGGACCGCGGCCAGCCCCAGCACCCAAAAAATCGAGCGCCCAGAGGCCCGGTTGGTGACATAGCAATAAATGTAGGCCAGTCGCATGGCGAGGAAGAACCAGCCACATTGCGCCACGTCCTCCACCTCGACATCGGCCAACAGCGCCAGCACCACCCCCGCCGCAAAAAACGGGAAGGCTTCAAAACTGTTTTGCTGTGCAGCGTCCGCCCTGGCGCGGTAGCCATCCTGGTGGGCCAACCACTCGCGGGGCTGTTCGTTGTCGTAACTTTTAGCGCCCCACTTGGCGATACCCGCGCAGACGATGGGCAACAGGCCGGCGATCAATACAGTGAGGACAGCGTCGTTCAAGGGCATGGTGTTCACCTAACAATGGATGAATCCATTCTAGGGTTTTCCGCGCATGCCCACCCGCTTTGCAGGGCTTAGTCAAACTTGAGCTGACTGGTCTTCACCACCAGGGCCCACTTGTCCATTTCTTTGGGGATGTGTTTTTCGATGGATTCCACCGTTCCCCCCGTGATCACAATGCCCTGCGATTGCAGTTTTTCCCTGACGTCAGCCATTTGAAGCACCGCATTGACCTCCTTGTTCAAGAGCGCGATGACCGGTTTGGGCGTGCCCGCAGGGGCAAACAAGGTGTAGTTGGTGGCTGATACGTAGCCGGGCAATCCCGCCTCCGCCATGGTGGGAATCTCAGGCAAGATGGCCGAGCGGATCGGGCTCGCCACCGCCAGCACCCTGACGCGTCCGGCCTTCACATGCGGCAGGTGAGCCGGCAAGCTGTCAATGGCCATGGGGACACGTCCCGCCAACAAGTCCGGCAACAACTGCGTGGTGCCTTTGTAGGGCACATGAACCAGGTCGATCCCCGCCATTTGCTTGAACATCTCGCCGTTCAGATGCTGAAGCCCACCGATGCCGGAGGACGCAAAGCTCAACTCACCCGGTTTGGACTTGGCCAGGGCGATCAGTTCCTTGACGGATCGGGCTGGAACATCGGCGTTGACCACCAGCACCACCGTGCCATAGCCCACCTCGACAATGGGCGCAAAGTCCTTGCGCTGGTCAAAGCCGAGCGCCTTGTGCACATGCGGGGCAATGGCGTAATCCGTGACGCTGCCCAGCATCAGGGTATAGCCATCGGGAACGCTCTTGGCCAAGGCCTCGCCGCCGATGGTGGCCGCAGCGCCCGGCTTGTTGTCCACCACCACCGGCTGGCCCACCCGGGCGGCCAATCGTTCGGCGACCAGCCGGGCCACCGCATCCACGCCACCACCCGCAGGATAGGGCGCGATCAGCTTGATCGGCCTGGCCGGATAGCTTTGCGCGCTTGCGGGCCACGAAACCAGCGCCCCGCAGAGCCCCATGAACAGGGCCCCCAGGTGGCGACGGGTCGCTGTCAGGAACAAACGTCTCATGTCAGAACAACTGCCAGGGGACCGGATCGAAGACATAGTCAGCGCCCTTCTTGCGCAACAGGCCGATGCCGGGAAACGGCAGATGCACGGCGGCCACAGGAATGGACTCTTTCACGGCGCGGTCAAAAATGCTGAGCCGGGTGTTGCGAGCCTTGTCCTGGTCCCAGTCGAAAGCCACGGTGATTTCCGGACGTGGAAATTGAACCGGTGCCACATGCATGGTGTCCCCAATGGCCAGCAGTCGCGCCGAGCCTGATTGCACCAGATAGCAACTGTGACCCGGCGTGTGACCCACCGCCTCCACGGACTGGATGCCAGGGGTCAACTCTTCGCCCAACTTGAATGGCTTGATGCGGTCGCCGTAGGCGGCGATGGCGCGCTTGGCCGGGATGAAGCGTGCCTTCTGATTGTCAGGCGCCTTGGCCTCCACCTCCGGATTGCCCCAGTACTCCAGGTCGTCCTTGGCGATGCGAAGCATCGCGTTGGGAAACAGGGCCGAACCATCGGGCGCCACGGTGCCGTGCAAGTGGTCGCCATGCATGTGGGTGATGTAGATTTCATCAATCTGTGCCGGGGTGATTCCCGCAGCGGCCAGGCATTGCGGCAAACGACCTGCCGTGGGCCCCAGCATCTTCGCACCGCCTGCGTCGAGCAAGACCAGTTTGTCTCCCGTGTTCACCAAAAAAGTGTTCACTGGCAAACGCATCGGTGACTCGGGCCACCCCCCGGCGGTCAGCAGGGATTTCACCAACGCCGGATCGGCCTGCAAGACCGCCGGCGGAATGTCGATGAACCCATCGAGCATGGCAGTGACCTCAAAGCTGCCGAGCTTCATGCGGTGCACACTGATCACCTGGCTACCCGCCAGGGGGGCTTTGGCGGCCGCTTGCGGCACCCAGGCCGGCAGTATGGTCAAGCTGGCAGCAGCAGCGCCCCGCTGTAAGAAATCACGGCGATTGACAGGTTGTTTGTTCATCTTCATGGCACTCGTAAAAATGTGAATCTGGCGGATTCGCCAACAGCATTGGGCCCAAGACATGGGATAACACCCTGAACCCCCTCGCCGGCATCCCATGCCGGGGGTCATCCCGTGTCACGCCCCGTTGCGTGCGACACCCATCATAGCCATGTGGCCGAAAGGCCTAGCATCATCCCACCGCCTCTTTTCAGACCTGCATGACTGACCCGACCATTTTCAAGACCATGAAGCACAAACAGCAACGGGGTGTCGTCAGCATCCTGATGGCATTGTTGCTGCCCCTGTTGCTGGGGTTCGGGGCCTTTGCCATCGACCTCCCCAACCTGTTGTCCATTCGGGCTCAGATGCAGACCGCTGCAGATGCGGCGGCCATGGCTGGCGCACGATACCTGGGTGAAGGCGGCACGACCAACTGGTCGGCCGCCATCGCACAAGCGCAATCGGTGCTGGGCAGCAACCGGGTGGCCGGACAGACCCTCACAGAAGCCACGATTCAAGTGGGCTATTGGGACACGACCAACGCCCACACAGGCTTGCAGTTGTTGCCCATGACACCCGCCAAAACCGATATTCCGGCCATCCAGGTGTCAATCGCCAAATCCACCGGACAAAACAGCGGCGAGGTGAAAACCCTGTTTGCCAATTTCCTGGGCATTGCCAGCATGCCCGTGTCCGTGAGCGCCGTGAGTGCGCGCGCCGGGGCTGCCACGATGGGATCAAACGTTCTGTTTCCCCTCGCCATTCCCAAGTGCATGTACGACAACTACTGGAATTCGTCCACGTCGCCCATCGGGCCCAAAACAGATCCCAGCACCAAAAGTGTTTACGTCTTCCAGATCGGCAGCAACATCTATGCAGGCTGCAACATCAACGGCACCAAGTTTCCAGCGGGGGCCTGGGCCGCCGCGACCAGCGGTGACACGAGTTCGAGTAACTTGCTGAATCTGGTCTCCAGCCGGCTCAGCCAATCGCTGCGCATTGGCGATCAAATTTTTGTGAATTCGGGCAACTACGGTCAAAACCTGTACACCGCCGTGAACAGTTGCAGCGCAGCCGCCACGCCATCCAATCAAACCTGTCGCTATGTGAATGTCGCCATATTTGATAACACCTCCACCACCGGCTACAACAAAATCACCGGATTTGCCTGCATGGAAATATTGAGCGCCAGTGGCGGCTCGAGCAAGGCCATCGTGGCGAGCATGAGCACCAAGTGCACAACCGCCCCCTCATCGGGCATTGGCCCCAGTTATGGCGTGACCACACCCCCCAAATTATTTCTCTGACAACAGGCAGAAAGCGGCCAGCTTGTTGCCATCCAGGTCCCGGAAGTAGGCCCCATAAAACCCTTGCCCCCGAGGGCCCGGCGCACCTTCATCGGTACCACCCAGCGCCAATGCCCTGGCATGCAAGGCTTGCACCTGCGCCGGGCTGGCGGCGGACAAGGCCACCATGGCGCCATTTCCGGGCGTGGCGATCTGGCCATCAAACGGCTTGAGCACACTGAACATGGGCTTGTCCGGGCTCACGCCCCACCCAACGCCCCGGTCGTTCTTGAAAAAGGGTTGCGCGCCCAACAGACCCAGCAACTCGCCATAGAAGCCCACGGCACGGTCGAGATCATTGGTGCCCACACAGGTGTAGCCGATCATGGGGGAATTCCTTTTTGTCCAACGTCAATGACAGACAACACGTCCGGCTCAGATATCCAGCATGGGGCGCAACCGGCTGAGCCGACAGTAATGCCAGCGCCCTATTGTCATCGTGATCAGAGCGCAGATCAACGTCAATGCCAGCGTCTGGATCAAGGGCCCCATCCAATTTCCTGCATAGGCGCTGAACATGGCAGCCTTGAGCCCCTGCACCACCCAGGTCATCGGGAGCCAGGGGCTGAGCACCGCAAAGAACTGGCTGCTCAGTTCGATCGGAACCACGCCACCTGAGGCGGAAATCTGCAAGGCCAGCAAGAGCATGGCCAGGGCCTTGCCAACGTCGCCGGCCAGCCGGATGAACAACAGCAGAACAAACACAAAGGCAATGGCGGTGCACACGATCAAGCCGGTCCAGGCCAGCAGATGGTCCACCCGCAGGTCAAACCACAGCAACAGCAGGCCCTCCAACAACACCGACTGCAAGCCCACCACGACAGTGGGCACCACGGCTTTGCCCAGCAACTTGGCGGCACTGCTGTAGCGTCGAGCCACCCCGGCGATGTGCCGTCCCTGTATCAAAAACACGGCGATGCCCGCCCCCAGCCACATCGCCACCGGAATCACGTTGGGGACCATGGCAGCCCCCAGGTGGCTGACCGGGGAGACCACCTTCAATTCGGAGATCACGGAGTGAGCCAATCCTTCCGGACTGCCATCGATCAGACTCACCTGCGTCGGCATCCGGTTCAGCAGCAACTGTGTCGAGGACTGAAGGAACACCCCGCCATCACTCAGTCTTCGCAGGCCCTGATCCAATTGGCTTTGCGCCAGCGCCAGGTCGGTCGCACTTTGTCCCAGCTGAACCAAGGGCGGATTTTCTGGCACCTTGACCAACACCTGGCGCAACCCGGCTCGCAAATCGCGCACACCAAAGGCCAGCGTCCTGACGGCATCACGCATCGACTCGGCCCCACTGGTGAGTTGGCGATGACCCGACTGCGCCTTGAAAAGTCCCTCCCGCAAGTCGACAAGACCCGTTTGCAGTGGGTCCAGGGCCTCTTGCAAGCTGGAGGAGAAAAACGGCACCCCTGACTGGCTCTGCTTGAATTGCTCAACGCCTTGCGTCAAGCGCACACTCCCCGCATGCAGGTTGCCCAAGGCCTTGTCGAATTCGCCATGGGCAGCAGCCAACTCATCGGCCCCGACACGCAAGCGCCGGACGTCGTCAGCCGGTGGCAAGACCGTTTCCACGCTTCGAAGAAACTGGCCTATCTGCTGGGTACCCGTAGTCAATTTGTTGACTTCCTCACCCAGCTGGGCGACCCCTTGCGTCATGCGACCGCTGTTTCGAGCGGCCGCTTGCAAACCGGTATTCAGCTCCAGCGTGCCCCGTTGTATTTCAGTCAACGCAGACTTGAGCGCGAACAGATCATGGCTGGCCATCGACGAGGTCAACACCAATTTCCAGCGTTGTTCGTTCAGCGCCTGGTTGAGCTCGGCATCCAGTTCTTCGGCATATTTTTTGGCAATCAGGTAGGTCTGGTAGTTGTTTCCCGCTGAGGCATAGATCTCCAGTCGGCCCTCGTCAGCCATGCGGGCGGGGACGGCCAGGGCCGAGAAATCTGGCGGAATGATGACGGCAAATGCCAAATCGCCAGACCGCACAAGATCACGCGCTGTTTCGGGGGAGGTCAGCGGCAAATAGCCCAAATCCGCCTTGCGCATCAGGCGGTTCACCAACTCCCCGCCCATGTCCACCATCTGATCCCGATACGCGTAGCCCTTGTCCTGATTGACCAGCCCCACGCGCAGGGAACGCGTGTGCGCTGCGGGGTCCCACATGCTGGAGAGGTAGATCAGCAAGTACAGCGCCGGGATGATGGCCACCACACACACCGTCACCAGCCATTTGGCGGATGACAGGACCAGGAGAAGTTCCAGTCGGGCCAGGCGATACGTTTGACGCAACAGGCTCATTCAGTCTTTCCACGGGGCGGTGAGTGCATCAAGCCAGAATATCGCCAGGTGCATTTTCAACAGCACCCGCTTGTGCAAATTTGGGTAAATGTGGGCTGATTTCCCTTGAACCACCGCCCCCTCGAGCGTGTGGGCCCGTGACAGTGATCCAACAGGGCGGGAAACAGGAACTATTGTTCAATTCTCGCTGAAATTCAGCGTTTACCCTGATGATTTAATCAAAAACAAGGGCTTCCCTTTCGGATTTATCACCGATAGAATGCACTTTAATGCAGGAGAGCGGGCTCACCCCCCACCGAAGGCGCAAACTCCCATACACGCTCAGGTTCCGTACTGCATCACTCAATCAGCCGTCTGGAGAGACGTCACCCCAGGGTGACGCACCGAAGGAGCAAACGATCGGCCACAGGCCGTCGTGAATCTCTCAGGTATCAAGGACAGGGGGAGCGGCAATCTGCACGCGGTGAGTGTCCGGTTGCTTTGTTCCTCATCGCCCCCGAACACATGTCCGTTGCAGAGCCTTTTCCAAAGGTCTGATCATGCATGTCGTCATTCTTGGGAGCGGTCTGCTGGGCGTGAGCTCGGCCTACTACCTCACACAACTCGGTCATCAAGTCACTGTCGTGGACAGGCAAGCCACGCCCGCTGCGGAAACCAGCTTTGCCAACGGCGGCCAAATTTCGGTGAGCCACGCGGAGCCTTGGGCCAACCCCAGCGCTCCGCTGAAAGTGTTGAAGTGGTTGGGACAGGAAGATGCGCCGCTGCTGTTTCGCGTGCGGGCAGACATGCGGCAATGGCTGTGGGGGCTGCAATTCCTGCGGGAGTGCACACCCGCTCGCACACGTCACAACATCGAACAAATTGTCCGGCTGGGCACCTACAGCCGTGAAACCCTGCAGCAACTTCGGTCCTCGACCGGCCTGAACTACGACCAGCGCACCCAAGGCATTCTGCACTTTTACACCTCTCAGCAAGAGTTCGACAGTGCGATCGCGCCCACCGAACAAATGCGTGAACTGGGCTGTGCGCGGCAAATGATCAGCGCGGATGAAGCCGTTCGGCTGGAGCCTGCCCTGGCACACATCCGTGCCCAACTGGCTGGCGCCACCTACACCGCCGAGGACGAGTCGGGCGACGCCAATCGTTTTGCCCGCGAACTGGTCAAGCTGTGTGAAGCGGCCGGGGTGCAATTCCTCATGAGCCACACCATCACGGCATTGCGCGAGGTGGGTGGACAACTCGACCACGTCGAGGCCACCGACAGCGAAGGGCGATTCCAGCGCATCAAGGCCGACGCCTATGTTCTGTCCATGGGCAGCCTGAGCCCGTTGTATGCGGCGCCGCTGGGCATCCACTTGCCCATCTATCCTGCCAAGGGCTACTCGGTCACCATGCCTGTGAAGGATGCCTCCAAGGCGCACCAGGTCAGCCTGACCGACGACGAATTCAAACTGGTGTTTTCACGCCTCACCGGGCCCGGTGGCGACCGACTGCGCATTGCAGGCACGGCCGAGCTGAACGGCTACGACCGTGACCTCAACCGCGTGCGCTGTGAAGCCATCGTCAAGCGGGTTGAAGCATTGTTCCCCGGCGCCGGCGACACCGAACAGGCCAGCTTCTGGACAGGGCTGCGACCGGCCACGCCCAGCAATGTGCCGATCATCGGCAAAAGCAAGCTGCCCAATCTGTTCCTGAACACCGGCCACGGCACCCTGGGCTGGACACATGCCTGCGGGTCCGGCAAATCCATCGCACGCATCATCAGTGGCTTGAAACCTGAGGTGGATTTTGCTTTCACCGGCATGCAAGCCCATCGAGCGTCTTTAACCGCCACCGCATCCACCACCAAGGCACACGGGAGTCAGTCATGAAATTGCGTCACCTCATCAACATCGCGGCGACCGTGTGCGCCAGCCTCACCCTCTGGGGCGCTCATGCCCAGGGCTTCCCCTCCAAGACCATCAGTCTCGTGGTGCCCTACCCGGCAGGAGGCCCTTCAGACTTCTTTGCCCGCAAAGTCCAACCGGATGCCGCCGCCAAGCTGGGGCAGACCATGATTGTGGACAACATTGGGGGGGCCGGCGGCTCCATTGCCTTGACCAAAGTGGTGAGCGCCCCTGCGGACGGGCATACCCTGGCGTTGGGCAGCCCGATGGAATTGGTTCTGGCGCCGATGGTGATCCAGGGCGTCAAGTACAAGGCCGAGGACTTCAAACTGGTCGCCCAGTTTTCCAGTACCAGCACCATTCTGGCCGTTCGCACCTCGATGAATGTGAAATCGGTCGATGATCTGATCGCGCTGGCCAAGAAGAACCCCGATCAGCCCCTCACCTATGGCAGTGTGGGCTACGGCTCCCTGTATCACCTCATTGGCGAAAAATTCGGTCAGGTCACCAAGGCCCCCTTGCTGCATGTTCCCTACAAAGGCATTGCCCCCCTGATCTCCGATTTGATGGGGGGCCAGATCGACATGGCTTTCCTCCCGATGGCGGGATCCATTCCGCAAACCATCCTGGACGGCAAGGTGAAAGGCCTGGCGGTGACCGCCAAGTCACCTCACCCGCTGTTCAAGCAGTTCCCGGCGCTGGCTGCCATGCCTGGCCTGGAAAGCATGGAGTTCGATGTGTGGGCCGGGGTGCAAGTGCACAAGAACACGCCGGATGACGTGGTGGCGTCCCTGAACAAGGCGTTTTATGTCGCCCTGAGCAATCCGGAGACGCGCAAATCCTTTGAGGCCAGCGGCAATGTCGTGTCACCCGCGCGCAACCCGGTGGAACTGGCGAAACTGTACAGCGCGGAAATCGATCGTTATCGTGGCATTGCCCGCAGCATTGACCTGCAGCCGCAATGAGCGTGAGAGCCGGGTCAGCTGGCGGACGTGGAGGCCAGGGGAGCGACCTGCGCAACAGCAGGCGTTGCCAGACGCCGCTTGAGCGCAGCGTTTTCGGCCAGCAGTGATTCATTCAGGTTTTTCGCCACTTCCAGTTCGCTGCGCACCTTGGCGTCAACTTTCTCAAAGACGAGATTCTCACGACGTTGCTGATGTTCGTGCCGGAGGTTGAATCCCACGAAGATCCCCAGCACGATGAAGACAATATCCAGCATTTCGCCACCCTCCTGTCATGCATTCAGCACAATGCATGCCAGTGATCAGGCTTCATTCAGGTGCGCACGGGCGTTTGCATGATGTCTGCCGACATGTTGCGCCAATGTGCAAAAAAACCATCGTCCGGCTGGGGCGCGGGCGGTGCAAGGTCGTGCAGCAACACCTGCAGGCCCGCCTCTGCGCTGTCGATCAGCGGCACGGGACAGCGGTGGCGCAAGCCCTGCGCATAGCCAGCCAGTCCTGCACCGCCGAGGATGACGCTTTCCACCCCTGAAGCGGCAGCCTGGGCGCAGGCCTCCCCCAGGCATCGCATCGCCATGTCGGGATCCGCTTGCAGTTCGGCGCCGCTGGGCACAACCGTTTCAATGTGGCGCAACAAGTGGCCATAGCCCAGGGCATTCGCCAGGCGCTGCAGCATGGGTCTCCAACGCTCCCCCCCGGTCACGATGGCAAAGGGGCCACGCTGCGCCGCCAGAATGAAGGATGCCTCGGCCAGTCCGGTCACCGGGCAACCGCTGGCCTCACGCAAGGCAAACAAGCCTGGGTCGCCAAAACAGCCGATCAGGACCCCATCGAGGGGGCCTGCCTGAGTCTGACGGCATTCGGCCCATGCCTGCAGGCATGCGTGCGCCGCCACGGCATGGCTGGACTCACAAGCAATGTAGTGCGAGCCGAAGCGCGCCGTGATGACGTCCAGGCGAACCCCCGCCGGAACCCGGGGATGCAAGGTCTCCTGCAACCGCTGCGTGGTGGACGCATTCGTGTTGGGATTGATCAGCAATAACCTGCGTGGGTTGGGGGCGTTCATGGTGCATTGGGGTGTTTCGGGCATTTTGCATGCATTGGAGAGACAGCGCCATGCAGGCCAGGCTGACATGCGCATGCCGACCCGGCTGACTCACATTGTGGTGCACAACCAGGACATCGCGTTCCCGTGGATTGAAGCGCGCCCCAAAGTGGTGTATGGTGCACCAACTTGGAGCCATCGCCAGAGGGATGAACATCGCCCGCATGCCCACCAACGCCGAGAGGACGCGCCAAGATTCACGGGGACAGGCGCTGGGCCCGTGGGGTATGCAGCAGATGGCATGACCGTTGCAAGCGGATGCACGGTTGATCGTTACCGGCTCAAGACCTTGATGGTCCTGGATTCCCTGCAGTCCGCGTTGAACGATGTTTATGTCAGTCACTTTTACTTGGAGTCGCAATGAAACGCATGATCCCTTCGTCTCAATGGGCTAACAAAGGCCTTCAACTGGTGCTGGCGGTGGCTGCCGTGGGCGCAGCCACGATGCAACCCACCTATGCCCAGGAAAAGGTGCTGCGCATTGCCATGACAGCGGCCGACATCCCGCGTACGCTGGGACAACCCGACCAGGGATTTGAAGGCAACCGCTTCACAGGCATTCCCATGTACGACGCGCTGACCCACTGGGATTTGTCCAGCGCGGACAAGCCCAGCGTGCTGATCCCCGGTTTGGCCACCAGCTGGTCAGTCAGTGCCTCGGACAAAACCAAGTGGACGTTCAAACTGCGTTCGGGCGTGAAGTTTCACGACGGGTCCCCGTTGAATGCCGATGCCGTGGTCTGGAACGTCCAGAAAGTGCTGGACAAGGACGCCGTGCATTTCGACGCCAGTCAGGTGGGCGTCACCGCCTCGCGCATGCCCACCCTGCGCAGCGCCCGCAAGATTGATGACCTGACGGTCGAACTCACCACCAGCGAGCCCGATTCGTTCTTGCCGGTGAACCTGTCCAACCTCTTCATGGCCAGCCCCAGCCACTGGCAAAAGAAGTTTGACGCTGCGCAAGGCGCCACCCCCGCTGACAAAGCCAAGCTCGCCTGGACCGCGTTCGCCAGCGATGCCTCCGGCTCGGGTCCCTTCAAGATGGCCCGCTTCGTGCCGCGTGAACGCCTCGAACTGGTCGCCAACAAGGACTATTGGGACGCCAAACGTCGGCCCAAGGTGGACCGTGTGGTGATGCTGCCCATGCCCGAGGCCAACTCGCGCACGGCCGCCCTGCTCTCCGGCCAGGTGGACTGGATTGAAGCTCCGGCACCGGACGCCATGGCCCAGATTCGCCAACGCGGATTCACCATTTACAGCAACCCGCAGCCGCATGTGTGGCCGTGGCAGTTGTCGTTTGCCCCCGGCTCACCCTGGTTGAGCAAGGATGTGCGCCATGCGGCCAACCTGTGCGTGGATCGCGAGGGTCTGAAAACGATGCTGGGCGGCATGATGGGCATCCCCAAGGGCACCGTTCCGCCCGGCCACCCCTGGTGGGGCAACCCGAAGTTTGACATCCGTTACGACGTCAAGGAAGCCCAGGCACTCATGCAAAAAGCCGGTTTCTCGGCCAGCAAGCCCCTGAAAGCCAAAGTGCAGATTTCGGCCTCGGGATCAGGTCAGATGCAGCCGCTGCCCATGAACGAATTCGTGCAGCAGTCGCTGAAGGCCTGCTACTTCGACATCGAATTTGATGTCATCGAATGGAACACGCTGTTCACCAACTGGCGAATGGGGGCGAAAGACGCCACCGCACGTGGCGCCCACGCCATCAACGTCAGCTTTGCGGCCATGGATCCTTTCTTTGCCATGGTCCGCTTCACCAGCACCAAGACGTTCCCGCCGGTCTCCAACAACTGGGGCTTCTTTGGCAACGACGAGTTTGACAAACTGATCGCGGATGCGCGCAGCACCTTTGATGACCGTGGTCGCGACGCGGCCCTGGCCAAGCTGCATGCCCGTATCGTCGAGGAGTCGCCGTTCATCTGGATTGCACACGACGTGGGCCCGCGCGCCATGAGCGCCAAAGTCAAGGGCGTGGTCCAGCCGCGCAGCTGGTTCATTGACATCGCCCCGATGTCCATCGACTGATTCCATTCGACTGTTTTCACTTGACTGTACGCACGCCGAATCCTGACCAGGGTTCGGCGTGATGGGTTCTCATGATTGAATTTCTGATACGACGCGTTGTCTACGCCCTGCCCATCATGCTGGGCGTGGCGCTGGTGTGTTTTGCCCTGGTGCATCTGGCCCCGGGCGATCCGCTGGTGTCCATCCTGCCGCCCGATGCCTCCCAGGAATTGCAGCAAAAGCTGCGCACCTTGTACGGCTTTGACCGCTCCTACCCGGAGCAGTTTCTGAGCTGGATCGCCCGGGCTTTGCAAGGTGACCTGGGGGTGTCCATCGCCACCAGTCGTCCGGTCCTGGATGAGGTGCTCAAGGCGGTGGGCAATACCCTGCGGCTGGCGGCATTGGCCACGCTGATCGGATTCATCCTCGGCAGCCTGTTCGGTTTTGTGGCCGGTTACTTTCAGAACTCATGGGTGGACAAACTGGCCTCGTTGACAGCCGTGCTCGGTGTCAGTGTCCCCCATTACTGGCTGGGCATGGTGCTGGTGATTGTGTTCTCGTCGCAACTGATGTGGCTGCCTGCCAGTGGTGCAGGGCCCAGCGGGTCGGACCTGTGGCAGTGGAATTGGGAGCACGTGCAACACATGGTGCTGCCCGCCATCACCATGAGTGTGATCCCCATGGGCATCATCTCGCGCACCGTGCGAGCGCTGGTCGCCGACATTCTGGCCCAGGAATTCGTGATGGGCTTGCGGGCCAAGGGCCTCACTGACCTGGGTGTGTTGCGGCATGTCGTCAAAAACGCAGCCCCCACCGCGCTGGCGGTCATGGGCTTGCAACTGGGCTACCTGCTGGGTGGCTCTATCCTGATTGAAACCGTGTTCGCCTGGCCTGGCACCGGCTTCTTGCTCAACTCGGCCATCTTCCAACGCGACCTGCCCTTGCTGCAGGGCACGATTCTGGTACTGGCCATGTTTTTTGTGGTGCTCAACCTGCTGGTGGACATGGTGCAAACCCTGCTCGATCCGCGCATCGCCCGAGGCTGAACGGACATGACATTGCTCAGCCCTGCTGCGAACCCGTCGAGCGCCTCGATGGTGGTTCCCGAACAGTCGCCAGGTTACTGGCACAACGTCCTGCGTCGCCTTTCCCGCGACAAAGTGGCCATGGCAGCCGCGGCTGTCATTGTGATCCTGCTGTTGCTGGCCGTGCTGGGCGCCTGGATCACGCCGGCCGACCCCTACAAGTCCTCCATGCTGTCGCGGCTGAAGCCGATTGGCACGCCCAATTTCCCGCTGGGCACCGACGAACTGGGACGCGACATGCTCTCACGCCTGATGGTGGGCGCGCGGCTGAGTCTCTTCATGGGCATCACGCCGGTCATCTTCGCCTTTCTGTTTGGCTCCCTGATTGGCATCACAGCCGGTTACGCAGGCGGCGCCATCAACTCGGTGATCATGCGAACCATCGATGTCTTTTATGCGTTTCCCTCGGTGCTGCTGGCCATTGCCCTGTCTGGCGCGTTGGGGGCGGGCATCACCAATTCGCTCATTTCACTCACGGTGGTGTTCATCCCGCCGATTGCCCGCATTGCGGAAAGTGTCACCACACAGATTCGCACCCGTGACTTTGTCGAAGCGGCGCGCGCGTCGGGGGCCAACGCCTTCACCATCGTGCGGGTGCATGTGCTGGGCAATGTGCTGGGTCCCATCTTTGTGTACGCAACCAGCCTGATTGCGGTGGCCATGATCCTGGCCTCGGGCCTGTCGTTTCTGGGCTTGGGCGTCAAGCCTCCTGAGCCCGAGTGGGGCCTGATGCTCAACACCTTGCGAACCGCGATTTATTCCCAACCCTGGGTGGCCGCCTTGCCCGGGGCGATGATCTTCATCACCTCGATCGCCTTCAACCTGCTGAGCGACGGTTTGCGTTCGGCCATGGAAATCAAGCAGTGAACATGGCACCTCACAAACATCTTCTCGAAGTTCGGGGACTGACCAAGCATTTCCCCCTGCAAAAGAGCCTGTTCGGGCGCGGTGGCGATGTGGTGCGCGCGGTCGACGATATCGATTTCTCGGTTCGCCAGGGCGAGACACTGGGCGTGGTGGGCGAGTCTGGCTGCGGCAAGAGCACCACGGCCCGTCTGCTCATGAGCCTGCTGGCGCCTGATCGGGGCGAGGTTCTCTTTGATGGAGCCTTGGTGGGCGGTCGTGATTTGCCCATGAAAGATTTCCGGCGCCAGGCGCAAATGGTCTTTCAGGACAGTTATGCGTCGCTCAACCCCCGCTTGACCATCGAGGACTCGATCGCCTTCTCGCCTCAGGTGCACGGCCTGCCCCGGGCTGAGGCGATCGCGCGTGCCCGTGACCTGCTCGCCCGGGTGGGTTTGGAACCCCATCGCTTTGCGGCGCGCTATCCGCACGAGCTTTCCGGCGGACAGCGCCAGCGTGTCAACATTGCACGCGCGCTGGCGCTGCAACCCCAGCTGGTGATTCTGGATGAAGCCGTGTCAGCACTGGACAAGTCGGTGGAAGCGCAGGTGCTCAACCTGTTGCTCGACCTCAAGGATGAGTTCAAGCTCACCTACATTTTCATCAGCCATGACCTCAATGTGGTGCGCTTCATGAGTGACCGGGTGATGGTGATGTACCTGGGCCAGGTGGTCGAGATAGGCGCCAGTGAAGACCTCTTCAACCATCCCCAGCATCCCTACACACGCGCCTTGCTCAGTTCGATGCCCACCATGGATCCGGACCAGCGCACCCAGTCGCCACCCTTGGCGGGCGATCCCCCCAACCCAATCAACCCACCCTCGGGGTGCCGGTTCCACACCCGCTGCGAGATGGCGCAAGCCGCTTGCGCCGAGCAGGTTCCCGTCCTGCAATCCCCGATGAACGGCCATCCAGTGGCCTGTCTGATGTATGAGCCCGGGCGTGGTCACACCCTCGCCTCCGAACAGCCTTTGAAAGCGTCGGCATGAGCATTGATCACGACGTCGCCGTCGATATTCGCGGCCTGCAAATCACCTTCACCGGGGGTCGTCAACCGGTACGTGCCGTCAACGGGGTTGACCTGCAGGTCCGGCGTGGCGAAGTCCTGGCCCTGCTGGGCGAGTCGGGATCCGGCAAAAGCGTGACGCTGCGGTCGCTGCTGCGCCTGCACCCACCCCGGCAAACCCTCATGAGCGGTCAGATCCGGGTCGGCGGCGAGGATGTCATGGGCATGAACGCGAGCGAGTTGGCCGACCACCGCGGTCGGGTGACCTCGATGATTTTTCAGGAGCCGTTGCTGGCCCTGGACCCCGTGTATTCCGTGGGCGCTCAAATCGTCGAATCGATTCGTCGACACGAACCGACGGTGACAGCACAGCAAGCGCACCAGCGCGCACTCGAGCTGTTTGAACGGGTCCGCATCCCCAGCCCTGAACGCCGCCTGGCCGCCTACCCGCACGAGATGAGTGGTGGCATGCGGCAGCGAGCCATGATCGCCCTGGCCCTGGCTTGCCGGCCGCAGGTCTTGCTGGCCGATGAACCCACCACGGCGCTGGATGCCACGGTGCAGATCCAGATTCTGTTGCTGCTGCGTGAGTTGCAACGCGATCTTGGCTTGACGGTGATTTTTGTCACCCACGACATTGGTGCAGCCATTGAAGTCGCGGACCGTATCGCCGTCATGTACGCCGGTCGACTGGTCGAAGAAGGCCTCACCCGCGACTTGATCCGCTCGCCTCAGCACCCCTACACCCGCGCCCTGCTGGCCAGTCGCGCGCATGGTGCTCTGGCCCGTGGCTCACGACTGGCCACCATTGCCGGCAACCCCCCTGATCTGTCAGCCCTGCCCCCCGGGTGCTCGTTCGCTCCCCGGTGCCCGCAGGCAAGCCCAGCCTGCCTTGAGCGCACGCCTGAGGCGGTTCGGTGCAGCGAGACGCACGTGGTGCGCTGCCTGCACACGGAGCACGCCACCGTGCACGCCGTGAGCCCTCGCCCGGCTTAAACGGTGATGGAGGGCAGACTCACCTCGACGGGTCTTGGCAGTGGCCTGACTTCACAATCGACCGGCTCTGACGAGCGCTCAACCACCAGAAAATCACTGTCGCGCAATGCAATGAGCGGGTGGTGCCAGACGCCTGGCTTGAGCGTGAAGGCCTGTTGGCTGCTCACACAAAAGGCCCGCAGCGTGTGCTCATCCGGTGTCTCGTCGCCCAACGCGACCAGCAAGATGCACACCGCAGCGGACGGGTGCGCTGTCGGCAACACACGCTCTGCCAGGGGAACAAAGGTTTGAGTCCCCAGACGGTGCCGCTCCAGCGCATGCCAGGGACCGCGTGCGGCCTGGGCCACTGCGCGAAAAACGCACACCAGCGGACGTCCGCCCTGATGATCGAGCGCGAGACTGCCTGGCAGATCGGCCCGGCGGCTGGTCCCCGCATTGATGGGCTGCCCCTGTTGGGCCGCGAAGGCCGCCTCCCTGTCGAGCACCCAGCCATACGGCGCCATCGCCTTGGCGTGCAGGGGCTGGGCTTGTAGCAGGTGCACCTGCGGCAAACTGGCTTGAGAATTCGGGGCATTCATAAGTCGCCATAATAATTCGAATCACACCCTTCACTTGTCCATCTCACGAGGAGATCACCATGTCAGAGACCACAGTTCAGTTGGCAGGCTTGCGTATCAATGGCGAACGGTTGTGGAAATCGCTCATGACCCTGGCGCAGATTGGTGCCACCCCCAAGGGGGGAGTGGCTCGGTTGGCGTTGACCGACCTGGACCGTCAGGGTCGCGATCTGGTCGTGCAATGGGCACGCGAGTTGGGCCTGCAGGTCACGGTGGACCGCATCGGCAATATTTTCATGCGTCGCCCTGGACGCAACCCAAGCCTGGCTCCCGTGATGACCGGCAGCCACATTGACACGCAGCCCACCGGGGGCAAGTTTGACGGCAACTATGGTGTGCTCGCTGGCCTGGAGGTGATCCGCACCCTCAACGACCATGGCATTGAAACCGAAGCCCCCATCGAAGTGGTGGTCTGGACCAATGAAGAAGGCTCCCGGTTCGTCCCGGTCATGATGGGTTCAGGGGTGTTTGCCGGGGCCTTCACGCTTGACCATGCATACGCGGCCACAGACACGCAAGGTCGCACTGTGCGAGAAGAACTGGCGGCCATCGGCTACCTGGGGGACGAAGAGCCCGGACAGCACCCCATCGGGGCGTATTTCGAAGCACACATCGAGCAAGGCCCGGTGCTGGAAGATGCCAACGTCACCATCGGGGTGGTTCAAGGGGTGCTGGGGCAACGCTGGTTCGATTGCGTGGTGCATGGCATGGAGGCCCACGCGGGTCCGACGCCCATGGGGTTGCGGCGCGATGCCTTGCAAGTGGCCACGGTGGTGATGCAAGAGGTGGTGGCCATTGCCAACCGCCATGCGCCCCACGGTCGAGGCACGGTGGGCATGGTGCATGTCCACCCCAACAGCCGCAACGTGATCCCGGGGATGGTCAAGTTTTCCATTGATTTCCGCAGCCACAGTGATGCGTCGGTGGAACAGATGGCGCAGGAGATGCGGGACTTTGCGCGCTCCTTGTCAATGCGCACGGGCTTGGCCATTGACCTCGACCTGGTGGTCAGCTTCACCGCCCAGCAGTTTCATCCCGATTGCGTCCAAGCGGTTGAGAACGCAGCCATCATGCTGGGCCATACGCACATGCCCGTGGTGTCCGGCGCGGGTCACGACGCCGTGTATGCCGCTCGCCTGGCTCCGACCGGCATGATCTTCATCCCCTGCAAGGACGGGATCAGCCACAACGAAATCGAAGACGCCCTGCCCGAGCACATCACAGCGGGTTGCAATGTGCTCTTGCACGCCATGCTGGGGCGAAGTGGCTGATCAGAGGGGGGGCGCTCACCAGCTGGAACTCACCAAGGAATTTCGTTGCCGGCGTAGTCGATGAAGCGGGCCCCTGATCTCGGCTCCAGATGGAGCATGGCGTTCATCATGCCAGCGACAGATTCCGCAGGTTCCAGCATTGTGGGAACGCCTGGCTGAAACGGCGCAGAGAGCTTGGATCGAACTGTGCCAGGCTGAAGGGCCACCACGCGAAGCCGAGGATTTTTTCTTTGCAACTCCAGGGCCGCCGTTTGCAACATCATGTTCATGGCCGCCTTGGAGGCACGGTAGCTGTACCAGCCACCTTTTTGGTTGTCCGCAATACTGCCGACCCTGGCGGAGAGCTTGGCGTAAATGGCATCGCCAGTGGACAACACGGGTGAGAGGTGGCGCATCAACAACGCAGGACCCATGACGTTGACCGTGAATGCGCGGTTCATGGCGCTCATCTCCAGCCTGGAGAGGGACTTCTCCGGTCCCACGCCGTCCAGGGTGAGCGCACCCGTTGCGTCAATGATCAGATGAAAAGGCGCACCACCGGCCAATCTCTGGCCCAACGCCTCGATCGACCCGGGATCTTCCAGATCAAAGTCGCCTTGGGAGCGAGACAGCGCCACGACATCATGGCACTGCATCGGGATTCGCAAAAAATCGACGAATGCGTTCCCCAACGCACCGCTGGCACCAAGCACCAGCGCTCTGAAGTTTTCAGGAAGACGGATGCTCACCGGTGCTCAGCCCTCTGGGGGTTGATGGGGTGATGAAGGCTGAGGCGCGCGAGTCGTCGTGGGCGATACAGTCGCATGGGCCACGGCAGATTCATGGCGGGGTTGGGATTCCGGAAAGCACATGGCGTTGCCGTTCCATTTCTGACCACACCAGCACAAGCCTTCCGCATTGATGATGCAAGTACCCGTTCCGCAGCAGCGTTCGTCAACCATGATGAGTTCCCTTCCCTGTACCCCAAGCTTATCTGAATCGCATTCATGGGCGTTGCCGGGTCCGCAGGGAGTTCAGCACACAAACCCCGACACCCACCAACGAACCCACACGTCCAGGGTCATGACATGCCCCCACGCCACCACCGACAACAGCGAGGGTTGTATTATGAATTCATTGACCATAGCAGGAAAGCACTCAACCGTTAAAGGCAGTTGGGTTTTAGACAAGTGGCAAGCCATGAATGAAGCAGAATTGAATGTCCTGGGGTCCCCGCTGGTTCCGTGCTCCTACGATCCGTTGACCGGATTCTTTCGTGACGGGTGTTGCCGGACGGATCATCAAGACCATGGCAGTCATGTCATCTGCGCCAAAGTCACGCAAGCCTTTCTGGCGTTTTCACTGGAACGGGGCAACGATCTCATCACGCCCCGACCTGAGTACCGCTTTGCCGGACTGCGGGCGGTCGATCGCTGGTGCCTGTGTGCCTTGCGCTGGAAAGAGGCCTTTGATGCCGGGGTCGCACCCCCTGTCATCCTGGAATGCACACACCAGTCCGCCTTGAAATTTGTGACGCTCGAGCAGTTGCAGGCATGAGTGGCCTTGTCTGCACGGCTCCAATTCTCCCGCGCGGGGTCTGAGCGCAACGACCCCCTGTCACCCCATGAGCTACGAACTGGTTTGGTTCAAGCGAGACCTGCGCTGGCATGACCATGCTGCGCTGGCACAAGCGTCGCGACTCGGAAAGATTCGATGCATTTACATCATCGAGCCCGATCTGTGGCGACAGCCCGACGCAGCATTGCAGCATTTCGCCTTCATTCGTGAATCACTGATGGCCCTGAACGCCGAACTCCAACGTTGGGGCGGGTGCGTTGAAATACACACTGGCAGCGTCACCGACGTCCTGCAAGCCTTGTGGACGGAAGCCCCGTTTCTCCGCTTGCACTCACACCAGGAAACCGGCAACGGCTTCACCTATGAACGCGATCGACACGTGGCTGTCTGGTGCCAGTCCCAAGGGATTCGATGGCATGAATATCCTCAGTTCGGCGTGGTGCGACCCCTCAAAAACAGAGACCAATGGCGAGCGAAATGGGAAGAGCACATGGCGGCCCCCGTTCATCACGTCACAGCATTGAGTTTCTGGAAGGTCGGAGCGACCCCAGAGATCGTGATGCCGGCACCCGCCCACTTGGCACACGATCCGCCCTGTCGGCAACGCGGTGGACGGCCTCTGGCCTTGGCGACACTGCACAGCTTCCTCCATGCCCGGAGCCTGGGCTACCGCGGGGGCATTTCCTCCCCCCTCACCGCGCCCGATGCGTGCTCACGCCTGTCAGCCTACCTGACCTGGGGTTGTCTCAGCATGCGCGAGGTGGTTCAACAGACACGGGCGCAACTGGCACAACTCCCACCTCAAGCCAGCCGGCATCGTACGGGTCTGAGCGCATTTCTCAGTCGACTGTACTGGCACTGCCATTTCATTCAGAAACTGGAGAGTGAGCCCGCCATCGAACACCACAACATGCACCGTGGCTATGACGGATTGCGCGAGAGCGAATTCAACGCCCGGTATTTTGAAGCGCTTCAGTCAGCCCGAACGGGTTGGCCGATGGTGGACGCCTGCGTGATCATGTTGCGCGAGACGGGATGGTTGAATTTCCGCATGCGGGCCATGCTGGTCTCCGTGGCGGCCTACCCGCTGTGGTTGCACTGGCGACCGGTTGGCGAATGGCTGGCCACGCAATTTCTGGACTACGAGCCCGGTATTCACTGGAGCCAAATGCAAATGCAGGCGGGCACGACGGGCATCAACACCACCCGCGTGTACAACCCGATCAAGCAAGCGCAGGACCATGATCCGCATGGCGTCTTTGTCAAACGATGGCTCAACCTGCCCGAATACCAGGCAAGCGTCACGCCTCTGGTGGATCTGTCCATCGCCACGCGACATGCCAAAACCCGACTCCATGACAGGCGCCGTCAGCCTGAGATCAAACAGGGCAAAGGGGCGGTGGTCGAGAAGCACGCCTCGCGACGTCATTCAGAAGGCAGACGTCCGCGCAGCGGTTCTTCTGACCGGAGCAGCGCACAGCTGAGTCTGGATTTTTAAATGACCGTCCTGCCGCATTCCAGCAGATCCGCATGAAAAAAAGTGTTGCCCTGGCCACCCTGACAGCGACCTGCGTGTGGGTAGCCTCGCTTCATATCGAATGGACCGCACACGACAACGGGCACCTGCTGGTGGTTGATGGGACACCCATTGACCTCATGGGCGAGATCAGCGAACGCTGGAACAGAGTGGCCAGGCAATGCCATCGGGTGCAACGCGTTGATCCGCACGAGGACATCCATGCGCAGGCGTTGGCCGTCATCATGGACTACAGTCCGCCGCCATCGCGCACGGCCAACGTGGTGAGTCTGTGGGCAGCCGACGACTGGTTACTGGCAGAGGTGGAGTTCAAGGAATTGTTTCCCGCGGTGGTGCTGATCAAGAGATCGGCAACTCAGGTGTCTGTCGTTCCTCATGGGGTCTGGAGCGGTGTCACCAAGCCCTGGAAAGCGGCTCCCCACATACGACAGTACCTCACGGATCAAGTCACCGGAGTCCCCTTGGAATTGCTCAGATGCTTTGAGCTTCAATCGAGAGCTTTTTAGCCGCTGTCAGAGGGAGACATGGCCAGACACAAACCCAACCAGGCCAGGAACTGAGCCGCGTGTTGACTCAGAAGGATCGAGTCCCGCCACCGATCAAAATTCCAGCGTTATCTGATTCAGTTGCACTTGCTTGAGGTGGTAATAGCATTCACAACTTTGATGCTCGAGCGCTGCCCGATCGGTAATCGCCAGGTGGCCCCGTGAAACTTTAACGCCCGCCAGATTGGCCAGCGCCAGCGTCACGGCTTCACGCCTGATGCCCAATGAGTCCGAGATGGACTGGTGGGTCACAGGCAGGTCATCCGCAAGCAGGTAATCATGCCGCGTCAGAATCCATCTGGACAAACGCTGAGGAATGGGGTGGTAGTGCGTGCACAGCAATTCTTTTGAAATTTTTCGAATGATCAGTTGCGCTGCCCGCATACACATTTTGGTGATCATGGGGTGCAGATCAATCAAGGACTGCAAATGCACGCGATCCAGCTGATAGGCAAGCCCGGATTCAGCCACGATGGCGTGAAAATAGGAGTGTCCGGTGACACCTGCCAGTCCTATCAAGCCCTCAGAGCCAATCGTGGCTGTGTCCAGGGATAGACCATCCGGCGTGTCATTCCTGATGGCGATCAGCGCATGGACAGGGAAGTACAGTCTGTCCGGTCGTGAAAAGGCTTCGTACAGCCGTTCACCAGAACTCAGGGATCTCAACTGCAAATGCGGTCGCAAGTGTGCCAAGTCGACGTCAGGCAACATGTCCAGGCACTGGTTCATCCTGGGATTCATTGGCACTCCCGGATGAATTGAATGAATAGCAGACATGCTTTCAAAGACCAAGCCCAGTGTACCCCTCCTCATCTCAGCGAAGTGCGTTCGCGGACTGAACCATGGCCTAGGATTTTGACGGTCACGCCAAGAAGCGGATGCATCAATCTCGCTGATTTCACCGATTTCCGAAGTGAAATACATGGTGTGTGCGGTAGCGCACAGACAATTTCATTTTTATAGCGGCTGTATCACCTCCAGAAGACTGAGCGTGCTTGCGACCACACATGAGGGTGACCGCACGGCGGGATTCAGCCGGGGACATCCACCTCCAACTGACGTCCAAACACAAACGACTCCATCGCCAGTACCCCATGCCGAATACCGCCGTTCAGGACGGTCACCGGGCTGGGCGTTGCAGCGGCACCGGCCGCCACCAGCAATGGCAAAAAGTGTTCCGTTGTCGGATGAGCACGCGTGGCGTGCGGCGCGATCTGCAGGGTCTGACGCAAGCGGGTCATATCGCCGTTGAGGACGGCATGTCGAACCCATGCAGCGAACTCCTGCGCATAAGCCGCCGCACTTGCTTCACCCGTTCGAAACTCATAGAGGTTGTGCGTGAGGCTGCCCGAGCCGATGACGAGTACCCCGTGTTGCGCCAGGGGTGCCAGCGCCCTGCCCAAGGCAAACGCCTTCGGCTCGTCCGTCTCGACAGGCAGCGACACTTGCAGCACAGGGACGTCGGCGTCAGGAAAGAGATGCATCAACGGCACCCATGCCCCATGGTCCAGACCGCGACGTGCATCCAGACGCGATGGGACCCCCTGGGAGGCAAGCAGCTGCTGAATGTGAAGGGCCAGTTCGGGAGCGCCGGGCGCTGGATACTGCAATTCGTACAGGGCCTGCGGAAATCCACCGAAATCATGGACAGTCTCGGGTCTCTCTGTGGACGTGATCTCGATGCCGCGCGTCATCCAGTGCGGCGACACCACCACCACCGCATGCGGCTTGCCCAGAGCAAGACCCAGCGCACGCAATTGCGCACCCGCCAGACCCGGCTCCAGCGCAAACGTTGGAGCGCCGTGCGACACAAAGAGGGAAGGCATGGGTTGCATGGCTGACTCCGGGGCAGGAGTTACTCGGCTTTGGCAGAGAGCGACCGGTCCAACGAGGCTCGGCCTGCCCCCAAAACCACCAACGAAGCCGTGACAGCCAGCAACGCCAGCGCATATTCGTAGCCATTGCTGGACATGAAAAAGCCTTTGTCCAGATGCACCTTGACGATGGCCACCACCATGGTGACCGCCAGAGCCAATGCAGCGGGGCGCACCAACAGGCCCAGGATCAAGGCCAGGCCGCCAAAGAACTCGGCGCTACCGGCGAGTAAGGCCATCAGATAGCCAGGCCCCAGACCGATGGAGTCCATCCACTGACCCGTGCCGTCCAGGCCATAGCCACCAAACATGCCAAACAATTTCTGGGCGCCGTGCGCGGCAAAGATGATTCCAACCGGCACGCGCAAGGCCAGCGCGGACCAGCTGTCGTCGCTGGCCAGCACGCGGTGGGCCAGGGAGTTTTTGTCGATGTTGAGAGTTGCGGTCATGATGCTTCCTTAAGAGAGTGAGACCCGGCAGTGCGGGCAAGGGCTCAACTTTATTGATTCACCAATAAAAGATAAACTATCCATTAATCAACTAACTGTTAACCGATCAGGAACAATGGGCAAGTACCAGGAAATGCGCGTTTTCACCGCCGTGGTCGATGCGGCCAGTTTTGTGGCGGCCGGTGAAGCCCTCGGCATGTCCAAAGCGGCCGTCTCGCGTCACGTCTCCGATCTGGAGCAACGCCTGGGGGTCAGGTTGATGCACCGCACGACCCGCAAACTCTCGCTCACCCCTGAAGGCGAAGTGTTTCTGGCACGCTGCCGGGACATCCTTTCCAGCATCGAGGCGAGCGAAGCAGAAATCTCCACGCGCCGCGTGACAGCCAGCGGGCTGTTGAAAGTAAGCGTGCCGGTGAGCTTTGGCATCCGGCACCTCGCCCCCCTGTGGAGCGAATTCATGGACAAGCACCCAGGGGTCACACTCGATGTGCAGTTGTCCGACCGCGTCATCGACCTGGTGGACGAGGGTTTTGATTTGGCAGTGCGGATCGCGCGCCTGCCCGACTCCTCCCTGATCTCTCGCCGCTTGGCGTCTACGCGCCTGGTGCTGTGCGCGTCGCCCAGCTATCTCCAGCGTCGCGGCACACCGCAACATCCTTCGGAATTGAGCGAGCACGACGTGATGAGTTACAGCCTCATGTCGATGGGTGATCTGTGGCAATTCATGGGGCCGCAGGGGGCGGTGAGCGTCAAGATTCGCCCTCGCATGTGGTCCAACAACGGGGACACCTGCATGGCCGCCGCCTTGCAGGGGGCGGGCATCCAACTACAGCCGACGTTTCTGATCCAGGATCAGTTGACCAGCGGACAGCTGGTGGAGATCCTGCCGGATTTTCGTTCCATCGAACTGGACATCTATGCGGTCTATCCGAGCAGGAAGTTTGTGTTGCCCAAGGTCCGAGCCTTGGTTGAGTTTCTTTTTAACAAGTTGGCCTCGCAGCACTAGCGGCTTCACTCACGACGCAAACTCTCGCGAATCAACATTCGTGCCTGGATCAACCCTTTGTCGTGTGCAGTGGCAAAGGGGGTAAACCCTGGATCGTGATCCAGAACGCGTTGTTGGGCTTCGATCATGTCACGGTCTTCGTCGAACGCAGTGACCACATCATTGAATATCGCATCGGTCATGGCCTCGTTGTCCAGCGCAAAGTTTCGCGCCTGACAAAAGAAATAATGAGAGGTGCCGAGCGTCTCGGGTGTTTGTACTGACGTGTGTCGAAATTGAAGGGCACGGGGATCCATTCGGCCTTCGGGTGCACCCGAACCAGCAGGAGAAGATCCTGCATCCATACGCATGAAAGCGGGGGCGTGCCATTGATAAATTTGCCAGCGGTCGACTGGCCCCTGGTAAGTGGACACCCGCTTGTGGTTGGGTGACATGTCAGAGTTGAGGTACCAGCGTGTGATCTTCAGGCCCGCATCATGCCGCTCGACCTGGGCCAGGGTATCAGCGTTGGCCTGTGTGCCCAAGGTAGTGGGATGCACATAGGAGAGATGCGAAAAATCCAGCAAGTTATCCACGATCAATTGGTAATTCGCTTTGTAGTGGATATAGCCCGGCTTCATGCGCCAATCTGGGCTGGTATGCCAAAAGAAATCAAGGATATTCTGTGGATTGGCATCAGAGGGCTCGCCCATCCAGATCCACACAAAACGGTCACGCTCAACCACAGGGTAGCTTTTGACACGCGCCTTGTCAGGAATGACAGATTGCCCCGGGATGTCTACGCAAACACCCTGAGAATCAAACTTCATGCCGTGATACAGACAACGCACGCAGTCACCCTCCTTGCGACCTTTGGACAGCGGGGCTGCCCGGTGGCAGCATCGGTCTTCAAGAGCCACCACCTGCCCTCGTTGATCACGGTAGAACACCACCGGCTCGCCAAGAAGGGTGCGCGCCAACATCCCGTCGTGCGAGACTTCGTGATCCCAGGCAGCAACGTACCAGGCACGACGAATGAATCGCTTGGAGAGATAGGGTTCTACCTCAGCAGCCATCGGGGTCGTAGTCATGTCGCGCTCCTGTGCATTCCTGTCACCGAACGATGTCGGCGTTTCTATGACGTGCGCGAGGCAGTCAAGCTGCCATCGACACGAATGTTTTCGCCTGCAATCCACCCGGAGTCAGGATGACAGAGGAAGCGCACCACCGGTGCGATGTCGTCAGGCTTTCCCGGGCGCCCCATCAATTCGATCCCTTGCGCCACACGCTCACGTCCCAGTGTGTTGCGAAAATCTTCCAGGATGGGCGTATCAACGGGTCCAGGACTGACGCAATTCATCCGCACCCCATGTTGACGGTGAAGCTCCCCCGCACGTAACAACGTCCAGGCAATCACCGCCTCCTTGGAATAGTTGTAGACCGTCTCCTCCGATACCGGATGTGAACTGAGCCATTGCAGACCCTCTGCAAAATCAGCTGTGCTGGCCCATTCGCGATGCAATGCCCAGCGCTGAGCCCATTGATTTCCGGCCACTGACGCCAGATTGACAATGGGACTGCCAGGTTGCAAACGCGGAATCAGTCGCTCAGTCAGATGTCTCAGGCCAAGAAAATTAACACACAACGTGCGCTCCACCCCGCGGTTACCCGGCAAGCCAGCGATGTTGCAAAGCCCATGCAACTGAGCAGGCATTTGCAACACTGCCGCATCAATACTGCCTGGATCCCCCAGATCAGCGCGAATGAATTGCAACACTGGGTAGGATGGTTCGTTCAAGTCGACCGCGACGATTTTCCAGCCGTCCAATGCCAGGCGCTGAGCGGTGGCTGCACCAATACCTGATGCCGCACCGGTGACGATCATGACACCGCTGGTATCAGACTGCATCGACATGTCAGTCAGCCTTGATCTTTGCCAGTGTCCCAATCTTGATCCAACGCTCGCCTTCGGTGCGAATGATCTGACCCAGCTGCTCGGGGCTCATGGGATCAATCTCAACGGCCAGGGCACTGAGGCGCTCCTTGACCTCAGGCAGTTGCAAGGCCTTGTTGTATTCGGCGTTCAACCGCGCAATGATTTCCTTAGGTGTACCGGCTTTCGCCACCACGGATTCAAACGAA
Organism: uncultured Burkholderiales bacterium; assembly: GCA_937927685.1. Taxonomy (GTDB): domain Bacteria; phylum Pseudomonadota; class Gammaproteobacteria; order Burkholderiales; family Burkholderiaceae_C; genus Limnohabitans. The sequence continues at coordinate 41,335 of CALBSC010000001.1, read as the reverse complement.
CGCAGGGTGAAATCCTTGAATCCCACCTCACCCATGGTTGGCGTGTCCTTGAGCACGGCCAGGCGTGTGGCACCAGTGACTGCCAGGGGCTTGAGTTTGCCGCCCGCGATTTGGGGAACAGCCGCAGAGCCAGTCAGAAACATGAAACTCACGCGATCTGCCACCACATCACCGATGCCCACGGCAAACTGGTTATAGGGCACATGCGTGGTCACAGCTCCCGTTTGCTGCTTGAAGAGTTCTCCAGCCAGATGTGCAGGTGAGCCGCTGCCTGCTGAGGCAAAAGTCAGGGAACCCGGGTCGCGCTTGGATATGTCGATGATGTCTTGTGCGCTCTTGATCCGACTGTTGATGGGCGTCACCAGTACGTTGTAGTGCCAGATGATATGGGCCACGGGCTCTATCGACTTTTCAAAACTGATGTTTTGCGTCGGGTAAAGCAACGGTGCCACCAGCGAGGCAGATGACAGTGAATACAGGGTGTAGCCATCCGCAGGTTGACGCAGAACATCGGCCAGACCAATGGTGCCGGCAGCGCCTGGTTTGTTATCGATGATGATGGGCTGGCCCAAGCCAGCCGCCATCTTCTCGGCCAGAATGCGGCCCGCCACATCTCCGGGCGTACCTGCCCCCCAGGGCACGACCAGACGTATCGGCTTGTTGGGATATCCCTGCTGAGCGTGCACGCCCACTGCCCCACTGGCCAACCAGGCCAGACCTAGAACGCTCAAGCCGCGACGGGCCAGATCCGTGATTCGTTTCATGCAATGTCTCCTTGTTGTGGTGTCTTGATGTGACGGGAATGAACTCGCTATTGAATCCTAGGGCCAAGGACTCAGTCAATCGGTATTTGCCAATCGCTTGGCCACTTGATGACGCACCATATAGAGAGCCTTGTCGGCTCCAATGGCTTTAACAGACGTATGACTGCCTCGTCTCACCGCGGCGTGTTGAGCTTCCACCATGGCCTTGTCTTCTGAGAAGGCCATCATGATGTTGTCATATACGGTGTGAGTCATGGTGGGGCTATCCACATCAAAGTTGCGCCAGTGGACCCAGAAGTAGTGGGTGTGATCGCCATCCTGAGGCGTGAGGGCTGCGATGTGATGAAACTCGATGGCGCCCTCTCGTGTGCCATGCGGCTTGTCGCGCGCACCGGTGCCTGTTGGGGCTGACCCGGAATCCAGTGACATCACAGCAGGCAAATGCCAGCGAAAGCAATGCCAGGCATCGACATGCCCCTTGAAATGCCCCACGGACTGGTGAAAGCGTGAGGCGGGCACATCGATATACCAACGATCGGTCTGAACACCATCGGACAGCGGTTTAACTTCCGTCGCAAAAGACGCTTGCTCGACTGCACCGACCGTGTTCGGATGTACAAAAGGCAAATGTCCAAAATCCAGCAAGTTGTCAGCGACCAGCCCCATGTGCGCTTTGACATGGAGATAGCCGCTTGAAGGGACCCAACGTGGGTCGGCGTGCCAGGGCGCATCCATGATCTCAGCAGGATCAGCTTTTGCGGAGTCCCCCATCCAGACCCAGATAAAACCGTCCTTTTCAACCAGCGGATAGTGCTTCACGCACATGTTGCGATGGCCCTCTGGTTGAGCCGGAATTTCAGCGCATTCGCCAGTCACCGAGAATTTCACGCCATGGTACATGCACCGAATTCCCCCCGACTCTATGCGCCCCTTGGATAAGGGCGCCAGGCGATGCCCACAGCGATCTTCAAGTGCGACTGCTTGACCCTCAGGGGTACGAAAGAGTACCAAATCATTACCCAGCACCGTTCGAGCCAGGGGCTTGTCGGCTGTGAGCTCTTGTGGCCAGGCCACAACATACCAAGCATCATGAATGAAGAATTTATCGGGGATCAATTCCGACATGTCTGTTTCCCTTTCACCTGACCGTGTTCTGCAATCTGAACCTGTGTGTGCGCATGGGGACGCTCACCACTCACCGATGATCACGCCACCCGCTGCTGCTGGTGTCGCACGCTTCATGATGTCGCCGTCTGAAATCGTGATGCGATTGCGTCGCTGGCGCATCCAATCGAAAATCCAGCCCACATGCTCATCGCGGGTCTTGCTATGCCCCGGATCACGCCCAAGATCATGAAACTCCTGCGGATCGTTGTGCATGTCAAAGAGTTGCGGGGGCAACCCGTCGTAGTGGATGTATTTGTAGCGATCACTGCGCGCCATCACCATGCGTGCCTGTCGAGGCTGCAGATTCAATCGCCGGGCTGCGCCATAGATCGCGTAATCCAGTTCTGAGATGGCCACCTCACGCACGTCGGTCTTCTTGCCTTCGAGCAGGGGGCGAAGCGAGTGGCCCTCTAACCAGTGGGTGGGCAGGGCCTGACCCATGGTCTCCAGAAACGTCGGAGCCAAATCCACCGCCTCCACCAGGGCCTGGCTGACCGTCCCGTGTGTTTGAGGCGCCGAGGGATCTGACACGATGAGGGGAATACGAACACCCTGCTCGTACATGAATTCCTTCTCGCCTAGCCAATGGTCACCCAGGTAGTCGCTGTGATCGGCCGTGAACACGATCATGGTGTTGTCCATCAGGCCACGCTCCTGCATGAACGAAAAAAGACGACCTAGATAATCATCGATCTGCTTGACCAAGCCCATGTAGGCTGGAATCACATTGTTGCGGTCAGCGTCACGCGAAAAAGCAATACCCTCGGGGTGGAGGCGAAAGCCTTCATACACCGGGTGGTCATTCCTTCTTTCGTGATCGGCACGGATGGGTGCCTGGATATCTTCGCGTCCGAACATGTTGTGATACGGCGCCTGAACGATATAAGGCCAGTGGGGCTTGATGTAGGACAGATGCAGCATCCAAGGCTTATCACCCTGCTCCGTCATGAAGTCCATGGCGCGCCGGGTCATGTAGGCAGTTTCGCTGTGCTCATCGGGTGCACGGGTGGGACGGTGGGCATGGCGATAGTACCAACCGCTGGCGATGTCCCCGTTTTCGTCAACCCCTGCGTTCGCCCAGGTGTGCCACGGGTTTGCTCCGTCCATGCCGTGCGATCGCAGGTACTCGTTGTACGCGAGTTTTGGATTCACCTTGCTGTCGGGATGAATGCCGTCGTCGCGCTCATAGGGTTCGAAGCCAGCCTCTGCAGCATAGCGTGATTGCTCGCTCTCGGGGCTCAGCACCAGACGACTAAGCCCATCGCGATCAGCGTACATATGTGTCTTGCCCACCACGGCCACACGCATACCGCTTTGCCGCAGATGATCTCCCAAGGTTTGCTCGCCCAGTGGCAAGGGGATGAAATTCCAGGTGGCGCCGTGCGAAAAAACATATCGCCCCGAGTAGAAAGACGCGCGAGAAGGACCGCAATTGGGCGACTGACAATACGCCCGATCAAACCGAACACCACGCTGGGCAATACGGTCGATGTTGGGCGTGGCCAGTGTTCGGTGACCATAGCAGGACAGGTAATCCGCTCGCAACTGGTCACACATGATGAAGAGAATATTTTTGACTTGACTCATCTCGATGCTTTCAATATCTCAAATGGTGACGCCACCATCCACGCCCATGACCTGCCCGGTGATGTTGCTGGCGGCAGCGGAGCACAGAAACGCCACCAGATCAGCCACATCCTGCACCGTCTGCGCACGCTGCATGGGCACGTGCTGCCGCACCCTGTCGTCGAATACTTCCGCCCCGGAATTCGCTTGCGTGTGCGAGGCCATCACCTCCCCCAGTTGCGCCCAAAGCGGCGTCCAAATGAAGCCCGGGCATACCGCATTGACGCAGACTTGATGTGGCGCCAATTCACGTGCCAGCACTTTCGACAAGGAAATCAAGGCGGCTTTGGACACGCTGTAAGGCGGCATGTAGGCGGTGGAGATGACGCCGGTGATGGACGAGATGTTGACAATGCGTCCCTGCCCGGATTGCAACAGCCATTCCCGTGCGGCCTGGCACAGGTGGAGTGCCCCTTTGAGGTTGATGGCCAAAGCTCGATCCCAATCGGCCTCAGTGTTATTGGTAAACGGCATGCCTGGCGCGGAAGCCACACCGGCGCTGTTCACCACCATGTCGAGCCTACCCGTGGTTTTCACGATTTGCGACACAGTTGCGTTCACTTGCTCTTTCTGTGCCACGTCACAAGCCCATGCCTGCGCCTGCTCACTCTGTGCACGAACAGCCGCCGCGACGCGTTCTGCCGCTTCCAGCCGAATATCCAGCACCGCCACATAAGCACCTTGCGCAGCCAGCGTCAGCGCAATGGCTTCGCCGATTCCGGCGCCAGCACCTGTGACCACCGCCACGCGCCCGTCCAGGCGCATGCGGGTTGACAATAGCTGATGGGAGCCCGGCATCAGAAAAAGATTCCCAAATTTTTCTGCGTCACGACTGATTGATCCAGAATGATGTCGCGGCGGCAGATTTTCCAACTCTGACCTTCGGGGCGCAGTGTGTCCTCGCGAAATCCACTGAATATTTCAAAGTCATACTCCAGGTGTGATCGGTAGATCAGAAAATTGCTACGCACTTTCAGCACACTGCCAGGCAGTTGTTCGAGGATTTCCACATTGGTCACCAGATGCCGGGTACGAGAGGGCGGCGTCTCTGCCCATGCCATGCCAGTGGCCAGGCGCTTGACGCGATTACTCAGGCTAGTCTTGTTGTCATCGAAATGCGCCACTTCACCAAATGCGCTGATCTCCTTGCCAAGATCACGCCCGATACGGTTGGTCACCACGGGCATCCAGTAGCGCACGTCCTCACTGAAAAGGTCCACCCAGTCAGTCAAATGATGATCGTCCAACAATCGGGCTTCCAGACTTAAAAATGCCTGAACCCTGAACCACAGGGCTGGATCCTGCACGGCAGTTGGTTGGGTCATGCTGGCTCCTTGCCTGAGCACGTCTGACGCGACATATCTGGTACTGAGGGAGGCGTATCGTCGTCCATCATGTTGGCCCAATGCTGGTAAAAGCCGCGTTGGTTGATTTCTGACTGGAATCGTCCCAGGCGCCCGCGGATGTCAGGGTGAATGGCGTGTGGATCGTCGATCTCGTCACCCAGCCCCATCTCCAGATTTTGCGGATACCGCCTTGCCACATAACCTTCGCTGGATCCATGGCACTGCACCCAATTGTCCACGTCGTCAGCTTCCCACGTACCACTGGTTCCGTGACGCTGCAACATGTGCAGCGCCTTTTCTCGCTTGTACGCTTCTGGCGCCGCCTTATCCACAAAGCACCAGCCCCAGGCCTCGGTCAGCTTGGGTCCTTTGGGATGCCACACGCGGATGGCACTGCCCTGCCACAGCAAGGAAACATTGGGAAAGATCGAGCCGTGCATGGGCGAGAAATGCAAGCCGCGCAAATCTCCCAGGCGTTGTATGGACTCGTCGAGACGAGACTTCTCGTAGTCGAGGAACTCGGGCAAGGACATCTCAAACACCTGATCCCGGTTCTCAGCCCAGCGCACACCAAACCCATGGCCCTGTCCGGGGTTGACTTGGAACCCTTCGTAACCGTACCCGCTTTTGCGGCGAGGCATGCCCTCAAAGCCTGACATCCAGGCTGATTTGTGACTGACCGGCCCGTGGTAGCTGTCGCCGATGAAGTTATCGACTGGAAATTTCCAGTTGGTATGAACCAGCCATTTGTGTGTACCAGGCAGGAATTCAATTCCACCCTCTCGTCGATCGAGAATCATGTCCAGGTACCAGGCCATATCGCCCAGGTAATCCTCCAATGAAGGCGCCTTGCGATCAAAGGTTGCAAACAGCAAACCCTTGTAGCTTGCCAACTGCGCCACGGGAACGAGACCATGTGCATCCAGGTCTAGCTTTTCCAGATATATTTCCTTGTATCCCGGCACATTGCTCAGGCGGCCATCATTGGAAAAAGTCCAGCCATGAAACGGGCACGAAAATGCGCGCGCATTGCCAGCATCCGCTCGGCATACCCGATTGCCCCGGTGGCGACACATATTCAGATAACACCCGATGGTGCCATCCGCCTTGCGTGTGACGATCACAGGATCACGCCCCATGTAGGTGGTGAAGAAATCGTTTGCATTCGGCAGCATCGACTCATGCCCCAGGAGCAGCCAGCATTTGGCAAAAATGCGCTCCAGCTCCCACTCAAAGGTTTGCGGATCAGAAAAAATACTGCGATGAATATCGCCCTTGTTCAGATCAATCAAATGTTCAAAATGCGACTTCATACGTCATATTCCTGTTGCAATGACAGCCTTTACAGATCGAGCACCAGGTGCGAGCCCTTGGCGCGCGACACGCAGACCATCATGACTCGATTGCTGGCGCGCTCCTCAGGCCCCAGTAGCTGGTCACGGTGATCCACCTCACCTTCCAGCACTGCACATTCACACGTGCCGCATACCCCCTCGCGACACACCGAGGGGATGATCACCCCTTCGAACTCCAGCGCGTCGAGTAGGCTCACATCAGCCTCGATCTCAATCGTGCGGTTCTGGCGTGCCAAGCGAACCGTGTAGGTCCCGCCATCGGAAGGTCTTGCGTCCTGCAATAACTTATCGTTTTCAGACACTCAGGCTCCTTTGGCGGTTATTTGCTAATAAATTGAAGTTAAGATTAGGATCTCTCCGGGTCAGCGTCAAGAAAATTTTTGTTTACAGCGATAACTTTTAGTTTTCAATGAAGCTCAGCCAAATTCAGACTCTCATTGCCATTGCCGAAAGCGGCAGCATTCGAGCGGCAGCTCGCCGCCTCAACCTGACGCAACCTGCTCTGAGCAAGGGGTTGCAGTTACTGGAAGAGGAACTGAGCGTGCCACTGGTCCACCGCACGGCGCGAGGAGTGATATTGACCGCCTATGGGCGGGCCATCGTGACCAGAGGACGAGGCATCTCCCTGGAGTTCGAGCGCTTGCGTGAAGAGGTCGAGCAAATGCGCGGCGCTCAGGGTGGGCGGGTGTTATTGGCCGTCGCACCCAGTCCGGCTGTCTTGCTTCTACCCAGCGTACTCAAGCGCTTTCACGCCGAACATCCTGACATCTTGGTGCACATACGGGAAAGCATCTTTCCAGACACACTGCAATGGTTGCGCGAGGGTCAGGCCGACATTGCTGTGGGCGCGCATCCCCCATCCCGCAAAGGTGCCATTTCCGAATTCACCACAGAAAAGCTCTATGAAAACCGTCTTGTGGTAACGGCTCGCAAAGGGCACCCCAAAGCCCGTGCGACATCACTGGCAGATTTGCTAGATTGCGAATGGCTACTTCATGGCCCCTCTGAAGGACCTGGTTCGCTGTATGCGCCGGTATTTCACTCCCACGGATTAACGCCCCCACACGCAAGCGTGATTTCCGATTCGTTCATTTCCACCCTCAGCCTGCTTGAACACTCGGACGCCCTCTCCCTGCTCCCCGAGATGTTGATCCACCATTACACCAAGTTGGATCGATTGATCAAGCTACCTCTTGCCGAGACGATGCCGCATTGGGATGTCTCCATGATCACGCGCACTCAATCACCGCTGACTCCCATGGCGCAGAAGATGGTGGAAGCATTCAGGCGAACCCAGGTACTGTCACCCTGATGGTCAATGACTGATGGTCGGCGTGTCCACCGCGCACAGGCTGATAAAAATTCAATCAACTTTCACGCTGGATTGTTTAATCACCTCGCCCCATCGCTGGACTTCGGTGCGGATAAAGCGGGCAAAGGGTTCAGGCCCCACACTGACGGCCTCGGCGCCTTGGTCAGCCAGGCTGGACCTGACGTCTTGGCTGCCAAGAATCGCCTGCATCTCGGCATGGAGTCGCTGGATGATGGCCGTGGGTGTCCCCGTCGGGGCCACCACACCAAACCAGGGGACCACCTCGAATCCGGGCGCCACTGTCTCGGCAAGTGTGGGGACATCGGCCATGGCTTGCACGCGTGATGGGCTCGGGGTGGCAATCACTTGCAATTTACCTGTAGCCGCATGGCGTTTGGCGATAGCCATTTGCAAGAACATTCCATCGACCTGCCCCCCCAACAAATCGGTGGTGGCTGGCCCCACGCCTCTGTAAGGCACATGGATGATTTGCACCGCCGTTTTGGATTTGAAAAGCTCCAAAGCCAGATGCGAACCGGTTCCGTTTCCTCCAGATGCAAAGCGCAAGGCGTTGGGCTTGGCACGCGCGTACTCAAGCAGTTCTTTGGGCGAATGGATTTTCAATGAGGGGTGAAGCGCGACCACCAACGGAGACCATGCGGCCAAGGTGATGGGCGCAAAATCGTCCACCGAGTAGGGCAGCTTGGGAATCAACGATTGGTTGATCGCCAGGTCGGGCGCCACAATGAGCAGCGTGTAGCCGTCAGCGGGCGCTTTGGCCACCGCCGCAGTGCCAATGGTGCTTCCGCCGCCGCCCTTGTTTTCGACTACCACTTGCTGTCCCAGTCGATTGCCCAGCCGTTCTGCCAACAACCGACCCAGGATATCGGTGAATCCACCAGGCGGATAAGGCACGACCATTTTGATCGGTCGATGGGGGTAGGCCTCGGTCTGCGCCCACCCGGGCGTGATGCCCATCGTCAAGATCAACAAACCCAGGATACAGGCGTGACGAAAAAGCAGCTTCATGGGGAACCTCATCAATTGGCCAGTGCGGGTCAACGTTCATGCTGGCGTTTTTGCGCCGTTTGACGAAAAGCCGAAAGCGGGGGCATGAGGTATCGGCGCAATTCTTGGGCGGAAGCGGCGGGGTAAGCGGGTATCGGGGTAGTGCCCTGGATCGTCACCCTTTCCATCAAGCGCCGCTGGGGGTAATAGTCGTGGATGGCGGAATGCTGCATGCACCGGTTATCCCAAAAGACCAGCATGTCGGGCTGCCAGGGGTGCCGGTACTGATACTCATGAATGAGCGTCTTTTTGTAGAGCATCTCCAGCACCATTTTGCTTTCATCTTCAGCCATGCCCTTGATATAGAGGGTGAACTGTGGATTGACGAAAACACATTTCTTTCCGGTCAGGGGATGGACCGTCACCAAGGGATGTGTCACGGGAGGATACATATCCTCAAACACGCGCAGTTTGTTGACCCCTGCGGCATCCTGACTGAACAATCCCCGGAATGGCTTGAAGTCATGCACCGCCTCCAGGCCGTTGATGAAATGCTGCCAACGATCGGAGAGTCCTTCATACACGGCGCTCATACTGGCAAAGGCGGTATCGCCCCCATAAGCCGGTACGATCTTGGAACACAGGGCAGTTCCCAAGGGCGGCGCTGACCGAAACGTCTCATCGGTATGCCAGATATCCGTTGGCGCAGGCGGATTGCCCTCTTTGTTGTCGTAAACGATCAACTCAGGTGAGTCGGCTGCATTCGTCGAAAACGGATGAACGCTCAGTTCGCCAAAGTAACGGCCAAATCGCTTGAGGTCTTCCGCACTGATTTTTTGATCTGGGAAAACCAACACGCCGTAGGTCGCGTGGGCAGATTTCAGGGCTTCTACCGTTGGCGCATCCAGCGATTGGGTCAGGTCAATGCCCGTAATTTCTGCGCCGGCAAAGGTTCCCACGCGACGCAAAGAAAATTTGCCTGCAGAAGATTGCGCATCCAGATCAGGGTTGAAGCTGGCGTAATTCATCGTTGCATCCTTTTGACATCATCAAGAAATGATCGGCACTTGAGACTCGCTGCCCAGGACAGGCATTGCCGCGAGAAAGGCCGGTGTTTGTGAATAGTGAGTAAACCAAGCCAGGACATGTGGGCGGGCCTGAACATCAGCGCCCATGTCGATACGCATCAGACGCTGAATAAATGGTGCCGCATCCACATCAGCCAGGCCGATGCGCCCCCCCGACAGCCAGGGATGGCGAGCCAGCGTGTCATCCAGCTCATCGAGCCAGTCTCGCAAAATCACCAGGGTATCTTCAAAATCGGCGGGGTGAAGAGCTCCGGTGGCTGCCATGCGCCAACGAGCACGAATAGCGGGGTCAGGGATTCGCTCGATTTGACTGAGAACGGTTTCGCGATTCTCGGATTGCAAAGTGGGTTGAATGTTCTTGGCAAATGACGGCAGTTTGATCGCCTCGCTGACCACCACATCGATGTGGCGAGTCAACGCGCGAATGCGTGCACGCTCACGCGCCGACGCCGGTAACAACGCCACATCAGGATAGGCATCCTCCAGGTATTCGTTGATGATGCGTGACTCGAGGATCACCGTCCCGCGATCCTCCAGAACAGGCACCAACCCGGCAGGGTTGATCGCCAAGAATTCAGGTTGTACCTGGTCGAATTGTCGAAGGTTCAAATGCACACTTTGCCAGTTCAAACCTTTTTCAGCCAGGCACAGTCGAACTTTTTGGCTGCACGTGGAATGAGTGCTGTGAAAGAGGCGCATCATCAGAGTTTATCGAGGCTTCCACGATTTTGAAATCGGGTCATGTCGCAGCGTTGTCTTGATCGACCCGTCTGTCACCATCCGCCGCCCAGGCGGGGATGAAATGCCGTGGCCCCTGCCAGCCGCTTGATCGCCTGAATAAAGTCAGCACTGGAAAAACTTTTGCAGTAGCATGGGGGAGTATCAGTGCTCATCCCCTGGCACCCGGTCGCCGCAGGAGGGGGCGTTGCTGGTTCGTATTTGAAGGAGATTACATGCCCACCCACCACCCCCTGAGTTCGCAAGTCAAGGTGCTGGCCTTCGATGTCTTTGGAACCGTCGTGGACTGGCATGGCAGCATTCAGCGAGAGATTCAGGCACTGGCCCCGGGCATCGATGCCGATGCTTTCGCTCTGGCCTGGCGCGCCGGCTATCAACCGGCCATGCAGCGGGTTCGCTCCGGCGAGTTGGGTTGGACTCGCATCGACGATTTGCACCGCATGATCCTGAACAGCATCCTGCCGGATTTTGGCTTGCAAGGCATGGACGAGTCCCAGCGTCAGCATCTGAACCTGGCTTGGCATCGCCTGCGTCCCTGGGACGACAGCGCATCTGGCCTGCGCCGACTCCGACAGCGCTTCACCACGTGCAGTTTGTCCAATGGGAATCTGGGCTTGCTGACGCATCTCGCGAAAAACGGCTCCCTGGCCTGGGATTGTTTGCTGAGCGCCGAAGTCTTCCGGGCCTACAAGCCCGATCCGGCCACCTATCTGGGTGTTGCCGGCGTGTTTGGCGTGAAGCCTGAAGAGGTCATGCTGGTGGCGGCTCACCACGATGATCTAGCGGCAGCGCGACAGTGCGGTCTGCGCACCGCCTACATCGAGCGTCCGCTGGAATTCGGTTCCGCCCGACCGAAGGACGTATCTCCGCAGACGGGCAACGAGATGCACGCCCGGAATTTTTTGGACTTGGCGGATCAATTGGGATGTCCTGACTGAGGTCTGGCCAGTCGCCGTACTGATGACCTGGCGATCCACCTCCAACAAGGTCGTTGACAAGGGAGACGTTGGATTGAGGAAGGCTCGCGCAATATCACGCGGGCGCTATGCGCATCTGGTTGCTTTGTATAGAGAAAAAAAGAGCACACTCAGCGATGAATGTGAACACGGATGGTGATTGCTGTGGCATTTTTCTTATTTTGTAGATGCCTTTCATCAAGTTGCCTTGCGCTGCTCAAACACATCGCTGTTATTCCGCATGGATACTGGGTTTGCCTGCGGTCCGCAGCCGAGCGGTACACCGCCGAGCCCGTGATTCATCTATAAATTATTTAAACCACGGACAAATTTAAAAGCCTATTTCTCTCTAAAATTGGCACCGATTGCCCCTTAGTTTGGGTAACCTGGCATGCTAATCAGAAGAATTGTCCATGAACAATACCCCTCACGAGGCCAAACAAACCGAGGATGTCGACAAGCGCTCCTACGCTGCCCCCGCATTGGAAAAAGGCCTGGACATCCTGGAAATGCTGTGTCGGAGCGAACAAGCGCTTTCATCCAAAGAAATTGCCAAAAGCCTTGGACGTAGCGTTGGTGAGATCTACCGCATGCTCGCCTGCTTGGTTGAACGCAATTACATCGCTCAAGTAGATGACAACAGCTACGGCATCACGACCAAATTGTTCGAGATGTCACACATCAACCCTCCAACACACCGCTTGCTGTTTGAGGCCACCCCCATCATGCAACGGTTGTCCAGCGAGCTGGATCAATCTTGTCACTTGACGGTGTACACGCAAGGCAAGCAAGTAGTGCTTAGTAAAGTTGACACACCCAGCGGCATGGGATTTAGTGTTCGAGCAGGTGCTGAGTTAGACGTGCTGATCTCTGCATCTGGCCGTGTGCTGCTTGCATTCCAAGATGCCGAGACACGCAAGTTTCGTATTGATGAAGCGATTCAGCGCAGACCGCAACAAGCGGATCCCCAGATCAGCAGCATTCTCGACTCCATTCGTGCCAGTGGTTTTGAGTCTGTGCCGAGCACGCAAGTACGGGGGCTGTACGCCGTTAGCTTCCCTGTGCTGGATACACAGGGATCGGCCATCGCTGCACTGACCGTTCCATACGCTGAACGGATCGATCAAACTCAGAGAAAGTCGATTCCTGAAATTACCGAAGCGTTGGGCGCTGCGGCTAAAACCTTGTCAGCCAGAGTGGGCGGCTTGATCAAATCGCCCAACATTTCCTGAGCCAGCACCCATCCATTCACTCAGATGGTTTTAGCGGCCAGGACAGCTCCACAAGATTGCATTCTTTCTATTTGAGCGTTGGTATAGCCAACTTCAGACAATATCTTGTTGGATTCCCACCCCTTGGGTTGTGACGGCTCTCTCAAGTTGAGGGTGTCATCATCAATTCGTATGGAGGACCGAATGGCAGCTACTCGACCCTCAGTAGGGTGTTGTTCGTAACTGATCAATCCCACTGCAGCCAAGTGAGGATCCTGCTGCAACGACTCCAGCGAATGACATGGCTGCGCCGCAATGTCGGCTCCCTGCAGTAGCGACAACCACTCTTCTGTACTTTTATTTGTCAGCGGTGCGCCTCGCACCTCAAACCATTCGGCCACATATTTCGCTCTCGCTGCGACCGAAGTGAAACGAGAGTCATTTAATAACTCCGCACGATCGGTGGCGTTCAAGAAAGCACGGACTTGCGGATCGGTATTGACGGTGAAAGAAATCCAGCCATCTTTTGTCTGGACCGGCATGTTGTGTGGACTCAAAAGTCTTAAGTCACCAGGTGCCCCCACCGGGGGGTCAAAGCTCTGCTGGGCCAAATGCTCTTGAAGAACAAATGCCGCCATGGTCTCAAACATAGGGACTTCAATGCTGCATCCCTCCCCTGTCTGAAGACGCTGCATCAGCGCAGCCAGAATCGCTCCAGCCGTGATCTCACCGCTGACGTGATCGCAAATCAGCATGGGCACGTAGCCTGGCTTACCATCTCTTTTCAAAGACAACCCTGCCATGCCCGTGACACCTTGAACAACGCTGTCATAGGTCGGAAGACCTGAATACGGGCCATCAGTCCCATATCCTGTGATCAGACAATAGATTTTTTCAGGATTCTTGGATCGGATGCTTTCCGCATCGAGTCCCAATCGAACCAGTGCTTGCGGGCGCATATTGGCCACGATGACGTCTGAAGAGGCAACCAGTTTCGCGATCGCTTCTTTTGCTTCGGGCTTTTTGAGATCCAGGCAAATGTTGCGCTTGCCTCGATTGAAATGCAAATAGGCACCAGAATGCTGGCCCGTCGGCGAGATACCGCCAAGACCTCGCATCAAGTCACCCTCTGGGCTTTCCACCTTGATGATTTCTGCACCGTATTGACTAAGCCGCCAAGTGCTGACAGGCCCCACCACCACACTGGTCAGGTCCAGTATGCGGATTCCCTTTAAAGGTTCAAAACTCATGACAACGACACCTCCATAGACACAGCCAAGCGGTTTTTGTCATTGAAGGCACTGATGATCAATCCTTCACTTGCGTTAACGCCTACAAGCGTCACTGGTCGATTACAAAATAGTGGTGCCGTATGTTTGATACGAATGCTCTTGGGTTCCACATCGAATTCCCCGCGTAGAAATTCTGTCATCAGCAATGTCACCAGTCCTCCGTTGACCACAAGATCCGGGAATCCTTCAACTTGAGTGGCATGGTCTCTGTCAATATGAATCTTGTGGGTATTGAAGCCCAACGCTGAAAACTGAAACAGCAACGTTGCGTCTGGTGTCAGCGCCTTGATCTTTTGACCCTTGGCTTCTGGCAACTCGCGTATTTGCGCGTTTTCTGAATAGCCAGTCTCTGCTGGCAGTAAAAAATAGGTTTGTGTCTCCGTCAAGGCCGCCTCGCTGGCTCCATCAATCATGAGGTCGTGCAAGACGGTAACCAGGGCGTACCCACCTTGATCGTTTTCCTTTCTTCTCACGCTTTGAATTGAGCTAGATCGAAGCAGCCGGGCGCCTATTGGAATGTCCTCTTGATACGTGACGGTGCGACCACCCAGCATCAGTCTTGGGAATCCCATGTCTGGCATCGGAACACCCAGACCGGGGAACCCATCCCCACGAAGGAGAGACCTGCGGGTATCCGCCCCCATCAAGATGAATTGCCATCCACGAGGCAGAGCTTGGCCCTCCGCGTATTGGTCAGCATCCAGATCCAGCATGGCGGCAACACGGCGGACCATGGACAAACTGCAGGTCTCATGCCGGTGAATCATCTCGTTTGCGTCGCTCATTCCAGCGGCCTTTTCCCCGTATATGATTTATTTAATTTACAGGTAAAGTTTTAACATCTTAATTTTAGCCGAAATCACAGGGATAACCCTAATTAATATTCATATTTGCATTGTTGACTTTGCCTATGAATATTTGTAACTTCACGTCTGTGGTTCAAAGACCTCCCATCTTTCAGCTTGTGAAGGCTTGGGGCGAACGGGCCCAAACCCCTTGTTCACCCACTCCTGTCGAGCAGCGAGCAAGGCAGAGAACCTAGCGCTTACACCTAAGGAACATCATGAAATTCAAATTCCATCACATGAATCTGTGCACCGATAGCTTGCCCAGGCTGACCCAGTTCTACAAAACATTGTTTGACCTGGGAACGATCAAAGACGAAGAGCACACAGTCATCAGCGCACAGCGTGCAGACCGCCCCTACGCAGGGAAAGTGGATTTCCTGAGCGACGGAGCCATTGAGTTTCATTGGGCAGAGCGCGATCTGGATACGGGCTTCAAGATGAAGCAATTCGTCAACCCCATGGCGCACGGTCACTTCTGTTTCAGAACTGACGACATCAAGGGCTTCATGCGCCGGTGCGATGAACGCGGAATTCGCTATTCAGACTACGGCTGCTGGGCTATCCCTGGTTGGTATCAAGTATTTCTACAAGACCCGGATGGAAACGTGATCGAGGTCCATCAGCCCGGCGTGTTCTAAGCAACAGCATCAATAAAGCTCAAACGGTTGAAAAGTCATCCCATGCTATTGAAAGACAAGGTAAGTGTGATCACCGGCGCAGCATCGCTGCGCAGCATAGGCTATGCGACTGCGGAGCTCTTTGCAGAGCATGGATCCAAGGTGGTCGTGGTCGATGTCTGCATGGACGATGAAGTTCTTGCTAACGTGCGCGCATCGATCGCCAACAAGCTGGGGCCTCAGGTCTCCGTCCATGGATTCCGCTGCGACGTCAGCAATCCGCAGGAGTGTGATCAGCTTGTACGCCAGGTCATGGAACTTCATGGAGCGATCGATTGCCTTGTGCACTCTGCCGGAATTGTCCGCTCGCAGTCTGTGATGGAAATCAGTGCGCAGGATCTGGACACGATGCTGGACGTCAACCTAAAAGGGACATTCCACATCTGTCAGAGCGTTCTACGCATCTTCATCGATCGCAAGGCAGGAAGCATCGTCAACCTGTCGTCATTAGCTGCACAGCGTGGCGGCGGTCTGGTCGGTGGGTCGCACTATGCGGCCTCTAAGGGCGGTGTCCTGAGCTTGACAAAGAGCATTGCACGTGAACTCGGCCACCTGGGCATTCGAGCGAACGCGGTATGCCCAGCAATGATCGATACACCCATGCTCGATGGTCTGAGTGCCGAACGTTTGGCAGGAATCACAAACGGCATCCCTCTGCAACGAATTGGCACCACGAGCGAAGCAGCTGGTGCCTGCCTATTCCTTTCCTCCGATTTGGCCGGCTTCATCACCGGCGCTACCGTTGATGTCAACGGCGGCAGTCATATGCATTAGCAGTGATCGAATAATTTTTTTGACCCCGCACCACTTTTTTTCATACAAGGAGACATTCATGGATCGACGTTCCGTCATCAAAACAACTGGCCTGGCTGGCATCCTGGCAGCTTCTGTCGCACCTGCCGTTCATGCCCAGCAAGCAATTCGCTGGCGCATGGCATCGAGCTTCCCCAAAAACCTGGACACCATCTTTGGCGCTTCTGAGGTGTTTTCCCAGCAAGTGAAATTGATGTCTGGCGGAAAATTTGAAATCTCAGTTCACCCCGCCGGCGAGATCATGCCTGCCCTGGGCGTCTTTGACGGCGTTCAACAAGGGTCGGTTGAGTGTGCGCACACAGCGTCCTGGTACTTCTTTGGGAAAAATGAAGCCCTGACCATGGGGACCAATCTTCCATTTGGAATGAACACGCGTCAGATGACCGCCTGGATGATGGACGGTAATGGCTTGAAATTGATGCGCGAGCTCTATGCCAAGTACAACATCATCAACTTCCCTGGTGGCAATACGTGCGCACAAATGGGCGGATGGTTCCGTAAAGAAATCAAATCTGCTGCGGACTTCAAGGGACTGAAATTCCGTATCGGCGGTTTTACAGGCAAGATCATGGAACGTCTTGGCGTGGTTCCTCAAAACATTCCGGGGGGAGACATCTATCCCGCGCTGGAAAAGGGAACTATTGACGCGGCTGAGTGGATTGGCCCCTATGACGATCTGAAATTGGGATTCCACAAAGTTGCACCCAACTACTACTACCCCGGGTTTTGGGAAGGCACAGCTCAAGTCGACTTCTTCTTCAATGACAAGGCCTTCAACAGCTTGCCCGCTGAGTACAAGGCCATTATTGAAAATGCATCCGCTTATGCGCATCAAACCATGATTGCCCGTTACGACTCACGTAATCCGAATGCGCTGAAACAACTGGTTGGTATGGGCGCCAAGCTAAAGCCTTTCCCGCAAGATCTCTTGATTGCAGCGAAAAAGACCGCTGACCAGATGTACCAAGAGTTGAACGACAAGAACGATGACTGGAAAAAGATCTACGCCGATTACTCCAAGTTTTCTGCAGACGCTCACTCTTGGTTCAGGTTCACGGAAACGCAGTTTGATCGTTTCATGCAGACCACAAAGTCTTAAGAGAATTCCAACTCACCCTTAAACCGACTTGGCATCAACTCCGCGCAAAGTTAGAGAGTTGATGGCTGAGTCGGTTTTTTCGTCTTTCATCACTCAGACAATGGGAGCAGAAACATCATGACAACTCGTCTTACAGGGAAAGTGGCAGCCATCACCGGCGGTGGGGGCGGAATCGGATCCGCAGCCGGTGAAATTTTTTGCAGAGAAGGCGCTCAGGTTGCCTTGATTGACTCAAGCCAGGATGCGGTGGACAAAGCAGCAAAGTCCATTCTGAGTCAGATGCCAGGAGCCAAGGTGTATGGTTTTGTCGCTGATCTGGGCATTGAAAGTGAAGCCAATCGTGTAGTCAGTGATGTCGTGGCCAAGCTGGGCGGGCTTGATGTACTGGTCAACAATGTTGGCATTCGACGATATGAGGCCATTGCAGATGCACCATGGGAGACGTGGGACGCCATCGTTCGTGTGAATTTGCTGAGCTTTGTGTCGATGACTCGTGCGGCCCTCCCCCATCTCCGAAAGTCTCGAAAGGGGAGCATTATCAACACCTCATCCACTTATGCCGTCTACGGACGTAAGGGCATGGGGGCCTACGATGCTACCAAGGCTGGCGTTCTCGCTTTGACTCGAACAACCGCCTATGAGGAGGCCGAGAATGGCGTACGTGCCAACGCCATTTGTCCAGGCTATACGCGTACACCGTTTCATGAAAACCGACTGGGCAAGCAGGCTGTGGAGGAACTGGTACCCCCTTGCGCAATGAAGCGTTGGGCATCACCTGCAGAACTGGCTTATCCCATGGTCTGGCTGGCCAGTGACGAAGCCTCTTACGTCACAGGGGCAACTCTCATGGTGGATGGCGGCTTACCCGCCTGAAGTTTCAATTCAATCAAATGGGAGATCGGGCCTTAGGGCCCGTTTTTTTAGGCTCCACGCCATCTGAAAATTCGAGGTGCGCACCTCAGGGTCACAGCGAGAACATCGATAAACCAGCGTCAGTGCCCGCTAGCCGGTGCGCTCCCTGCGAGCTTGCTCCCGCAACATGAACAGGTACAGGCTTTCCACCTTTTCACGCGCCCAGGGTGTCTTGCGCAGGAATTTCAGGCTCGAATTCACGCTCGGGTCATGGGAAAAGCAGCGGATCGGTATCTTGTGGGCCAGTTCTTCCCACCCGTAGTGCGCCTCAAGAGCGCGCACGATCGCCTCGAGCGTCACGCCGTGGAGGGGGTTGCGAGGCTGGTCGGGGCGAGCAGGCAGGTCATTCATGCCAGGATTGTCGCTCGCTATTCGATCGCAACCGGCCTATATCCCCAGCACCAGTAGCGCTTCATCGCGCCAGTACTGAGCCGCGGCCACAAATCCTTCCCAGACACAACCGTTACAGCCGCGTCCACAGCAGGTGCTCGGCTCTGGCGGCGGCGCGCGCAGGGCCAGCCCCCGCGCCAGCAACTGCGCTTGCAAGGCATCAAAGACCGTACGGGCGGTTGCCGCGTCATATAAGGGCCACTGCGCGACATCAGCGGGTGTTGGCAGCATTGAGATCCTCAAAAAACACGGCCTACCGTCTTGTTGACTGTCAGCCAATTAGGCTTTAGAGCGGTCAGGGTTTCGATAGCGCTCGCTGAGGACAGAAGCCATTGCAGTTCATGACCATGGGCCGCCCTGACGGCCAACTGCCTCAGCAGTTCTTCACTCGAATTCATCGCTTCTTTGACGATTGGCGTGAGTTACGCTTCGGTCTGTAGCCGCTCTATCATGAAGTCGGCAGCTTCGATGATGTGTTGACGGGCCAGGCGCTCGGCAAGCGTCGCCTTACCCGAAGTCACCGCGTCAAGCAAGGCTTCGTGCTGATCCCAAACATCGCGTGGCTTGTGCTCGCGCAGCAACACTTGCCCCATCACACGCTGTGCCTGTGTCCAATGCGTTTCCATCGTCGGCACCACCAGCGGATTCCCCGACAGCGCGTAGATGTAATTGTGAAACGCCATATCCGCCGCGATCATTGCACCAACTGAATCGCTGAGAGCAGCCTGACGGCCTGCACGAATCAGGGCTGCCGCCTTGGCGGGAGCAAGCCGGTCGGCGTTTTCAGCCGCTTTTCGAAACGCAAGGCCTTCGATGACGGCTCTCACATCGTACATATGGCGCACGTGTTCCAGGTCCAATGGTGCGACCAACAGCCCGCGCCCAGGCGCATCCTGCAGCACACCATCCTTGCGCAACAAGGTCAGCGCCTGCTGCACGGGTTGTCGCGAGACGCCCAGTTCCTGCGCAATCTGCTCTTGGATGATCCGTGCGCCTGAAGGCAGTTTGCTCGCCGCAATGTCCGACAAAATGGCCTTGTGGACCTGCTCGACCAGCGAGGGCGAAAACTGCAATGGTTTCATGCTGTGATCGTAATCGAAGATGCGATCAGACCTGCGTCGCACGCCACTGCCGCTCAGCCTCGTCCCAGGCACCCAGGGGCTGCAGGTCGGGCACCCAGGCGAGACCCGATTTCGCATCCGACGACGCAGCTTCGGGAGTGACCACCACATCGAGTAAGGCCGGGCGGCCTTTGGCCAGTTCAGCCAGGGCGCGCGCAATCGCGTCCGTCAACTGGTCGGCCTGCTCAACACGCTCGCCGTGCATTCCAAAGGCTCGCGCCATCGCGGCGTGATCCGCAAACTGTAGATGTGTTCCGACCACCTTGCCGTGCGTTTCCTGCTGATCGCGTACCTCGATGGCCCACGATCCGTTGTTGGCTACGATGATCAGGAGGGGGACCCGATGTCGTACCGCTGTATCGATCTCCATGGCGTTGAAGCCGAAAGCGCCGTCCCCGGTCGCGACCACCACGGTACGCTGCGGATGCACCAGGCTCGCGGCAATCCCGAATGCCGTTCCGACACCGATGCAACCCAGAGAACCCGGATCGAGGTAGGTGGTTGCGGGTAAGCCTACTCGCGCAAAGCTCAGAAAGTCACCCCCGTCGGCAACCACGATCGCATCGGCGGGCAAGGCATCGCGCAGGGCGGACAGCACGCGGTTGGGGTGCATGCGGCCGTCCTTGCCGGCAGGCGCAACGCGCATGCTGGAAGCAAGCTTTTCGGATCGCTGCAGATGCTGCTCGCGCAAGTCTTTTGCCCAGCTGATATCGGTCGATGGCGCATGGACAGGCGCGGCAGCAAGAATCGCCTGGAGTGCAAGCGCGGGATCGCACAACATGCCTAGGTCGCCGCGGCGGTTATCGCGCAGTTCGGCAGCGCAATCCGCGATGCGAAGGAACTTCGCTTCACCAAACACCGCGGGCGATCCATAGGCGAGCTGGAAATCGAGCCGGCGTCCGATGGTCACCACCAGATCGGCTTGTCCCATGACGGTGCCGCGCATGGCAGCCACCACACTGGGATGTGCATCGTCAACCAGGCCGCGGCTCTCCCCGGTATCCAGATACGCCGCGCCAAGGCGAGATAGCAAGGCGGCCAGCGCAGGTCCGGCACCCTGTGCGCCTCGCCCCGTGATGAACAAGGGCCGACGCGCCGCCCACAACAGGTCGATGGCGGATTGCACCTGAGCAGGATGCGGCGGTGGTGCGAGCGATGCGCGACTGTCGAACAACTCGGGCAACTGCACGGCACGCGGAACTTCAGCGCGCAGCGTATCGACCGGAAAGTCCAGATAGACCGGCCCGGCTTCACCGCCCTCACCTTGTGCTCGGGCAATGGCCTCAGCGAGTTCCTGCGGAATCAGCGCAGGATGACGCACGGTGCGCGCATACCGGGTGATGCCACGAACCAGATCGGTATGGACGATGTCTTGCAGAGCGCCACGGTTTTCCTGCGCGGTGGGTGGCAGGCCCGACAGCACAAGCACGGGCGCGCGCGCCACATGCGCATTGGCTATACCGGTCATCGCATTGGTCACGCCGGGACCCGCGGTGACCAGCGCCACACCCAGCGTGCCGCTGAGTTGTGCTTCGGCATGCGCCATGTAGACGGCCGCGCGCTCGTCGCGCACGTCGATGATTCGGATCCCCTCAGCATCCAACCGCATCCAGATTGGCATGATGTGCCCGCCACACAGTCCATAGACGCGGCGTACGCCGCGCTGCTTGAGGAAACGGGCAATCACGGCAGCGCCGGATTCTTCGGTGATAGGGGGTGGCGTCATGGGATTCCTGCACACAGGGGTTGGTTCAGTGATTATAATTGAACTCTGAATTCAGAATTCGAATAGTCTCGGCCGGCGTCGAATGAATACCTATTCCGGCGACTGACCTCACCCGAGTGCACCCGATTGGAGCCACGCCATGATTGACCTACCCACGATTGCCGATGCCGTGGCGACCCACGCACGACTGACCCCCGGCAAACTCGCCACGCGCGACTCGCGCCGCAGCCTCAACTGGGCCGAGTGGCATGACCGCGCCACACGCCTGGCAGCCGCACTGCGTGAACTGGGACTCGCCAAGGGCGACCGTGTCGGTGTGTTGGCGTACAACCGCATCGAATGGATGGAGATCTACGTGGCCATGGCCCGTGCCGGTCTGGTGGTGGTCCCTCTCAACTTCAGGCTGACTGCGCCCGAAATCACTTACATCCTTGATCACGCCGAGGTGTCTGCCGTGATTGCCGGCCCCGAGTTTTGTTCGACGCTGGACGGCATCCGAGGGGATATTCCAGTGAAAGCCCATCGCTATGTGGTTTTACCGGACGCCAACGCACCGCCCTGCGCAGGATGGCGAGCCTACGAGGACATGATCACGCAAGCTCAGAAAGTCGACTCTTTCGAGCCAGTTGGTGAAGGAGACATCTGCGCCTTGATGTACACCTCGGGCACCACGGGCCGCCCCAAGGGGGCCATTCGACTGCATCGGGGTAACACGCTGATTGCCACGGCCACCGCACTCGAAATGGGTTTTACGCGTGATGACATCGGTCTGCTGGTGATGCCGCTTTGCCACGCCAATTCACTGTATTTCAGCAACAGCTTCATACACCTCGGCGCGACCTGCATCATCGATGACCGGCGCAGTTTCAATCCCGAGGCGTTGTTGGCGACCCTGGCCAGCGAGAAGGTCACCTTCACGTCGCTGGTGCCGACGCATTACATCATGATGCTGGCGTTGCCTGACGAGGTGAAGCGCCGTCACGATGTGAGCCGTGTGGGCAAGCTGCTGATTTCGTCGGCCCCGGCGCGTAAGGACACCAAGCTCGCCATACTGGAGCATTTCCGCAACGGCAAACTCTACGAGCTGTATGGATCGACCGAGGCCGGCTGGGTCACGCTGCTACGGCCAGATGAGCAAATCAGAAAACTGGGATCGGTTGGTCGTGAATGGGCGGGCAGCGGTGCGATTCGCCTGCTTGACGATCAGCGCCGCGAAGTGCCTGACGGCGAGGTGGGCGAACTGTTCTCACGCACCGCCTATGTATTCAACGGGTACTGGAAAAATCCTGAAAAGACCACCGAAGCCTTTGACGGTGAATGGTGCTCAGTAGGCGACATGGCACGTCGCGATGCGGACGGCTACATCTGGCTGGTAGACCGCAAAAGCAACATGATCATCACCGGCGGTGAAAACGTCTATCCTTCCGAAGTCGAAGGTGTGTTGGGCGCACACCCCAAGGTGCGTGATGTCGCTGTGATTGGTGTACCGCATGACAAATGGGGCGAGACGGTGCAGGCGGTGGTGGTCCTGCATGAAGGACAGCAAGCCGATGCGCAGGAACTTCGCGACTGGTGCCGAGAACGACTGGCAGCCTTCAAGTGTCCCACCGCCTTTGAATTCGTGGCTGATCACAACATGCCGCGCACCGCCACCGGCAAGATCCTTCATCGCGTGCTGCGCCAGCAACTGCGGCCGATGCCCGCCTAAAGTCGAATGACATGGAGAAAAAACAAGGGGTCCCACTCGGCAATGAATGTGACCCCTGGTGGTGATTGGTGGTGCAGTGTGGACGCTGGTTCAATTCCACACCAACGGTGCTTGCTATCTGGTTAGCGGTAGTTGCGTATGCAGTGCGTAACTTACAAATTCAAACTTCAGCTCAATTTTTTACGGTAAGCCTGTCGAAATTGGAGATCTACGGTTTGCTGATTATTTTCAGTAGCTAAAGCTTCGAGCAGTCTATCACCACCACTTCAAATCAGTGGCCGAAATCGACCCTAACCGGACACTGATCAATAGATCCTGAAGGTCTGGTATTTATTTCAGGTAGAAACGTTAATCTCTTGAGTGCAAGGTGCGCCCCTGCGGCGACTGAGTGGCAGCCCATTGGGGAGCGAACTTCTGAACAAAATCGCAGAAAGCCTCGACTGGCGGTGTTAGCGCGTAACCGGCTCGCGTAAGGAGTGCGTATTCGCGCTCGATCCCCGGATCGGTCAGGCGAACAAGCGCAAGATCGAACCCCGCTGCTAATTCGTTGGCGTACAGAGGGCACACCGATACGCCGAATCCCGCCTTGACCATTGACAGTGCAGTGTTGATGCGCTTTACGACCGTTACATCGTCTGGGAACAGGTTGTGCCGCTCACCGCCCTCTTCGCCAACGGTCCATTCGCCCAATGAGCGAAAAAAGGTGACGAAGGGTCTCTGGCGGGCGGCCAGCCAGGATACGGAACCGCGCTGCGCAAGTGGGTCATTGCGCGGTAGCGCGAGCATCAGGGGAGCTCTCATGAAGGGCGTTCTGTGGATCTCGGGGATGTCAGTAGCACCGGGGGCGATGCCAACGTCTACCTCGCCGCGCACGGTGCGGGTGATGACCTCTTCAATGTTCACGTCCAAAAAGCGCAGTTCTACATGCGGGTAAGCCTTGTGGAAAGCCGCCATCACGTGAGGCACCAAGGTGCAAGACATCACCTCGGGGGCCGCAATGCGCACGATTCCTCGACGCTTTTCTTTTAGCGCAGTGATGTTCATGACCGCGTCGTCTAGCTCGCTGAGCACCCGCTCGGTGAGAGGGAAGAACTCAAGGCCTACACCCGATAGCTCGACCTTTCGGGTATTACGGTCGAAGAGGCGCACACCCAGCTGGGCTTCGAGCTCCTTGACAAGACCGCTTAACGCGGCAGGCGTTAGGTTCAGGTGCTCTGCGGCTTCTGTAAAGCTGCGAGTATTGGCTACCGCTTGAAAGGCGCGAAGCTGGCGCAAGGTCAGATTATTCACAAATTCTTAAAAGTTTTAAATAAATTATTGCTTGTCTTGAAAGTGAGCCTAACTCAGAATCGGCCGCATCGCAACAAGCTTCCGACATGTCCATCCTCTCAACAACTCAAAAAGACGAACTCGCTAGCCAGCTACATGCTGCCGAGCAGACCGGAACCATCATGCGTCGGCTCTCGGATTTGCATCCTGAAATGGACGCCGAGGATGCCTATGACATACAGCGACGTGTGGTCGAAATCAAGAAGGCCGCTGGCGAGCAAGTGCGGGGCTACAAGATTGGCCTGACATCCAAGGCCATGCAGAAGGCCGTAGGAATCGATGAGCCGGACTATGGCCATATTTTCGAAAGCCAGGTGTACGAGAGTGGGAGCACTCTTTCGCTTGCGGGGCTGCACGCACCTCGCATCGAGGTTGAGCTGGCTTTCATCCTCGATCGACCCCTGCGCGGCCCCGGGGTGACCGTCTCTGACGTCATTACCGCAACCCGCCATGTCATGCCAGCGCTGGAACTGATCGCCTCGCGCACCGAGTTGCCTCGCAAGTTGGTAGACACGCTATCCGACAACGCTGCGGGGGCTGGCGTCATCCTTGGTGGCCGAACCGTCACGCCAACCGAGGTGGATCTGCGTTGGTTGGCAGCATTGCTTTACAAAAACGCCGAAATCGTGGAGAGCGGCGTCTCTGCAGCAGTGCTCGGCCATCCAGCTGGGGGCGTTGCCTGGTTGGCTAACCGCCTAGGCTCGCGCAAAGTGACCATAGAGCCAGGGCAGATCCTGCTGGCAGGCTCCTTCACCTCGCCGGTAGCTGTCGCCCCTGGGGACGTGCTGCACGCAGATTACGGCCCACTGGGGGGCATCTCGCTCGCCTTTTCTAGTTGAACGCCCCCGCACTACTTTTCCATTTTCCGACTCATGACCACTTTCCTCAACATCGACGGCATCAATGTCTCGCCGGACCATTACATTGACGGCCGTCGGGTTTGCTCCTCAGAGCACTTCCCGAACCATAGCCCCATCGACGGGCACCTGATAGGTCAAATCGCTGCTGGCCTGCCCGAGCATTGTGACGAAGCCATCGAAGCGGCTCGCCGGGCCTTCCCTGCCTGGGCCGCACTAGGTCCGGTTCGACGCGGTGAACTGCTAAAGGCTTTCGCCGAAGAAATCAAGCGCCGGGGTGACCAACTCGCCCGTGTGGAATGTGAAGACAACGGCATGCTCTATACCCGTCTGCGCGGGCACCAGATTGAGCGATGTGCTCACAACATTGCATTCTTTGCCGAACAAGCGATCACGCTGCAGGGCCACCGCATCGATGGCAAGAACGCCTGCCATCATCTGCGCTACGACCCAGCCGGCGTGTGTGTGCTGATCACGCCTTGGAACTCGCCCATGATGCTCACCACTTGGAAGCTGGGCCCTGCGCTGGCAGCTGGAAATACGGTGGTGATCAAGCCGCCAGAGTGGGCTCCGCTGACCTGTTCGATGCTGGCACAAATCGCGCATGACGCGGGCCTGCCGTCTGGCGTCCTCAACGTTGTGCACGGCATTGGCGCAACCACCGGAGCCGCCCTAGTAGCCGACCCGCGCGTGGCGCGCGTATCGTTCACTGGTTCTGTGCCTACCGCCAAGTCGATCGCCTCGGCCACAGCCCGTAACCTTACGCCGACGAGCTTTGAGCTGGGAGGCAAGTCGCCACTGATAGTGCTCGATGACGCCGATCTCGATCAAGCGGCCGCCACCGCCGCGCTGCAGTACCGTAATGCTGGCCAAGTCTGTTTGGCAGGAACCCGCATCCTATTGCACAAAGCCATTGCGGAAGACTTTCTGACTCGCATGGAGAAGATTGTGGTAAGCCTGAAAGTCGGAGACCCGCGCGAGCCCTCCACAGAGATCGGCCCTCTGATTCACCCTCGCCAGTTGGAAAAGGTTTCAGGCTTTGTCGACCGGGCCCGCGCCGGCGGCGCCAAAATCCGCTGGGGTGGGCAACCACACGAGCGTGGCG
Organism: uncultured Burkholderiales bacterium; assembly: GCA_937927685.1. GTDB lineage: Bacteria > Pseudomonadota > Gammaproteobacteria > Burkholderiales > Burkholderiaceae_C > Limnohabitans. The sequence goes on along the minus strand of CALBSC010000001.1, from coordinate 14,887 downwards.
GGCTGTACTACCAGCCAACTCTGGTTGATGACGTAGCGCAAGAAGATGAGATCGTCCAAAACGAGGTGTTTGGTCCGGTGCTGACCGTACAGCGTTTCGGTAGTGACGAAGAGGCGGTGGTAATGGCTAATGGCACCCGTTACGGCCTTTCGGCCACCGTGTTCGGTGAGCAAAGCCGGGCCGTGGCGCTTGGCAACCAACTATGCGCCGGTATGGTCTGGATCAACTCATTCTTTCTGCGCGACCTTGAGGCGCCCTTTGGTGGCGTCGGCGACTCCGGCATAGGCCGTGAAGGCGGCAACTGGAGCTTCGACTTTTTCTGCGATATCAAGGACGTGATGGTATCGAAAAAGCCTTACGCACCAGTGTTTGCTGGCCGCTGAACCAAGTGGAAATGGAAGTGGAATGAACAGCATGCTTCACGACACAAAACTCTCATTGCCCGACATTAACCTCGGTGCCCTCGACACATACATGCGGCTTGACCTGCACGGCATTTTCCGAAAGCTACGCGCTGAAGCGCCAGTGTCATGGCACCAGCATCCGGATTCGGGGAAACGCGGCTTTTGGGCTGTTACCCGTTACGACGACATCGTCGCTGCCAGCAAGGACACATCGACCTTTAGCAATCGAGAAGGAATCCAACTCATCTTCGAGGGTGACATTCCCCATGCCGGCCAGAACTCGATGATCGAGATGGATCCACCGGAACATGCGCGCATGCGACGCTTGGTGGGTCCGGCATTCAGTTCTATGGGGGTCACGCGACTGAATGACCAGATCCGCGACCGCGTCCGCGTCATCCTCGACTCACTGGCTGGCCAGGAAGAAATTGATTTCGTACGCGACTTTGCCACACCACTGCCTCTGGGGGTGTTCTATGACCTCATGGGCGTGCCCCAAGCCGATCAGCGCCGCATGTTGGAACTGGCCGACCGAACCTTCTTCTCGGGTGACCCGCGCTTTGGTGGCGAGAACGCACAAGGCATCGGCGAAGCCGGGCTAGAGATCCAGGCCTATGGCCGCTGGTTAGCGGAGCAGCGCCGGAAAGATCCCAAGGATGACGTCATGAGCACGCTCGTAAAGGCGACGATTGACGGCCAATCGCTCAGCACTGACGAACTTGGCGCCTTTTTCGGACTGCTTGGTGCCGCAGGTGCTGATACGACGCGCTCTAGCTTGAGCTATGCGCTGCGCGCGCTCAGCGATTTTCCCGAACAGAAGGCTCAGTGGCTAACCGACCTTGACAGTCTGGCTGCGAGTGCAACTGAGGAGATCGTACGCTGGGCAACGCCCACCATGAACATGCGCCGAACCGCTACCCGAGACACTGAGATCGCGGGTCAGGCGATCGCCAAAGGCGACAAGGTTGCACTGTTTTATGCGTCGGGCAACTTCGACGAGCGACGCATCACCAACCCATATCAGTTCGACATCCGTCGCACGCCCAACCTCCACATGGCCTTCGGCATGGGCGGCCCACATTTCTGCCTGGGTGCGCACCTGGCAAGGCTAGAAATCCGCATTGCCTACACAGAACTGCTGCGTCGCTACCCCGACATCGAGGCTACAGGCCCCGCAGCCCGCTTGCGCAGCAACTTCATCAACGCTCCCTATGCGTTGCCGGCCCGCCTTGGTCCTGCTCGCTAATCACAGTACCGGAGTCAAACCCTATGAATCTTCAGGTACAGGTTCGGCGCATCGTACAGGAAACACCGGAAGTGCGTTCCTTCGAACTGGCCAGTGTAGGCAAGGAATCACTACCTGCTTTCTCGGCTGGCGCCCATATCGACGTGCATCTGCCAGGTGGCATCGAACGTCAGTACTCCCTGTGCAATGGACCGAGTGACACAGACGCCTACGTGATTGGCGTCAAACTTGAGTCTACCTCTCGCGGGGGCTCGGCCGCCCTGCATGAACAGGTGCGTGAGGGCGACGTGCTTCAGGTCAGCACGCCGCGCAACAACTTTGGATTGGCGCCTACGGCTAAGCATCACCTGCTGCTGGGAGCAGGCATCGGCATTACGCCACTGCTGTCTATGGCCCGCCACCTAGCGGCGCAGGGTGCCTCGTTTGAACTTCACGACTTCGCGCGGTCGCAGGCGCACGCCGCATTTTCCGCGCCGCTTGCGCTACCGCCGTTTGCCGGCCACGTGCATTTCCATCTGGGACTCGATGTCGCAGCTGTGCAGTCCACACTGGAGCGGGTGCTCGCCGAGCAGAATGATGGAACGCACCTCTATCTCTGCGGCCCCCGCCCCTTTATGGAGGCAGTGCGATCCTGCGCCACAAGCAGAGGCTGGCCTGCCAGCGCGGTGCATTTCGAGTACTTTTCTGCAGACGATGCACTACTGGCTGCACCCAAAGAGAGTTTTACGGTACGGCTGGCGAGCAGCGGCAGCGAATTCACCGTGCCCCCAGATCAAAGCATCGTACAGGTTCTGAGTCTGAATGGCATCGAAGTTTTCACTTCCTGCGAGCAGGGGGTGTGTGGCAGCTGCGTCACATCGGTATTGGAAGGTGTTCCCGACCACCGCGACAGCTTTCTAACCGATGATGAAAAACGGTGCGGCGACCGGATGATGCCCTGCGTGTCCCGTTCGTGCAGCAGTGTGCTGGTACTCGACCTCTGATTTTGGAAAGGACTAGCAGCATGGGACAGATCGTTGGCGCCGCAGTGGTGTCTCACCACCCAGGACTTTTTCGACCCGAGGCGGACCGTATTCAGATGGGAAATGGTCGAGATACAGATCTCGTCGAAGGTTATTCCCGGCTGCGCAGGAAGATCGACGAAACCGGTGCAGACACGTTTGTGATATTTGATACCCACTGGTTCACAAGCGGCCGTCACATCGTCGCCGGCGCCGAGCGCTACAAGGGCATCTACACCTCTAACGAGATGCCTTGGATTCTTTACGACATCCCCTACGACTACCCTGGCGCTCCTGTATTGGCGGCCGAGATAGCGGCTTTAGGTGTTCGCAAGGGTGTTCCGGCAGAAAACGCGACTAACGTGCACATCGGTCCCGAATATCCCACAGTGAACCTGCTGGAGCCGCTGTGGCGCGGCGAGCGAATCCTGTCTGTCGGAATTTGTCAAAACGCCCGAGCGCCACACTTCCTGGCCATGGGCGAGGTGATCGGTGAGGCCATCGCCAATACCGACTGCAAGGTGGTGCTGCTGGCATCAGGGGCACTCAGCCACCGCATGGTCGACCTCGATTTTCAACCCCGTAACCCGCGCTGGTGGCACCCGGACAACATTACCGATCCAAAAAGTGTTGCGCTGGACCATGAGGTCATGGATGCCTGGACTCAAGGGAGGCACGCGGAAGTTATCGACCGCTATCCGGAACTGCGGGCCGCGGCCTACGAAGGCTTGGGCGGACATTATCTTCAGATGGTGGGCGCCATGGGCGGCAGGAACTGCACCGCGCGCGGCCATCGAGTATCCGACTATGAAAACGCGATGGGTACCGGCAACGTCCACATCTGGTTCGACACACAATCCCTGGAGAAACAACAATGAACGTTTTGCAAGGCCCACGCCTAGAAGTCCGTCGGGTCATCTACAACGGTTCCACCCATTGGGCCGATTTTGCCGACGGGACTCTCACACTAGATGACGGCCGCGTGGTCAGTGTCGATCAGGTTACTCACTTGGCACCCTGCGATCCAACCAAGATCATCTGCTTGCACCTGAATTACGCATCGCGTTACTACGAATTGCGTGGTAAACGTGCCAATACGCCGGCCGAGTACGGTTCCCCCTCTTACTTCATGAAGCCGATCACCTCGCTTAATGCCCACGGTGGTGAGATCGTTAGACCGGCGGGCTACCAGTACCTTAATTACGAAGGCGAAATCGCCATCGTTATCGGAAAACCTACTCGCAACATTTCGCCCGAGGAGGCCTGGGACCGCATAGCTGGCTTCGCTTGCGCCCTAGACATGGGCCTTCATGACATGCGCGACATCGATCACGGCTCGATGCTACGCGTTAAGGGCGCCGACGGTTTTTGTCCGGTGGGGCCTGGCGTCGTTTCGGGTATCGACATTCGAGAGCAGACGCTGCGAACTTATCGAAACGGGAAGCTAGTGCAAGAAGGTGTGCTAAAGGATGAGATGGTTTTTGGCTTCGACTACCTAGTGGCCGACCTCGCACGTCACATCACGTTGATGCCCGGCGACCTAGTGCTGACCGCAACACCAGCCAATTCGCGTCCGCTAGAAGTAGGTGATCTGATCGAGGTAGAAGTCACCGGTCTAGGCCGTCTGACTAACCGCGTGGTCGAGGGCCCGGCCCACCGCGCGTTGGTTGGCCATCAGCCCACCAGCAGTCCTGAGGTGGTTCGCGTTGCACTAGGCAATGAAGATCGCCTGCCATCACACCTGCGTAACCATTGAATTTCGATTTCCTTCGTTCCATCCACAACCAAAGACTAGGAGACAAGCATGCAATCACGTCGAACTTTCCTGCAGACCGGTGTCGCGGCTGCTTCTACATCTGCGTTCGGGGCCTTTGCTCAGGAAAGCAAATCCATCACGATAATTGTGGGCTTCCCTCCCGGGGGCTCGCCCGACTTCGTCGCTCGTACCCTTGCCGACAAACTATCGCAAAAGCTCAAGCGCACAGTTGTAGTTGACAACAAGACCGGAGCGGGCGGCCAACTAGCTCTGGCTGCGCTGGTCAACGGAAATGCTGACGGTTCGGCTTATGTGCTGACCCCCGCTGCCATGATGACCATGACTCCACTTCTTTATAGCAAGCTGCCCTACGAAATGGCCAAGATTGAGCCAGTGATGACTGCGTGCAAGATTGAACACGGCGTAGTGGCGGGGCCCTCAACGCCCGCCAAGACCGTGGCTGAGCTTGTGGCTTGGATGAAGGCCACTCCAGAGAAGGCGTTCTATGGGATTCCCGCCGCAGGTTCTACGCCTCATTTCGTCGGTATGCTGCTCGCACGCGCTGCTGCAGTGGATGCGCAGGCCGTGCTGTATCGCGGCGGCCCTCCAATGATTGCCGATCTGCTAGGCGGACAAGTGCCGGCGGCTGTGAATGTGCTTGGTAACTTCATTGAGCAACACCGCGCTGGCAAGTTGAGAGTTCTAGCTACCAGCGGTGCTGCCCGCAGCCCATTACTGCCCGACGTTCCCACTTTAGCAGAAGCTGGATTTCCCCAGGCTCAAGCTGAGGACTGGTATGGCTTTGTGGCCAAGGTCGGTACACCTCAGTCTGAATCGACCGCCTTTGCTGCTGCAGTGCGTGAAGTGTTGGAGATCCGCGAAGTCCGCACAGCCCTACAGAGTTCAGGTCACAACCCATTCGTGATGAATACCAGCGAACTCGCTAACGACATCGTTGCTGCGCAGAAGCGTTGGAGCGATCTCATTAAGGCAACGAATTTCAAGCTGGAAAGCTAAATTCATGAATCAATTTCATGAACACTCCTCGTAATGCATTCAAATGCGCCCAGGTCGAAGGGCGCGTGCAAACGGGTTTCTGAATCTCACTGGGAAGTGCTTACGCTATGGTGGTCGTCGCAGGAGCGGGTTAAGAATGGCTGCTTTTGGACGTAGAACATTCGCCCATTGAGGCTGAGCTAACGCAGGCCATGTTGCAGGCGGCCGCCGGCTATACGTCATCACCTGTGCTTCGGCCTGTGGCATCTTCACTATGGACAGAGAAATGGCGTTGCACTAAGCTAGCCTGGGTTGCATCTTAGTTGCCATCGGTGTGGATGTTGTCTTGTTGGTTCGCGGCAGTTAGCGCACATTATCCGAATTCAAGACCGCAGTCAGCCTGTAAATCATGCCCAATCGATTAAAGAAAACTCATGATTCGAAACAGTCAAAAATTTTCCACTCTGCTTGAAGAGGTCCGCTCCTTTGTGCGCCGTGAGTGCCAACCTTTAGAGGAAGAGATAGATCGAAGCGATGTAATTCCTGAGCCCCTTGTTGACCGCATGCGCTCGCTTGGACTCTTCGGCCATAGCATTCCGGAGGCCTATGGCGGTGCGGGCCTGACAACCGAAGAACTTGCTCTGGTCAATATCGAGGTATCGCAGGTTGCCACCACCTTCCGAGCGCGCTTTGGTGGTAACACCGGTATCGCATCCGAATCGTTGATCGTTGATGGCACGGCTGCGCAAAAGCAGAAGTATTTGCCACTGCTGGCCAGCGGCCAAGTTACTGGCTGCTTCGCCTTAACCGAGCCAGATGCCGGATCTGACGCTACCGCACTGACCACTCGCGCAGATCGCGATGGTGATCATTTCGTCCTGACCGGGCACAAGTGTTACATCACCAACGCACCGATAGCAGATCTTTTTACTGTTTTCGCGCGCACAGATACTGACAGCAAAGGTGCTAAGGGTATTTCGGCCTTCCTTGTGGAGCGCGGCACACCGGGGCTGTCCACGTCGGAGCCCTACCGCAAGCTCGGCCAGCACGGTTCGCCAGTGGGTGAGGTACTCCTGGACGGTTGCCGCGTCCCCGCATCCGCTATCGTCGGTGGACTAGAAGGACAGGGCTTCAAAACAGCAATGAAGACGTTGAACAAGCAGCGTATAAACCTTGCTGCGCTTTGTGTGGGACCTGCAATTCGCTTGGTCGAGGAAATGGCCCACCGAGCACGCAAGCGTCAACAGTTCGGTCAATCGGTGGGTGACTTCCAGCTGGTGCAACAGATGATCGCGGAAAGCAACACCGAAGTGCATGCCGCACGCGCATTGGTGTTGGAGACCGCACGCAAGCGCGATGAGGGCATCGATGTGACCATGGAAGCATCTATGTGCAAGCTTTTCGCCTCCGAGATGTGCGGCCGCGTTGCCGACCGCGCTGTCCAGCTTTTCGGGGGGGGTGGCTACCTGGCAGGAAACGTCGCCGAGCGTTTCTTTCGCGACGTGCGGCTCTTTCGACTGTACGAGGGAACGAGCCAGATCCACATCCTCAACATCGCTAAACGTACGCTAGCGACCCTGGACGCATCGGCATGAAAACCAACTCCCGTGTCGGCTCACTCGCCGGTGTCCGCATACTCGACATGGCCACTGTGGTCGCTGCTCCCTTTGGCGCCACCTTGTGCGCCGATCATGGCGCCGATGTGATCAAGCTGGAATTGCCAGACGGCAGCGACGCGCTGCGTTCTCTTCAGCCAGTCAAGAACGGCGTACCGCTGTGGTGGAAGGTAGGCAACCGCGGTAAGCGCGGCATCACCCTGGACGTCCGTAAACCTGAAGGACGCGAGCTATTTCTGAAGATGCTGCCAGACATTGACGTGCTGGTGGAGAATTTCCGCACCGGTACGATGGACAAGTGGGGTCTGGACATTGCCACGCTGCTGAAAATCAATCCTCGCCTGGTTGTGGTGCGTCTCACTGGCTTCGGTCAGACCGGCCCCTACAAGGCTCGGCCGGGTTTTGCTCGCGTGTTTGAAGCTATGAGTGGCTTCACCAACCTCACCGGGGAGGTCGGCGGACAGCCAATGCACAGCAACTTCCCGGTGGGTGATGTGGTGGCTGGTGTCTTTTGCGCCTTTGCTATCGCCGCCGAGGTGGCGCGGCTGCGGCGTGACCCAACCGAGATGGGCTGCGAGGTTGACCTGGCTGCCACCGAGGCTTTGTTTCGTCTGCTCGACCCACTGGCTGCTGAGCATGAGCAGTTGGGGCAGGTTCGCCGCCCGGCCGGTAACCGCGCAACTTACACCGCGCCTTCGAACATGTACCGCACGCGCGACGGCTACTTCGTAACCCTAGTGGCATCATCGCAGGCAACATTCGCCCGCCTGTGCGAGGCGGTTGGCCAGCCGCAGTGGCTTAGCGATCCGCGCTTCGCAACCAACGTTGCCCGCGTGCGCCACTTGGCCGAGCTGGACGAGGGAATCGCCGCCTGGTTCACGCAGCGCGATTATGCGCAGGTGGAGTCGACACTGGGAGACACTGATATTCCATTTACCAAGGTTTACTCCATTGAGGACATTGAGCAAGATCCGCAGTACCGGACCCGCGAGGCGATCATTCGCTTGCCTGACGCCGATTACGGAACTCTGCCAGCCCCTTGCATCGTGCCTCGCGTTCCCGGCCGCCAGATGCCTATCCCCCGTACTGGCCCATCCGTTGGCGAACATAATGCCGAGGTCTATGCCGAGTTCGGTATTTCTGCCAGCGATCTCGATCGGTTGCGTGCGCAGGGTGTGGTCTGAATCACCGGACACAGCCACTACATCCTCAACCGTGATCAGCAGGAGACACAAGATGCGAATGATCGTAATCTTTCAGGCGGCCTTTTTCTTGGCCTGCGGCCTTGTCAGCAGCTTATCCCTGGCGGCCTACCCCGAGCAAGCGGTGCGGATCATCGTGCCGTTTGCTGCCGGAGGAAGCACCGACCTTGTGACCCGAGCGCTGGCAATCGAGCTGGGCGCCGCCCTAGGTCAGCCTGTATTGGTGGACAACAAGCCCGGCGCCGGTAGTTTGCTTGGCTCGGAGATTGTCTCCAAGGCCTCGCCCGACGGTTACACACTCCTCATGGCGGGCCTGACAAACGTGTTTCTGCCCTATGTTTACAAAGAGCTGAAGTGGAACCCCGTCGATGACTTTACGCCCATTGGGCTCGTCGCGGACTTTCCTAATGTAATCGCCGTTAATGCTAAGACCGCTTACCAGAAACTCTCTGATCTGGTTGCCGCTGACAAGGCGCGTCCGGGATCTTTGTCTTTCGGCTCAGCGGGCCCAGCCACACCCTCGCACCTAGTATGTGAAATGGTCAACCACCAGCTAAATGTACACCTGCAACACATCCCCTATAAGGGTAATGCACCTGCTGTGAGCGACCTGATGTCCGGCCATATTCCTGTGATGTGCAACAACCTTGGCGGAACTGTTCCTCACCTAGCCAGCGGGCAGATCCGCATCCTGGCACAGACCGGAAAGAGCCGATCTACGGCGGCGCCCGATGTACCTACATTTGCAGAGCTGGGGATACCCGGACTGGATGCTGGTCTTTGGGTCGGCTTGGTCGCTCCTAAAAATACGCCGAAGGCCGTGGTCGAGACACTGCAGCAGGCGCTGGCAAAGGTGATGGCATCTGCGGCTACGCGTGAAAAGCTAACCAAATTGGGCGCAACTGCCCTAGTGCCTACAGCCACCGCTTTCGACGATCGGGTGAAAGCTGACCGGCGTGCGTGGGACCCAGTACTCAAGATCCTGGATCTGAAGGCGAACTGAGAAAAACCTTGTTCTATGCGGGATTTCGTGTCCACACCACTCATCGATGAATTTCGAACGCATCTGAATGCTCAGAAGATCGACAAAACGTGGCCTTTAGATGAAAGTTAAGAACAAGAGCAATCATCTAATTTAGGCTTGCTAATTACCTCTACTGGCCGAAAGCAATCCGATTCCATCTCATGGACGCGAAACCACCCATTTGATCCAACTGCTCCACCAGTTGTTCACTCGAACTCATCGCTGTTTTTCCGCATGAATGCTGGGTTTGCCTGCGGTGCGCACCGAATGGGTGGATCGTGAATATTACATCACCTGATAACGAATAGAGGATTTGGACAAAACCCTTTCCTCTACTCGGTATCCCCGACAACAAGTCTGCTTGTTGTTACTTACTCAAACCTTTGCTGACCATCCACCCGTTAACTAGTTTTGCAACATCGTCTGAGTTACGGTCCATCATGATCATGTGGCTATTGCCTCTAACGCCAACACTGGGCAAGTCAATTTCGTCGGCAACGCCACCTTGAGATTTCAAGGCAGTGATCATGGTCTTGAGGGGGCCAACGATTCCACCCCAGCGAGAAGTCTCACGAATTTTGTCACCCCACACAAACAACATCGGGATGTTTTTCAAAGGAGACAAATCGGTCTTTGTAGGATCCAGGGCTCCAGAGGGTTCGATACCCACGACAGCCTTGACAAGAGTGGGATATTTGAGCGCGGCATTGTATGCGAATGTGCTCCCCTGCGAATGAGGCATCAAAATGCATGGGCATGCCTTTTCTACCAAGGCGTTGTAGGCGGCCTGCGTGGGCGCATCATTGGTCACCCAGCGAGGAACACCCTGCTTCATGAATTGGTCAAAACGCTCTACAGGAAATTGGGTATCGGCGTAGGCATCACGCTGGGCGGCACCGACTGTGTATGACGGTCCGAATCTGAAGAGTTCCCAGGCTTCTTTTTTAGTCCTGAAGACAGGTTCGGATTTGAAAATTTCGGGGTACCGAGCCCACGACGCACGGCCTCGTTCAACTGCATCCACAACATAGACGTCATAGCCATTTCGCAAGAAAAACATCTGCCAGCCAGGTTTACCATCTGGCTTGGTTTCCCAGGTCACACCGGATAGTCCACCGCCGTGGATCATGATCAGCGGGTAAGCACCCCGTTTTACGTGATCAGAAACAAGTGTGTAATGAGCATACATCTGCTCTACCTCAAACTCACCATTGGGATCCAATATCGTGGGGGGCTGGGTTGGCGTGAAACGCACTTCTTTCTTAGGCAAACCGTCCAAGACAGCAGTTCGGCCACCGACGTGATAACTCCCAATTTCTTTGATGCTGACAGCCGACTCAGGCCCCTGATTTATGCTCGCGCATCCGGCAAACACCGTCGCCAAACACGCCATGGCTGAGTATTTCAAGATCGAATGATTCATATTGTCTCCATGAACTTGTTGAATGAATTTGGAAATCGATTGTCTGAATTCGTTTGTAAATTTTTCTTCGTCAATCTGCCGAAATCGTTGCAGACCGGATCACGTTGCCCCAGTACTCCAGTTCCTTGACCGTGTAGTCACCCAACTGAGTGGGGGTCATGAATTCGACCTGAGTGCCCGCCTCCTCAGCTTTCTTCCTGATTTCGGCCATCTGCAAAATTTTCTGAAGCTCGGTATTCAATCGGGTAACCACCTCCACAGGCGTTCCAGAAGGACCATACAAGGCGAACCAGGAATCGAGCGTAAAGTCCTTAAGATTAGACTCCCTGGTCGTTGGCACATTTGGCAATGACGACAACCGGGTACTACTGGTTACGGTCAAGCCCTTGAGTTTTTCAGCTCTGATCTGTCCCACGACTGAAGCGGGGGTGGTGAAAAACAAGTCAACCTGGCCGCCTAGCAAATCCTGAACCGCAGGACCAGACCCTTTATACGGTATGTGTTGAATGGATGTGCCAGTCATCTGCTTGAACAGTTCACCCGCTATGTGCTGAATGGATCCATTTCCTGAAGATGCATAGTTCAGTTTGCCGGGATTGTCTTTGGCATAGGCAATTAATTCACGGAGATTGTTGGCCGGTAGATTCCATCGAGCGGCGAGCACTTGTGGTGCACGCGTGAGCATGGCGATAGGTGTGAAATCTTTGATGGGATCCCAACCCGCTTTGCTAAACAAATGAGGGTTACCCACTTGGTATCCGCTGTATGCCAGCAGGAGCGTGTAACCATCTGGTTTGGCCTTGGCGACCAATTGATTGCCAATATTTCCTGATGCACCTGCTTTGTTATCAATGACGACTGGTTGCCCTAAGGCTCGAGACAAAGGCTCGGCGATGAGTCGCGCGGTGAAATCGGTCGAGCCCCCAGGCGCACTGGGTACCACGATGGTGATGGGTCTATCGGGGTATCTGCCCTGCGCTACAACGGAGTCCCCCAGCACCAGCAAGCTTGAGGCAGTCAATAAAAGAAGGCGTCGCCCCCATGTCGTCCAAGACTCTGATCGTCTACGTCGGTCCATCATGCATTACCAGTGTTCGTTTGTTGCATGGCGACCCAGCACGGATCGGCCCCTTTAAGCCAATCAGTCTGATACGAAACAAATGCCAGGTCCATTTCTTAATTGCTCAGCCTGACTTAGCATTTTGTTAAGACTGGAGCAAGTAATCCCGAAGTGCCTTGACATCTAGATCGGCGTCTTTGCGAATACCAACCAGCAACGTTCGGTGCGACCAATCATCTTTCAAGGGCCGCCAAACGAGCTTCATCGACTTCACCATTGGCAATGCCGTCGCTTTAGGAAGCAAAGCTATTCCCAGTCCAGAGGAAACCATATGGCTGACAGCGTCAAAACTGTTCACCTGCATACGCAATTTCAGTTTTTTACCTTGAGCCCTGGCTGCACTCAATTGCTGCTGAAGCATTGCCGCCCCTGGATTCAGACTGATCCATTGTTCATCCAGCGTTTGGGCAAATTCGATGGGACCTTTTCCTGTGAGAGCGTGACCTTGCGGCATGATAAGAACCAACTCGTCAGTCCGAAATTGCTGGGTTTCTAGCCCTTCTGTATCAATCCCCGACACAAATACGCCAATATCAGATCGTCTCTCCCGCAAGGCGATCACTACATGCTCCGAGACATGCTCTTCAAGATCTATCTGCACCTGCGGATGTGTTTCAGAATATTTGGCTATCAATGGTGGCAAAAATTGGCTGATGGCAGCTGAGCTGGCAAAAAATTGAATATGGCGCAACACTCCCTCTTGCAAATCATCCAACTCCTCTACCATCGCCTCCATTTCCTGAAGAAGTGTTAATCCTCTTCGCATAAATACTCTACCTGCAGGGGTCACTTTTACCCCTCGAGAGTGTCTTTCAAATAGTTGACAACCGATAGCCGACTCCAAGTCCTTGATACGCCTGCTTGCTGCAGGAACGACGAGATGACACTCTCGCGCCGCTGTCGTCAGATTGCCCGATTGGGCACACAACACTGCAAGTCGAATAGTGACGAAGTCGAATCTAGAAAGATTGAACTTTGGTAATGCCATATTGGTTTCCAAGGCTAGCAGTTGTTCTATGCAGCGAATGGTAACAATAGAAAAGTTCTTGGCTTAGGGACATCTATTCGACTAATTGACCCGACTTCTACAACTGCTCCACCAGTTGTTCACTCGAACTCTATGGCAAGTTTGATCTATTGCCTCACCGGTCATGCCCCTGATCGACGTCTTCTTGGTCTGGAGACTAGAAATCAAGCAACGTCAGCGCGGCAGGAAGTACGACGGCACAAACCACCCCATGTAACCCCATGCCAAGACTCGCATATGCGCCAGCCACTGGATGAACGCTGAAAGCTCTCGAAGTGCCAATTCCATGCGCGGCAACCCCTAAGGCGAATCCTCGTTGCCACCAGGCGCGGACTTTGACGACGTTGAGGATGAAACGCCCCAGCACAGCACCCAGCACCCCTGTCGTCACGGCAAACACAGCCGTGAGCGTTGGCGAGGCATGGAGGCGTTCTGCAATCCCCATGGCAATGGGGGCTGTCACTGACTTGGCATACATGCCACGTATCAAGGCCACGTCGGACCCCATCAGTTGAAGAACACCCACAGCAACAAGAATGGAAGTGATGCCCCCAGCAAGCATGGCCATCATCAAAACACCGATTCGCCCCTTCAGGGAATGCCACCCTTTGTAAATCGGTATTGCCAGTGAAACCGTGGCAGTGCCTAGAAGGAAATGCACGAATTGAGCACCTTCAAAATACTTAGGATATGGCATGTCCACTGATGTCAAGGTGCCAGCCACCAGAATCAGTGCGATCAACACAGGGTTGGCCATCGGGTTTCGCTGAGTACGTTCATAAATCATCAGCCCCGCTGAATATGCCCCCAGGGTCAAAACAAGCGCAAACAAGGGACTGCCCGCCAGATAAACCCATATTTCATGAATGGGAGGCAACTCAGGGCGCATGTTCATCCCCCGAATCCAGAGTGGAAAACATTTTCAAAACTATAGCCGTTACCGCTATCGTGGCGATCACGCTCAGCAACAAAGCCCCCATCACCGCGAATGCATGGTCTTTCAGGACGGGGAAAAACATCAAGATACCAACGGATGCTGGAACAAACAGTAAGCCCAGGTGTTGAAGAATGGCACTTCCAACGGCATCAATTTGCTGCGGTACGGCTCCTCTCCAACCCAAAAAGATCAAGAGCAAGACCAAGCCTAAAACAGGGCCAGGTATGAACGGCACCAAGAATTTGCTGACCAATTCACCAGCAGCCTGGAACAACAACAATTGAAGTAATCCGTTGATCATGGCGTCACGACTGCCTAATTTCTTTCCGCTGCAGCCAGGTATGCCCCTAAGCCCAGCATCGTCACGCCAGAGGCTCGTGTCATCCAACGCGCCTTCGCTGCACGTGCCACAGGGGAATCGAGTAAGCGATGTGCACCAATGACTGCCATGGCATCTGCCAAGGTATTCAGCGTGACACAGATGATGCCCATCACGATGAGTTGCGTGATCACAGGCGAATCGGGTCTCACAAACTGCGGAAGGAAGGCCAAGAAAAACAACGCGGTTTTCACGTTTAGCGCTTCCACCACGATGCCTTCAATTAGCGCTCGACGTGGTCCTTGAGGATTTGACGGCTCGATCACAGCATCTTGGCCCTTGCTCAGCAAGAGTCGAATGCCAAGGTAGATCAAATATGCCGCCCCAAGGTACTTGAGCAAGCTAAACAAGATGGCTGATTTTGCAATGAGCACTGAGAGCCCAAGGGAAGCTGCAACTACATGCAAGAGACCCCCAATGGCAGTACCGACACAGGAAGCCAATCCTTCAGTACGTCCACCTGAAACTGTGCGGGCAACGACATAGGTGATACCAGGCCCCGGCGTGATGGCTAGAGCCAGTGCCGCAATCAGAAACGGAAAATAGGACATCATGGGGAGTCACCGTTAGTTCAGCCGAGTCTAACTGCTCCAGCATATGTTCACTCGGACTCATCGCAGGCTTGATCTGGAGCTCCGACTGCTGTCGACCCAAAGCCGTCACTGGTCTTTGGGTTTGGAATGTCTGCTTTCATGCTAAGCCAGCAGGTCTTCGAGCAGTTCATTTTTTTCGGTGAACAGAGGAAATCAATTGAGC